>DATAEH010000079.1:0-8780 GCA_036258115.1 Streptosporangiaceae bacterium
GTCATCAACTCGACATGGCACGACCGGCTGCTCGCCTGCAACCGGCACGCCTTCCCGGACCGCGCCCCATCCCGCCACGCAGACCTGCACCACTACTTCATCGGCTGCCACGATGCCTCCGGCGAGTTCCTCGCCAGGAACATCAAGATCGAACTCGCCAGCGGCAGCTACCAAGAGGCCACCCGCGAGGCCATACCGCGAGCCGCAGGTCCCATCGCCGACCTGTAACAGCGCCGAACCATGACATCCGTGGCTTGCGCCGGGGACATCTGCCAATGAATTAATGACTCAGGACACTAGCCGAGCGTTAGCGAAACCCGGGCATGCGCGGTTATGGTGCGTCACGTGCTCGAGTGCGCAGCGATCAGACAAGCCGGACCCTCGACGCGCTGGCCCATCACGGGCAAACCTGCCCCGTCTTTGCAAATAGCAATGGCGGATGCACAAGCCGAGCTGATCTTGTGGTTTCTGGCGAAGCAGAGTCGATGTATACACGCGTATCGGAATGAGCCCGTGTCAGAGCATTATGAAATCACGACTGAGCTCGGCCTAAACGGTTGCCCAGACGACCTGAAATCGCATATCGGGCTCCATTGCCCGCCGATTATTGGCGAGTTATGAGCCAAGACGGGCGCTGTCAGCTTGGGAAGCAGAGTTTGCGTGGTCTATGACCTGTCTCAGCCCAGGTGATCAGGGATGATGCTTGTCCGCGAGTGATCGGGATGCTGGTGGTTGAGCCGTCGATCGGGCACGTGACGGGCACGAACTGCTCGTGCTGTTTCTTCGTGGCTGAGAGCGGTTAGCACTGGGGTGGCAGGCTGACCACCTTGCCTAGCTTCGACAACGGAAGCGGCCAGTGGTTGCTTTCGCCGAAGTCGCTCATCATAGCGGTCCGGGCGTTCATCACGACCGAGAAGTCGGTGTCTGGACGCGTGCGCGATTGGCTCGGCCGCGGGTATGCCAGGTGCCAGTTGATGGCCTTAGCGTGGACCTCGATCACCCAGACCAGTGTCCGGAGCGGTATCTGACGCGCGGTTCCTACCTCGCGTGTGGACTCGATCGGGTTGCGGGCGTATCTGGTGAGGACCAGCCGCACCCGCTGTGCTGCGGAAAACGACACTCCTGTGATCGCCCGTCTCATGACCCGTCGGCATGTTTGCGCCGCCGACATGACGCTGCCGGGCGGCGGGACGAACTCGGCTATGAAGCTTCCGATGCTGGCGTTGGGCTGCTGCCAGCCGGCGGCCAGCAGTACCGAGCCGCCGCGGGAAAGGTGAGCGGGCATCGTCCAGGCCAGCCTGAAGGTGTGCGGCCCCGGGGTGAGCTGTCCTGGGGAGTGCGCGAGAGGACCGGTTGCAGACCGGTTGGCCGCTGCCCACCAGGACCGGGCGAGCCGAGCCTGCCTCTGGTGATACCTAGCCACAGGTTTGTCACCTTGGCGTGCTCCTGGACCAGCACACCGACCTTGATGCTGAGATGCTCGCCGCGGTGGAAGGTGAACACCGGCGGTGGCGCATTCTTCGGCCGCGTCCGGCTCTGGCCATTGACCGTCACGGTGAACGACACCCGCATCTTGACCACTGAGGGCACGCTCTCCGGCCCGAGGCTTGGGTTGATCAACGTGACTGGAACTGCGACGGCAACCGCGGCCACAACTAGCAACAACCCCGACGCCAGGCCGATGATCTTGGCCCTGCGCCGCCGGATGCGGCCAGCAACGTCAGCAGCGGTGAAGCGGGCACCTTGGACGCGGTCGGCTGTCGCCGTCAGGCGCTGGCGCAGGTCCTGCTCATCAAGAACGATCGGGTTCAACCCTTCCCCTATCGCCGCTGGCAGCCGGAGACAGCCGCCCGGCTAGCCGGGTCATCGCCTCGCTCAGGTACCGCTTGACGGCCCCCTCTGCTAGGCCCAGTTCGGAGGCCACCTGCGTCAGGGGCAGATCCTGGTAATACCGCAACACCACGCACGCCCGTTGCTGTGATGACAAGCCATTCATCGCGGTCAGCAGCAGGTCGCGGTCGAGCACTTGATCGGCGGGGTCTACTGCATGCGCCGTGTCTTGAAGTAGCGGTGCCCGCCGCTGCCAGCGTGTCCGCCTGCGAGCACCGTCGATGAACAGGCGCGTCATGTTCACACGCACGTAAGCCTCCGCGGCGCCCGGGCGATGGGCTCGTAGCGGCCGCCCGTACGCCCGGACAAGGGCATCCTGGACCAGGTCCTCGGCCTGGCTCTCATCGCCGCACAGCAGGAACGCATGACGCTTCAACGACATGAGCCGGTTGCTTGCCAGCTCAGCCAGCACCTGTCCCCAGCTCTGCACGCCACCCCTTGGATACGAAGCTTCAACTAGTAAACGAAGAAACCATCCGATGCGTTGGGTCTGAACCCGCGGATGCGATGGAGATTTTCGGCCATTCCTGCATCGCCGTAACGCTGGAGATCCCTATTAATCCCGAACTACGGGATCGGCGCATAGGTCGCTCTAATGAGATGTCGCGCTCAGGGCGACGATGAGTTCTTGTGAGTCCGGCGTGTCGCTGTTGCTCGGGAGCCGCACGCTCCAGATGGGCGTAGTGGCGGACCAGCTGGCTACGAGGCTGACGTTCGTGAAGCTGCCTGCGACTGCGACGAACACGTAGCGGTTGTCGGGCGACAGGTCGAACGCGCAGTACGAAGCAATCGTCATCGCCCGGTTCAGGACAGCCCGACGGAACAGGACGCCATCTAAGGTTCGCGATGCCAGAGAAAGTCCACGTCAGAGCACAGGCGGCGGGTGAGCTGGCCTGTAGGCCGGGTTCTGTGCACCCGCTTGCGCGGGCCGGCGGCCATCCATCTAGGACTGCCGTTGCCGACAGCCTCGTGCGGTCTACCCGCGAGCATCGGGCGGGCCGCCCTCGATCGCTCGCGCAGACGTGCCGCTCGCGCGGCACTGCCCTTTTGACCTTGCTCCGGGTGGGGTTTACCGAGCCGCCGCAGTCACCTGCGGCGCTGGTGGTCTCTTACACCACCGTTTCACCCTTACCGCCCGGCCGAAGCCGGGTGGCGGTTTGTTTTCTGTGGCACTTTCCCGCGGGTCACCCCGGGTCGGCGTTACCGACCACCCTGCCCTGCGGAGCCCGGACCTTCCTCGTTGGACTCCGGCGAACCGGAGCCAGCGCGGCCGCCCGGCCAGCTCACCCGCCGCTTCTCCCAGTTTAGTGCGCGAAAGCCCGCTCAGTCTTGGCTGAGGCTTGAGGAAGCAGGCCGCTGCATACGTTCAGAACCAGCGGCGGCGGCGTTCTTGCAGGTGGGAGGTGTCGTTGAGCGACCGCAGCAGAGAGGAGCCGTTGTCGAAGTTGTCGATTCTCGTCAGCGACGCCACGTCCAGGTTCATCCGGAACATCGCCTCGGGCGGCGCCAGGAGCGCCCTGCAGACAAGGGTCTTGATCGGCGTGACGTGGCTGACGACGACCACCCGCTTGTCCTTATGAGCCTGGACCAGCCGTTCGAGCGCGGCCAGGACGCGCAACGCGACCATCGCGAAGCTCTCGCCGCCGGGCGGCGCGGCGTCTGGGGTCGCCAGCCACGCGGTCAGCTCATCAGGCCAGCGCTCGCGCGCCTCGGCGAAGGTGAGGCCTTGCCACTCGCCAAAATCCGCTTCAATCAGGTCGTCATCGACGATAAGCGGTGCGCCCGTTGCCTCCGCGACGACCTCAGCGGTCCTCCTGGCTCGCTGCAGCGGTGACGTGAGGATGACGTCGACACCAGGCGAGGCGGCGAGCTTGCGTGCCGCCAGGCTGGCCTGCTTCATGCCTTCCTTCGTCAGCGCGATGTCTCCCCGGCCGGAGAATCTGCGCTCGGCAGACAGCTCCGTCGCGCCGTGCCGGAGAAGCAGCGTGACGGTCGGTTTGCCCGTCCAGGTGCCCCAGCCGGGTCCTGCAGGAGAGCCAGCAGAAGCCGCCGCACCAGCAGAAGCTGCCGCGCCGACGGGAACGCGGGCCGCCCCAGTCCCGCTCGTTTCGCTGCTGGTCACAGACCTGAGTCAGCCGTCCTGACCAGGATTCGCCTGCATTCCTCGCAACGCAGGACCTCTTCCGCCGGCGCGGCCCTGATCGCGTTCAGGTCCACGGTATTGAGCGTCAGGTTGCAGCCCTGGCAGCTGCGGTTGCGCAGCGCAGCGGCGCCCACCCCGCCGTGCTGCGCGCGCTGCTTGTCGTACAGGTCCAATAGGTCTCCGGGAATGGCAGCGGTGACTTCGACCCGGCGGTCAGCGGCCTTCACCGACTGCTCCCCCAGTTCGCCCAACGCCGTATCCCTAGCCGCGCTGACGCTCGTCAGTTCGGTCGCGAGCTGCTCGCGCTCGGCCGTGGCCTGTGTCAGTGTGCTCTGGGCCGTCTCCAGCCGCTCCATCACGTCGAGGACGACCTCTTCCAGGTCAGACTGCCGTCGGTGCAGCGACTGCACCTCCGACTGCAGGTTCTCCAGTTCTCGGGGAGAGTTGACCATGCCGCTGTCGAGCCGGTTACGGTCGCGGTCGATCCTGGCCCGAACCTGCTCAACATCCGCCTCAGCCTTGGCCTGCTCGCGTTTGAGGTCGCTGTTCTGCGCGGTGAGCGCTGCGATCGAGTCTCGGAGCTCGGCGTCCCTGGCTTCGAGCCGCTCCAGCTCGGCGTGTTCGGGAAGTCCGCGCCGCCGGTGCTCGATCCTGGTGAGCTCGGCATCGATGTCCGCTAGCTCTAGCAGCCGCAGCTGCGCCTCAGGCGATGCTTTCACGAGGCCACGTTAGCCTGCCGGGGAAGGCGTTCGCACAGCGCTGGTCCGGCTGGCCGCTCAATGTGGCGGCAGGAGAACCTTGTTGACGATGTAGACGGTCGCATTCCGAGTCTTGATGTTGCCGCAGAGCACGGTGGCGCCGTTTACCTTGTAGACCGAGCCGGACTTGGACAGCGAGAGCGGTATGCCCTGGAGCGTCAGCGGCCGTGCGCCTGTCACGAACTCCTGCGGCGCAACCTTGGACTTGAGTGTGTGATATCGGACGGTCTTCAGCAGGAAACCCGAGTTGCGCAGCTGGGTGATCTCGGCCTTCGAAAGAGATGCGAAGGCGCTGTTCACCGGGACGATCAGAGTGTACGAATGTCGCGCGTTCAGCGTCTTCTCCAGCCCGGCCCGCCTGACGGCCGCGATGAAGACCGAGAGCTGCGGGTTGCTGGACGCGGCCTTCAGCGCCTGCTCGGTGCTCATCGAGCCGATGCTCCCCTTGCCCTTGACGGGGATCATGGCGCAGTCGGCGCCTATGCGGGCTGCGGTCCCCGCGGTGGGTAGGCTCGACGCCGATGGGCTCGGTGCCGCGCCCACCGGCCCTGCCCCGCCGGTGGGGGTGGCTGACGTGGTCGTCGTGCTGCCGCACGCGGCCAGCACGAACGCCAGGCCGGCGGCGAGCGCCGCACAGGCTGCGGGTGCCGCGCGCAAGGAGTGCAGCCGCATGGGGAACGTTCTTACCCAGGACCAGCATGCTCTAGCCCAAACGCTCGGCACCGTTAGCTAAACCGGTGGCCGGCACAGCCGTTCCACGCTGGCTAATGCCGGCCAGGACCGATCATGACAAGCGGTGCAGACGACGGGTGCAGCGAGCCGCTGGCTGGCTCCACTGTGAGGCCCACCATGTCCCCCGAGCCGATGCCGGTGATGAGCTCGGGACCGGCCATGTCCCTGCGATGAACGGCCAGCATTCCGGCCGGTCGCTCGCCGCGCGGTCCCATCAGCCAGATTTCGTACCGCATCGCGCGCGGCAGCTCCCGCAGCCCATGCGCGATGAACACGGCCATGTGCTCGCGCCACGACGTGACGACGATAGCCATTCCGCCGCTGCTGACGGGCGCGGTGCGCATCACGGCGTCGGGCGCGCTGAGCACTGCGTCGACAGTGCGCCCTGACCGCGAGTCCTGACCATGCATGTCCGCGTAGTGCGTGCCAATGCCGATGGCGGCAGCCGCCACCGCAGCGGCGGCCGCGGTCAGGAACACAGGGAGCCGCCGCGCCTTGCGAGCCAGGCCGCCACGTGCGGTCGGCTGTCCCTGTTCATTTTCAGCAATAACAGGGGCGAGCTGGCCCGTGTTATGCGCCGCGCGGATCGCCCGCTCTTTCAGGTCAGAACGCGGCCGGACCGCATGTGCCGTACCCAGCCTGGCGGCCGCCTCGCGCAGCTCGTTTACTTCGTCGCGGCAGGCAGGGCAGTCGGCAAGGTGCGCCGCGAACAGGGAGCGCTCGTCGTCGGTGATCGCGTCTATCACGTACGCGCCCACCAGGGTGTGCAGGTCGTGCTCATCGAAAGTCGTCACGGCACCCCCAGGCAGTCGCGCAGCCGGATCAGGCCGTCCCGCATCCTGGTCTTCACGGTCCCCGCGGGCACGCCAAGCAGCTCGGCGACCTCGGCGTATGTGTAGCCGCCGTAGTACGCCAGATTGACGCACTCCAGCTGAAGGCTGGTTAGCGAGCCCAGGCAACGCTGTACCCGCTCGGCCTCCAGGCTGGCCTCTACCGCCTCGGTCACGTCGTCGTAGTCGATGACCGACACCGCGGCGCGCAGCTCCCGGGTCGCATGGCTGCGCTCGGATCGCACGCGGTCGACTGCGCGGCGGTGTGCAAGGGTCATCACCCAGCTCGTTCCGCTCCCCCTAGCCGGATCGAACCGGCTCGCGAGCCGCCAGACGTCGAGCATTACCTCCTGCATGACCTCCTCGGCCAGTGCAGGGTCACGGACGACCTTCCTGGCGACACCGAGCACCCAGCCAGACGTCAGGTCAAAGACCGCGTCATAGGCACCCTCGTCGCCGCGGGCAACGGCGGTCAGCAAGTCGTCTAGTCCGGGCGCGGCCCAGCGGCCCGGACTCCGGGGCGGCTCCGCCCCGGCTGGTCGCTGCCATCGGCCTTCAGTCATGCCCACACTTCTGTATTCGTTGCCGGCTCCCAGGCGGCTTGGCGGGTGCTCCAGACCGAACCGTGGCCGGCGCTGGTACGAATAACAAGTGTGACCCTTGCGAAGCACGTGCCGGTCCGCGGCGTCGTTGCCGGACTGCTATCCGGTGCGGTTGGCGTGACCGTCGGCTACCTGGTGAGCGGCTTTACCGGGCCGGTCGGATCACCTGTTGTGGCGACCGCCCAGCTCTCCATCGACTTGAGTCCCTCGCCGGTCAAGAACTTCGCGATCAGCGAATTCGGAACCCACGACAAGCTCGTGCTCCAGATCGGCGTGCTGGTCGTGCTCGCGCTGTTCGCGGCCGCGATCGGGGTGCTGGCTCAGCAACGCGAGGGGAACGGCCTCACCGGAGTCGCCATCTTCGGGGCGATCGGCCTGATCGCGGCCGGGACGCGGCCGACGGCGACCGCGGTGGACCTGCTCCCGTCCCTGATCGGCGCTGCGGCCGCCGCATTCGCGCTGGTGAGGCTCACCCGCGCGGCGAGGCCGGCAGCCACCGGCCCACCACTCAGAGCCCTGGCTGCGGCCAGCGCAAGCAGTTCCGGAGAGCCTGGTCATGACGACGAAGGCCGCCCTGGTCCGGACGTGCAACCAGCCAGGACGGTCAGCCTGAGCGTTCGGGAGCCGCCGAGGCGCCAGTTCATCACTGGCAGCGTGGTGGCGGCGGGCGCCGCCGCCGTCTCCTACTTCGCAGGCAGACAGCTCAGCGAACGGGAGAGCGTGGCCGAGGCTGTTCGGTCGTTGCACCTGCCGTCCCCAACGACGCCAGCACCAGCCCTGCCCGCCGGCGTCGACCTGCGGATCCCGGGCCTCGGTCCGTTCCTCACCTCGAACACCCGCTTCTACCGGGTCGACACGGCGATCGTGCTGCCGCAGATCCCGCTGAAGAGCTGGCAGTTGCGAATCCACGGCATGGTCAGCCGGGAGCTCACGCTCAGCTTCCACGATCTGCTCAAGCGCCCGCTGATCGAGAGCTATATCACGCTGACGTGTGTGTCGAATCCGGTCGGCGGCCCCTATGTCGGCAATGCGCGGTGGCTCGGCGCCAGTCTCGGGGCGCTACTGCGGGAGGCCGGGATCAAGGCGGGCGCCGACCAGCTGTACTGCACTTCTTCGGATGGCTTCACCTCAGGTACGCCGGTCCAGACCGCCATGGATGGCAGGGAGGCCCTGCTGGCCGTCGGCATGAACGGCCAGCCGCTGCCCACCGCACATGGTTTCCCCGTCCGCACGGTCGTGCCTGGGCTCTACGGCTACGTGTCAGCATGCAAATGGATCACCGACATCGAGGTGACCACCTACGCGGCCAATCACGCGTACTGGGCCGAGCGCGGCTGGTCACAGCAGGCTCCGATCAAGACCGAGTCGCGGATTGATGTGCCATCAGGCCAGGGCGCGGTGAAGGCGGGAAAGAGTGCCATCGCGGGCGTCGCGTGGGCTCAGCACAAGGGCATCGATGCTGTCGAGGTCCGGGTCGACGGTGGACCGTGGCGCCATGCCAGGCTTGCCGCAGTTCCTGGCATCGACACCTGGCGGCAGTGGTCGATCGACTGGTATGCGACGCAAGGCACGCACCGGATCGAAGCGCGTGCCACCGACGCGACCGGCTATACGCAGACCGCTCTGACCGGGCCGCCGGAGCCGAACGGCGCAACCGGCTACCCGTTGGTGACAGTGACCGTCACTAGCTAGTCCCGGTTTTCCCCTGCGGGGAGGTCGCGCAGGCGTGAAAATTGGTGCCGCGGTGGCCCGCCGAGCCCGGGACTCCTCTGGGACGCAGTGCCCGGTAGCTAGTCTGGCGCCGGGGTCTTGACCTACGGGTTGC
>DATAEH010000080.1:0-12506 GCA_036258115.1 Streptosporangiaceae bacterium
GCAACCCGTAGGTCAAGACCCCGGCGCCAGACTAGCTACCGGGCACTGCGTCCCAGAGGAGTCCCGGGCTCGGCGGGCCACCGCGGCACCAATTTTCACGCCTGCGCGACCTCCCCGCAGGGGAAAACCGGGACTAGCTAGCGCGGTCTTTGTCTGCGCAATCTTGTTGGCCGGGAAGGACGATATGATCCGCTACGGCCGGATGCGGCGGATGTAACTCCGTTGCACGAGCACAGCCTGCGCCGCAGCGACACTCTCAACGAGCGGCTGCAGACCGCGCTGCATCCTCGAAGCTATTGGTGGTCCGCGAGCGCAATTTTGTCGTCGACCTGACCGGCTCGGAATTTCATGGACTCCAGCCGGATACTCGCGTCGCGGAGCCTAGACGGTGAACGGGTCGGCGCGGGCTTGCTGCCTTAGCCAAAGAGACCGGCGCTGCCGCTTCTCCGCCATTCGCGGCGGCGCCGCCACCGACTACCCAGGCGGCGTAATTGACGCCCTGGGCACTGGTCGTCCCCTTCCCCGCCGCCCCGTTCCCTGTGGCCCCCGCAGCTGTGGGCCCAGGCGTGCAGCCAGGCGTCGTAGAACCAGCGCCCGAACAACTGGCCGGCGTAGACGACCCAGCCGACGCCGATCAGCCACGACGCCACGATCAGGACGGAGCCCAGCGCGCCGTAGCTGACCGCGTTCCTGACGATGAGCGGCTCGAAGACCAGCCCGGAGAAGGCTCGCAGGCCACTCAGGCCCACCAGCGTCGCCACCGCACCCGGCATCGCCGCCAGATAGCTCACCCGGCCTCCGAGCAGGAACCGTAGCCCCCACCAGAAGAAGGCGATGCCGAGCACCACCGCCACCGCCACACGGCCCGCCGTCTCGGCAAGCCCGCCGTTCGCCACCGACCCGACCGTGGCCGCCGCGAAGATGTAGGCGATGAGGGCGGCCAGCCACACCGCCTGACGCCAGATCTTGTGCCACGGCCCGGCGATAAGGCCCCAGA
This sequence comes from Streptosporangiaceae bacterium, assembly GCA_036258115.1. Lineage (GTDB taxonomy): Bacteria > Actinomycetota > Actinomycetes > Streptosporangiales > Streptosporangiaceae > Chersky-822. The sequence goes on from DATAEH010000080.1 coordinate 998, forward strand.
TCCTCTCGAACCCAGCCTGCACGCTGCCTGCCAACGCCACCCCGGACACGCTCAGCACCAGAGCACTGAACACGCTCGTCGTGCCCAGCACCCGCCTTGGCGCCGAGAAGAGCCGTGTCACAGCGTCGGCGGAGGAACCGGTCAGGCCCATGCCGTAGACCACCCACCCGGCGAGGCCGCGGTGCGGGGCCGGGCTGGCGGCCGCGACCAGGATAAGCAGCGGGATCACGGTAAGGATGGCCAGGGCAGCGAAGCCCAGAGCCCGCTGCATGAGCTCGAACTCCTTGCCGCTGCGGTAAAGGCTCTTGAACCGGAGATCGTGCCAGACCCGTTCGGCGCTGCGGAGCACCGCGCGTTGCACCGCCCGGTACGGGCTCCCGCCCATCACCAGCGGACACGCCCATCGCGCCGCCGCCGCGTCGCCCTACCGCCTGCATGACAGCGCCTTGCGCCGCGACGGCCGGCACTCCAGCAACATGATCGTCGCGTCACCACGAGTTCATTCTCCTGGTGGTCAAAGATCACCCGAGTCAGCAGGCCCAGTTCCTCGGAGCGAGCTCTCCCGCCGCCATCGCCGGGATCATCAAGCCGGTCAACCGTTCGAGCCCGAACTCGGTACCAGCCGGCACGTTCCACAGCCTTTAGGCCCGGAATAGGAGGGAGGACCACAACACCAGGCCTATGCGTCGTCGTGCTGGCTGCGAGCGCGCAAGCTACCTCGACGGCTCGCCTCGGGAAGGGGCGCTAGTTCACGGCGTGGTACCACCGCCGCCATCTCGCCCCTGAATGGCTGTTCTGAGCGTCAACCGGGCTCCGGGCGGTTTTCGGCGTGAGGCGGGCGGCTAGTCCGGGTCCTTCACCGCTGTCGGCTGCGTCTGTTGTGCGCCTTGGGCTGTCGCCCGCGACGCGAGTTGTGCGGCGGCGATCAGCTCGCGCACGGCAGGGGCATCGGCGATGCCGATCAGGGCGGGCGGCGCGGTCGTCGCGGTTGGCCATAGCAGGTTCCTCCAGCCCGCCGAGCACTCCGGCCTGCTCCAGTCCGCCAGGCCGGTGAAGATCGCGTGGCCGCGGATGACCGGCGGCAGAAGCTCCCTGAGCCGGGCCTCGACGGTGACAGGCGTGCGGCCGGGCCGCCATGACGCGATGAGCCTGCGGTCGGTGAGCACGTAGCCGGCGCGGCTGATCCGGAGCCGCCGGTGGATGAGGCGGCCGACCGCCGGGTACAGGCCGCCCGCCAGCGCCAACGGCACCCGGAAGATCAGGAACATGCCCGACCCCCTAGTCACCGAGAAAGCGGCCATCAGGGCGACGAAGGTCAGCCATACCAGGGCAAACGCTGACAGGTAGATGTCCTGCGGGCCGAACCACCAGGGCACCCGGCCCGAGTAGCCCGCCCACAGCATCCGTTCCCCTGCAGCCACGACGACGCCCGCCGGGAGCGGGCCCGTACTCAACCCTGCAGGCGGCTGCGTCACGAACTCTGCCATGCCATCGAGCATCCGCCGCCGGGCGGCCGCGGCAAGCTGCTGCGCCTGCACGCCGTCGGCAAGTGACCGCAGGACCGGAACCTCGATCTCGCCCATGGCCGAAAATGGCCCCTCCAAAAGACGTCGCCCACTCCGCGGCCGAGTCTCGAATTGCCGCCTACAAGCAGCACGAGGTCCTCAGTGCCATCCCGGTGACATTTCAGTAAGGGCTCGCCGATCTGATCCAGGTAGGCCGACCAGGTCCCGCGGGCGCGCGGCCCGGTGGTCACCACGACCCGGTAGGCAGTGATCTGGTAGAGCGTCCGCTGAGTCAGCCGCGGTTTGATCGCGAGCAGATAGATCAGCATCGCAGCCACTTGAATCACCGCACCTGCGAGCACGATGACCGTTACAGCCCGAAAGAACCGCGGTGAGCTGCGCAACTGGGCGGTACCGAAGACCGCAGCGACGGCCAGGGCCGCGAGCAGAAACGCCGAAAAGCCCGCATCAGCCACGCTCACCCGCGCCCGAGCGGGCCGCCCTGTCCACAGCAAACGCTCGCCGGCAACATCTCGCTCGCAAGCATCTCGCCGGGCCCTTGCTCTGATCCTGTTCCCAACAGCCTTTCCCCTCGCCAGCAGCGATAGACCATCGTGCCGCATAGCCGACCAATGCGGAACTGGCCGATATCGCACAGACGATCGTCACCAGTCAGCAAAGACGGACAAGTTTCTGCGAAGTCCAGCCATTCAGGACGCTCGGGGCGAAGCGATCCCAGGAGGGCACTTGACACAAAGCCGTGGGCGCAGCCGTATATCGCAACGGGATCCGTCTGAGTGGCCCGCTGCCGAGCTAGGCGCCAAACGGCTCCGCCGGCAGCAGCCAGCGCTGGTGATGAGCCCGGTGCCCGGAACTAGCCGCCGCACGACGGACCAGTGCATCCGGGCAGGGTCAGGGCACCGCTTGCGAAACCGCCGCTAGCCCGGCAGGGCAGGGTACGGCCGGCCTAGCGGCTGGCTCGTGCAGCTCGGCTCGAGATCCGGATCGCAGATTCGGCCCGGAGCCGGGCGCTCGCCCCCAGGATCAGAAGCGCTCCGGGGTGTTTCGCAAACTGGTCAGCTGGGTCTGGGCGTAGTTGCACTCCGCGACGATCGCGGCCACGCGCCGGCCGAAGCGAGCCAGCGGACCCAGTGTGCCCTGCGTGAAGTTGTGGTTCATCGTTCCTCCTCGGTTTCCGGCCATCTCGTCGCCGGTCACCCCTGAGTCTGGCCGTGAGGCCCGCCTTGGCGCCTCGGAGGAAGTCCCTATTTTGCCTGTTGAGATAGGCCTTAGCCAGGCCCGAAGCCCCCTTACCACTCAGTGCGACCGGCGGGTAGACGACGACCAGGTCTGGTGCTGCCGGGCTAGCAGGACAGAGTTGGGCGGCTGCCAGGCCGCGGCGGCGAAGTCGGCAGTGACCGACGGGCGGCGCGGCAGGACGCGGCGCAGCGAGGCGGACATCGATCGCACCCCCAAACGCCGATCGGCTGTTCGCCAATCAGGGCCCCCGGCGATGCCAGTGCCCTCTGCATTCCGCCACTCGCCGAGATGGCCAGATCACACGACGAGGGCTCCATCTGGTCGGCTCTGGGCGCGCCTAGTAGCTTCTTCGCCGCGGCCCCTCCCCCACAGGTGGATCACCAGGAAGGACATAAACAGGTCGACACTCGACAGGTGCACGCTGTTGAAGAAATGGCCGGCCCGGTTGTAATGCCACCAGTCACGGCCGCCGAGAGCCAGGGCGAAGCCAGAGACGATCACCAGGCCAGCCCAACGAGAGAGGCCACGCCGGACCCATAGATCCAGGACGCCACGTACGCGGGCAGCCGGTCGGGCAGCAGCTTCCTCGGCGGCAGCAGCCCGGCGACCCGGGTGCGCACCCTGGCGGTCCACATCCCCTCGTCGCCAGGCTCGGCCGCCGCCGCGACGGTCAGGTCGCCAACAATCTCATCGGGATTAGCAGAACCCGCGGCGCTGGTGAGCTAGCTGGCCCCGTGGAAGGGGATCACGAGGGCAGCGCCGAAAATGACGACCATCACCGCGATGACAATCAGGTTCGCCACAGAAATCTCGAAGATCGACTAGCTAAGGAATTTGCCCGGCTGATTCAGGCTTCCGGCCAATAGAGTCACATGCGCAAGATGGAGAGCGTCCATTTCGGCTTCCTTTGCCAGTTGTATGGCCAGGTGCCGATTATTGGAGATACCTGTCTAGCCTTTCTATCGTGAGGCGGGCCCGGCTCCAATATGGCGTGACGTCATCGGTAGAGCGTGTCACGCAGCGGATGTCTATGCGGCGGCTACAGGCGGTCCATTGAACCATCCGGCGAATCCAGCGACTCTGCGGTGCCTGGTTACGTGAGCGGTGAGGGGTGAGCGAGCCGCGGCCGGGTTATTTGCTCGGATGCGGTGTCTTGCAGGAGATCTTGGGGTTCACGCCGACGTAGTCGAGCGGGCCGGCAGCGATCGTGACGGCGATTGTGGCGATCTTGTTGCAGCCCGCCGGGGCGCGGGAGTATTCATGGCGCTGGCCGGCGGCGACGGCACCGACGATCAGCCATATGACGAGCAGGATCGATCCGAATCTCATGGCTGCCTCCAGGCGAACGCGATGTTGAGGTCGGGGGATCGGCCGGTGGCGGGCGGCTGTTAGCTAGCGACGGCGGCCGCGGCCGCCGAATGACCAGCCGGTTCCGACGCCGGCAAGGTGCAGGGCGAGGCACGCCAGGCCGAGCAGCAGCAGGCTCAGCGGGGCGAAGACGGCGGGCGTGGAGGTGGATGTCGCGTTGAGGAGGAACGCGATAATGAAGAGGGCGGCGGCGATGTAACCGAGCATGTGAGTCCGTCCCAGGGGATGCCGGCGATTCGGAGGCTGCCAGGGTCCGGGGACAACTAGTAGCAGTCTAGTCGTTCTGGTGCTTTCCGGATAGGTGCTGAGAGGACCGCGCTGCGACGTCGTGCCCGAACGGCGGCCCGAATGTAGCTCCGTCTAGGCCACTTCCTGGTCCGGCGCCAAAACCAGCACGGCCGGGCCTGCCAGATCCAGCGGGTTTCAGCCGTCGGCCATGACACGGGGCATCGGCCCGCATCACGGCCACCGCGGACGAACCGGCTGGCAAGCTAACTGGCTCAGATATGACCTTTTCCGCGCGGGCGGTGCTCGGCCGGGGTGGTCAATTACCGGCTGGCTGATTCTGACCATGCCGAGAATGAAATAATGGCGTATTGTCGAGGTATAGCTCCGGACCCAGGCTGCCGTACCCGCCGCATTTCTCAGCTGGCACAGCAGAGGCCCGGATTTTCTTTTTAAAGGACCGGTGCGCGGGGCGCCGATCGGAAGGAGCCCGTCATGGCTGCCATCGCATGGATCATCCTCGGACTGACGGCTGACCTCAACACAAGCACGCGGTCCGGCCACCACACGGCACGACGGTGAGCCGGTACGCCGGCCAGCCCGGTTCGCCCAGGTCAGGAGGTCGGCGAGCGCTGAGCACCGGCCTGTGTATCTTCCTCCTTACGGCCGGAGCGATCTTCTGGTTCGCGCTCCCGGCGGGATCCCACCTCGGGATAAACCTGCACGTCGTCGGCATCATCGTGGTCTGCACCGGCCTGCTCGGGCTGGTCCTGCCCCAGCTGACGGGCATGGCGGCCAGTACGGACCTGCTGTCCCGGTGGGTCATCCCCCGCGGAACGACCGGGCCCGGGACAGGCATGGCTGGCGACGACTCGTACATTCAGGACGATAACCGGCCGATGGTTGGGAACCTCAGCGCGGAATCCGGGCGCCCGACGCTGGCCGACGTCCTCCTCAACGCGGAGAAGGATCCGCCGCTCTGAGCTACACCACTGGCCGACGCGCGATCCGGCCCTCGCGCGTGTCCCGGTTCGGATTCGACGCCAGCTCGTAACCGGCAAGGACACGCCCCTGATCGGAGCGGTAACGCTTGCCACGGTGAACGCAGCGATCAACCGGCTCATCGCCGTGAAAGCCGCTTCCGCAAGGATCTTCGACGGGCGCGCGGCCACGGTGATGACGGGCACATCGCCAAGAAGGCGTTGCGGCGCCTCGGCGTGCGGCGCAGCGAAGTCGACACGCGGTACGCCCGCAAGACGGCTGCGACATCTCCGAAGTCGTCGTCCACGGGAGCCTCGAACCAGGCTGGGTGGTCGTGCTGGCCCTCAAACCATGCGAGCGGGCGTCACCAAGGCCGACGTGCCAGAACTCACCGACCGGTTCAGCCGAATCGAGACATGCTCAGCCAACGCCGGTAACCGCCGAACTCCACCCACCCCTGGAGAGTCCGGGACGGCCTCGCCGCTGCTGCGTTCACGCTGGTGCCGGTGATGCGACTGGCCCGTAAGGGCGTTCCTCGATCGCGGCAATCGTGCCAGCATCCGCCGCTGCCGCATGCCTGCCGGCCTGGCGGGGCCCAGGGGTGCGGCAAAGCGGAGGGCAAGTCCGAGCCCGCGGAGAGCGAACAAGAACCATAGGGTGGATGCGCCGGCTCCGGCGACGATCAGCGCGGTAGTGACGACGGTCGAGAGCATCAGGAATAGGCCGCCCGGCTCGGTGGCCATCAGCACCGCCAGGAGGCCCGTGAGCGCGAGGAAGATGCCTGCCCAGAGCCAGGTCGCCCGTTGAAAGAAGCGGTGCAGGCCTAGGTGATGGGTGGCCGGCAGGCGCAGGGCGACCACTTCAGCGGCAAGCCGGGCAACGAGCGGGTTGGGGCCACGGGCCGTCCGGGCGAACAGGACGCACATGCAAAGGTTCGCGACCGGGAACTGCAGCAGGAAAATCCAGAGTTCGCCGGTGCCGATGACCGCCGCGGTCTGGAGTGTGAGCACGACCGCGGAGATCGTCAGCAGGCTCGGGATGCGCCCGGTGGCGACCTTTCGGATAGCTGCGGTCGCCCAGATCGCCGCGAGCGCGGCCAGCAGCCCGGCATTGCGTCCGCCCAGCCAGGCAGCGACAGCGTACGCGGCGACGGGGAGCCCGGCAGCCTCAGTCAGGCTCCACGCCGCCGTGCGCAGGAGCCGCAGTGGCCGGGGAAGTTCCAGGTGCTCGGGCATCTGAGCCTCATTAGCCGCCTGCGAGGGTAGTTCCGCCAGCCACAGTCTCATCGGACCCGAGTCGGAATGTTCCGCAGGGATGCCTGCCGCAGAGCGCTGAGGCCGACTCCGATTCCGGGTTTTGCCGTCGACGACGTGTCGGGATCCGCGGCTCGGCCATGAGGCACTGAGCTCCGGATGCGCATGGCTGCCCCGGGCCGGATGGCAAAGTATCCACCGCATTCTCCGGCAAGCGGGTCATCGGCCGCTTTCGCAATTTCAGGTCAGTGTCTGAAGGCGGCCTTGACTTTATCCGCCGCCTGCTTGACGTTACCTGCGGCCTGGCCGGTGCGTCCCTCAGTCTTGAGCCGGCGATTTCCGGTGGCGCGGCCGGTGCTCTTCTTGGTTCTTCCCTTCGCCGTCTGGATCTTGTGCCTGATCTTCTTGAGAATGCTCACGGTGCATCTTCCCCTTCCAGGGTCCTTTCATGCCAGCAGTAAGGCAGGTGACGGAGGATTCGTGGGCTAGCGCCTTCCCAGGAGCACTCCTTTCTCATTGCGCCTCGCCGGGCGGAAATGCTCGGATACCGCCTCCCGGCTGGCGGCGCTCGGCGACGTGCCGGGGAACTGGGCAGGGCCAGCGTCAGCGGACTCGCCGGCGAGGTCACGGAACAGGGCGCGATAGTCGATCGTGGCCACGCGAAGATCCTCGGTCGAGGCTGAGCCAGCAGCGGCGCGCCGCGAGATCTCCTCCGCCTCCCGGTAACGGTCGAGGACGCTCGTGTGCCCACCGACAGGTCAGCAAGCACCTGCTCATGATCGTCCGCCGGGTATTCCAGCTCGGTCATCACGGCGACCACGAGCACCTGCGATGACGCGACGGCATCCCCGGGGGTGTCAACAGACTGTTCCTGGATTCCCGCCCGCCGCAGCGCGCAGCTTGCGCCCGCTGCGCTGGCCGGCGCCGGCGCAAAGCCCAGCCTCAATCGCGGACTTGACCCGGGGCCGGCCCGCAGCCGTGCCCGCCACGCGCACTCCGGCAGCACCGTTGCCGCCGCCACATCGGCACCGTCGCAAGCGTATGACCGCGGGGCTGTGATCAGCCGGCGTGCTGCTCGCCGGAGCGTGGCCGACCGGCTTCCAGAGGCACTCGCAGGCTGATTGTGGCCAGCGGCTCCGCGCCCTGCACTGAACCGCTGGACTCGCTGGCAGACAAGGGTTGTCATGGCGCGCCACCCGGCTCACCTGGCTCGATCATGGTGCCACCGAGGTCCAGAGCAGCCGGAATAGCAATCCGCGCGCATGCAAGCACGGCCGGAGCGATAGTCCCGCCATTGACGCTACGCTCAATTCGCCGGAGCAACAAGCGCCGAGACGGCAATCACGACATTTGAACAGCCGACAGGCCAGCAGCAGGACGGCTCCAGCCATGGCGCTGAGCCAGGTGGACGATGTCGCGCTGCGCGTTGTCCGGCGCCGAAGGCTTCCTCCATTAACCGTCGCGCATCGGGAGAAACTACCGACGATGATCTTTCGGTAACTCAAAACGGCTGCCCTTGACCTTAAACGGCTTCCGACCGCGTAGACCCCTGAATTGATCTGGGCACGGACGTGACGCCGGCGAATTCATCTGAGCAAGGCCTTCCACGCTCGTGCTGAAAGGGCGCGAAGTGGAGTCGCCAATCGACCCAATGGCCCTGGTGCCGGCGAGGCGTGCATCAGGGGCGGCGCGCAATGTGTTTGATCAGCGACGGGACACGCTGGGAGTAGCCTTGTCCCGTGCTGGGCATTCCTGACCGGGTACAAGCTTGCCTGTTCGACCTCGATGGTGTTCTCACGCAGACGGCGAAGGTGCATGCCACCGCGTGGAAGGAAACGTTTGACGCCTACCTGCGGGCTCTGGCAGAGCGGACGAGCGCCCGCTTCGTTCCCTTCGACGCGGTCGCCGACTACGACACATACGTCGACGGCAAGCCGCGCGCCGATGGCATTCAGTCGTTCCTGGGTTCGCGTGGCATCGAGTTGCCTGTCGGCTGCCCGGGACGACCAGAGCGACGCGGAGACGGTATACGGGCTGGGCAAGAAAGAATGAGCTTGTGCTGCGTAAGATCCGGGAGGACGGCGTGCAGGCGTATGCGGGCTCGGTCCGGTACGTGCGTGCCGTGCGCGATGCCGGGTTGAGCCGGGCCGTAGTGTCCGCTAGCGATCCTTGGTCGCTAGCGATCCTTGGTCGCTAGCTTCTGGACGTTTAGGTCAAGTTTTATGCGGGTGTGGTGAGCCGGGCGCGGGTGGTGTAGTCGCTGACGTGCTGGTCCAGGGCGCGGAGTGCGGAGCGGAGTTCGGCGGGGGCCTGGGGCTGGTCGGCGGCGAGGAGCGGACGCAGGAGCCGATCGTGGAGTTTGGTGTAGAAGACTGCGACGCGGATGCCGTCGGGGGTCAGGAGGTAGCGGTTGGTCCGCTCGATCCGGGTGATGATCCCGGTCAGACGCAGCCGCCGCAGGTCGTAGGTGGCCTGGCCGGGGGTGTAGGGGGCGTGGGTCAGCCCGGTCATCAAGGCGCGCAGGCTCTTGTTGGTGATGCCGGTGGCCGCGAGCAGGGTGGTGGTGAGGGCGCCGGTCAGGGCCATGACCCGAGGATCGCCGAACCGCAGGGCCGGGGTCCTCCGCCCGTCCGCGTCGACGGACGGGTGCGCGATCCGCTCAAAGGCTGGGCTCGCAAGGACGGCGCACTGGCCGGCGCGCTCGGCTTCTAGTATGCGCCGGTTGATCGCGCGGGCTTTGGCCTGCAGTTCGGCGAGGTTGGGCAGGCGGGCGTTGCAGCCCAGGTCGCGGGGCGCGTTGATGACGGTCTCGATCCGCATGGCCCGGCCGTCTTTGAGGTACTGCTTAATCCGGGAGTTGCGGTAGAACACGTTGACCGTGACGCCGCCGGTGTCCGGGCCGATGGCGGGGCGGTCGATGGTAGTGCGGAAGGTTCCCTTGGTGTCGCGGCGGATTTGCGGCCGAAGATGATCCCAACGCTGGCGGGCCGGCCGATGTCGAGGTTGTCGGCGATCAGGGCCTCGAAGAACGCCCGTGCCCGGCGGGGCGCGTCGAACACGATGGTGCGGGACACCTCGACCTGGCGCATGGACAGCTCCCACCAGTACCCGGCACCCTCGTCGTGCTCGGTCAGCGGCATCGGCAGGCGGTGCAGCCACCGCTGGGCGAATGTGTCGATGGCGGCCGGGCCGAGCCGGTCGCAGATCGCCTGCAAAAGGACGGGGTCATCGCAGGCAGCGAACCCGTCGGACAGCTCCCGGTAGCCGAGCCCGGCGCGGGCGGCCTGCCGCTTGGCCCACTCATGGCCGTTGAGCCAGACCTTGGCCGGATACGGGAAATAGGAGCAGACCTTGATGAACGCCGGCCCGAAGCCCTCATCCCACAGGTAGAAGTAGTAGCACGTCACCCGTCGGTCGGCCTTGGCGAAGGTGAACTGCGGCGCCGCGGTCTGAGTCTCGCGCCGGTACGCGGCCCAGACCCGCTGGTATTCCTGCGCCACCCCGATCGCCGCGACTCCGGACCGCCCGGTCGCGGCCTGCCGGTCCAGGTAGGGCCGCATCACATCGGACTTGCGGTCGCCCTTGGCGAACCGGACCCACGGAATGTCGTTAGCCCCGGCGAACAAGGCCACCGCGCGGCGAAACCGCTGACCGATCTTGTCGAACAGCGCGGGAGACGGGATCGGCAGGCCCAGGTGCTGGGTCATGAACGCGACTACCTGCCCGCTGGATTGCAAGATCGGCACATACGCGTTCAGGTAGAGCCGGTCCAGGCACTCGATATCCAGCGCCGCATGCCCGTCCAGCACCTCCGAAACCGTGACCACGCGCCCGCCCATGCCAGCCTCCACAACCTGTTCCCTGACTGTGAGCATGAGCCAGCGCGCAGCCAGTGACCAGCCCGGACGACACCACATCGGTCTCGGCACAGCCGCGAACCCGAGGGCAAGCCCGGACCGCCCTGCCTCCCCATCACCGTGATCGCCCGCACAGGTCCGGCCGAGCCCAGCCACGTGCCTCGGCGGTCCGAGGTTGCCCTCAGTAGTACGAACTGCAGTGATGTACTGGCCGCGGCTGGTATCGATGACCTGTTTGATGTGCGCATCGACGGCCTGGCCGCCGAGCACGAAGAGCTGCGGGGCAAGCCGGCGCCAGATACCTTTCTCGCCGCCGCGGCCGCCCTGGGGTCGGGCCCGGCGACGCCGCAGTTTTCGAGGATGCGCTTGCCGGAGTCACAGCCGGCCGGGCTGGCGGGTTCTGCGTTGTTGTCGGAGTCGACCGGGCCGGGCAGGCCGACGAGCTGCGTGCGCACGGGGCTGACGTCGTAGTAGGCGATCTCGCCGAGCTGCTTGACCAGCCATGATCGGGCACCCGGCGTTTGCAGTGGAGCCATGGTGTCTGCGCGAGACTGCATTGCATCTGGATGTCCTTGCGCAGTCGGAATCGGTGGTCGCACTGTCCAACGGGCATGTCGGCTGGCGGGGCAACCTGGATGAGGGCGAGCCGCATGGCCTGCCTGGCTCGTACCTGGGCGGGTTTTACGAGCTGCGGCCGCTGCCGTACGCAGAGGCGGGCTACGGTTATCCGGAGTCCGGGCAGACGCTGATCAATGTCACCAACGGCAAGCTGATCCGCCTGATGGTGGAGGACGAGCCGTTTGATATCCGCTACGGCGAACTGCGCGCGCACGAGCGGTTGCTCGACTTCCGAGCTGGCGTCCTGCACCGCCGGGCAGACTGGATCACCCCGGCGGGTCGCGCCGTGCGGGTGTCATCGACCCGGCTGGTGTCGTTCGTGCAGCGATCGATAGCGGCGATCTGTTACGAGGTCGAGCCCCTCGACGGGCCGATGCGGGTGGTGTTGCAATCCGAGCTAGTGGCCAATGAGCAGCTACCACCGGCCAGCGGCGATCCCCGG
>DATAEH010000081.1:0-95105 GCA_036258115.1 Streptosporangiaceae bacterium
CCGATGCCCGGGGTCTCCCTCGACGTCCCGGCCGTGCTCGGCTACCTGGGCGAACACATCGCCGACTTCAAGGTCCCGCAGTACGTCGCGGTCAGCGGCACGCCGCTGCCGCGCAACCCGGGCGGCAAGCTGCTCAAACGGCGGCTGCGCGAAGACGTCGATTGGGGCGCCGCCTTCCGCCGCTGACCGCTAAGCTGTCCTCCGTAAAAGTTCGGTCACAATAAGTGACAAAGCGCCGGGAGGCAGCGTGCCAGGTCTTCGGCGGTCCCGTGCGGCCGGGGCCATCGCGGCCCTGGCCGCTGCCGTCCTGACCGCGGGACCCACTAGCCTCGCTAACCTCAACCGCATCCCGACCCCTGGCTCATGCGCGATCTTGTCCGCCTGATTGCACCACAGTGCACACTGGTACTTCCGCTCCTGCAGCCCCGAAGCCCCCATTTCGGCGTCGCGGTACTCGCGCACTCGTCCGGGAACGTGCTAGCCGCCCGCATGCTGATCAGAGAGCTTCCGCGGGTTATCGTGGCAGTGTGACCGCCACGTCGGAAGCCCAGCCGGGAACCCGGAGCGGTGGGATCGCGCCCGCACAGACCCTGACAGGCCGGCCTAAGGGCAGTCGGCCGAAGGGCAATGGCACTACCAAGATCAGCCTGACCGACCGCATCGTCTCGACCGCCGCCCGGTGGATCTACGAGGGCAGGCGGCTGGACATGCAGGGCCTAGCCGACGAATTGGGCGTGTCCCGGGTGACCTTGTTCCGGCGCGTCGGCAGCCGGGAGGAGCTGATCAGCCAGGCCCTGTGGCGGCTCACCGAGCGCATGCTGGAGATCGCCGTCGAGCGCTGGGAGGCCGAACGCCCCGAAGGCGAGCTGCACACCCCCGGCACCATCCGCCACATCAACGCGATGGTGGCTGGATCACAAGGATTGCGCCGCCTGCTGGACGACGAGCCCGCGCTGACCATGCGCGTGCTCACCGACCCGCGCGGCCGGGTGCAGAGCGGGATCGTGGCCCTCAACGAGGAGTTGCTGCGCCGCGACATGGCCGAGTTCGGGCTGGTCACGATCATCGAGCCGAGCGCGCTCGCGTACGCGCTCGTCCGGCTGGGCGAGTCGTTCCTCTACGCGGACGTGCTCGCCGCGCGCAAGCCCGACGTCGCCACGGCCAACCGGCTGCAGCAGGCCATCATCGAGGGCATTCTGCCCTAGGCGGGACCTAGGGCAGAATGCCCCCGCGTTCCTAGACGGTGGCCTGGAGCTTGGCCAGTTCCTCCTGCACCTTGGCCTCGTGCTCGGCCTCGTCCCGCTTGGCGTCGCGGGTCCGCCAGCGCCCGCGCAACAGCGGGATGCTGAGCAGGAAGAAGACGATGCCGCCGAAGCAGATCCAGTACCACGTCTTCCACTGGCCGACCGTTGTCGAAGAAGCCTTCTGCAGCGCCGCGCCATGGGCCTTGAAGAAGGCGCCCACCGACGTCGGCATCTTGGACAGTGCCGTCAGCTGGACTGCGTACGGCTGGATCTTCTGCAGCGGTCCGGCGACCTTGATGACGTCATTGATCGCCGCGGCGTTCTGGCACATGGTCGTCAGCACGCCCTGGCCGACCGAGCCGCCGCCCGCGGCCGTCACGGCCTGGGCCATGACCGCCTTCGGCACCTTGTTGGGCGTCGCGCAATTGATAAAGACCGTGCCCACGTTCACCGTATCCTTCTGCAGAGCGGTGAGCTCGGGCTGGAACTGTTGCGCCTCCCCGATCTGCGTCTGGTACTTCTGGGCAAGGGCGACGACGTCCGGGTGCTGCTGCGCGAACGCGAGCTCGGCTCCGTACTTGGCCTGGTACGCCACGGCCTGCGGGCCATAGTTGACCAGCGGCGTGACCGAGTTGATCACGACTGGAATCAGCATGAAGGAGCCGAAGACCACGACCCGGATGATCCACCCCCAGATCGCCAGGCCGGTCGCGGTTAGCGCAGGGTTATGTGCCTCCACGGTCTCGGTGAAGCTTGCCATCCAGGGCGTGTACGCCACGCCGAGGGAGAACGACAGCAGCGCCAGGATGATAGCCAGGCTGTAGTAACCCGGCTGGAGGCCAGCCTGGAGCAGGTAGATGACCGTCATGACCGCTGCCGCGATTCCGCCGATGAGCATGAACGGTTTCCTGACCCGCAAGCGGTCGGAGAGCATGCCGATCAGGATCACCGCGATGACGTTGAAGCCCCAGTTCCAGTTGCCGAGGCCATTTGCGTCCTTGAGCGAGAATCCGAACACGGTCGTCAGGTAGATGACGCTGAATCCGACGGCCGTGTAGTAGATGATCAGCATCACCGAGACGGCGAACGCCGAGACCACCACGTCCGGCTTGAGCAGCTGTCGGAACGGGTGCTTCAGCGCTGCCTCAATATCGATGCCCTTGGCCCTAGCCTCGATCAGTGCTCGGTCGCGCATCGTCACCATGAGCTGATCCCGCAGCTGCGGCGACAGCTCGCGCAGCCATATGAGGGCGATCACGAAGACAACGAGCCCGACGATGCCGCAGATCCGGTACTCGTGCGTCCAGAACCGCGGATCATGGACGACCACGGGAACGGTGGCGGTGCCGACCACCGAGACGATCAGGCTGCCGAGCACCGGGCCGCTGGTCCAGAAACCCATCGCCGTTGCACGGCCGACCTGCGGGGAGAAGTCCCGGATCAGCGCGGGAGTGGCCACCAGACAGATGCCCTCGACTACGCCGACCACGAAACCTTCGATCGTGAAGACCCACTTGTCGGTCGCCGCCGGCAGCACGAACGCGACGAACACACCGGTGAATAGCAACCCGAACACGACTAGATTCGCCCGGCCAAGCCGGTCGGTGAGCCCGGCAAACAGCGACCCAAAGGCGCCGATCAGGTTGCCGAAGGCCAGAGTTATCACGAAGAACGTGAAGCTCATGTGGAGGTTCACGAGGATCAGCGTGGACACGGAGCCGCCGACGTACAGCTCGTAGTACAGCATGATCGTGGCGAGCACCGTGATGGCCAGGTACGTGACCCGCGGCCTGGTGTCGGGATAGGAATTCAGCTGGCGGCGCCATAGCCATGACACTCCGCCGGGACGTTCTGTTGCCAGCTCGTCTGCGGTCACACTCATGCGGACCTCACCATTGTCAGGGGTGACGCACCCAGTTAACCCAGGCTTCGAGGTCAAGATATCTGCACTATGTGTGCAAGATCAATACTGTGCGACCAGAATAGCGAATAGTACCGATGCGCGAGCGCTATGAGTCCGGATCGAAACCAGCCCGCGTGAGCAGCGCCGTGAACGTGTTCCTCAGGATCTCCTGAGCGCCGAACGGGCTCAGCTCAAGATCGATTCGCAGCGACTCCCAGAAGGACCAAAGGCTGATGGCATGGAGGGCATCAACCAGACGCTCACGCGGCTCTGGCAGCAGAGTGCTCAGTTCCGGGGCAAAGACCTGCTCGACCTCAGCCCGGGCTCCTGAGTTCCTGCGCTTCCGGTCGCGCTGCAACTCATCAGAGAACGGATGGTGAACGCGTGCGGCCCGCCAAGTGGGAGTCATCTCCTCAAACACCCTGGTCCGTTGCCTGATGAACGCGTCCACCCGCGCGGCGAGCGCCTGATCCGGGTCGATCCTGCTCACCAGCGATCGCTGGATCTCTCGGTCCCGCCTGACCGCCTCGATAAGGAGGGCTTCGCGGTCGGCAAATTGCTGCCACACCGTGCGCAGGGAGACCCCTGCCCTGGCGGCAATGCGCGGAACGGTCGGGCGCAAGTCACCCTCGGCGTGCAGCGCCCGCATCGCGTCGAGGATCGCCCGGCGTGTCCGGTGCGAGCGGGCGGCGCGGCCGTCGGCTGGCTCGACATCGGCGACGTATTCGAGATCCGGGTCGGCCGCGTGCGGGCTTCGGCTGTGCAGGCTTCCGTCGGGCAGGCTCCCACTGGGCAGGCGCTCTGCGGGCAGGCTGCCGCTAAGCCGGCTTTCGACGTGCACCAGGTCATTCTACGGTGAACCGGCAGATTGGATGCTGTGCCCCAGGATCCGTGACGGCTGGGACCAGGGGGAATGCTGGGACAAGCGCTGTGATGCTGCCCTACTGTCGGATTGCAGCACCTCCCGAGCGGGTATGGCAGATAGACGCGCCAGGAGCACCGGGAACAGGCGGGAGCGGGGGGAATGACAGAACACCAGCGGTCCAGCAACCAATCCGTAGGCAACCCGTCGGATAGCTCCCACGTCAGCGATGGGCGTCAGGACCGGCCCGCCATCGTGATGATTTGCCGGGACTCGGCCGCAAGGGGTGTCCTTAGCGCGGAGCTAGCGAAACGCTACGGAGCCGACTATCAGGTCATCACCTGCCAGGATCCGAGCCACCTGAAGTCCAGGATCCAAGGTCTCACTGCCGCCGGAACTCCGGTCGCCCTGGTCATCGCCAGGGTTGGCGAGCAAGACCCGGATGGCCTTGATGTGCTTGCAGAGCTGCGTCAGGTTGATCCGACGACGCAGCGCGTCGCGTCGGTCCGGTGGGGCGACTGGAATATGGCGCGGCCAATTTTCGACGCCGTCATGACCGGCAAGGTCGATCACTGGGTTATGGGTCCCGAGCAGCCTCCCGACGAGGAATTCCATCGGTCCATTACCGAATTCCTTGGCGACTGGAAAGAACGACGAGGTGACGTATTCGAAGCGGTACGCGTAATCGGTGAGCAATGGTCGGCGCGGTCGGGCGAGCTGCGCGACATGTTCTCCAGGAACCAGATCCCGATCGGCTTCTATGAAGCGACCTCAGATCGCGGCCGACAGCTACTGCGCGAGCTCGGACTCGAATCTGCTGACCTGCCCGTCATCGCCCTCAGATTCGCCTCCGAGCATGCTGCGCTCGCGAATCCGACCAATCTTGAGATCGCCGAGGCCTTCGGGCTCATGACTCCGATCTCGCCTGATGAGGTATTCGACGTCGCCGTGATCGGATCTGGGCCGGCCGGACTAGCCGCAGCGGTCTACGCGTCATCGGAAGGCCTGAAGACGGTTGTCGTCGAGCGCGAGGCCATCGGCGGCCAGGCCGGCACCAGCTCGATGATCAGGAACTTTCCGGGATTCTCGCAAGGCACCACTGGTTCCAGGCTGGCGCTCGCGGCCTATCAGCAAGCCTGGCTCTTCGGCACCAGGTTCTTGTTCATGCGGCAGGCCGAAAGCCTGTCGGACCAAGGGGAAGTGCGCGCGCTGCGACTCTCGGACGGCAGCGATCTGGCCGCCCGCGCCGTGATCATTACCACCGGGGCCACCTATGTCCGGCTCGGGGTTGAGACCCTCGAAGCGCTCCAGGGCCGCGGCGTCTTTTACGGCGCCGCGGTCAGCGAAGCGCCGGCGGTCCGCGGATTGGAAGTATTCGTGGTCGGCGGCGGCAACTCAGCGGGCCAGGCGGCAATCAATCTGGCCAAGTGGGCCAGACACGTCACGCTCCTGGTACGCGGCGAATCGCTGGCCGCGAGCATGTCGGACTATCTCATTCGCGAAATCGCGGCGACCCCTAACATCGATGTCTCCAGCGGCGTGCAGATCGTCGACGGCGCCGGCTCGCGTCACCTCGAGTCGATCGTGATCGAGGACAGGTCCACCGGGCAGCGGCAAACCGTTCCGGCCGGCGCGCTGTTCGTTCTCATCGGAGCGCAGCCCCATACCGAGTGGCTCGGCGAGGGGGTGGCACGAGATGAGAAAGGCTTCATCTTGACCGGGCCGGATCTTCCCGACGAGGCGATCGCGCAGAACTATGCCGACAGGCAACCGTTGCTGCTGGAAACCAGCGTGCCGAGGGTGTTCGCTGCTGGTGATGCCCGGCATGGCTCGGTCAAGCGGGTCGCGTCCGCGGTTGGCGAGGGTGCGATCGCCATCCCGCTGGTGCATCGGTGCCTCGACACGATGTCGTCAGCCAGGATCGGCCGGTAGGCCGGGTGGGCGAAGAGGCTCACCGGAGAGCCGTGCCAGACGCTCATGGTGACGTCTCGGGATCTGGCCGGCCTGGCGATGCGGCGACAGACGCAGGGTTCAAGCCGCTGGTACCGGGGATGCGATGGCTGCTCTACACAGCCGCGGTCCTGGTGTTGCTCGCCGGGTTCCAGCTCTTCGTGTTCACCGAGCGGTCTGGCACGTTCTTTGCCTGGACGATCCTGAATCCGCTGGCCGCGGCCTTCCTCGGCGCCGCATACTGGGCCAGCGTGGCGATCGAGACCCTCGCTGGGCGGCAGCGTGTCTGGGCCAACGCGCGGATAGCCGTGCCGACGGTGCTGATTTTCACCGTGCTTACGCTCGTAGCCAGCCTGCTGCACCTGGACAAGTTCCACCTCGGCGCTGGCTTCGCGGCCGGCACCCGCCTCGTCACTTGGGCGTGGCTCGCCATCTACGTACTGGTGCCCTTGCTGATGGTGTTTGTGCTGATAGTTCAGGCGCGCACGCCAGGGTCCGAACCGCCTAGGCAAGCCCCGCTGCCCGGCTGGATCTGCGCGGTGCTGGCGGGGCAGGCGGTCGTGCTGCTGGGGGCCGGCGTGGCGCTCTTCGCCGTCCCTGACCAGGCGAACGCGTTCTGGCCATGGAAGCTAACGCCGTTGCTTGCCCAGGTCACGGGAGCCTGGCTGATTAGCCTCGGCGTGGCCGCCGTCCACGCACTGTACGAACGCGACGCCCGCCGACTTCGCCCGGCCGCCGTGGGTTACCTGCTCCTTGTGGTGTTGCAGGTCATCGCGCTCGCGCGCTATCCGGCGCTGTTTGCCTCAGGATCGGCCGCAGGCATCATCTACGCAATCGTGCTTGCGTCGATGCTCGTGGTCGGTGCTGCGGGATTGATCCTGGGGCTGCCGCCAGGGATCCTCGCGCACAGAAATGGACGAAACCCGGCGTAACTGCGCCGTCAGGACTCTCATTTACCGATATGGTACGCATTTAATCTAATGCACTAGCTCTTACCGCCTTATCATTATCTCAAGCCGAGAGCCGCTCCAAGCCGCCCCCAACGAGGTGGCGCCGGACGTGCTCTTCTCGGCCAGTCTGCCCGAGACGGGAGGGTCGAGAGTGATGTCTTGCCGGCTACGAAGGCCGCGAGCGGTGCGAGTCCAAGCGGCGAGGATTCTGACCCATGCAGCGCGTCGCTGCTCCGGCGCGGGACGGACTGCGGGGGTCGCCGCGGTCGTCGTGGTTCTTGGATCCTGGCTCGTGACACCGGCAGCAAGCGCACAGATTGCCGTGGCGCGCACTCCGCGCGCGGCGGGAGCAGCGGTCGCGTGGGCAGGCTTCGCCGCGAACGCACAGCACACAGCCGTCGCCAGACAATCCGCTCAGCCGTTCCACCGGATCCGCTGGCGGGCGAAGGTCGACCTGAACCCGGCCCTGACACACCACGCGCTGTTCATCCACTACGGCTCGCCCATGATCTCGGCCGCGAACACGGTGCTGGTGCCGACTCGGGTCAGCAAGAAGGCCGGGTTCCGCGTTGTGGCCTACTCGGGGACTAGCGGCAAGCGGCGCTGGTCTCTTAACACCGATTACCGGCCGCCGGCCATCGCAAACGGCGTGACGGTCTTCACGCCTCCGCTGCCAGCTGCGCTGACGTCCAGGAAAGCCCTGGCGGTCGCCGGCGCGGGCGGGACGGTCCTGCTGCGCGGCCAGGTCAACAAACCCACAGGCGCTGTGCGACGACTGGTGTTCTACGGGGCAGCGCAGTGGAAGGCGCACAAGTCGACCTATAACAAGGCGGTGCAGATCACGACGCCGCTGACCGCAGGATCCGATGGTTCGCTGTACTTCGGGTTCAGCGTCACGGGAACGACCCCAGCGCACCTGTCCAGCGGGATCGCTCGGATTGATGCCCTTGGTCACGCGACCTTCATCACCGCCGCGGCGGCCGCCAGGAACCAGACCATCACCGGCGTGGCCCTCAGTTGCGCCCCGGCCCTGTCCCCCGACGGATCGACCGTCTACGTCACGGTCACGAGCCCAACGCGCGGCATCCTGGTCGGGCTCGACGCGACCACGCTCAGGCCGCGGTTCCGTGTCCTTCTCAAAGATCCCGTCAGTGGCAAGCCGGCCCTGATCTCGACCAGCTCGTCGGCGTCACCGACGGTTGGCCGGACGGAGACGTGTACTTCGGCGTCCTGGAGAACCCGTTCCCCAATCACGACGACAGAGGTTGGCTGTTGCATTACAACGCGACTTTGAGTCAGACCAAGATTCCAGGATCCTTCGGCTGGGATAACACCGTCTCCGTGATGCCCGCGAGCTCAGTGCCGCTTTACCACGGAACCTCGCCCTACTTGCTCGTTTCCAAGTACAACAACTACCTCATCGGTCCGCACGGAGACGGGCGCAACCGGGTAGCCGTGCTCGACCCCAGGGCTAGCCAGAAGGACCCGTATGCCAATGTCCAGACCATGAAGGCCGTGCAGACGGTTCTGTCGCCCGTGCATGTACCCGGCACACCCGCCGGATCGCGGTACGAGTGGTGCATAAATTCGGCCGTCGTCGACCCGGCGGACAACTCGGTGATCGTGAACAGCGAGGACGAGATCGTCTACCGCTGGGACCTGGCGCACAACACCCTGGCCGCGAAGATGCGACTCAACGGTCCGCGACCTGAGGCTTATACGCCCACCATCATCGGACCCGATGGCACTGTCTACGCGATCAACAACGCCACCCTCTATGCCATCGGGCGCTAAACGCTGCTGATGTCGGCCCGTACGTCAATGGACCCAACATCTCACGACCCGATCTACCTCTTGTCCACGCGTCAGTGGTGATTGATCGCCATGGCTTTGGCTCACACCACGCTAACCGCGCGACGATATTCCGCTTGCACAGGGTGGAACAGTTGGATGCTGTCGATTTACGTCCCATGCTGGGTCATGAGCCAGGCGCGCGGTCAGGCCGGGCCGACGGGCGGCTGGCCGGAACGTGACTTATATGTTACACTACCTGTATGGCACGACCGACTGGTGCAGAGCGCTACTTCGAGGAGCGCGCGTCCAGGAGCCCGGACTACCGGCAGGCCCTGGAGGCCGCCCGGGCGCGCATTGCCGCCGTTGACAGCGTGGTTCGGGCGCTCGATGAGCGCCGCAGGGATTTGGGGCTCTCGAAGGCTGAGCTGGCCCGGCAGGCGGGCATGCGCCCAGAGGTGGTGCGCCGGATCCTGAGCTCCCGCCCGGCTAACCCGACGCTGGCAACCGTCATCTCCCTGGCCAGCGCCATGTCAATGGACGTCAGAATCAGCGCTCCGGCTGACCGTACGCCGTCCGGCGCTTCCGGAACTCGTCGGCGTACTGCCTGACCCGGCGGTAATCGCGCGGGCTGGCCGCCGACCGCACCGGCTTGCTCAGGCCGTCCAGGCAGATGATCGAGGGACCACCGAGGTCATCGGCGTTGCGGTCCAGCAGGCAGAATAGCCGGTGGTTGGCGCCTCCACCCTGGACCCTCACCTCATAGAACCCGGCCATGTCCTCGTGCATAGCCTCCCATTTCCCACCGCCAGAAAAAGACGGCAGCGGCGCCTCTGCCACCGCCTCCAATACAGCCTGGATCTCAGCCGCTATTTTGTCCGCAAGCCCGTCGAGGAATTCCATGGTGGGCACCGGGCGTGCCGGGTCATCCTCCTTGTGGCGCTGGAAAAAGTGGATCAACCAGGGCTCAGGCATTGTTCTCACCGCCGGTCAGGCCCGCGACAAGCTTCTCAATCTGCGCCACAACCGACCCGATCGCCGCGAAGTCGGAAGCGGACAACGGCCGCGCGATCGTGACAATGAGCGCGACCTCGCCGTCAGGGAAGGGCCAATGCTGGTCGAGCACAGGCTTGAATGCCGAGCGCCCCGACTGTCCAGGTACCGGGGGGCTGTCGCCCGGCGGGCGGTCCGCGAGGCCGGGATTCTCGCCGTCAGAAGGCCGCGCCTGCGGCTTTGTGGCGAGCGTTATCTTGCCGTCGGCGGCAGTCTCGGCGAGCCCGGCAGCAGCCGCACTGCGGGCGAACACTTCACCGAACTGAGCCTGCGAGCCGGGGGCAACCCCGAGCCTGTTAACGGCTCGCCGGCCTATGCTGTCAACCGAGATCGGAGATCCCTTCACCGACTCCTGGTACAGAGGGCCGAAGGCCGTATTCGCAAAGGCCTCCTGCAGCGCCGCCAGTCGCTCTTCGTCTGTTTCTGGAACGGCGATCCTCCGGCCAACGGGAGTGATCTCCAGGGACTCACCCCGGCCGGACAGCAGGCCGTAGTCGCGCAGCCCGGCCAGCTTCGCCCTGAACGCCCCGCTGTTCGTCGTGCCGTGGCCCATGTAGCCGGCGATCTCGGCCACCGTGTGCTCCCAACCGTGCTGCGATGCTCGCGCGATCACCGACGCGGCCTCGCCGAGGTCGATGACGGGGAAGCCGGTCGCCGGCTTGCGGCGGCGCCGTCGCTCATCGCCTGCTAGCTGGGTTCCGTTTGAACCTTCCAACGAAAGCTCCTATCAATCAGACTGAATATACTGTATCACTAGTCCGATCAGTAGAATGCAGTTGGTTTCTCGCAACGAGAGCACTTGCAGGGCTTCTCGTCGTTACTTTTGTACGCCGATAGACTAAGAGGCTCCGCCGCGGCAGGCGAACCCGGCGTGGCAGTTGGATCGAGTCAGCTTCTCAAGACCACCGGCTCAAAATGAGCTCGCCAGATCAGGCGGCCGCCACGACGGACGAAGTATGCGTGGAGCTGGTATGTGTGCCTGTCCACCGACGTTGACCAACTGCATCTTGATCGAGGCTCAAGACGGCAGGCTGTCCGCCTAAATCGGCTCCCAGCCTGGCTCGCTTCCGGCGCCACCACCACCACACGGCCCGGCTTGCGCCCGCTCGCCAAAGGTCCGGGCGATCGACGTGCTGCTGATGTACTGGGTCGACCGGCTTCCTCGCACCCCGCGCGACCTAGTCACGATGCAGGACGACCTCGACCACGCCGGGTGGCTTTCCGGTCGGCCACTGAGCCGTTCGACATCGCCACCGGGATGGGCCGGATGCTGGTCCAGAGTCGGGCAGCATAAATTCTGATCTGGGCACCTACGCCCGCTGATCGCCTAGATCAAGATCGCCGGAACGGGACGGATCGTGCCCGTTGTCCATGTCCAGCAGCCCGAGCCAGGCCTGTCATCAAAGGGCGGTTAGCGCACTGACTAATTGGGTGGGGCCGGTGGGATTCGAACCCACACTGTCAGGATCCTAAATCCTGTGCCTCTGCCATTGGGCTACGGCCCCGAAGGGATCATTTTGGTCAACGGAGGGCTTCGCCAACCTGAGCGGGCCTAGCTAACGAGGCCTAGCTCCTTGCGTAGCCGGGCGACGTGGCCGGTCGCCTTGACCCCGTAGTACGCCCGTTCGATCGTGCCGTCGCTGGAGATGACGAACGTCGACCTGATCACGCCGACCGACTTCTTGCCGTATAGCATCTTCTCGCCATACGCGCCGTATGCCTTGAGCACCGTCCTGTCCGGGTCGGACAGCAGCGGGAAGGTCAGGCCGTCACGATTGCGGAACTTGGCGAGCTTCGCGGGGCTGTCCGGCGAGATCCCGAACACCGCGAATCCGGCATCTGACAGATCCTTCTTGCTGTCACGGAAATCACATGCCTGCTTGGTGCAGCCCGGCGTCATCGCAGCCGGATAGAAGTAGATGATGACACGCTGCCCTCGCAACGACGACAAGCTGACCTCGCCGCCGTCGGCGTCGGTCAGGGTGAATTCCGGCGCCATGTCCCCTGGTTCCAGCCGAACGTCGCTCACGTGCCATCCCTCCGATCGAGTCCTACCGTACCGGGACGCGGCAACGCGGCGAACGCATCGGCTAGGCCACGGAAGGCCTGCCCGCGATGACTGATTGCGTCCTTCTCCTCGGCCGACATCTCCGCCGTCGTGCGGTGCTCGCCGTCAGGAACGAAGATCGGGTCGTAGCCGAATCCGTTCGTCCCGCGCGGTTCGCGGATCAGCCTGCCCCGGAGCGTTCCCGCGCTCAACGTCTCTTCGCCTGATGGCCGGACCAGAGCAGCGACACAGTAGAAGTGCGCACCCAGGCGCTCGTCGGGGACCTCGCTGAGCTGAGCGAGCACCAGCCGCACGTTCTCGGCGTCGCTGCCGTGACGGCCGGACCAGCGAGCCGACAGCACCCCGGGCATCCCGTTCATGGCATCGCAGCACAACCCGGAGTCGTCGGCCACCGACGGGATGCCGGTAAAGGCCGCGACAGCTCTTGCCTTGAGAAGGGCATTCGCCACGAAGGTCGCGCCGGTTTCCGCGACGTCTGGTGCTCCAGGAAACGCGCCGAGCCCGTCTAGGTCGACGTCGAGGCACTCGGCGTCCAGAATTCTGGTCAGTTCGCTCACCTTATGCGGGTTCGCGGTGGCGAGCACGAGTCTCGGCCGCGCCGCCGGCTCTGTCGGCATCACAGATCCAAGCGGGCCGTCAGGATGCTGCCAGGGCGTCGCCTTGCAGCCTGGTGAGGTCGGCGCAGCCGGCGACGGCCAGGTCAAGAAGCTGGTCGAGCAGCTTGCGGTCGAACGGCTCGCGCTCGGCGGTGCCCTGTACCTCGACGAACTGGCCATCGCCCGTGCAGACCACGTTCATGTCGGTCTCGGCGGCGACGTCTTCCTCGTAGCACAGATCCAGGCGCGGCTCACCGTCGACGATGCCGACGCTCACCGCAGCCACGGAAGCGGTCAGCGCGTCTGCTTTGCAGCGCTTCCTGCCGATCAGCCACCCGACCGCGTCGGCAAGCGCGATGTAGCCGCCCGTGATGGCCGCGGTCCTGGTCCCGCCGTCGGCCTGGAGGACGTCGCAGTCGAGCATGATGGAGTTCTCGCCGAGCGCCTTGAGGTTCAGGCAGGCGCGCAGTGACCTGCCGACCAGCCGCGAGATCTCGTGCGTCCTGCCGCCGACGCGGCCCTTGACCGATTCCCTGTCGCTTCTGGTGTTGGTCGATCTCGGCAGCATCGCGTACTCGGCGGTTACCCAGCCCAGGCCGCTCCCCCGCCGCCAGCGCGGCACCTCCTCGAGCACGCTCGCCGCGCAGAGCACCCTCGTTGCCCCGAACTCGATGAGCGCCGAGCCCTCCGCGTGGTCCAGCCAGTGCCTGGTGATCTTGACGTCGCGGAGATGGTCCGGCCGGCGGCCGTCGGGGCGGGATGACATGCACGCAAGCGTAGCGGCTGCGCTGGACCAGCCTTAAAAGGCGGCGCGATCCGGTGTCCCGGCCCTGATCCAGTCGCAGACCGCCCTGACTCCATCTTCCAGGCCGGTCGTGGCCTTCCAGCCGAGGTCAAGCCTGGCCCGATCGATGGCCAGCGCGCTGCGCTGCAGTTCGCCAGCACGGGCCGGCGCGAGAGTGCAGTCGGCAGGCCGTCCGGTGACCTCGGCGACCACCCGCATGAGGTCGAGCACGCTGACCTCGGCGCCGGTGCCGATGTTCCAGGTCCCAGGTCTGCGCTGATCGGCTGCGGCAAGGAACGCAGAGACCACGTCACCCACGTATACATAGTCCCTGGTCTGGCTGCCGTCGCCGAAGATCGTCGGCCGGGCGCTTGCGAGCATCTGGGAGCAGAAGATCGCCACCACTCCGGCTTCGCCCGTCGGATCCTGGCGCGGCCCGTAGACGTTGGCGAGGCGCAGCACCGAGTGCGCCGTGTCATGCAGCCGGTTGTACAAACCGAGATACTGCTCGGCGCAGTACTTGCCGATCCCGTACGGCGACTCGGGCAGCGGCAGGACGTCCTCCATCGACGGGATAGGCGCGTCCCTGCCGTAAAGGGCGCCGCCGGTGGAGCACAGCAGTACCCGAGAGCCGGCGACTTTGGCGGCCTCGAGGACGTTGATGGTGCCGATAACGTTGGTCTGCGCGTCCGCGGCCGGCCTCGCGACCGAGGCCCGGACATCGATTTGCGCGGCCAGGTGACAGATGAGGTCGGGGTGTGCTGACCCGATGGCCTCACTGAGCAGCCGCGCATCGGTGACGCTCAGCTTGCGCATCGCCACTCGTTCGTCGAGCCTTGCAGGACGTCCGGCGGAGAGATCATCGATGACCGTCACGTCGTCGCCCCTGGCGAGGAAGGCGTCGGTCAGGTGTGATCCGATGAAACCGGCTCCGCCGGTGACGATGACGCGCATGTCACGGCAGTCTATGCGGCGGCCTGGTGGGCCAGGCCGAACGAGGGGTCGGCTCAGATCATCTGGCCGGCTCGTGCCAGCGACAGCGGGCCGGTAAAGCTGTTCGCCGCCTCAGCCTGCGTGACGTCCCGGTCGTTCCACGGCACGAGGTGGGTCAGCACCAGCGATCCGACGCCGGCGCGCCGCGCGTGCTCACCCGCCTGCCGGGCCGTGAGATGCAGGTCGGCGGGCAGTCCAGGGGCTTCGGTGAACGACGCCTCGCACAACAGGACGTCGGCTCCCGCGGCCAGTCCGACCAGCTTGTCGGTAACCCCGGTGTCCGCCGAGTAGGCGATCGAACGCCCTCCATGTTCGAGCCGGAAGCCGAACGTCTCGACCGGGTGGTTCATGTGGTCCGCGGTCACGGTGAACGGGCCGATCTCGATCGTGCCAGGCGTTAGCGTCACGAAATCGAAGGCGTCAGAGATCGGATGGCCAGAGTCACCGCCTGCCGCCCGGTCGAGCCGGTCAGCGGCGGCCGCCGGACCGTACACCGGTATCGGCGGCAGCGGCCCGGCTGGATGGTAGGTCCTGAACACCTGGAACGAGCACATGTCCAGGCAGTGATCGGCGTGCAGGTGGCTGATCAGCACCGCGTTGATGTCGCCGGGTGACGCGTACTGCTGCAGCGCGCCCAGTGCCCCGTTGCCGAGATCGATGAGCATCCGGAAGCCTTCGGCGGTCGCCAGATAGGACGAGGCGGGGCTAGCGGGGCCGGGGAAGCTGCCTGAGCAGCCCACTATGGTCAGCTCCATGGCATCCAAGGCTACGCCCGGGCTGCCGGAATTAGATGAACCGAACATCTACCCTAAAAGCTAAGAAGAGGGCATGATCCCTGCATGCGGCGATGATGCCAAGGCGGTAACCCGCCGGGCTCGGCCCGACTACCGGAGGTCTATACATGGCCGAGCAGGCAGCTGACTCGCTGCACGTCCTTCCCCTGGCGCTCGCCGAGCCGACGGAACCCGTCACCAAGGGCTGGATAGGCTCGCTCGGCCTGGCCAGCCTGGTGATGTGGATGGCGTCGCTCACCCCGCTGCAGATCCTGATTCCCGAGCAGCTGCAGCACATCGACAACAAAGGCAAGATCCTCGCGCTCGGGCTGGTCTCGGCGTCCGGCGCGATTGCCTCCTTGCTGGCGACGCCGATCGCTGGCGCGATCTCAGACCGGACCACCCATTCGTACCCCGTAGGTCACCTGCGGGGGCGGCGGCATCGCTGGACGCTGGTTATGGCGATCCTGTCAGCGGTCAGCCTGGCTCTGATCGCCGGCCAGACCACGGTGGTCGGCGTTGGCATCCTCTGGGTGCTGTTCAGTGCGTTCCAGAACGGCGAGTATGCGAGCCTCAGCGCCGCCATTCCCGACCATGTGCCGGTCAATCAGCGAGCGACAGTTGCCGGCTGGGTCGGCATGCCGCAGGCGCTAGGACTCGTGCTCGGCACGGCCGTCGTCGTCTACTTGTTCAACAAGAACCTGGTCGGCGGCTATCTGGCGCTCGCCATTCCGCTGGTGCTGCTCACGCTGCCGTTCGTGCTACTCACTGCCGACCACCCGCTCGACCCAGAGCACAGGGCGCCGCTGTCGGTGCGCACGTTGCTCGGGTCCTACTGGATCGATCCGCGCAGGTACCCGGACTTCGCCTGGGCCTGGATCACCCGGTTCCTGGCCTCGCTGGCCATCGGCATGGGCACGCTGTATTTGCTGTACTTCTTGCGTGACCAGGTGCACTACGGGCACCCGGCGCAGGGGTTGTTCGTCTTGATCGCGATCTATACCGGGTTCGTTGTAGTGACTGCCATCGTCGGCGGTCTGATCTCTGACCGCATCGGCAAGCGGAAGATGATCGTCACGGTATCCGGCTGCCTGATGGGAACGGCGGCGCTGCTGCTGACGTTCGTCGAGACCTGGCCGGCCGCCATGGTCGCCGCCGTCTTGTTCGGAACGGGATTCGGCGCTTACCTCGCGGTAGACCAGGCGCTGATCACGCAGGTGCTGCCGGCAGCCAGGGACCGCGCGAAGGACCTCGGGATCATCAACATCGCGATCGTCGGACCGGCAGCCCTGGCCGGCGCGATCGCCGCGCTGCTGGTCAGCCTCGGCGGCTATCCGGCACTGTTCGCGGCCACGGCGGTCGTAGCGGCGATCGGATCGGTGCTGGTGTGGAAGATCAAGAGCGTCCCGTAATCAAACGGAGGATTCTTGGCCGAGCAGGCGACTGATACCCAGCAGCTCGGCCGCGCTCTCGCGGAGCCGACGATCCCGGTCCGCAAGCGATGGGTAGCCCAGCTCGGCCTCGCCTGCATGGGCCTGTGGATGGCGTCGCTCACGCCGCTGCAGATCCTGCTGCCCAAGCAGGTGCAGAACATTGCCCCGCACGACAAGTTCCTGGTCATCGGCCTCGTTCACGCGCTGGGCGCCATCGCCGCTATCGTCGCGACCCCGCTGGTGGGCGCCCTGTCTGACCGGACAACTGATGCAAGGGCGGTCGGCAAGTTCCGCGGCCGCCGGCATCGCTGGACTTTCGGCATGGCGATCTTGTCCGCGATCTGCCTGGTGCTGATTTCCCAGCAGGTGACGGTCATTGGTGTCCTGGGCCTGTGGGCCCTTTTCAGCGTGTTCCAGAACGGCCAGTACGCCAGCCTCAGCGCGTCGATTCCCGACCATGTGCCGGTTCGCCAGCGCGCGACGGTGGCCGGCTGGGTGGGGATGCCGCAGGCCCTGGGTCTGGTTATCGGTGTAGAGCTCGTAGCGTCGGTCTTCACCAAGCAAACGGCCGGCTACACATTTCTCGCCGCGGCGATGCTGCTGTTCGTCTTGCCGTTCGTATTCTCGACCGACGATCACCCGCTCAGCAAGGCTGACCGCGAGCCGTTCTCTGCCCGGCAGCTGATTGAGGCTTTCAAGGTGGACCTGCGCGCCAATCCGGATTTCGGCTGGGCCTGGATCACCAGGTTCCTGGCGTCTCTATCGATCTCAATGGGCACGCTGTACCTCTATTACTTCCTTCGCGACGCGGTGAGGTACCCCCATCCCACCAAGGGCCTGACCACACTGATCCTGATCTACACGGTCTGCGTCGTGATCACCGCGACGGTCGGCGGCCGCATCTCAGACCGGATGGGCAAGCGCAAGCTGATCGTCACGGTTTCCGGCGGGCTGATGGGATGCGCCGCCCTCCTGCTTACCTCATCGAAACCTGGCCGGCCGCGATGGTCGCCGCCGTGCTGTTCGGCACCGGCTTCGGCGCCTACCTGGCCGTGGATCAGGCGCTGATCACCCAGGTGCTGCCCAGCGCCGCGAGCCGCGGCAAGGACCTCGGCCTGATCAACATCGCCATCGCCGGCCCCGCTGCCGTCGGCGGCCTGCTCGCCGCGCTCCTAGTCACCGTTGGCCACTACCCGGCGCTTTTCGCGAGCACCGCCGTCTGCGCCGCCGTCGGCGCGACGCTTGTCTGGCGGATCAAGAGCGTCCCGTAGCGCCAGGCCGCACGCCGCGGACCTGGCCGCGACCAACGCGAGCGATCTGGTGGCTCTGCGCGACCAAGTTGTCCGCCGAGTCCCAGACTTCGGCCTGCTCGTCGAACCAGCCGCCGCTGACATGACGGGACCTCGCGGACACCCGGAGCGGACCTGGCGCGGGCACCATCCGCATGTACATGGTCAGCTCGACGGTAGGTGCCCAGCCGGTCGCACCGAGCCCGAACACCACGGGCGGCAGCCCGTCGACCGCGAGAGCGAGCAGCAGCGCATCCGGATCGCGATCCTCGCGCAGGCCGAAGTAGCCGCGCATCTCCGGCAGGCCGTTCGGCTCGTGGTCAGCCCAGCCGGTAACGGCCGGGTCGAAGAGCATCTTGATCTGGCCCGCGTATCCCGAAGTCCCGTCCGGCGCGAAGGTCCCGCGCCAGGGGCCGAGTTCCACGCACTCTTCGATCGGCGGCAGAGCTGGCGGCAGCCCGGTCCATGTCAGTTCGCCGTTTTCCGCCGGCGCAGCCAGCACGCCATCCGCGCCCGCTGGTGAAAAGGCCCCGCTGGCAGTGGCGGCGGCATCGGCCGCCATGGCGCCGACCCGCACCGCGGCCGGGAGGCTCACGGGAACGCTGCCCGTCGTGACGGTGGTCTCGAGCACCGCCTCCCCGCCCTGGATCAGCGT
This sequence comes from Streptosporangiaceae bacterium, assembly GCA_036258115.1. Classification (GTDB taxonomy): domain Bacteria; phylum Actinomycetota; class Actinomycetes; order Streptosporangiales; family Streptosporangiaceae; genus Chersky-822. The sequence goes on from DATAEH010000081.1 coordinate 18,345, forward strand.
GGCGCGGGCCGTGGCGGCTGTGCGACCCGTCTTCAGCCAGGTCACGTGAATCTCGGCGGGCGCGAGCTTGGCCACCCGGAGGAAATGCGCACTGGTCGCAACTGGATGCGGCAGCGGCGAGCAGTCAAGCACGGCTCGCAGAACGGTCGCTATCATGACGCCGCCGTTAACAGCCGGAGGGGCTGTCACGCCTGACGCGACGATGGCGAAGCGCTGATCGGGGCGCGCCTCGTAGACACCGTCACCTCGACGGCTGACCGCCGTCGCCTCGTCAAAGACCGTCATAGCCGGCAGCTCCAGGGTTATCTGCCTTGCTGGCGCGGATCAGGCCCACAGCTCCCCTTCGAGACGCTCCTCGGCCTCGGCCAGCGTGCCGCTGTACGCGCCGGTCGACAGGTACTTCCAGCCGCCGTCGGCGATCACCACCACGATGTCGGCGCGCTGGGAGTTCGATTGCGCCTTGTTCGCTAGCGCCAGGCCGGCGTGCAAGACGCAGCCGGCCGAGATGCCGGCGAAGATGCCCTCGCACGAGACCAGCTCGCGGGTGCGCCGAAGCGCGTCCGCCGCTGACACGGAGAACCTCGAGGTCAGCACCGAATCGTCATACAGCTCGGGCACAAAGCCCTCATCGATGTTCCGCAGGCCGTAAACCAGCTCGCCGTATCTGGGCTCGGCCGCCACGATCTGCACATCCGGTACGTGCTCACGCAGAAAGCGCCCGGTTCCCATCAGGGTGCCAGTCGTGCCAAGACCAGCCACGAAGTGGGTGATCTCAGGCAGGTCTGCCAGGATCTCCGGTCCAGTCGACTCGTAGTGCGCCCGGGCGTTGGCCTCGTTGCCGTACTGGTACAACATCACCCAGCTCGGGTTCTCCGCCGCCATCCGCTTCGCGACCCTGACCGCCTCGTTCGATCCGCCTGCCGCAGGCGAGTACACGATCGATGCCCCGTACATCTGAAGCAGCTGGGTTCGTTCGGCCGAGGTGTTCTCTGGCATCACGCAGACGAGCCGGTATCCGCGCAGCCTAGAGATCATCGCCAGCGATATCCCGGTGTTGCCCGACGTCGGCTCGAGGATCGTGCAGCCGGGCTTGAGCAGGCCGTCTTTCTCCGCGGCCAGCACCATCCACAGGGCGATCCTGTCCTTGACCGAGCCGGTCGGGTTCCGGTCCTCGAGCTTGGCCCACAGCCGCGCATCAGGGCCTGGCGACAGATGAGGCAGGCCAACCAGCGGGGTCCCGCCTATCGCGTCAAGGATCGTGTCATAGCGCATCGCGCATGCCTGCCCTGCGTTCGCCTGCTGTGGCCGTTCTGGGAACCTGCGCTCTGCCCCGGCGCTGGCGGGTCAGCGCATCCCGCCGGCCACGGCGGGCAGCACGGTAACGGTGTCACCGTCCTTCACCGTTGCCGACAAGCCGCCGATGAACCTGACGTCCTCATCGTTCAGGTACACGTTCACGAACCGGCGCAGACCCGAGTCGTCAACCAGCCGGTCACGCAGCCCGGCGTGCCGTGAGTCCAGGTCGGCGAGCAGCGCTTCGAGCGTGTCGCCCGAGCCCTCAACCGACTTCGCGCCGCCGGTGAACGTGCGCAGGATCGTCGGGATGCGGACCTCGATGGCCATCAAATTCTCCAGAAGTATCGGCGGGCCAGCTCTCGGCGCTGCGCGCAGCCGGTGCTGGCCTGCAGTCGCCGATGGAACAACCCGCCTTAGGTCTCGATCATTCCACCCGTGCCGTCGGTAACCCGAACTTGCTCTTCGGTCACGGTGCCGTCCAGGATCCTGAACGAGCGAACTTCGGTGTCGTCCGGCTTCCTGGTAGAGACGAGCAAGTAGTGGGCTTCCGGCTCCATCGCGTAGGAGATATCAGTTCGCGATGGATATGCCTCGGTTGCGGTATGTGAGTGATATATCACGACGGGCTCCTCGTCCTTGTCCTCCATCTCACGCCAGACCCGCAACTGCTCCATCGAATCGAACCTGTAGAACGTGGGTGAGCGCTCCGCGTTGGTCATTGCCACGAAACGAGCAGGCTGGTCGGTACCCGCCTGCCCCGCTATCACGCCGCATGCCTCATCTGGATGATCCGCTCTGGCATGGGCGATCACACGGTCGAGCAAGTCGCGCGGGATGGTCAGCATGGCGCAGATAGTAGCCGCATGCCGCGCGATCGTAACGATCCGCTAGGACAGGGCCGCCACGAGGCTCTCCTGCAAGAAGGCCAGCCACTGATAGACCTGGATGTAGGCGAAGCGAGGATCGTCGGCGTCGAGGTCTTCGGTCAGGCCGTCGAAGTCGTCGGTGACGCCAAGCCGGACGCCGAGCGCCAGCCGCACGTCGTTCAGCGAGCGCAGCCAGGCTTCGGCCTGCTCAACGGTCAGCTTGACCTTGCCCCCGCTGGCCGGCAGCGTCTGCAGCAATGTCTGCGCGGATTCGACCTTGGCCGAGCGCAGTCCAGACTCGGTAAAACGGCGGAACTCTTGCGCCGAATCGGGATCGTCGCGGTAACCGTCGGGCAGGAGCCTGGCGAGCACAGGGTCGTCTGGCACCTCAGACGAGTCGCTAAACCCGACCATCGCGGCAAGTTCATCAGCATCCGGAGCAGGCATGTCGGCGACAACAAGCTCGACAACCTGCCCGACCAAGTCCCTGATGATGGCAGCCTCCGGCCGCGCGAAACGGGCGGTTACCCCGCCCGAACTAGCGCGGAAACCTGACATAGGCTCCTCCGGATGCGCTGCATCACCAGGTTCGGCTGGCATTTCAGTAATAACAAAATCCTCAGCGTTGACTGTGTCTGTTCAGCGTCTCTGTCCAGTGCGGCCGACCCTGACCGACTATGCACGCTACGCGTCGTGGCTGACCGTAGCCCAGAGGCCGTAGCCATGCAGCGTCTCGGCGTTGCGCTCCATCGCCTCCCTCGCTCCCGCGGCCACCACGGCCTTGCCCTTGTGATGCACGTCCAGCATCAGCTTCTCCGCCTTGGCCTTGGGATAGCCGAATACACGCTGAAACACGTAAGTCACGTAAGTCATCAGGTTCACGGGGTCGTTCCACACGATGGTGAGCCAAGGCCGGTCCACGAGGGTTTCTTCGCTCGTCTCCGGCCTGGTGACTTCCACAGGTGCGACGCTCACTCGTAGCCACCTCCCTCCCACTAGTGTTCCACTGCCCAGATGCGGCCGTTACGCACGTCGAGCGACCGGAAATTGTTCCCTCCACCCACAATTCATCTGTAACCGGCTCTCACCTGGGCGGATAGGTACGGACCGCCCGCGAGCCGGGCCAGCCGCTGAGTCCGGTTTCTGCCGGACTTCATAGGCTTCGCCTGTGACCATAGGGCCAAAAGGACCATCGGCCGGCGTGAGCGTGGCCGGCGCGACCACGAATTCCGGCGAGGCCGCTGCCGCGGCGGGCGACAACACACGCACCGGCCTCCTGACCGATCATTACGAACTCACGATGATCTCGGCCGCGCTTCGCAGCGGAGCGGCTGCCCGGCGTGCGGTATTCGAGATGTTCGCCAGGGAACTACCAGGCGGCCGACGCTACGGCGTCGTCGCCGGGACGGGAAGGTTCCTGCAGGCGCTCCAGGAGTTCAGGTTCCCGGCACCCGAGATCGACTTCCTGCGTCGCGGCGGGATCATCGACGATGCGGCGGCCCGATTCTTGGCGTCATACCGGTTCAGCGGCCACATCTGGGGATATGGCGAGGGTGACTGCTACTTCCCCGGGTCCCCGATCCTTGTCGTAGATGCGACGTTCGCCGAAGCCGTTGTGCTGGAAACGCTCGTGTTGTCGGTCTTTAACCACGACTGCGCGATCGCCTCGGCCGCATCGAGGATGGTGACTGCCGCGGGTAACCGGCCAATCATCGAGATGGGCTCGCGCCGGACGCATGAACGCGCCGCGGTGGCGGCTGCCAGGGCCGCCTACCTCAGCGGCTTCGCGACGACCTCCAACCTGCGGGCCGGGTACGAATTCGGGGTGCCGACCGCCGGCACAAGCGCGCATGCGTTCACGATGGTGCATGACAGCGAGCGGCAGGCATTTCAGGTGCAGCTCGACGCCCTGGGCAAGGGCACGACGCTGCTTGTCGACACCTATGACGTCGCTCGCGCGGTCCGGACCGCGGTGGAGCTGGCAGGCCCGAACCTCGGCGCGGTAAGGATCGACAGCGGCGACCTGCGCGAGGCCGCACATGCGGTCCGTGCCGAACTCGACTCGCTCGGCGCCACCGCAACCAGGATCGTGATCACCGGCGACCTTGACGAGCACTCCATCGCCGCCCTGGCCTCTGCTCCGGTGGATGGCTATGGCGTGGGCACAGCGCTGGTGACCGGGTCTGGCGTGCCGACGGCTGCGCTGGTGTACAAGCTCGTCGCGCGTGCGGATCGCGCTGGCGCGCTGGTCGCGGTCGCCAAGCGTTCGGTCGGCAAGCCAACGATCGGCGGCAGGAAGTGGGCCATGCGGATGCTTGACGCAACCGGGACTGCGGACGCCGAGGTGGTTAGCGCGAGTCCGCCGCGCGGCGACGTTCATGCCGTCCCTGATGAGCCCGAGCCGCCGGGCGGCCGCCATCCGCGTAGCGACGGCCGGGCGCGCCGCATGCTGCTTCGCCAGTTGGTCAAGGACGGCGAGATCGTCGGCGCCGAACCCCTCGGTGCGGCGAGGGAGCGGCACAAGCGAGCCTTGCTCGAGTTGCCACGCGCCGCCCAGCGCCTCTCCTCGGGCGACCCGGTCATCCCGACCGTGATCAGGCCAGCGCGCGAAAACGCCGGGAACGGATCGGAACCTGACCGGTAACCTGACGGCCATGCACGCCAGCGCCCGTCACGTTGAAAAGGTCCTGTCCGAACTAGGCGCAACCGGCGCCGTCAGGGAGCTAGCCGAGTCAGCGCCGACGGCCGCCGCGGCGGCCGCCCAGCTTGGCTGCGAGGTAGGAGCGATAGCGAACAGCCTGATCTTCGACGCTGACGGGGAGCCGCTGCTGATCCTGACCAGCGGCGCGCACAGGGTCGACACTGCCTGGATCGAGGCCCGCCACGGTTACTCAGCAGTCAAGCGCGCAGATCCGGACTTCGTCCGCGCGGCGACTGGCCAGGTCATCGGCGGCGTGGCGCCCGTCGGGCACCCGGCACCGATCCGTACGCTCGTTGACCTGTGGCTGGACAACTATGACGTCGTGTGGGCCGCGGGCGGGCATCACGCCACGGTCTTCCCGACCTCATATGAAAAACTGCTCAGGCTGACCGACGGCGAGCCCGCTGAGGTGGCCGGCTGAGAACGCCGCTTAGCCCTCGCCGTCAGGCAATGACTCGTAGATTTCCTTGCACTCAGGGCACACCGGGAACCGGCTTGGATCGCGGCTCGGTACCCAGACCTTGCCGCATAGAGCGACCATGGGCGTTCCGTTCACGGCGCTGTCCATGATTTTGTCCTTCAGGACGTAGTGTGCGAACCGCTCATGATCACCGTCACCGGTAGAAAGATCCGGTCTGGTGTCGGAGTCGACCCGGGTGCCGCCGGCCGGAAGAACTTCAGTCACGCGCCCTATCCTACGACGCGCCGGCAACCCGCCACAGAGGCCCGGCATGCCGGATTTGGGGCTACCAGCCAGCCGCGCGGTCCGGGGCGAGCAGCACAATCAGTTCAGCACAGGGTCGTCGGGATAGGTCGCCAGCAACGCCATCTCCCCGCCCTGCCGGCGAAGTACAGACGGGTAGAGCCGGTCGGGCTCGTCAGCAAAGGCGTCCTCTGGCAGCCCGTCGAGCACGAGCCAGGCACCCACGTCGATTTCCGCGTCGAGCTGGCCAGCCCCCCAGCCCGCATAGCCCGCGAACACCCGCAACGAGGCGATGCCATCGGCGAGGAGTTCGGGCGGCGCACCGAGGTCGACCAAGCCGATCCGTGACATCAGCTTGGAGCCAGCGAGCGAGCGCCACCCGATAGGTTCGCTCTCTCCGCGCGGCAGAGCCAGCGCGAGCGCGCTGTCCGGAGAGACAGGTCCGCCCTGGAACAGCACGGATGGACCCGTCACCAGCTCTGTCCATGGCTCGAGTACCTGCTGGACCGGAATCTCGCTGGGCCGGTTCAGCACGACCCCGAGAGTCCCTTCTTCTGGGTCGTCCTCGACGATCAGGACGATGGTGCGCCGGAAATTGACGTCACCGAGCATCGGGGTGGCTGCGAGCAGCTGACCCGTGCGGGATTCCTCCTGCATGTATCTATGATGCGCCACCGGCTCACCCATTCGCGGGCCGGCTGCTCTGGTCAGAACAACAGGCTGGAGAGCTTTGACCGCGCCTTGGTGACTCGCGGATCCCTTGGCGGCAGGACGTCGAACAGCTCGAGCAGATGCTTCCTTACCTTGTCCCGCTCGTCGCCCGCTGTGCGCTGGAAGACTCCGAGCAGGCGGTCAAAGCTCTCCTGCACCTGGCCGTTTGCCAGCTCCAGGTCGGCGGCCTTGGCCTGCGCGTCCGGGTCGTCGGGGTGTTCGCTCGCCGACCGGTTCACCTTGGCGCGGTCATAGGAATTCACCCTCCGCACGAGCTCAACCTGCGCCAGCCACGCCTTCGCTACCGGGTGCCCAGGCGAGTCGGCTAGGACTTGCTCCAGCGTCGTGGCCGCGGTGTCGAAGTCGCCGGCGTCCATCGCGTCCTGCACGGCCTCGAACCGCTGATCGCCGAGCATCTCGCCGGGACCTGGCGCTCCGCCTGGCCCGGCCTGACTCATCGGGCCAGGAGCGCCCGGCCCGCCCGGCCCGACTTGCGGCCCAGTCGACGCCGCTCCCTGCTGGCCTACCCCTGCTTCATTGGCGTCGGCCTGGTCGGACGTCGCGGCTTCCCGACGCACTCTGGCCGGCATCCCGAGCTGGTCGGCGACCTGCAGAATCTGGTTGATCCACTGCTGGACCTGCGGCTCTGGCAGGGCACCGAGGAATCCGTCTACCAGCTGGCCGCCGATGACGGCCACGACCATCGGAATCGACTGCACCTGCAGCGCCGCGGCCAGCTGCGGGTTGGCATCGACGTCGACCTTGGCCAGCAGCCAGTCGCCAGCCGCCTCGTTGGCGAGCCGTTCGAGCACGGGTCCGAGTTGCTTGCAGGGCTCACACCACTCGGCCCACAGGTCGACGATCACCGGCGCGGACTGCGACCTGGCGACCACGTCGGTATTGAACGTCGCGTCCGTGACCTCGAAGACGAAGGCGGACGCCGCGCCGGTCCCGCCCGGCTGCGACGCCTGCTCCCTGCGCTTCGCGGCGGCCTGCCTGGCGCCGAGGTCGACGGCACCTGCCATCGAAAAGTCTCGCGGCTGTTGCATAACTCCATCCTGCCGTACCCGATCAGCGTTCTGGCACGTGACGCGACCCTGAACCGTCCCGCCGCCTTGCCGGCCGCACAACCGCGGCCACCGGTGAGTATGAAACGTACATTCATCGCGGAATCTGGTGATGAATGTGCCATTGATACCGGGCAATTGTCGGGCCGGTGGGCCCAGTTGAGGTCAGAATGCCGGAGCTTCGGTATAACTGCCCCATTCGTCTTTAAGCGCTCCGCAGATCTCGCCCAGGGTCGCCTCGGCGAGCGCGGCGTCGATCATGGGAGGGACCATGTTCCCGCCGGATCTCGCGGTTTGGACCATCGCGGCCAGGCCGGCATCGACGGCTGCCTGGTCCCGATCCGAGCGCCGTCTCGCCAGCTCGCGGACCTGAGCGCGCTCAACCTCGTGGCTGACCCGCAGGATCTCGACCGGCGACTCGACGGTATCGGTGTGGCAGTTCACACCGACTACCTTCTTCTCGCCCTTTTCCAGCTGGCGCTGATAGGCAAAGGACGCCTCAGCGATCTCGGCCATGAACCAGCCTTCGTCGATCCCCCGCAGGATCCCGCCGGTCATCGTGCCATCAGGGCTCATGGCGCGGATCCTGGCGAAGATCTCCTCGGCCTCCTCGTCAAGCCGGTCGGTCAGCGCCTCGAGATACCACGATCCGCCGAGCGGGTCGGCGACGTTGACCACGCCGGTCTCCTCCATGATCACTTGCTGCGTCCGGAGCGCGATCTCGGCCGCCTTCTCGCTTGGCAGCGCCAGCACCTCATCGAGCGCGTTGGTATGCAGGGAGTTGGTCCCGCCAAGCACCGCCGCGAGGGCCTCGATCGCGGTGCGCACGACGTTGTTGTCCGGCTGCTGGGCCGTGAGCGAAACGCCGGCCGTCTGGGTGTGGAAGCGCAGCCACTGCGCTTTCTCGGTTTTCGCGCCATATACGTCGCGCATCCAGCGGGCCCAGATCCGCCGGGCGGCGCGGAACTTGGCGATCTCCTCAAAGAAGTCGACGTGCGCGTCGAAGAAGAACGACAGTCCCGGCGCGAATACTTCGATGTCGAGGCCGCGGGAGAGGCCTAGCTCGGCATAGCCGAACCCGTCGGCGAGCGTGAACGCCAGCTCCTGCGCCGCCGTGGAGCCCGCCTCCCTGATGTGATAGCCGGACACGGACAGGGGCTTGTAGTCGGGTATCTCGGCGGCGCAGTACTCCATCAGGTCGCCGATCAGCTTCAGGTGCGGCTGCGGCGGGAACAGCCACTCCTTCTGCGCGATGTACTCCTTGAAGATGTCCGTCTGCAGCGTGCCGTTGAGCTTGCCCAGGTCAGCGCCCTGCCGCTTAGCCGCGGCCAGGTACATGCAGAACACGGGCACGGCCGGCCCGCTGATCGTCATCGACGTCGTGATCTCGCCAAGCGGTATGCCGCAGAACAGGACGTCCATGTCGGCCGCCGAGTCGATGGCCACGCCGCAGTGACCGACCTCGCCCGCCGAACGAGGGTCGTCGGAGTCCCTGCCCATCAGCGTCGGCATGTCGAAGGCCACCGATAGCCCGCCGCCGCCTGCCTGCAGCAGCATCTTGTAGCGCTGATTGGTCTGCACGGCGTTCCCGAAGCCGGAGAACTGCCTGATCGTCCACGTCCGGCCGCGGTATCCGGTGGAGTACAGGCCTCGCGTGAACGGGTACTCTCCCGGCCAGCCGATTCGCTCGAATCCGGGAACGACGGCTCCATCCGCCGGTCCGTAGACCGGGTCGACGGTCAGGCCCGACAGGGTGGTGAAGTCCGAGTCACGCAACCGCGAAGTGTCGTAGCGGCGCTGCCAGCGAGCCCTGCCGTCGTCGCCAGGGTCGCCGTCGCCTGCGGATTGATTGCCCATCGTTCATCCTCCGGCAGCTGCGCGGACAGGTAGTAGGACGTCCTACTAACCCGCTGCCCTCAGTCTAGGTCGCACCGTCCGGTGCCGGGAACACGAATATGGCCCAACCATGTGCCCGGTCGTGTCGTCTTAGTACACGCAGGACACAGCACGTTTGCATGCTCGCGCTCCTGACCAGGCCATGCCGAAATGTGTGGTAGAACAAATGCGAAATCTCGCCAGCGACTCCGGCTGCTTCGTGGTGGCCGGTGACGTTGTTACCCTGCAGGCACCATGGGCTAGGCCGCCCGGGACGGCGGCAAGGCAAGGGAGCTCTGTGGCCAGGCTCCGAACCGCCGACCGCGACGCCGCTGAGGAATTGTTCAACGCGTGCTACCCGAGGCTCGCGGGCTGGGTGCGACGCCTCGTCGACGACGATGAAACCGCGCATGAGATCGCGGCTGAAGCCTTCACGAGGTTGCTGTCCAGGTGGTCGGGCCTGGACAATCCGCAGAGCTATCTGTACATGATCGCGACAAATCTAGTCAGGGATCACTGGCGTAAGACGAGCAGGGAGCGGCGCGCGATCAGGACCATCACCGCCACGGTGCCGAGGGAGCCGTCCTGGCACCCGGCGCAGGACGTCGACGTGCGCGATCTGATCGAGAGCCTTCCGCCTCGGCTGCGCAGCGCGTTCTTGCTGCACTATTACGGAGGTTTCGGCGTCAAGGAGGTTGCCGCCTTGCTGGGTCGGCCGGAAGGAACCGTCAAAGCCGACCTGCATCACGCCCGCGCCAAGCTCAAGGCAGCGGTCGGTGATCCGTCATGACAGAACGTCGCGATCCCATCGAGGCCTGGCTCAGCGCCGACGTCGATCTGATGTCCCCCCCGTCCGGGACGTTCGAGCGCGTACATCGCCGCGCCCGTCACCGGAAGGCCATGAAAGCCCTGACTGCTGCCGCCGGCGCCGCGGTCGTTATCGCCGGCGGTGTCGTCATCCCGCACGTCGCCGGCGTGCTGGGGACCAACCATCACCCCGTCCCGCTAAAGGTCCGGACCATGACTCCGGCGCCGAGACCGACGGGCCCGGCTCCGAAGGTGGCGATCCCGGGACCTCCGCTTTCCACTGCCAGCGCTGGGCCGCCTCCGGCCGGTGGCTTCGAGCCGACATCGGTGACGTTCATCGGCACCAACGTCGGCGTCGTGCTCGGAGTCGCCGGATCGTGTGCCACGCGTTCCTGCACTGCCATGGCGGCAACCCACGATTACGGCAGGACGTGGTCCGAGATGGCGGCTCCCCCCGCAGGCCCGGCAGACGGCAAGAAGGGGGTCAGCCAGGTCAGGTTCCTCGGCTACAAAAACGGCTGGGCCTACGGACCAGCCCTCTATGCAACCCACAACGGCGGAAAATCCTGGCGCGCCATCTTCACCCATGGCGGACGCGTGATCGACTTGTCGACGGTGGGGCATCGCGCGTTCGCGGTTGTCGGGTTCGGCTGCACCGGTGCCGGCGCCCGTTACGCGACCGGATGCACGCGCTTCACGCTATTCTCGGCAGCCGCCGCAAGCAACGAATGGGATGCGGTCACGAAGGCCTCCGGCACCGGCGGGGTCATTGCTGGTGCACTCCAGCTCACTGGCAAGCATGGCTATCTCCTAGCCGGCGGGCGCCTGTACGCCGGACCAGTCAGGAAAGGCGCATGGCATCGCGTCTCACCCGCTCGCGTACCCGGCTGCATTAGGCCGGGCGCCAGCGGACCTCAGCTGATCGCCCCTGCTCCCGCCGCCAGCGAACTGTTCCTCGTCTGCCTGAACCCAGGTACGAGCATGTTGACCTTGTACCGGTCGCCGAGCACCGGCTCATCCTGGCAGAAGCGCGGCGTTGTCCAGGCGGCCGGGACCGCGCAGTCGCTCGCCGTGACCCCGTCGGGATCGCTGGTGCTCGCGACCACGACGGGGATCTATCGCTCGGCGGACGGGCGCACCTGGAATCCGGTCTTCGCTAAGCCGGCGGGCGGCTTCAGCTTCATCGGCATGACAACCGACACCCAAGGCGTTGCGGTCACGGCGAGCCTGCGCCGAGACGTGTACATCACGATGGACGGCGGCAAGACCTGGCAGGCACGGCCTATTCGGTAAAGTCGCCCGCCTCCACGCGCAGGTTCCTGAGCAGGCCGAACAGCTCGTCGAGCTGCTCGTCGTCATATCCGCGCAGGCCGAACCCCGCAGCCATCAGGACCTCGGTCGCGTCGGCGACGACCTTGCGCCCCGAAGGCGTGATCTCGGCCAGTGTCCCGCGGCGATCCTGCGGATTGGGCTTGCGCACGACCAGGCCAGCGAGTTCGAGCCGGTCGATCGTGTTCGTGACGCTGGTGGGATGCACCATCAGGCGCTCCCCGATCAGCCGCATCGGCAGCGCGCCGACGCGGCTGAAGCTGAGCAGCACAAGCGCCTCATAGCGGGCGAACGTGAGGCCGAAAGGCCGCAGCAGCGAATCGAGTTCGCCGAGCAGGATCTGATGCGCGCGCATGACCGAGGTGACGGCCGCCATCGCCCGGGCTTCGCCAAACCTGCGCTCCCAGATCGCGGCAGCACGCTCGATGGGGTCGAACGGCAGGTCCATCGGCTTACGCACAGCGCAAAGCTACCTGTGCCCCCCGCGACGGCCTCCGCAAATACACCTGCGGCCCGCCGATCACGTCTTGGACACCCATGATTCACTCTGGGTTAACTGGCCTCACGCGTGCGTGAACGGCACCGCAAAATCACGCTGCCGCGGTCCTCGAACTATCGGGGCAAGGTGCCGCACAATTCCCACTCTGTGCCCGTGTATGGGTGGTTATGTTCCCGAGCTTAAGCGGGGGCAAATCGGACACGTCCTGCGCTGATGAAAGTGCGCGTCTGCTACACCAAATTACACAGACTGATCAATCGACTACAACCAGTAGCCGTGCAGATGGCCCATAGGGCGTGGTTAGGTGGAGCGGTGGATCTTGCGGCGGTAAAAGCCGCTCCTCGGCCGGTCCTCGTGGCGTGCGGTCGCTGCGGCAAGCAACGCCAAGGGCCTCCTCGACGACACCGAGCTGCTGTCGCTGGCTGACCGCCGGGCACGGGCGTGCGCTCTGGCTGTGCTGAGCGTTGAGGAGGTCGGCAAGGCCCTCAGCATGATGGTCCTGGCGCTTGCTCCGCAGAAGCTGCGGGGCCAGGTGAGGGTCGGCAGGCTGCTGGAGTGGCATTCGCTGAAGCTGGCCGGGGGCCTGCTGGCGGCCTTGGTCCCGCCGGGCGTCGCGGCGGGACCGGCGCTCGCGGGCATGCCGCACGGCGAGCTTAAGGAGATCCTGCGCAAGACCGAGGTTCTCACCCAGGCCGACCACCGGCTCAAGCAAAGCGGCTTGTATGTGGACATGGACAAGGCCGGGTGCATTACCGAGCCGACGGATGTCGCCGAGGACGAGGTCTCCGATCAGCTCAGCCGGACCCGTCAGGCCGTCGCGACGGCCAACGCCCTGCTCGAACCCAGTGCTCCAGCCCGCTTGGCCAGCCCGCCCCAGGAGGCGGTCGAGTTCGCCGAGGCGCTCGTCGCTGCGCTCGCCGACGCGGGACCGTCCAAGACGCCTGAGGCCGCTGCGCCGGGCTTAGGAACGGCACGCTTGCAGCGTGCCATCAAGCGTGAGCCTGCCCGCGCTGGTGACCAGCGTGACGAGTCCGGCTGGTGCTGGTTCGCCTCGACCCGTGGAATGTGCCTCTATAGAGGCCTTCAGCCGAGGGCCGGTCGTTCGCGTGCCAAGCAGTGACCGGCCTTCGGCCTGTGCTGGGGGCTGCGCTGGTGAATGTGCAACTCAATCGTTTCGACCGCGAGGGTCAGGCACGAGCGAAACAGCGGGTTATGCGGTCACGGGCTTTAAAGCGTTTGTAGGGCACATAGGACGCGGATAGAACGCAATGGACGCCGCCGTTCGGGGGCCGCTACGACCTGGCGACGGCATTGCCGATGCATTACCCGCCCTATTCCGCCGCAGGTAACAGCGAGGACGTCGGGCTCGCACGACGGCGCAAAATCGCAGGTAAACACGCCGTAGGACAGAGGTGACTGGGGGCTAGCAGCAAGTTATATTCCCTGCTTGGGGAGTTCGTGACCGTGACCTTAACTGGGGGTGATATGAAGTCCGGTCACGCCGTGACAGCCATTACCCCGGTGCTGTGCGCGGGTGTCGGCGTCCGAACCGACAGTCGCTGGGCGCTCAGGATGGCGAGCTTCCGGCTTGACCAGCCTGGGCTCGGTGGCGCGGCCCTCGGGATCGCAACGCCGCGATCGCCGGCCGCAAACGCACTGATCGGATTGCTGTCCGGCCAGATCGCTCCGGACTACGGCAGTCTGCACGTGCTCGGCTACGACATGAGCGTGGCCAAGGGCCGAGCCGGCGTCCGTCGCCAGGCAGGGATCGCAAGCCGCGCGTCCAGGCCGGTCGCCGCCACCAGGATCAGGACGCTCATCAACCGGGCCGCCAGAAAGTCAGGCCAGCGGGGCACTGACCGCCAGTTGCTGGTTGCAGCGATTCTCGATCGGCTTGGCCTGGAGCCATGGGCCGACGTGGCGATCGGCGCGGCTCCAGAGATCATCGCGAGAAAGGCCAGGCTGGCGGTCGCGACCGTGCACCAGCCGAAACTGCTCCTCATCGACTCACTCCTCGATCACCTTCAGCCGCTGGACCTGACCGTGCTCGCGGACGTGATCAGGGACTACAACCGGGATACGGCGGTGATCGCCTTCGGCGCCGACACGGACGCGCTCATGCTGATCTGCGATCGGATCATCACTCTGAACGGCACCATCCTGGTCGGCGCGCCCCGCGTTCCTGCGCTGGACCACGACGGCGGCGACGATGAAGACGGCGATGACCTGGTCAGCATCGCCGACAGCCGGCGCTAGCAGCCCGGAGTTCTGATGCCGCTTACCAGCGCCCGTAATGGACCAGCTCGTCCAACGCCGGATCGAAATCCTGCGCGCCGGCAGGCGGCTCGTCGGCGGCGAGCAGGTCCCAGAACTGGCGGTTGATCGGCCCGGTCGAGCACGAGCAGCGCGTAGCCCTGGCTGAAGCCCGCCGAAGGCGCGCGGTTCGCCGCCGTAAGCAACCGCTGTGCGACCTCGGGATCGAACGGAACGATCGTGAACGCCCGCACCATGCGCCGTTTTCTGATCACTTCGCCGAATTCCACCGGGCCAGGCTACGGCTTGAGCGCTGGCCGCCAGGGCGTGCTCGGGAAGTCTCGCAGGGTGCCGCATTCCCGTAGGCTCGACACATGGACTGGAGCTTGTACCGGTGCGGCCGCGTCGGCCACGTCACCTACGCGCCTGACGAGCACCACCTGCGTCACCACATGCGCGGGGAGACCGGCGCGGCCGAACTGTGGCAGTGCCTGCGCTGCGGCAGTTACGTCACTGGCGAGCCGCATGGCACCGGCCCGGCCGCCGACGCTCCCGCCATCAGGCGCGGCAAGCAGATCAAGGGCGACCTGATCCTGAAGCTGTTCGCGATCGAGCGCGGCATCAGGTTCATCATCTTTGGCGCCGTCGCCTACGGCATCTGGCGCTTCGCCAACTCTCGCTCGATCGCTCAAGCGATCAACAAGGACATCCCCCTCGTCAGGGGTTTCGCGAAGCAACTCGGGTTCACGCTGAACCACGCCTTGCTTGAGAAGATCCAGAGCCTGCTGCACGTCAGCTCGTCGAACCTGAAACTGCTAGCGCTCGGTGTCACGGGACTGGCCATCGTGTCAGGCATCGAAGCCTTCGCGCTCTGGCAGGCGAAGCGGTGGGGCGAGTACTTCGCGATGATCGTGACGTCGCTCGGACTGCCGTTCGAGATCTACGAGCTATCCAAAGCCGTCACGATCACCAAGATCATCTTGTTTGTCCTGAACCTGCTCCTGGTCGGCTACCTGGTCTACAGCAGGCGGCTATTTGGCGCCCGTGGCGGCAAGGAGGCCTACGAGGCCCGCCTGCGCGCGGACTCGATCCTCGATGAGGCCGAAAAGGCAGCGGCCAGACGCCAAGACGGGCCGCCACCCGCAGCCGATCTAGCATCGTCAGCGACGGCCGAGCCCGCGGCTCCGGCTGCGGCTGCGCCAGCACCTGACGTGGCCGTCGCCGGGCGGACGGCGCCTTCCGGCCAGCCGGCAGCTTTGCCCCGCGAGCCGAGCGGACCGTCCTAAGAGTACGGCGGGTCTGGCTATTCCCCTGGTGCCGCTAGCCAGAGAATAGGTCGGGTGAGCACGCATTCTCAGTCGGCCGGACTTGCCAGCCATGTGCAGCGCGCCCTGCTGTACGGCTTGCTGGACGACGCCTCGCTGTTCCCGCCAGGCAACGTGCCCATGGCCGCCGCCGTGGCCGCGCACGTGGATCACGAGAAGGAGTGGTTCAGCGCGCTGACCGGGCCCTTCATCTGCCCGGAGACTAAGCTCGTCGACCTTGCCAGGACCCTGACCGCCGCCAACACGCCGTGGATCGACCTCTCGCTGGTCGTTACCGGCGGAGCCGGCGCAGTCGCCGCGGCGGCGGATGCGGCGGCGGCCGACCCGCGACTGCGGTTGCGGGCGATCGAGGTTCCTGTCGCCAAGGGCGCGGATCCGGCACAGGCCGTCACCGACGTCGCTGCCGCGCTCGGCGGCGTCCCGCTGGCCGGGGCCACCGGGTACATCGAGTATCCGCTCAGCGCGATCGCGGAACCGGAAGCCGCGGGATCGCTGCTCGACATCGCTGATCAGGCCGGCTACCGCCCGAAATTGCGCACCGGCGGGGTAACTCCCGAGGCGTTCCCTAGTGAGGAGACGCTGGCGGGCTGCCTGGCCGCCATCGCGGGACGCAGGATCCGGTTCAAGTGCACCGCTGGCCTGCACCATGCCGTGCGGTGCACGAGCGATGGGCTGGAACAACACGGATTCCTCAATGTTCTACTCGCGACCAGCGCGGCCGCCGACGGCGCAGATGTCGCCGAGATCGCCGCGATCCTCAGCCAGCGCGACCGGGTTGCCATAACCGCAGCGACCCAGGCGCTCGACGCCGAGACCGCCGCCGAGATCCGCTGGCTGTTCACCTCGTTCGGCACGTGCAGCACCAGTGAGCCCGTCGCCGACCTGGTCGGCCTCGGCTTGCTGAGTAAGCCCTGAGTCCTGTTCAGCCTAGGAGGTCTTCTTAATGGCAGTGCCGCGCGCATGCGATTGGCTCGACATACCCGACGGCCACCCTTTCGGGCTGCAGACGCTGCCGTTCGGGTCGTTCAGTGACGCGCACCACCCCGCGCACCGGCGGGTTGGCGTCGCGGTCGGCGACCGCGTGCTCAACCTGACTGCTGCGGCCGAACGGCTGCTGCCAGGGCGCGCCGACGACTTCAGCTCGGGAAACATCGATCGCTTCCTGGCCGCGGGCGACGGCGCGTGGGCGCAGGTCAGGGCCGCGCTGACCGAGTGGCTAAGCCATGATCACTACCGGAGCGCCATCGAGGACCTGCTTACGCCCGCGGCCGATGTGACCATGCACCTGCCGTTCACGGTCGCTGACTACGTCGACTTCTATGCCTCGGAGCAGCATGCGACCAACGTCGGGCGGATCTTCAGGCCCGACGGCGAGGCGCTCACGCCGAACTGGCGACACCTTCCGATCGGTTATCACGGGCGCGCGGGCACCATCGTCGTTTCCGGCACTCCGATCCGCCGCCCGTCGGGCCAGACCAGGCCGTCCGGCTCACCTGGCCCGGTGTACGGCGTCTGCCGGCGCCTCGACTTCGAGGCCGAGCTCGGGTTCGTCGTCGGCGCCGAGTCAGCGCTTGGCGAACCGGTACCTGCCGGTCGGTTCGCGGAGCACGTGTTCGGCGCGTGCCTAGTGAACGACTGGTCCGCGCGGGACATCCAAGGTTGGGAATCCCAGCCGCTCGGCCCGTTCCTCGGCAAGTCTTTTGGCACAACAATTTCTCCGTGGATCGTGCCGCTCGCAGCGCTTGAGCACGCCAGGGTGCGACCGCCTTCGCTGGGCGCCGAGCTGACTAGCTACCTGGCCGAGTCCGGCGACTGGGGACTCGACATCGAGTTCGAGGTGCGGATCAATGGTCACGTCGTGTCCCGGCCGCCCTACGCGACCATGTACTGGAGCCCGGCCCAGATGCTCGCGCATATGACGGTCAACGGCGCTTCGCTGCGCACAGGCGACCTGTTCGCGTCGGGAACGGTCAGCGGGCCGCAGCCGGATCAGTACGGGTCGCTGATTGAGCTGGCGTGGGCCGGGCGCGAGCCGTTGAAATTCCCAGACGGCACAAGCCGCGGCTGGCTCGAGGACAACGACGAGGTTGTGATCACTGCCTCCGCGACAGGACCGGACGGCAGCAGAGTCGGGTTCGGCGACGCGCATGGCCAGATCATGCCGGCGTGGCCACCAGGATCCTGACCGCCCTCTTGCCTGGCAGAACGTCCTGAACTGGGCCATCCTGCCAGACCGGCACGTCGTTGGGCTATCCATGACTACGATGACGACATCGCCGATACGCGGGAGAAAGCGCCATGTCAGGGCAGCACGAGCAGCGGGATGGGCTGGAGCGATCCAGCCAGCCTGAGCAACTCGATGCCACACTGATCATGGCGCGGCCGGCCGCACCGGGATCGGGCGGTCACCCCTCCGAACGGCCCGCTCCCGCACGGCAGCAGAATTCACGCAGCGTCTTCGACCCGATTCCGGCTGCAGACCGGCGTCAGGGCGCATTTGACTCAGCGCCTGCCGCGGATGGCGCGTCGGGCGCGCCGCGCAATGGCGCCTCCGGTCACGCGACTTGGTCCGCGCCTGCCAGAACGGCGGAGGAGGATCGGGTGCCCGCCGAGGCAGATCGGATCCCCTCCGCGGCGAATCGGACGCCCGCAGCGGCGGATCCGGCGCCCGCAGCGGCGGATCCGGAGCCCGCGGCGGACATGCTGCCGGTGCGTAACGGCGTGCCCCGTTCAGATGAGGCCTCGGATCGCGCGGTTGAACAACCCGCGGCGGTGCACGTTCTCTCACCGACCGCTGAGCCCGCGCTGGCTCGTGAAATTCCCGACTCACGGTGGACGTCCTCGGCCGCGAACGGATCTGCAGGCCGCGGGTCTGGCCGTTCCGAGGCGGGCTCAGCATCGCGTGAGGCGGACCAGCCCGCCAGGCATGTAGACACGCCAGCCAGGCATGTTGATCAGCCGCTAGAACCTGGAACATGGGCCGATCTCAGGCAGCGCCTGGAACGGCTGCCCTACGGGCATCCTTCGTCGCCGTATCACGTCGACGGGGAGCGCAAGCTGCCTCCACCGCGGCTCGTCCACCTTGAGCTTGCACCGCCTGCACCTGATCGGATCGGCGAGCGGCCGTCCCGGTCGAGCCCGCAGGCCTCGCATCAGGTGGATCCTGCGCCAGCGGACGATCATCGAGAACCCGCCCGAGCCGAAGTGCCGCCGGCCCGAGCGCGCGCCGCCAGTGCACAGCCGTCTCGCGGTCGCCGGGCACGTCAGTCTCCGCCCGCGCCTGCCCAGCCGATCCCATTCGGGCCGGACGCAACTGTGAGCCCGCCGGAGTCGGCTCCAACGACCGACTTCGGTGAACCGGCGGCGAGCACCGGCGCGGCAGACAACGAACCTGACCGCAGCGGAGAATGGCCCGCCCCTCGCCGGCAGCCGGACCGTCCGTTGGCCACGGCTCAGGCCGGTGCCGCGACCGCTGGCCAGAAGGACAGCCCATTGCCTGCTCCGTCCCAGCCCACGGCAGAGCGGCGCATACCCCAGGAGGCGGAGCCGGGCTCGACCCCGGTGGCCGAGAACTTGATCGGCGCTCCAGCGGAACCTCCGCCGCGGTTCACTCAGCCGTCCACCGAGCGCGAGCGCCACGCGTCGCAGCCCAGTTTCACGCCAACCGCCGAACCCATCCAGCCTCCCGTTGACCGGGGCACCGGTTCCTCAGTCACCGATGACGAACCCGTCACACAGCGCACATCGCGCCGTCCGACCTTTACCCCGGCTTCGCAGATCGCCGACAGTGACACCCGGTCGGAGCAGAGCGGCATCCTGAACGGCGCGCCGGCAGCGTCCGCGAAGCGCGGGCCAGGATTCAATCCCGACGTCAGCCCGCCGCGGATGGGGTCCGACGGATCGTGGACGTGGGGCCCCGCCAAGCTCGCACCAGACCAGGTAGGCGTGGCCGATGATGCCTATGACCGGTTCCGGGCCGCTGAAGGGCGCGATCTTTTCGGAAGCTATGTCGGCAGCGGACTGACCGCCAAACTGCGGCAGATTGAAGAACGGCTCGAGCACGGCAGCTTGGATTCTCAAACCGAGGATCACGCGCTGCTGGACATCGATGTGTTCCGCGCGAGGTTCGCTGAGATGCTCAGACGACATCCGGACCGCTCCCCGGAGTTGCTCGCGACCCGGGTGCCCGGTGCGCTGTCGTACGCCTTCATCTTCGGCCTTGATCACTACGCCGATGGAATCGTGCTCGTCCAGGATGCCCTCGACGCGCAGGGATTTGAACTGCAGGCGCGCAAGAACAGCTGGAGCAGTGCGGCGAACCGGTGCGTGTTCACGATGTGGAGCGACCCGCTGAGCGAGCTGCCGTTCGAGGTGCAATTTCACACGAGCGCGAGCTTCGAGGCACAGCAGCTGGCCAGAACCTCGGTCAACATGATCAATGACCCGCGGATACCTCCTGAGGAGGCCGCGAGCCTACGGTCAGATCTGGCATCTGCCTGGGCGGCCGTGCCGTCGCCGCCCGGAAACGCGGAAATTGGCGACTACCGGCGGTACGGCAGCGCACCGCGCAGGTAGTAGGCGACCCCTGGCCTTCCGCGCGGCCGCGGCCGGTCTGTTGCCCGGATGATCTTGATCAGGAGGCCGCGTCGTGGCTGTCGGCCCGGCCCGCGCCAATCTCGTTGAAGTACTCCTTGATCAGCTGCCGCTGACGGTCACTGACTAGTTCGAAGTGCTGGTTGAGCGCATCTTCGCCAATCGCCTCCGCCGTCAGATACAGGTCCTTGATCTGATCCATCTTCGCCGCGGCTGGAGACCACACGCTCGCGCGCGCCGCGTCCGACATGGCGGTCACCTCCGCCGAGTCGCCCGCACCGGCATCTGTGGTCGGATCTGACGACGGCGTCCTGGCTTCGACGGGATCAGGCCTGTCGGGGGGCTCGAATGGACCGCGCATCCGCTTAGCTGGCAATCCCGCCGGGACGTCGGGCTTGGCCGCAGCGGCTGGCTGCTGATCTTCAGCCTTGCCGCCCAGGATCACCGCCATCGGCGTCGTCTCATCGTCCGGTCCGACCTCGTCGCTTGGATCGCCGGCCGCGTTCGTGCCTGCATCAGGGGAGGCCGAGTTCGGCACCTCGCCTATGGCTGGCGGGATGATGCCTGACGGGCTCGGTGGTGCCGAAACGCCCGGCTTAGCCTGGGAGGCATTCCCGGCCGCAGCCGAGACGTCTCTCTCCTCGCCTGCGGCTGATAGGGCGGAGCCTGGCGAATCCGCCGCGTCCACGTGATGGTCCCGGCTCTGCGAGCCGGCCGAAGCGCGCTCCGGTGCTGATTCCTGGGCGCGAGTGGCGGATGGGCCAGGCGGCAAGGCCGCCGGAGGACCAGTTCTGCGCTTCTGGCTGGTCTTGCCCGCGGCCGCGCGCTGACCAGCGTCCCCGTCCTGCCGTGCGCGCTCGGCGCCAGATCCAGTCGGGACGGCCCAGCCTGGCCGGTTACCGCCCGTTCTGTGGTCATCGGGCATCGGACCGCCGGCGTAACCGCCTTGCTGATTCGGGTAACGCGCGTCGTGGTCAGGGTAGCCATCGCGCATGTCGGGGTCATATGGCAGCGGAGCGGGTTCGCCGGGGCCGTATCCGTAGACAGCGTCCGGAGGCAACGGCCCGGCCCGACGCCGCCCGGGCGGACCGTAGCCGCCCCGCCGCGGCCCGGACCCAGGCGGCTGCCGGCCAGCCTGGCTCTGCCACCCGGGGTCAGCGGGCATCGTTGGCCGACCTGGCTGACCGGACCCTTGCGAACCCCACCCGGAACGTCCGTAGGGCCGCGGATCGGCCGGCCCCTGGAAACCGCCCTCCCGGCTGTCTTGCCGATCTCCTTGCTGATATCCAGGTGGGACGTCGTAGCCTTCGTACGGCCACTCACTCTGATCACCGGTAGAGGCGTCCGCGCGACGATAACTAGCTTCTGCCGGATATCCGGGAGGAGGGCGGGACTGGCCTCGGGGGTCCGAACCACGGTCCCGGTGCGGCCGGCCACTTTGCCGGTAACCATCCGGCACGCCATTCTCTGGCCGCCAGTCGTTGCGCGGATACTGACCGCCCGGCATCTGGAAGCCGCGCGGTGCCGCGCCGCCACCTGGCTGGCGTCGAATGCCCGTCCGCGGTGGTTTGTCCGGCCGCCCACCCGGCGCCGGGCCATAGCCATCTGGCATTCCAGGCGGCACCTGCTCGCCGTAACCCGCTGGCCTTCCATATTCGCCCCGCCGAACGCGGCCATCGGGCGGACCGTAAGTACCTCGATAACCGGGCGCGTCAGCCGGAGCGTCGTTCCTTAGGCGACCACGGCGTCCAGCGTCGTAGGCGTCCGGCCCGACGTAGTTACCTGGCCGCGTCCGGCCCGCGCCGTCGCCGGCATCCCCACGGCCTCCTTCCGCGGCGAAGCGGCCTTCGCGTTGCTTGTGACCACCAGGACCGTCGTAGCCGCGCGGCTCGGCGTAACCCTGAGGGCCGTTGTAGCCGGCAGGCCCGCCGTGTCCTGACGGACCGTCATAGTTCGGAGAATCGACGTAGTCGGGTGAACCCACGTAGTCCGGCGAACGCCCGTAGTCGCGCGAACCGCCGTAGTCCGGCGGGGCGGCGCCGTAACCGTAGCCCGGCGGGCTGCCATATCCGTTGTGCGGCGCATCGCCATGGTCACCGTGGCCGCCCTGTCCGGCGAAACGTCCGCGTCGGCTCTGAGACGAGCCGAATCCGCCCTGCACGCCGGCGCCGCCCGGCGGGCTGACTCGACCAGGACCAACCGACGCGCCGTCCGCACCCGGCCCGCTCCGGGCATCGGGCCGCCGCGGTCCGGCCGGCCGGCCTGCCTGACTGGACCTGACTTGCGGGTCGAAACCGTCGCGCGGACCATAGTTGCCGCCCTGCCCGGCGCCGTAGCCAGCCCGCTGGACCGGGCCACCATCTTCCTGCCCGTCACCAGGACGCGGTCGGCGCACCGGCAGCCCGCCTGGCCCGAGTGACCCGTCGAAGACTCCGGGGACGGCGGGTGTCCACTGCCCTGGCTGAGCGCCACGACCTTGACGGCCTGCGCGTACGTCGTCCCGCGGGTATGAGCCACGGTCGTCATGGACGTAACCAGCCGGTGGCCCGTAACCGCCGTGGTACCCGTGGCCTGGCTCGACAGGACCACCTGGCGGGCCGTAGCCGAGAGCGCCCTGGCGGCTGGGGTACGGGCCGTCAGCGGACTCATAACCATCGCCTGGCCGCAGCCTCAGCGTCTGCGGCGGAAACTGGCCTGGCTGCTCCCAGTCCTGACCTGGATCGGGATCGTGCCAGATCTGACCTGGTGGCTCCGCCTCGTGCCAGACCTGGCGTGGCAGATCGGATCGCACCGGCTCGACCTGGACGGGTTCGGGGTACACCGGCCGTGCCAGGAGAGGCTCTGGCGCGGAGCCTTGGTCCGTTCCGCCTGGCGGTTGTGCGCCGCTCGGCGCCGCAGCCCGCCGCGGCGAGATCACCGGAGTGACGGGCCGCCCGATCCGGAATGGGTTAAGCCATTGCTCGGCCTCTGCATCGCCGGTCTCTGCCGCGCTATCCCGCCCCCGCTGACCAGACTGCGCGTCCCGGCCATCATCCGAGCCATTCTCGCCGGGCTCATCTTGCCCTGGCTTGCGCCGGCCCTTACGCCCCCCGGCCACGACTAGAAAGACCGCCGAGGCGCAGGGCAGTCCGCATCTCGCGAAACGTATGCCCGCACCGACAAGACCTGCTACCTCCGCTACTGCTGCTCGCGATGCAGCCGCCAGACCACCGGGGTCGCCGGGAGATCGCGGGCCGCGCGCCGCCCCGCCGTTAGTCGCCGGGCAGGCCGATCGGCTGGAGGTTCCGGCTGATAAGCCGGCGAGCCCGGGTTAACCGTCTAACGATTTCACGCGGTAGGGCACGCCGCAACCGATCCAATGCAGGTCACAACCTCCAGTCACGGACCCATCATGGCATTTCCGGCTAACGCCAGGCGTGGTGCCGCAAACTCCCGCTCGAGGTCAGCCGTCGGCTAGGTTGTTGTCACCTAACCGAGACAATCTGACGGCCGATAGCTGGGAGGGGTCATGTCGAACCAGGTCAAGTATGTCCTCCAAGAATCCGAGATGCCGCAGCAGTGGTACAACATCATCCCTGACCTGCCCTCGCCTCCGCCGCCACCGTTGCATCCCGGGACGCGCCAGCCTGTCGGGCCCGACGACCTGGCGCCGCTTTTCCCGATGGCGCTGATCATGCAGGAGGTCTCTGGCGACCAGCACATCGCGATTCCGGAGCCCGTGCTCGATGTGTACAGGCTCTGGCGGCCCACGCCGCTGTTCCGGGCGCGGCGGCTCGAGAAGGATCTTGGCACCCCGGCGAAGATTTACTACAAGTACGAGGGCGTCAGCCCCGCAGGCTCACACAAGCCCAATACCGCCGTCCCGCAGGCCTATTACAACGCCGCCGAGGGCACCGGGAAGCTCACGACTGAGACCGGCGCCGGCCAGTGGGGCAGTTCGCTCGCCTTCGCATGCGCCCAGTTCGGCATCGACCTTGAGGTCTGGATGGTGCGGTCGTCCTTCGACCAGAAGCCGTACCGCAAGCTGCTGATGGAGACATATGGCGCCACGGTCCACCCGAGTCCGTCAGACGTGACGAATGCGGGCCGGGCGATCCTGGCAGAACATCCGGATTCGACCGGCAGCCTCGGGATCGCGATCAGCGAGGCCGTTGAGGTCGCCGGCAGTCACGACGACACCAGGTACTCACTCGGCAGCGTCCTCAACCACGTTCTCATGCATCAGACGATCATCGGCGAGGAGGCGATCAAGCAGCTCGCCCAGGCCGGCGACATGCCCGATGTGATTGTCGGCTGCACCGGCGGCGGCTCGAACTTCGGCGGCCTGGCTTTCCCGTTCCTGCGGGAGAAGATGGCCGGGCGCATGAACCCGACGATTCGCGCTGTCGAACCCGCCGCCTGCCCGTCCTTCACCCGGGGCACCTACGCATATGACTTTGGCGACACGGCCGGATTCACGCCATTGCTCAAAATGCACACGCTCGGGCATGAGTTCATTCCGGACCCGATTCACGCGGGCGGGCTGCGTTATCACGGAATGTCCCCGTTGCTTTCGCACATCTACGAGCTCGGCCTCATCGAAGCAGTGGCGAAGCCGCAATCGGAATGCTTCGCGGCCGGACTGCGATTCGCGCGCACAGAGGGAATTGTCCCTGCGCCGGAGCCCACGCACGCGGTCGCGGCGGCCATCGAAGAAGCCCTGCGCTGTAAGGAGACCGGCGAGGAGAAGGTCATCCTGACCGCCCTGTGCGGCCACGGGCTGCTCGACCTTCAGGCCTACGGCGACTACCTGCACGGCGAGATGCGCGACCTCGACCTCAGCGACGCCGCCCTCGCGCAGGCCATGGCGGGGATACCCGCCGGCGTCTGAGGCCGTCAGTCATCTGTGATCGCGAAGGGTGCCGGGTCCTGGCGGACATCGGATCCTTCGTGATCACGGATGAGGCCGACAATCTGCTCGCCGTACTTGGCGAGCTTCGCCTCGCCGACGCCGCCGACCGTGGCGAGCGCGGAAAGTGACGATGGATGCCGCTGCGCGATCTCGCGCAGCGTCGCGTCATGGAATATGACGTAGGCGGGCACGCCCTGGTCTTTCGCGCTTGCCGCTCGCCACGAGCGCAGCCGCTCGAACAGGCTCGCTGCCGCGGCGGGTAGCTCGGCCCCCGGCTCCGCGGCCTGGCGAGCGGACCGTGACCTGACCTTCGCGGGCGTTTGCTCCCGCCGCAGCAGGACCTGTCGCTGGCCCGACAGGACCGCCCCGCTGGCCTCGGTCAGCGCCAGTGTGCCGTAATCGCCGATGACGGCCAGCAACCCCTGCGCGAGCAGTTGCCTGACCACGCCGCGCCACTCGCTCTCCCGCAAATCCGTGCCGATACCGAACACGGTCAGCGACGCGTGGTCGTGCTCGATCACCTTGGGCGTCTTCCTGCCGAGAAGGATGTCGATCACCTGGCCCGCTCCGTACCGCTGCCGCCGTTCCCTGTGCAACCGCAGCACCGCCGACAGCAGCTTCTGCGCCGCGATCGTGCCGTCCCAGGTTTCGGCTGGCGACAAGCAGGTATCGCAATTCCCGCACTGCCCGGCGGGCTCGCCGAAATATCCGAGCATCTGGGTCCTGCGGCACTCGACGGTCTCGCAAAGCGCGAGCATCGCGTCAAGGTGAGCTGCCTGCCTGCGGCGATGCGCCACGTCGCCATCTGAGGTATCGATAAGCCGTCGCTGCAGCACCACATCCGCCAGCCCGTACCCCAGCCAGGCCGTGGCTGGGAGGCCGTCACGGCCGGCCCGTCCGGTTTCCTGGTAGTAGCACTCGACCGACTTCGGCAGGTCCAGGTGAGCGACAAACCGAACATCTGGTTTGTCGATGCCCATGCCGAAGGCGATTGTCGCCACCATCACCAGGCCGTCCTCGCGCTGGAAGCTGGCCTGATTGGCGGTCCTCGTCCGCGCCTCAAGGCCCGCGTGATACGGCAACGCGGTGATGCCGTTCCGCGCGAGGAAAGCGGCGGTCTTCTCGACAGAGGCGCGGGACAGGCAGTACACGATGCCGGCGTCGCCTGGATGCTCCGTCCGCAGCAGCGTGAGCAGTTGCTTCAGCGGTTCGGCCTTCGGCTCGATCCGGTACCTGATGTTCGGCCGGTCAAAGCTCGCAACGAATTGCCGCGCCGATCCAAGGTTGAGGCGCGTGATGATCTCCGCCCTGGTGGCCTTCGTCGCGGTGGCGGTCAGTGCGATCCTCGGAACTTTCGGCCAGCGCTCGTGCAGCGCGGACAGAGCCAGATAGTCAGGCCGGAAATCGTGCCCCCACTGCGACACGCAATGCGCCTCGTCGATCGCGAACAGGCTGATCTTGCCGCGGTCAAGGAGGCTGAGCGTGGACTCTGTCCTGAGCCGCTCCGGCGCGAGGTATAGCAGGTCGAGCTCGCCGGCCAGGAAGTCGGCCTGCGTTGCGGCCCGCTGACCAGCGTCCTGGCTGGAGTTGAGGAAGCCGGCCCGTACCCCGAGCGCCTGCATGGCTTCGACCTGGTCCTGCATCAACGCGATCAGCGGCGAGACCACGACGCCAGTTCCCCGCCTGATCAGCGCGGGGATCTGGTAGCACACCGACTTGCCGCCGCCCGTCGGCATCAGCACGAGCGCGTCGCCACCGGCAACCACATGTTCGATGATTTCCCGCTGCTCGCCACGGAAGGACTCGTAACCGAAGACCCGGCTCAGGATGCCAGCGGCCTCGCTCAGGTCCTGATCAGCGGACGGGCCGGGAAGCCGGTCCACGGCGCTGGAACCTGGGGCCTGCGACATCACCGCGCCAGTCTAGGCCGGAACGCCGACACGGCGGCGCCGCGATGATGTCCTACCCCGCGGGACGAAATCCGTCAGCTGACCGATGTCTTGCCGCGAAAGGTTCAGCACCATTTCCACTCGTGCTGGTTCGCTGCTGAAGGCGCCGCCACAAATGCCCAGGCTTAGGAAGGCGAATGGTGTGGATGCTCGCAGGCTGAAGGACAGCTTCGCGAAGATCGCCATGCACGGCGACGAGGTCCCGCTGTTCTTCTACTCTGACCTGTTCATCAGGCACCCCGAGGTGAGGGACCTGTTCCCGGTCTCGATGAAGGCGCAGCGCGATCACCTGGTCGCTGCCTTAGCGAAGGTCATCTCCCAGGTCGACAGGGCCGATGAGCTCGCAATCTTCCTGAAGGGCCTCGGCAGGGATCACCGCAAGTTCGGCGTCATCGCCGAGCACTATGACAGCGTCAGGGACAGCCTGGTGGAGACGATCGCGCACTTCTCAGGCGATGCCTGGACACCGGAGCTGGCCACAGACTGGACCGATGCTTACAGGCTGATCGCCGACATCATGCTGAGGGCGGCCAAGAAGGACGAGTCGACGAGTCCTGCGTTCTGGCAGGGCACGGTCTTGTCCTGCCAGCGCAAGGCTTTCGACATATCGGTATTGCAGGTCAGGCCCGAGCCGAGGCTGGACTTCACGCCGGGACAATCCGTCGCGATCGAGTCACCTGCCAGGCCCAGGCTGTGGCGCTACTACTCGATGGCCAATGCGCCTCGCGAGGACGGGACCTTGGAGTTTCACGTCAGGCTGATCGACGGCGGCGCCGTCAGCATGGCGCTTACGCTCTTGCAATCCGCCGGCAGCACGCTGCGGTTGGGTCCGCCTGTAGGCGTGCTGACGCTCGACAGCACTTCTGGCAGCGACATCCTGATGATCGGCGGCAGCACCGGGCTGGCGCCGCTGAAGGCGATGATCGAGCAGATCGTGACGCTGCCACAGCCGCGGAAGGTTCATCTGTTCTTCTTCGCGCGCACGATGGATTCGCTCTACGACCTTCGCAGCCTCGAGAAGCTGGCAGCCGAGCACGACTGGCTGACCGTCGTTGCCGTGGCGACCGCCGACCCCAAGTTCGAAGGCCAGACAGGCAGCGTCGCCGACGTCGTGGCCCGCTCGGGTAGCTGGACGGGCCGGGAGGTGTACATCGCCGGCCCGACTGAGATGGTGCGCGAGACGTCAGAGCGGCTGATCTCGGCCGGAACGCCGCGCGAGCAGATACATATCGAGGATTTCGGGTGGAGCGAGCCATGACGATCGCCTGGCAGGACGAGCAGAAGAGACTGACGCCCGATGACGTGCAGTCCGCCAGCTTCCCGCTGTCCAGGCTCGGACGGCGAGGCTACGACGAGGAGCACGT
This sequence comes from Streptosporangiaceae bacterium, assembly GCA_036258115.1. Taxonomy (GTDB): domain Bacteria; phylum Actinomycetota; class Actinomycetes; order Streptosporangiales; family Streptosporangiaceae; genus Chersky-822. The sequence goes on from DATAEH010000081.1 coordinate 46,574, forward strand.
GCGCGCCTTTCTCCGCGAGGTCGAACGAGAGTTAGTGACCTTGCTGAACGAGAAGGTGTCCCTGTGGAACGAGGTCGAGCGCCTGCGGCGGCGGATTCTCGCGGGCATGAAGCCGGGCAAGGACGGCGGCGTTCTGTTCGGGCGCGAGGACGCGCACGTGCATGCGGTGCGGATCCTGTCCAACGCCCAGCTCACGGCCGATCGGTATGTCGCGGACGCGCAGGCGTATAGCCACCGGCTGACCGAGGAGGCAAGGTCCCGGCGGGACGAGATCTTGACCGAGGCCCAGCGGCACGCGGACATGGTGCTCGCCGAGGCGCAGTCGCGCGCCCGCGAGGCAGCGCTGGCGACACTCAACGCCCCTGCGGTGGCGCCGCAGATGGAGGCGGACCGCAGCGCCCTGAAGGCAGAGCTTGCGTATCTGCGCACGTTCGGCGAGGTGTACCGCACCCATTTGCGTGCCTACACCGAGGGGATGCTCCGCAGCATTGCCGAGTGGGAGCGCAGCGAGGCAGGCGCGCTCGAGCAGGCATCGGCCGACGCCGAAGCCGGCGGCTCGTTCAGCCTCGGTCATCCATAGCCGTCAGCGGCTGACCGCCCAGTAGCATGGCTCTCCCAGGTCCACGTGGCTCCAGGGAGTAGGCAGAATGCGCTTCGCGACGCGGGACAGGCTGGCCCGATGAGTGATCGCACCGACCGGGCCAGGCCAGTGGTCGAGATCTACACCGACGGTGCGTGCAGCGGCAACCCAGGCCCAGGAGGCTGGGGCGCGGTGCTCAGGTACGGCTCGCACACCAAGGAGATCTGCGGCGGCGTGAGCGAAGGCACGACGAACAACCGGATGGAACTGATGGCGGCCATCCAGGCGCTCGAGAGCCTCACCAAGCCCGCCACGGTCCGGCTGCACACCGACAGTTCCTACCTGCGTAACGGCATCACAGAATGGCTGCCGAAGTGGAAGCGCAATGGCTGGCGGACCTCGGACAAGAAGCCGGTCAAGAACGCCGACTTGTGGCAGCGGCTTGAGGCTGCAGTTGGCCGCCATCAGGTGGTCTGGCTCTGGGTCAAGGGACATGCGGGCGATCCTGGCAACGAGCGGGCCGATGCACTCGCCAATCAGGGGATGCGCCAGGCGTCAGGTCAGCGGACGCGCTGAAAGGTCATCCGTTCCTGGGCGAAGTCCGCGCTCAGGTCGTTCGCAGCGCCTTGAGCGCCGCATCGATATCGGGGTACCTGAAGGCGAATCCGAGCTTCGCCAGTCTCGCAGGCACGCAGCGACGCCCGGTCAGCGCCAGCGCGGGGTCGGTACGCATCAATGCCGCACCAAGCCTGAGCAGCCAGGCAGGAGTAGGCGGTGCGGCAGGACGGTTCTCCGAGCGCCTGAAAGCCGCCATGAAATCTGCGTTCGTGACCGGCTCAGGGCTAGTCGCATGAACAACTCCGGCCAGTCCCTGATCGTCGAGGCAGAACCGGATGATCGCGAGGAAATCCTCGATGTGCAGCCAGCTGATCCACTGGCTTCCTGTACCCATCCGTCCGCCGAGACCCCAGCGGGTGAGTGAAGCGACCCTGGCATAGGCGGGGGTTCCGCGGTCCAGCACCACCGCCGTGCGCAACACAACCTGGCGGCCGGCTGTCGCCCCTTTCGCCGCCGTCTCCCACGCCCGGGCGACGCCCGCCATCTGAGCAGGGCTATCAGCCGGCGCTGCTCCCTCGTCAAGGATCGCGTCGCCCGCCTCACCGTAGATCGCCAGCGTGCTCATCTGGATCCAGACAGCCGGGGGCGTCGCCAGGCCCGCGGCGGCCTGCCTCAGTGCCCGTGTTGGCCGCACCCGGGAGCTGGTCAGTGACTCGATGTTCGCTGGAGTCGGTCGGACATCGACCAGCTCCCCGGCCAAGTTGATCAGCGCGGCCCCGGCGAGCTCGGTCGCCCACGGACCAGTGCCGGCGCCGTCCCACCGAAGCTGCCATCCTGGTCCGCGCGGATCTGGCGAACGGCTCAGCACCACGATGTCGTCGCCCCTGGCGGCCAGATCGGCGGCGATCCTGCGGCCGAGCGCGCCGTTGCCGCCCGCCAGGACAACCCTCACGCGTCTCGCACCGCTATGACCATGAGGACAATCGTCGCACTGCGCTGCTCCGGGGTCTCCCCCCGAGCACCGCAGTGCCGTGTTAGTCCGGGGGACGACCCCCGCAGCGCTCGCATTGTGTCAGGACAGGACTCCTGCCAGGATCTGGACGGCCTGACCAGCGCTGGCGGCTCGGCGGCAGAGTAGCTGAGCCGGAGATACGGAGCTGGCGGCTCGCTTGGGAACGACATGCTGCCCGGGCTAAGCGACAGTCCGCGGACCGCGGCCAGATCGGCGACGTCGACGTCGGACCAGCGGACGCTCGGCTGGTCGGCTTTCCTGCTCGGCGAGCACGTGAGCCTGCTGAGCGCGGGGGCGGCCGCGACGGTCATTGCCGCGACGGCTGTCGGCAGGAACGCCCGGGTGGACAACGCCGGCCGTGACCGGGTGACTCCCGCCGAGCCACCTGCCCGCGCACAGACCGCTCAGGCGGCTGCGCCCTAGCCGACCGCCCCATGGTGCTGGGGCGGTACGTGCACCGGGAATGTCCCGGTCGAACAGCGTCCTGAGCAGGAAGCACTCGACGTCGACTACGACCCCGTGGAACGGCTATGTTGATCGCCGGAAATTCTCCGGCGAATCAGCAACATCATGATTCACGTCCCCGTTTGTGCGGCACACTGTTGCCATGCAACGTCTGCATTTCCGGGAATCGTCCCTCGTGTCTGCATCACTGCTGGTAGCGGCCGCCTTGGCACTCGGCGCGTGCAGCAGCGGCGGCGGGGGCGCAGGCGGCGGGAGCACCACGCCCACCGCCCCGGCGACATCGCCGGCCACGTCGACGGCGGCCAGCGGCGAGCCGACGAGCGGCCCAGGCGCCGTGGCGGCGATCAAGAAGAACTGGGCTACCTTCTTTAACGGCAAGACCCCGACTTCCCAGCGCGTTCAGCTGATCCAGAGCGGCGACAAGCTCGCCAAGGTCCTCAAGGCCCAGCAGACAGGAAACCCGCTCGCGTCGAGCGCCACAGCCAAGGTCACTCACGTCACGCTAACCGGGACGAACCAGGCATCAGTCACCTACTCGATCCTGCTCGGCGGGCAGGCGGCGCTGTCCGGCCAGCCGGGTGTGGCCGTCTACGAAGATGGCGTCTGGAAGGTGGGCCTGGCCAGCTTCTGCGCCCTCCTCAAGCTCGAGAACTCCGGGAATTCTTCCGGACTGCCATCGGCTTGCAAGGGGTAACCACCGCGGAAGCGGCCGACACCGGACCGGTGCGTAATCTGGTCATTGACAACTAGGTGACCGGAACGTACCGTCTCCAGCCAATTGCCGTGCGCACGGTGCGGACGGCGGTACTGCCTAAAGGAACGCCAGATGGTCGATGCGCCACGTGAGCGTGCCGATGAAGCCGCCGGTATACCGGCCGTCGGCGCTGCGGCTGGCAATAGCGAAGGCGAAGGCGCGGCAGCTCATCCGCAGGACCGAACGGCCGAACCCGCCGTCATGGGCGAGAACCGCCAATCCGCGGCGCTCGCAACGCTCTGCCTAGTCCTGTTCCTGACCTTCCTTGACATCACGATCGTCAGCGTCGCGCTAGCGGGGATCCAAACCCAACTGCACGCTGGCGTGTCCGGGCTGCAATGGGTCGTGGGCGCCTACGCGCTGACCTTCGCCGCGAGCATGCTGACGTTCGGGACGCTCGGCGACCAGTTCGGCCGCAAGAAGATCTTGCTGGCCGGCATCTGCGTCTTCATCGCCGGGGCGGTCATGGCCGGGCTCTCGGTGATCGTGACGTCGGGATCGGCAGCGCTCGCCATCGTGATCGCCGGGCGCGCGGTCATGGGCGTCGGCGCGGCCGCGAGCGAGCCGGGCACCTTGTCGATGCTGCGGCACATCTATCCCGAATACAAAAGCAGGAACTGGGCGCTCGGCGTATGGGCCGCGGTTTCTGGATCGGCGCTCGCGCTCGGTCCGGTCGTTGGCGGGGCGCTGGTTTACGCCTGGACCTGGCCCGCGATCTTCTGGTTCAACGTCCTCTTCGGCCTGATCGCACTGGTCGGCGCGATCGTCGTGCTGCCGGAGAACTCGGATCCGACGCACCAGCGGATCGACCTCTTCGGGGCCGCGCTCGCGGCGATCGCGCTGGCTGCCCTGATCTTCGCCGTCATCAACGCCGAGGGTGCAGGATTCGGCTCAACAGAAAGCGTCGCGCTGTTCTGCGTCAGCGCGGTCGCCGCCGCGGCATTCCTGTGGCAGGAGAGCCGCGCTCCGCACCCGCTCCTGGATCTGCGCTACTTGCGGATACCACAGTTCGCGACGCCGAACATCGTGGCTTTCTGCGCCTATTTCGCGACCTTCGCGATCTTCTTCTTCACCGCCCTCTTCCTGGAGGAGGTGACGGGGTACAACGGCGGCCAGATTGCGTTGGTCTTCTTGCCGATGACCGTCCTGATGATCCTCGCGTCGTTGCTCGCGGGACGGTGGACGGGATCGGTCGGCGTGCGCTGGTCCATCGTCGGGGGCTGCGCTGCCTTCGCTGGCGGCCTGCTCTGGACTAACGCCGTGATCAGCCCGCAGCCGCCATATCTGCCGCTCGCCTCGGCGCTCGCTCTCACCGGGATCGGCATCGGCGCCTGCGTCGTGCCGATCACTTCCTCGGTGCTGGCCGTCGTCCCACCTGAGCGATCTGGCATGGCCGCATCCACCACGAACACCAGCCGCGAGATCGGCGCCGTGATGGGGGTGGCGATCCTCGGCGCCATCGTGATCGGGAAGCTGCAGACCGCCTTGGTGGCGAGTCTGAAGGCGCTCGGCCTGCCGAAGAACATTCAGCAGATCGTGATTAACGGGGTGCTCACCGGCCAGGTGCCCTCCGCTGGCCAGACATCCAAGCAGGCGCCCGCCGGCCAGGCAAAACTTGTGCATGAGGTCATTCAAGCCACCTATTCCGCATTCCAGTCTGGCCTGCATGACGCCTTGTACTTGTCGGCCGGCCTGGTCGCGGGAGCGGGCATCCTAACCGCGATCACGATAACCGTTTCGAGCGATCGCGAGCTGTCCGAGCATCCCGTCGTCTAGAACGCTGGTCGCGGTCGCTTCCTCGGCCCGCTCGCCAGCACGGGCCAGTCCAGCAATCGCCTTTACCCCAGGCCGGCCATGTCGCGGCTACCATGACGGCCGATGGGGATTCGGCGATACAAGGGCACTGCCGGCCGGCAACGGGCGGCGGTTCAGCGCGGGTGGCCGATGGTCAGCGGACCGTGGGCCATAGCGCTGGCGGCCGGATTGCTCGCCGCCTGCGCGACCACCGCGGGGGCGGCCGGGCAGCACGCGTCCCCGGCAACCAGATCCGCGTCCGCAGCGGCCGCCGCGACGCCGTCCCCATCGCCAACGGCGTCCAAACTCGGGCCGGCGCCGGTGGCTCCCGGACAGGCCCGGCGCAACCAGACGCGAGCCAAGCCCCAGGCGCACGGACCAGCGTTCCGCGCGATGGTCAACGACCTATGGCTCGCCGTGAGGACAGGCCGGGCGTCGTTCGCGAAGCCCGCGTTCTTCCCGCTGGCAGCATATAGGCAGGTCAAAGCCATCTATGACGCCGCTGGAGACTGGCGCACGCGACTGTGGCTGGACTTCAGCCTGGATGTGAAGGCAGCGCACCGGCTGCTCAGGCCGCACCCGGCAGCGGCCAAACTGCTCCGCGTGGTCGTCCCGTCCGGCGCAGCCTGGATTGATCCTGGCGTCTGCTACAACAAGGTCGGGTACTGGCACGTAGCGGGCCCGAGAGTGGTCTACCGGCTGCGCGGGCAGGTGCGTTCCTTCGGTATCGCGTCGCTGATCTCCTGGCGTGGCGTCTGGTACGTGGTGCACCTCGGCGGCATTACCCGCCCCGCGGTCGGGATGGTGGACACTCCAGCGACCGGCCCCGGTTACCCGGGACCGCAAGGAGGGTGTTAGCCAGGCCGCCTCAGACGTGCGGCAGCACCTCCGCGGCGATCAGCGCGAGGTGCTCGAGATCATCGAGGTCAAGCACCTGCAGGTAGATGCGCTCGGCGCCGATGTCAGCGAACTGACCGATCTTGTCGACCAGCTCGGCAGGTGTGCCCGCCAGCCCGTGCTCGCGCAGCGCGGACGGCTCCTGCCCGATGGCCACAGCGCGGCGCTTCAGCTCCGCGTCGTCCCGCCCGCAGCAGACCGTCTGCGCGGCCGAGTAGATCATCGACGCGGCCGGCCGGCCGGCCGCTTCCACGGCCGATCGCACCCTTTCGAACGCGGCCTTGGTTCCGGCGACGGTGTCGAACCCGACGTTGTAGTCGTCGGCATAGGCGGCGGCCAGGCGGGGCGTGCGCTTGGCGCCGTGACCGCCGACGATGACCGGGGGCCTCGGACGCTGCACTGGCTTGGGCAGCGCTGGCGAGTCCGTCACCGTGTAGTGGGCTCCTTCGTAGGAGAACGTCGCGCCCTCGGGCGTCGCCCATAGCCCGGTGATGATCGCGAGTTGCTCCTCGAGCATCGCGAACCGCTCACCCAAGCCGGGGAACGGAATTCCGTACGCGGAGTGCTCGTCGTCGAACCAACCGGTTCCGAGGCCGAACTCGACCCGGCCGCCGCTCATCTGATCGATCTGAGCGACGGCGATCGCGAGCGGCCCGGGGAGCCGGAAGGTGAGCGGCGACACGAGCGTGCCCAGCCGGATCCGCTCGGTCTGGACGGCCAGGCCGGCCAGCGTCGTCCAGGCATCCGTTGGCCCGGGGAGCCCGCTCACCGAGCCCATCTTCAGGTAATGGTCCGACCGGAAGAACGCGTCGAAGCCGAGGTCTTCTGTTGCCCTGGCGACTCGCAGCAGCGTCGCGTAGTCCGCTCCCTGCTGTGGTTCAGTGAAGATCCGCAGTTGCATACCGGCATCTTGCCGCATTAAGCGACGGATTGTCCTAGCCGGCCCGCGGCACAAGCACGGCCAGGCATTCCACGTGGTGCGTCATCGGGAACGCGTCGAACCCGCGGAGGTGCTCAAGCCGCCAGCCGAGCCTGCCGAAGACGGCGATATCGCGGGCCAGCGTCGCCGGGTCGCACGAGACGTATGCGACGCGGGCAAGTCCGCCCGTGCAGAGCACGTCGATGAGCGCGCGGGGCGCGCCCGTGCGGGGCGGATCGAGCACGGCGATCGTCGCCTCACCAATCCCTAGCCTGGCCAGCACGCGCGACGCGTCTCCCCGGTGAACCTGAGCCCACGGCGTCTGGCGCAGGTTATGGCGGGCATCGCGCACCGCGGCCTCATCTTGCTCGACTCCGATGACCGCGCCACCGGGTCCGACGGCCTCCGCCAGCACTCCCGCGAACAGGCCGGCGCCGCAGTACAGGTCGAGCGCCGTCTGGCCGGGCCTCGGTTCCAGCGCGGCAAGGACCGCCTCGGCCAGCACATCGGCGGCTCCCGGATGAACCTGCCAGAAGCCCGCCGCACTCACCCGCCACTCCCGGCCAGCGGCGCGATAAGTCAGGAACCGGGGCGAGCCGGTGGACCCGGAAGGCGCGTCAGGATCGTCAACGACGTCGCCGGCGTCCGGACGCCCCCGGTCCCGGATGAGCAGGGCGCGATCGCCGGTACCAGGCGAGGCAGCCACCTCTACCCAGCGCGCGCCTGACCAGGTCCTGCGGGTAACTCCGGCCTGAGTGATCAGCGGATGCGCGATCAGGCAGTCGCTGATGTGCACGATCTGATGCGACCTGTGCCGGAAGAGGCCCGCCCTGCCGTCTTTATCGACGGCGAACCGGACTCTGGTCCGCCAGCCAAGGCCGGCCACGTCGCCCAGCAACTCCTGCACGCTCACCTCTCGCTCGAGGCCACCGATGCGCCTGAGCTGCTGACTGATGACCTGCGCCTTAATCTCGCGCTGCGCAGGCAGGCTGGCATGCTGCCAGTCGCAGCCTCCGCAACCGCCGGGCCGTGCGTAGGGGCATGGCGCGGTTACGCGTTCGGGAGCGGCTCTGATGATTTCGGTCGCGTCGGCGCGAGCGAACTTCGCTGTCGTCTGCGTGACGACCGCCTTGATCAGCTCACCGGGCAGCGCGTGCCGCACGAACAGCACGGGCCGGGGGCCGTGCTGACCAGCTTCGGCGTCGCCAGGCCGCGCGATGCACCAGCCTCCGTGGACCGCCTCGCCGACCTCGAGCTCCAGGACGTCGCCGACCTCGAGGAGTTGCGCGTTCTCATTCCGCACGCCACCATCGTGCCGTCTGGTCGCGGCGTCGACTTTACTGGGTAAGACTGAACGTTTTGCTCGGGGCGTTTTGCTGCGGAAGACTCCGCGCTAGCCCTGCGCCGCTCCAGGGCATAACGTTCTTCAGGCGCCAAAGCTGCTGGAAGGATGATCATGCACATCGTGATCATGGGGTGCGGACGGGTCGGATCGACGCTAGCCCACATCCTTGAGGATCAAGGGCACACTGTGGCAGTCATCGACCAGGACGTCGAGGCGTTCCGCAAGCTGCGGCCCGGCTTTCGCGGCAGCAAGATAACTGGCATCGGCTTCGACCGAGACGTGCTGATCGAGGCCGGTATCGAGAAGGCGCATGCCTTCGCGGCCGTCAGCAGCGGCGACAATTCGAACGTGATCGCCGCCCGGGTCGCCAGGGAGTCCTTCGGGGTGCAACGGGTCGCGGCCAGAATCTACGATCCGCGCCGCGCCGAGGTCTACCAGCGGCTCGGGATTCCCACCGTGGCTACGGTCCGCTGGACCGCGGATCAGATGTTGCGGCGGCTGCTGCCAGAAGGCGTGGCAACCCTATGGCGAGATCCCACCGGCTCGCTCGTGCTCGCCGAGCTCAGCTGTTGCAACGACTGGCTCGGCGAGAAGGTCAGCGCGCTGGAAGCAGCGGCTGACACGAGGATTGTCTTCATTTCCCGGCTCGGTGAGGCGCTGCTCCCCGGCCCTGGCACCGTCTTGCAGCAGGGCGACGTCCTGCACGTGATGGCCAAGGAAGATGACCTCAAGCAGATCGCATCGGTGTTCGCCAAACGTGGCGGTCAAGGGAGAGGGAGCCACTGATGCGCGTCGCCATCGCGGGCGCGGGCGCCGTGGGCCGCTCGATCGCCAAGGAACTGCTCGAGAACGGCCACGAGGTCCTGCTTATCGACAAGAACTCAAAGGCCATCAAGGTGTACAGCGTGCCGCGAGCGGAATGGCTGCTAGCCGACGCCTGCGAGATCTCCTCGCTCGATGACGCCTCACTCGAGCGGTGCAACGTCGTCATCGCCGCCACCGGCGACGACAAGGTCAACCTCGTTGTGTCCCTGCTGGCCAAGACCGAGTACGGCGTACCGCGAGTCGTGGCACGAATCAACCACCCCAACAACGAGTGGCTGTTCAACGAGTCGTGGGGCGTGGACGTCGCGGTCTCCACGCCACGCCTCCTGTCGGCACTGGTCGAGGAGGCGGTGAGCGTCGGTGACCTGGTCAGGCTGATGACGTTCCGGCAGAGCGCGGCCAGCCTCGTCGAGCTGACCATGCCCGATGACGCCCCCCTCGTCGGCCAGCGAATCGGCGCGATCGAATGGCCGGCGGATACGGCGCTGGTCGCCATTCTCCGCGATGGCAGGGTGATCGTGCCGAATAGCGATGACCCGCTTGAGGCCGGTGATGAGCTGCTGTTCGTCACCAGCGAGGACGTCGAGGCCGAGCTTGGCCTGCTGCTGGCTACCGGGTCTCGGTGATCTCAGGACCCCGGGTAAAGGGATCGGGAAGCTCCCAGTCCGGATGCTCCTCCGCAAGCTGCGCCTCGAGCGCCTGCCTGGCTTCCTCGGGCAGCCGGATCTCGAGCTGCTCACGAGGCGGGGCAGGGTAGTCGCCGCGGACAACAACGACGTCAGCGAAGAGCTCGTCGAACGGAGCACCCATCGCTGGCTCGGTGGCGGCAGGGCCGCTGACCACGCCGCGCAAGAACCATCGCGGGCCGTCAAATCCGAGGAACCTGACCGGCTGAAGCTGCTCGGGCGTGCCGTTCTCCTCGGCGACGGGCACCTGAGCGCGCAGCTCGGTCCCGGCCGCGCCTTCGCTTTCCTGACAGCTGCCACCCGAGTCGGCGATGTTGGCCGCTATCTCGTGCCTGACCTCATCCCACAGCCCGCCGGTGCGGGGCGCGGCGAACGCCTGCAGCTGCATTCCGCTGTCGCCGTTGACGATCGCGACCCACGCACCCTGCTCCTCTGCGACATTGATTTGGACGTCGTAGCCCTCCCTGACCGGCACGAGCACGCTGCCGCAGTCGATCCGCTCTGACTCAGGGAAGTCGTCCGCGATGTCCCACGGGCCGCCCTGCGGCGGCGCGGCCACCTGGCTGTCGTCATCGGGCTCGTATAGGTCAGGCTGATCGCCGCTCTCGCGGCGGCGGCGTCGCAACACGTCTGTGCTCCCCTACCCAGTCGATCGCCAGCCCGGCGGGGTCGTGGCGCTCATGCCGGATCCCGCAAGCCGCCGGCATGTCCCCCGGTTGAACCGAATCCGCCCGCGCCCCTCGCCGATCCGGGCAACGTGCTTACCTCGCAGAACACCGCGCGTTCGATCCGCTGGATCACAAGCTGAGCAATGCGGTCCCCGCGCCTGAAGCTGACCGCGGCATCCCTGTCAGTGTTGATCATCGTTACTGCGATCTCTCCACGGTACCCCGCATCGATCGTCCCGGGCGCGTTGACGAGAGTTACGCCATGACGCGCCGCCAGCCCGGATCGAGGGTGGACGAACGCGGCGTAGCCGTCAGGCAACGCGATCGCGATTCCGGTAGGAACAACGGCCCGCTCGCCGGGGCCGAGGTCCACATCGCTGGCCGCGTACAGGTCAACTCCGGCGTCGCCTGGATGCGCGCTGGCCGGAAGCGGCAGGCCGCGGTCAAGCCGCCTGATGAGAACCTCGACCTGCTCAGCCCGCGTGGTCATCTCGGTGTTCTCCACGTGTCAGGGTGCCTCCAGGTCCGCGGACGACACGGCGGGATCGTGATCATGATCACCGCGCAGGTACGGCCAGGCGTAGGTGACCATGGCCGAGATCGGCACCGCGATGATCGCGCCAGGAATGCCGGCCACGATACCGCCGACCGCCAGCACGACGATGATCGCGAGCGGATGCAGCCGAACGATCCTGCCGACCACGAGCGGCTGCAGCAGGTGGCTCTCGATCTGGTTCTCTAGCAAGAACACGGCGAGCAGGATGACGGCGGCGATCACGCCCTTTGTCGCCAGCGTGATCACGATCGCTAGCGCGCCCACCACCAGGATCCCGACGAGGGGCACGTACGCGGCGAGGAACACCAGCATGATCAGCGGTACCACCAGCGGAACTCCGAGCAACCAGAGCGCAAGGCCGATGAAGATCGCGTGGATGACCGCTACGACCGTGGTCCCGCGGATGTAGCTGACCAGGGCCTGCCACGCCGCGTCTCCCGCCATGACGGCCCGCCGGCGTGCCAGCGGGCGCAGCCCGCTGATCAGCCAGGACCAGATCTTCCGCCCATCCTTGAGCAGGAAGAACGTAATGAACACGGTCAGGATGATGCCGGTCAGCACCTCAAGGAAGTAACGGCCGCCGGTCAGGACGGTGCCCGCCACGACCGACTTGTGCTGGGCTATGTAGTTCAACAGCTTGCTCGACAGCTGATCGAGCCGCGTGTTGTTGAGCCGGAACGGCGGGCCGGCCAGATAGGTCTGCACTTCGTGCACGGTGCGCCTGACTTCGGAGGCCAGCCTCGGGTAATCGGCCTGTACCCGGTTCGCGATCAAGGTGCCGATGCCGACAAGGACGGCGGCCGTCGCCAGGATCGTGCACCAGGTCGCGGCCAGCCCGGGCATGCCGATCCGACGGAGCAGACCTGTGAGCGGCTGGAGCAGTGCGGACAACAGCATCGCGGCGATCAGCGGGATGACGACGAGGCGAAGAGCGTCCGCCACCTTGAACGCCAGATAGATCACCGCGGCCACCAGCAGCAGCCGCCAGCACCACGCCGCCGTGTTGCGCAGCAGCGGCGGCACGGAGGAGTCAGCCCGCCGGTCGGCCGGAGGCACGCCTGCGCCCTGTTCCCGCCGGGTGCCTGTGACGCCGTTCCGCGGATACCCGCCGTTTTCCGGGCGGCCACCGTTCTTGTAGCCCGCCTGGCTCTCCCCTGCCTCGCCGCCGACAGGATCGGAGCTCATCGAGCTCCATGCGGCGCGCAGCCTGGATGCCAGCCCGCGTGCCGCTCCCCTCACGGACCCGCCGCCGTCCTCGCTCATGGCCTCCATGTAACCAACTACGGTGGAACAATGCGTGAGTACTCCGAACGACTCAGCGTGCCTGTCGCCTGGTGGGTGGTCGTCACCGGGTGCGTCGCGTTGCTTGGCACCACGCTGTGGGCGGGGCTGAGCCTGCTCTGGGCCATTGTCATCTACGCGGCGCTGGAGTCCGCCAGCGCGCTCGTGCTGCTCGCCTGGGGCGCCGCGACGATCGTGGTCACCGAGACCGACCTGCGAGCCGGAGGGCAGCGGCTGCCGCTCGCGAATGTCGCCAACGTGACCGCGCTCGACTGGGACCAGACCAGTGCCCTCCTCGGCCCTCGCGCCGACCCCGCCGCTTTCCTGATCGTGCGGCCGTATCTGCACCGCTCGGTCTGCGTGGCGATCGAGGGCCGGCCAGCCGAGCGGCCTTACTGGCTGATCGGAACACGGCGTCCAGCCGAGCTGGCCGCGGCGATCGAACGCGGGCGGATTGCCGCGCGAGACGATGCCAACGAGGGCGGGGCCCGGCGTCCCGCCACGGGCCCCATGGGATGATGCTGCGGCAGGGGCGGGGAAGCGCGGCTCACGAGGGCGCCGCACGTGAAAGGGACGGCAATGCCTGATAAGGGCAGTGATAAGGGCAGCAAGGCGCTCACGACGCTAGCCGGGGCGGCCGCCGCGTTCGTCGCGCGCAAGGTGATCATCTTCGCCTGGACCAAGGCCACCGGCAAGGAGCCGCCAGGCAAGGCCGAAGATCCCGAGGTGGCGATCGGCGAGGCACTGGCGTTTACGGTCGTGGTCGGCATCGGCGTCGCGATCGCGCGGGTGCTCGCCATCAGGCTCGTCAATAAACAATCCGCCCACCACGCGGCCGTGTCAGAGTAACCGCCGGCCATCGCGCCAGGAGCGGTTCGGCGAGCTTGCGCCTGCCTGACGAGCGCGAGGCTCTACGCTGAGTTCGTGCATTCCAACGACAGGTCAAGGCTGTCATTCAAGGTCATGTACGGGCTGCGGCACCCCGGCAACATCGCAGGCTACCTGCGACGGCGCACGAGGGACGCCTGGTTGCAGGCGCGCTCGGACGACCACGTGAGCTATTACCGCGCGGTCATGCGATCCGACACCGCGCGGAACCCGGAGGGAGCCGTCGGCAGTCCGAAGCACGAGTACTGGATCCAGGTCGGACAGCTCCAGTTCGATTACGCGACTGGGCACGGGCTCAAGCCCGATATGGCGATGCTGGAGATCGGCTGCGGAAACCTGCGGGCGGGACGGCTCTTCATCGACTATCTCGAGCCCGGCCGCTACTACGGCGTCGACATCTCCCCTGACATCCTGATCGAGGCACAGAAGACGCTCGCCGCCTATGACCTGCAGGCCAAGCTGCCGCACCTGACCCTGATCAAGGACATGCGGCTGGAGTTCCTCCCCGACCACGCCTTCGACTTCGTGCACGCTCACAGCGTGTTCTCGCACTCGCCGCTCGAGGTCATCGACGAGTGCCTCGAGCATGTCGGCAGGCTGCTGACTCCCGGCGGCTTCTTCGACTTCACCTTTGACCGGACCGAGGGCGCCGAGCATCACGTGCTGCGCGAGGACTTCTACTACCGGACGGAGACGCTGATGGCGCTCGCGGTCAGGCATGGCCTGCAGGCGCGGTACATGGATGACTGGGAGCAGACCGGCCATCCGCAATCGAAGATCAGGGTGAACGTGCCACGCACGTCTGGACCAGCGCCAGCAGGTGCGCCAATCTGAGGTTCAGCACGATGGGAGCGCCGTAATTGCTGACTTCGGCAGTGCCGAAGCCGGCCTTCGACAGGAGTTCCGGATGGCCGAGCCGCAAGTACTCGCGATCGTTCTCGCTGGCGGAGCCGGTAAGCGTTTGGCGCCGCTCACCGATGACCGCGCCAAGCCGGCCGTGCCCTTCGGCGGCCTGTACCGGCTGATCGACTTCGCCCTCTCCAATCTCGTCAACGGCGGGATCCGGCGCATCTGCGTGCTGACCCAGTACAAGAGCCACAGCCTCGACCGGCACATCACCACGACCTGGCGGCTGAGCAGCCTGCTAGGGAACTACGTCACCCCCGTGCCAGCCCAGCAGCGGCTAGGGCCGCACTGGTACACAGGTTCGGCCGACGCCATCTTCCAGTCACTGAATCTGATCTACGACGACCAGCCCGACATCGTCGCGGTCTTCGGCGCGGACCACGTCTACCGGATGGACACGCGGCAGATGGTGAACCAGCACGTGGCCGGCCGGACCGGCGTGACGGTAGCCGCCATTCCGGTGGACCGGAAAGAGGCGACCAGCTTCGGTGTCATTCAGACCGGGCCTGACGGCCGCTCGGTCGAGGCGTTCCTGGAAAAGCCGCCCGATCCTCCCGGGATTCCCGGCAACCCTGACCTGGCCTACGCGTCCATGGGTAACTACGTGTTCAGCACAGACGTCCTCGTCGAGGCACTCCGCCAGGACGCTGCCGATGACAGCAGCAGGCATGACATGGGCGGCGACATCTTGCCGATGCTGGTCAGCCAGGGCTGCGCCCAGGCTTATAACTTTCTCGACAACGAGGTCCCCGGCGCGGAGCCGCGTGACGCCGGGTACTGGCGCGACGTCGGAACCCTTGATTCCTATTACGACGCTCACCTCGACCTCTGCGCGGTGCATCCGGTCTTCAACTTGTACAACGACCGGTGGCCGATCCTGACCCACGTGCCCTCGCAGCCGCCAGCCAAGTTCGTCCACGACAGCGGCGACCGCATCGGGCGCGCGATCAACAGCGTGGTGAGCAACGGCGTCATCGTCTCAGGGGGCCTCGTCAGGCAGTCGGTGCTCTCCCCGGGCGTCCGGATCAATTCCTGGGCCACGGTTGACCGGTCGGTGCTGATGCACAACACGGCGGTTGGGAGGAACGCCGTGGTCAAGAACGCCATTCTCGACAAGAACGTCGTGGTGCCCGATCACGCCCAGGTGGGCGTCGACAAGGACCATGACAAGGCGCGGGGCTTCGTCGTCTCCGCCGGCGGGGTCACGGTCGTGGGCAAGGGCCAGGAGGTCCGCCTGTGACCGGGCCAGAAGGGCCCTTCGGGCCAGCTGATGGCCTCGGGCCCTTCGGGCCGGCTGATGGCCTCGGCCCGTTCAGCAAGGTCAACGTCGCGCTCCTCACGAGGGAGTACCCGCCAGAGGTTTACGGCGGCGCCGGCGTGCATGTCGAATATCTGTCGCGCGAGCTGCGCGACCTGGTCAGCCTGACCGTGCACTGCCAAGGCGCTGACCGCGCCGATGCGATCGCGCACCGGCCTTGGGACCATTTGGAGAACGCGAACGCGGCCTTGCAGATCGTCTCTGCCGACCTGTCCATGGCCGCGGCGATCGCAGGCGCCGACGTTGTGCACTCGCACACCTGGTACACCAACCTGGCCGGGCACCTGGCGGCGATCTTGTATGGCGTCCCGCACGTGCTGACCGTGCATTCGCTCGAGCCGCTCAGGCCGTGGAAGGCCGAGCAGCTTGGCGGTGGCTACGCACTGTCGTCGTGGTGCGAGCGCGTCGCGGTCGAATCGGCGGCCGCTGTGATCGCCGTCTCCAGCGGGATGCGCGCCGACGTGCTCGCTACCTACCCGGCGCTGGCGGCAGATCGGGTGCATGTGATCAGGAACGGGATCGACACCGACGAATACGCTCCGGACGCCGGCACGGAGGTGCTGGCAAAGCATCAGATTGATCCCGGCCGACTCACCGTCGCCTACGTGGGGCGCGTGACCAGGCAGAAGGGGCTGCCGGTTCTGCTGCGGGCCGCGGAGATGCTTGACCCGCAGGTGCAGCTCGTGCTGTGCGCGGGTCAGGCCGATACGCCCGAGCTCGGCGCCGAGGTCACCGGCCTGGTCGCGCACCTGCGCGAAAGCCGGTCAGGCGTGATCTGGCTGAACGAGATGCTGCCCAAGCAGGAGGTCATCCAGATTCTCAGCCACGCCACGGTCTTCGCCTGCCCGTCGCTGTACGAGCCGCTCGGAATCGTCAACCTGGAGGCCATGGCGTGCGGCACGCCGGTCGTCGGTTCCAACGTGGGCGGCATCCCCGAGGCGGTGCTGGACGCTCAGACCGGCCTGCTCGTGCCCCCTGGTGATCACATCCTGCTGGCCGAGGCGCTCATCTCCCTGCTCGGTGATCCCGCCAGGGCAGCGGCCATGGGCGAGCTCGGGCGCCAGCACGTCGCCGCCGAATTCAGCTGGGCCAGCATTGCCGGGCAGACCGCCGCGCTCTATACCGATCTCGTGCGGGCCGCTCCTGCGTCCCGCGACGCCAGCGAAACCTAAGCCATCACCGAACAGCGTATTGTTCGGCGAACACTGTTCCCTCGGTCCGGTTCGTCCGGTTAAGATATATCGCATGGAGGAGATCGCGATGATCAAGACTGGCAGCGCAGGGCCGGACCGAGCACCCGCTTCCGGAACGCTCGCGTCGAATGTCGAGCGGGACGCGGCAACGCAGCGCCTGCAGGCCGCTTTCGCCGAGCGCCGCCTGACCGATGAGGAATTCGACCAGCGCGTCAGGCATGCGCTGGTGGCAAGGACGACCGCTGAGCTGGACCACCTGACCGCCGACCTGCCTGCCGCGGCGCCAACCCTGCTCGTGGGGACGGGCGGCGGCAAGAAACCAGGCAGGTTCGCGATCGCGCTGAAGAGCTCGATCAGCAGAGCCGGCCGGTGGACGCTGCCACGTAAGTTCACCTCGGTCGTGTACAAGGGCAGCGGCCTGCTCGACCTGCGGGCGGCGGAGCTGACATCGCGGGAGACGACCATCACGGCGTTGTCGTACAAGTCGCGCACCGAGATCCTGGTGCCGCCGGGAGTCCGGGTCGAGCTCGGCGGCACGGGCGTCTCGGCGGCCGGCGACGCCTGGCCAGCCGAGCTGCCGCCCGGCGCCCCGGTCGTGCGGGTCAGAGGGGTCGCTTACAAGGGGAGCATCGAGGTCAGGACCGCCCCGAGCGCGTAGCCTGCGCGAATGTGAGCTTCACCGGCGAACCGCAGCTGAGGATTGACCCGCTGACCGGCACCTGGGTGGTTGTCACCCCGTGGCGACAAGACCGTCCCAACAAGCCAGCGGGACCTTGCCCGTTCTGCCCTGGCGGCCTTGAGGCTCCCGGCCCTTACGAGGTGCGGTGCGTACCGAACCGCTGGCCCGCGCTGCCGGACGGCAGGCACGAGGTCATCCTGCACAGCCCTGTCCACGCGGCGACGTTTCCCGGCCTCGGCCAGGCTGGCGCCGCGCGGGTGATCGACCTGTGGTCCGAGCGGACTGCGCGGCTCGGTGCGCGGGACGATGTCGCCTACGTGTTCGTGTTCGAGAATCGCGGCCAGGCGATCGGGGCCACCATTGACCATCCGCACAGCCAGATCCTGGCGTTCGGCGAGGTGCCGCCGGTCCCGCTCGCCGAGCTTAGGCGGCCGGGCTGCCCGCTGTGCCAGCCGCCCGATGATGAGCTGACGGTGGCGCGGCACCGTTCCTGGCTGGCGCACGTTCCGTGGGCGCCCTCGTGGCCCTACGAGATGGTGATCGCGCCGGACCGGCACGTGCCCGACCTGCCTGAGGCTGGCCAGGAACTGCGCTCGGAGCTCGGCCTGGTCCTGATCGAATCCCTGGCCAGGCTCGAGCGCGTGCTCGGCCAGGCCGAGCCCTACCTGCTCTGGTTGCACCAGCGGCCGGCCGACGGCGACGACTGGCCGGCCGCGCACCTGCACCTGCACCTCGCGCCGGTGCTGCGCGCCCCGAACACGATCCGCCATCTCGCGGCCGCGGAGTTCGGCGTCGGTGTGTTCTTCGACCCGGTCGATCCGCCCGCCGCGGCGGCAGCGCTGAGGTCGGCCGAGCCCTGACCAACTGGTGACCGACCTCGCGCTCAGGTGATCGAACCGGCGGCGGCGCCGGTTACCTGATCCCCCCAGCGCGCGATCTCGGCTTCCAGGTCCAGCGGCGCGATCATGGGCCCGTCGGCCAGCTCACGCTCCCATTGATCGGCAGGCACCCGCCACATGACCTCGAACTCGATGCCGCTCGGGTCTTTGGCGTACAGCGACTTGGATACCCGGTGGTCGCTCGCCCCGACCAGTGCGCCGAGCCGGTCCAGCTTCGCCCTGACCTCGGCGAGGTCGGCCAGCGTCCCCACTTCCCAGGCGAGGTGGTACAGGCCGATGTAGCGGCCTTGCTGCCGTGCGCCGTCTGGCACAGCGAACAGACCGAGGTCGTGGTCGTTGGCGGTGCCCTGAGCGCGCAGGAACGCCGCCTGGCCGGGGATTTCCATGCGCACTTCAAAGCCGAATGCCTCCCGGTAGAACTCGACAGAAGAGGCGAGGTCCCGGACGTAGAGCACGGCGTGGTTCAGGCGGCGGACTGGCATCTGCGCTCCCTTGACTCTCTTACCTACCGGGGAATGCACTGGGGAGAATGCACGGTGCAGCCAGGAGATTCCCGGCTACCTGGCTGATACGGCACCGTAGTCCGCGATGCCTGCGTGCTTGGCGTTGTCAAAGTCGTCGTCGATCAGCACGACGTCGCGCCCTGCCGCGTCCAGCATTCCGGCGGCCACCGACGCGCGGTAACCGGACTGGCAGTGCACCCAGACCTGACCGGCGCCTATCTCGTCCATCCGTCCCACGAGCTCGTGTAGCGGGATGTGGACGGCCGTGCCGATCCTGGCCTCCTCCCACTCGGACTGGCGGCGGACGTCGAGGAGTACGAACTCGCGGTGGCCGCGTGCGCGGGCGTACCCGGCGAAGGTGGTGACCTCGTAGGCGCGGAGTGGCTCGCCGCCTGCCCAGTCGGCTGGGCCGCTAGTCGCGCCGGACAGTACCTGGTCGATGCCGATCCTGACCAGATCCCGCTGGGCCGCGGCGACCTCGGCGGCGTTCTGGCCGAGCAGCGTGAGCGGCGTGCCCCACGGGATCAGCCAGCCCAGGTAAGTGGTCATGTAGTCGCCTAGCTCGAAGGACAGCGTGCCCCGCAGGTGCCCGGCCGCGTAAGCGACACGGGAGCGCAGGTCGACGACCCACTCGCCGGCCTGGATGCTGCGCCGCACCTCCGCACTGTCGGCCTGGCGCGGAGGGGCCAGATCGGCCGGGGGCGGCCCGGCGGCGTTGGCCGGCGCCATGTGCGCGTAGTAAGCGGGATAGACGTCTAGCGCGGCCAGCATGGAATCGACGTAGTCGGCTTCGCTCAGCGTGAGCGCCGGATTGACAGTCGCCTCCATGCCGATGGTCGAGGCGGCGCCTGAGGTAGGCGTGGCCGAGCAGAAGCTGCCGAAGCCGTGCGTCGGGCAGACCATCGCATCGGGCGGCAGCTCCGCGGCGAGCCTGCGGACCGACGCGTGCTGAGCTCTGGCCAGGTCATGCGAATGCTCCGCACCGAGCAGGTCCGTTCGTCCGGTCGAGCCGTTCAACAGCGAACCGCCGGTAAAGACGGCGACCGTCCGTCCCGCGTACTCGACGGCGTAGGAGAGGTGGTTGAACGTGTGGCCGGGCGTAGCAATCACACTGACGCCCATCTCCCCGGCCTCGATCTGGTCGCCGTCGGCGACAGCGGTCCGGTCGAACCGCACGTCGTCGGCTGCGCATACGTGGTATCCAGCGCCGACCGCTCCGGCGAGAGCGAGGCCGCCAGTGACGTAATCGTTGTGGATATGGGTCTCGAAGACGTGGGTAATCCGGACGCCGCGTGAGGCCGCGACGGCGAGCACCCGGTCGATGTCGCGCTGCGGGTCAATCACGATCGCTACCGAGCCGTCGGTCGCCAGATAGCTGCGGTCGCCCAGCGACGGTGTCTCGATGGGAGCGATCTCGATCACGCGCATCTCCTCCTCATGCTGCTCGTCCAGACTACCGAGATAGCGCCGCCGGCCCGGTGTAGACGCCTCGCGGCCGGATCGGGGTGCCTCGTGCGTACTCCTCGAGCGCGTGCGCGAGCCAGCCCGCGGTGCGGGCGATGGCGAATACCGCCTCGCCTCCGCCGGCAACCATTCCCGTGACCCCGCCGAGCGCGGCGAGCGCGAAGTCGATGTTTGGCTCGGGCAGAGCGCGTCTGGCGGCCTCGGCGATCACGGCGTCGGCTACCGCCAGCCGCTCCGACCCGGCTGCGGCTTCCCTGACCAGGTCCATCAGCAGCACCGCCCGCGGATCGGACCCGCGGTAGACGAAATGACCGAAGCCAGGGATGCGCTCCCCGCGCCTGAGCCGATCGCCGACGACTCGCGCGGCTTCCTCAGGATGAGCTGCCGAACGCAGCATGAGCTCCGCACCGAACGAGGCGCCGCCGTGCAACGCACCGCCGACCGCGCCTAGTCCGGTCGCGACCACCGCATAGGGGTCGGCGCGCATCGAGGCGGCCACCCTGGCCGCCAGCGTCGACGCCGCCAGCTCGTGGTCGGCGAGCAAGACCATGGCCGCGCGCAGTGCCCGCACCAGGCCAGGACTCGGCTCGGCCGGGCACAGCCTCACGAGCAGCCGCCGGGCGATCGACGCGCCGGGCCTCGCGCCGTTGGCCGGACGCGCTGCCGGCAGGCTATCCGTCATCCCGGCGATCAGCCCCCGCCCCGCCGCGATGACCGCCGGAGGGTCCAGGTGCAGGCGGAGCGGATCGGCGGCCGCTAGCGCGGGCACGATCACCTGCAGCCGCTCCAGCGGCAGCGTTCCTGGCGGCAGCGCGGCCTGAGCGGCGCTGGCGGCCGCTATTGCGGCCTCGGTCGCCCGCCAGGGCTGAACCCCGTCGCTACCATCCAGCGTGCCCGTCCAGAGCAGGCCAGCGACCTTTTCGAAGTCGCGCGCGCGGGCCAGCTCGATAGCGTCGTAACCGCGGTATCTGAGCTGGTTGCCGGTGATCTCGGTTACCTGCGTCTCGATCACCAGCTCAGTGGCGCCCTGGGACCGTCGCGGCCGGCCCCTTCTGGCAAGACTCTCTACCTCCCGCGAGCTGAACAGGCTAACCCTGGAGCCCTCGGCCTTCCGCCTGGACAGGACTCCCCTGCTCACATACGAGTACAGACTGGCCTGCTTGACGCCAAGCCGCTGCGCGGCTTCCGCCGCGGTGATCCACTCGGTCGGCAACCTCGCCTCGCTTTCCGCCCTGTCCTTCCCGACGTCTACCCCAGGACCGCCTTCCGCCTCCGGGACCCACATTGATTTCGATCAATATTGACGAATGAGCGGACTGTAAGTCAATAATCAACATGAGGCTGATGGCGCGATCCGACACGGAGGCTTTGGCATGCCACAGGTCCACATCCTGGACGTCACCAACCGCGATGGCGTACAGACCGCACGCACGGGGCTGTCGAAGTTCGGCAAGACGATGGTCAACTTCTACCTGGCCAAGCTCGGAGTGGCGCAGTCCGAGATCGGCTTCCCCTTCCTGTTCCACGAGGTGCCCTACGTCAGGGCCAATGTGGCGCTGGCCAGGGCGGGCGCCTTCGGTGAGATGCGCCTCTCTGGCTGGTGCCGCGCCGTCCCCGGCGACCTCGAGGCGTCAGTCCCGCTTGGCCTGGAGCACTACAACCTGTCCATCTCCACCTCCGACCAGATGATCGCGCACAAGTTCCGCGGCAGGCTGGACCGCGCTGCGATCATCGGTCAGGTAACCGCGTCCGTCGCCGCGGCCAAGGCCGGAGGCGCCAAGACGATCGGAGTCAACGCCGAGGACGGGTCGCGCACCGATGACGGCTTCCTTACCGAGTTCGCGCTTGCCGCGAGGGAGGCAGGCGCCGACCGGGTCCGCTACTGCGACACGATCGGCGGCGATTCGCCGCAGCGGATCAGGGAGCGGTTCGCCCAGCTCGCGTCGGCAATCGGCATGCCCGTCGAGACCCACTGCCACAACGATCTCGGTATGGCGGTCGCGAACTCGGTATCCGGCGCGCTAGGGGATCTCGACGCCGGGCAGGATGCGTGGGTTAACACCTGCATCAACGGGATCGGCGAGCGGTCAGGCAACGCAGATCTGCTCTCGGTCATACTGGCGTTCCAGCACGGCTTCGGCGTAGCCGGCCAAGCCGAGATAGGCGACCATCTCGACCTGTCGTGGGCCAGGCGGTTCGCGCTGTGGGCCAGCTACGCGTTCGGCCAGCCCCTGCCGCAGAATCAGCCGGGCACCGGCCGCAACGCCTTCGCGCACGAGTCAGGCATTCACGCCGACGGAGCGCTAAAAGACCGGCACAACTATGAGCTTTACGACGACGACACGCTCGGGCCCTTCCCGCAGGACTGGCACGCGACGGCCGGGCGCGTCGTGCTGACCGGCGAGTATGGCGGCATGGCCGGCTTCAGGCACGTCATGGCCGGGCTCGGCATCGATACGTCAGTAGATGAGGACCTCATTTTCCGGCTCGTTCAGATCTGCGGCGCGGCGACCAGCAAACCGCTGACCGACGATGAGCTGCGCCTGATCGCTGCGTATCCGCGTGAGATCGCGCTGCTGTACCCGGGTCAGCTCGGCTAACGGGAATCCGGCTGGGCGGCCAGCCGGGAGTCCCTATTGCCCGATCTGCTTACGGCTGCGCACCCGGCGCAGCCGTGCCTTCTGATTCGAGTCGAGCATCGCGTAGGCGACGGCCGGGATCGCGACTGCAAGCACGATCACGGCGAACGCGAGCCACGGGTTGATGATCAGAAGAATGAGCCCGATAACGACACCTGCGATGCCGATCTTCATATGCGGGGTCATAACCGGCCTTCCCTTCGTCACGGGATGTCAGCATCCCGCCCTATCCTGACCGAGCCGCGCGATCATTCCATCACGACCAAGGTAGCTCCCCGCCAGAGCATTGCGACCAGGTCTGGTGCGAGATGATGATGCCAACAACTGGAGGAGAACATGACGCTGTCGCTGCCGATCGAGCATGAGGCCAACGAGTTGCTGTCCCGCGACGGGTTCGCGCTGCTGCTGGCGATGATGCTTGACCAGCAGGTCCCGTTCGAGAAGGCGTTCAACTCGCCTTATCAGCTCGCGCTGCGGCTGGGCCACGAACCGACCGCTCAAGAGATCGCCGACCTTAATCCGGAGGCGCTCGCCGAGGTCTTCGCCGAGCGCCCGGCCTTGCACAGATTCCCCAGGGCGATGGCGGCGCGGGCGCAAGAACTCGCCAGGATCGTGACCGACCGCTATGACGGCGACGGCAGAGCCGTATGGGCTACCGCAGCGGACGCGGCCGAGCTGCGGCGCCGGCTGGCTGAGCTGCCCGGGTTCGGCACCTACAAGGCCCAGATCACGATCGCGCTGCTCGGTAAGCAGCTCGGCATCCAGCCCGCTGGCTGGCGCGAGGAAGCCGGCCACTTCGGCGAGGCCGGCTCGCATTACTCGGTCGCCGACATCAACGACGACGCCTCGCTCGCAGCGGTCCGGTCCTATAAGAAGGCGATCAAGCAGCGGGCAAAGACCGCTGCCGCCAGCTAACAGCGAGACACCGCCGCAGCGCCGCGCCGGCCGGCCGGGTAATGTCGGCGCTCATGTCAGACCATGACGCAGAAGCGGCGCCGGAGACAGCCGCTGCGATCCGGTCCGCGGGCACGGCACGCGTTCACGTCCTGCAGGACGGCTATGCCCGTGAAGATGAGACCGGGGACCGCGTCGGCAGCACCGTCACGCTGATCATGGACGGCGACGTCGTGGTCGTCGTCGACCCCGGCATGGTCTCCTCCCGTGCCGACCTGCTCGCAGCGCTAGCTGCGCATGGCGTCGCGCCCGAAGCGGTGACGGACGTGGTGTTTAGCCACCATCACCCCGACCACACGGTCAACGCCGCGCTCTTCCCGGCCGCGAGAATCCACGACTTCTGGGCCGTATACGACGGCGACCTGTGGATCTCGCGCGAGGCTGAAGGCACCGAGCTAAGCCCGTCGATCCGGCTGATCGCCAGTCCAGGGCACACCGACCAGGACATCAGCACCGTGGCCTCGACCCCGGACGGTGTTTATGTGTGCACCCACGCCTGGTGGGGCGCGGACGGGCCAGCCGATGACCCGTTCAGTGCCGACCAGCAGGTCTTGAGCCGAAGCCGGCAGCGCATCCTCGGCATCGCGTCGGTCATCATCCCCGGTCACGGTCCCAGCTTCACCCCGAGCCCGCAAACCCCGCGCTAATCCCCGGCCCGCCCTGCTAACGCCAAATACCCGGTATGAAAGGGCCATTCATACTGGAATCTGGTGATGGATGGCCCATCCATACACGGGACAGAGCCCCCGCAGTGGAAGATTAGTGACGCTTTCGACCGTAGCAACCGATTCCGCGCGCCACGCTGCTGGCTAGGCCGTCTCGCCCTTCAGGGCGAACGTGGCGAGCCGGCGGCTCGCGACGGCAAGGGTGGCGACGCTGACCGCGATCGCCATGATGAGTGCGGTCGTCAGCGTCAGGTGGGCGTTCAGGGCATGCGACTTCGCGATCGAATTCGCCACGCTGACCGAGTACTGGCCGATCGACAGCACGCGCACCCCGCCGATCAGGTTGCCGAGCAGTCCCTCCCAGACAAGCAGGTAGAGCAGGCCGACCGCGATCGCCCGCGTGGTGAGCAGCGACAGCATGATGAACAGTGCGTTGTACGCGACAGCCGCGACGAGCGCCCCGGCAAGCAGCCCAAGCGCCAGCTTGCCGGAGGGTCCCCTGGCAATGGACGCCGCCAGGAACAGGGGAATCGAACCGAAGATGATCGTCAGCAAGGTCGCGGCAATGAACTTCGAGATCACCACGCTGGTCCTGTGCACCGGGGTGGCGAGAAGGTGGATGATGCTGCCGTCGTCGATCTCGGCGCCCACGACGCTGGTGCCGATGATCAGCGCGGTCAGCGGCAGCACGACGGAGAAGCCGAACACGCCGAGGAACTCGGCCGGCCAGACGGGGCTCTTGGCGACGAGCTTCAGCGCCACCGTGATCAGGATCAGCACCAGCGGTATCAGCAGGAAGACCAGCGCTCGCTTGCGGCCGAGCGTGGCCCGCAGCGTAATCCGCAGCACGACCGGGTTCAGCAGGCCAGACACGTGCTCATCGCCTCCACATCACGCCGAGACCAGGTAGGAGAACACGCTCTCCAGGGACTCGTCAGACGGCAGGACCTCGCGCAGCCTGATGTCGCCGTCGCGGCACAGCGCCGCGATTTCCCTGGAGAAGCTGCCGAAGTCCGACGTGCGCACCTGCAGGCCGCGCGGTGTCAGCTCCACGCCGGTCACCGATGGGCGGCCGATCAGCGCTGCGCCCAGGGCGCGATCCGCTGACGTCCTCACCAGGAACACATGCGGCCTGCTGGTCATCAGCCTCCGGATCGCACGGAAATCGCCGGAGGCGGCCAGCCGTCCGCCGACTATGACCTGGATGGTGCCTGACATCCGCTCGACCTCTTCGAGGATGTGCGAGCTGAACAGGATCGTCCTGCCTCGTTGGGCCATGTCCTCGAGCAGGTCCATCATCTGCAGCCGCTGCCGCGGGTCCATTCCGTTGAATGGCTCGTCGAGCAACAGCACCTGCGGGTCGTGAACGAGCGCCGCAGCAACCTTGATGCGCTGACGCATGCCCTTGGAGTACGTCGCGATCCTGCGGTCCTGCGCGTCGGCCATGTCCACGATCCCGATCGCGCGCCGCGCGGCGCCGTCGGGGTCGGGCAGCCGGTGCAGCTTGGCGGTTGAGCGGACGAAG
Organism: Streptosporangiaceae bacterium; assembly: GCA_036258115.1. Classification (GTDB taxonomy): domain Bacteria; phylum Actinomycetota; class Actinomycetes; order Streptosporangiales; family Streptosporangiaceae; genus Chersky-822. The sequence continues at coordinate 72,547 of DATAEH010000081.1, forward strand.
TCGGCGCCGGTCAGGAACGCGTACACCGAGTCACGCTCGGGCACGAGGCCAAGCATTCGGAAGACCTCGGGATTGCGCCAGCTTGGCCGGCCGGCGACGGTGAGCTCGCCCCGCGATGGCGCCAGGAATCCGGCCATCAGGTTCAGCAGCGTGGTCTTCCCCGCGCCATTCGGGCCGAGCAGCCCGGTGATTCCGGGCCCGATCGTCATAGTGACGTCATTGACGGCGACCACGTTGCCGTACCAGCGCGAGACGTTCCGCAGGTCGATGGCGCTCATGCGACGCTCACACTGGCGTACCTGCGCACGAGGAGTGCAATGCTGACCCCGACGAGCAGCAGCAAGATGATGCCGTAGGCGATGCCATAACCATCTGGCGCAGCCACGATCCCCTGACTGGTGCCGCCAAGCCACTGCCTGACCCCGTCGAGCACGGTGAAAGGGCTGATCAGCCCGAACAAATGCGCCGCGGCTGACACGTGCTCGGCCGACGCCGCCGCGCCGGCGGCAACATGGGCGCCGGGCCCCGGCGGGCCAGCCGTGGCACCGATCTTGGTCAGCACGTTCTCGAGCGTCCAGGTCATGAAGAAGAAGATCGCGACCGAGCCGGTCGAGAAGGCTCGCCGGCCGCTTACGCATGCGAGCACGAGCGCCAGGGCGGCAAGGACCGCCGCCCACATCAGCCCGTCCAGCAGCCCGGGAATCAGTGCCCTGGTCTGTGCCCATACGGCTGCGCCGCTGTGCACCTGCAGGATTGTCCCGACGTACAGAAGCAGGACCGGGATGTCGATCATTGCCAGGCATGCGAGCGTGAACGCCGCGTATTTGGCCAGCGGGTAGTCCTGCCGACGGATGGGCCTGGCGAAGTACAACGGCAGGACCCGGCTGCGCAGGTCGCGGGACACGAGTTCGGGCGCCTGGGCGGCCAGGAACACGAGCACGACGAGCACGCGCAGGTTCCCCGCGTACGTGTCGTAGTCGACCACCCTGGTGTGCTGCTGGCCGAGCGCCATGATGACGGCGTTGATCACGGCGGGCGCGCACATGATCGCGAAGGTAAGCACCGGCACGATCTTGGCCTTCGCGCCGCGCCCGAAGCCAAACGCCGAGCGGAGGCTCTGCAGGCATAGCGCCAGCGCGATCTGGCCGCGGCTGAGCCGCGGCCCGTCGTAGGTCTGGTAGCCAATGTCGTGAATGACGCCAGCGCCCGGCGCCACCAGGCCTCCGCGGGCGCTGCTGTCAGCAGCCATCGACCGCTCCCGCCAGCCGGCCGGCCAGTTCGCCGGAATCCCTGAACAGCTCCTCCACCCGGTGCCTGCGCTGCTCCATCCGGGTCAGCGGCAGGCCGAGCCCGGCGACCGCGTCCCTGACGATGTCGAAGGTGCGCTCGCCGGTGATCAGGACAAGCAGCTCGCGGCCGCCGCCGACGGGTTCGAGGCCCCGCCTGGCAAGCTCGGCTGCAAGCAGGTCAGCGCCCTCGTCGACCTCGATCGCCAGTACCTGGCTGGCCTGGGTGAACGAGCTGATAGTGGCAGAGCGGAGCAATCGGCCCGCGTCAATGGCGATCAGGTGATCGCAGATCTGCTCGATCTCACCGAGCAGGTGCGAAGCGACAATGACCGAGATACCGAAGTCGCCGCCAATCCGGCTGATCAGATCCAGCATGGCCGTCCGCCCCGCCGGATCCAGGCCGTTGGTCGGCTCGTCCAGGAGCAGCAGCCTCGGATCGCCGACGAGGGCCTGCGCGAGCTTGACCCGCTGCTTCATGCCGGTTGAGTAGGTGCCAATCTGCCTGTAGCGCTCCTCGTACAGGCCGACGTGCCGGAGCGACTCGGCCGCCCGTTCCTTAGCCGCTGTTGGCGGCACCCCCGACATCCGCCCCATGTGCGTGACGAATTCGGTGGCGGTTACGTCCTGCGGCAGGCAGTCGTGCTCGGGCATGTAACCGGTCAGCGCCCGGATCTCTTCGCCGTGGCCAGACGTGTCAAGGCCGAGCACCCGCGCGCTCCCGCTGGTCGGCCTCAGCAGCCCGAGCAGGATCTTGATCAGCGTCGACTTACCGGCCCCGTTCGCGCCCACCAGGCCGGTTATGCCTGGCCCTACGGCCATCGTCAGGTCGTCGAGCGCCGTGATTGGCCCGAATCGCCTGGTCAGCGCCGCCGTAGCGATCACCGGTACGGCCATGCCTGCCTGGCCTGCGGCAGTCGCCTGCGGGCGCTCGTCACTTGCTGGGTCCGCGGTCACCGGAGTGCGGCCATCCTTTCGCGCGTGGATCGGGCGGTACCAACCATGGCGCGCGGCAGCGGCGCTGTCATCACCCGCCAGGCTGATTCCGGCTACATCTGCGGTAGCACCCTGCCAGCCGGCCGCGTTCCCCATGACCGCATCGAGCACCCCATGACCGGCGGCGACATCTCAGCGGGGCGCTGGCGATTATGATTTGCGCGGTATGCCGGACCGATTGACCTCCCGCGCCGTGATGGCCGTGCTGCTCCTGCTGCTCACCATCGCGGGAATCCGCGCGGCCGGGCCGGCCCTCACGATCAAGACGCCCGCCATGCCCGTTGCGCTCGGGATCGGTGCCGCGCTCGAAGCCGTTCTCGCTGTCCTGCTGATCGCGCTGCGCTGGCGACCGCGCGTGACCGCCGGTCCTGCGGCCAGGCTGAGGTTGCTGCTCACCGGCATGCTTGTGACGGGCCTGATTGCGATACCCGCGGCGGTGCTGATCGCTGTCCTCGCCCACATCCACCCTCGCCGGCGGCGACAGCGCCCGCACCAGAACCCCGGCGGTCGTTCCGGCAAGCTGCACCTGCGCGACCATGGCCACGCCGCGATCAGCGCCGACTACATCCGGTACGCGCTCATCGCGCTGCTGGTCGCGGCGATCATGATCGCGGCCATCGCGATCTGGCGGCGGCGCCGCCTCTGGTTGCTGTCGGCCACTAGCCCGCTCGCGGAGGACGAGGACACCGACACGCCGGCCGAGCTCGCCCGCGCCGTTGACTCGGGTCGCCTCGCGCTGCGTGAGCTGGATGACGCGAGGGCCGCCATCATCGGCTGCTATCTGGCCATGGAGGCGTCGCTCGCCGAGGCGGGAGCTACCAGGGCCGCAGCGGAAACGCCGGACGAGCTGCTGGAAAGGGCGGTCGGGGCTGGTCTGGTGGACGCCGCTCCGGCTGGTCGGCTGACCGCGCTGTTCTACGAGGCGCGGTTCTCTACGCATCCGATGGCGCAGGCCCGGCGGGACGAAGCCGAGCGAGCGCTGTCAGACCTGGCGGCGTCGCTGACTCCGCTCGACGAGGCTACGGCCACCGTCGCGCCGGCGGAAGGCCGGCAATGAGTCAGAGAACCCAGCCTGCACCGTCTCCCGCCACCGGACCTGGCACCGGCTGGCGCGGAGCACGCAAGGAAATCACGATCGCGGCGCTATTCGTCGTCTCGGTTACGGTGGCAGCCTGGGCGTTCGACGGCCCCGCGGCAGCCGGATTCGCCGCGGTCGCCTGCGCGGCGCTCAGCCTGACCGGGCTGCGAGCGCTGATCGAGCCGCACGAGCCACCCCCCGCCGCTCATGTTTCGCAAGAGACCGGCCCGTCCCTGATCTTCTTCGGCTTCTGGCGCACGCGTTCTGACCTGAGCGATGCCATCAGATCGCTCAGCGCCTGGGACAACGCGCTTCGCCCGCGGCTGGCGAACCTGCTCGCAGCGCGGCTTGCCGAGCGGCACGGGATCAGCCTGTCCGAGGATCCCGATGCGGCAAGGAAGCTGCTGACCGACGGCAAGCAGGGCCGCAGCGACCTATGGGCCTGGATCGACCCACAGCGGCAGACCCCACCGGATGCCGGAACGCGGCCCGGCATCCCTGCCAGCGTCCTCACCGCCCTGATAGAACGACTGGAGCGACTGTGACCGACCCGACCGGACCGAACACGCCAGGCAGTGACCTGATGCCAGGCGAGGCAATGCCCGCGGACCTGGCGCGCGCCGATCTGATGCCGGCTGCCCTCACGCCAGCCGAGACAGCCGAGCGGTGCGTCGCGGTGCTCGCCGAACTCGAACGGGCGATCATCGGCCAGCGTGCCGCGCTTGAACTGGTCCTGACCGGGATCCTCGCGGGCAGCCACATCCTGCTCGAAGACCTCCCTGGCCTGGGCAAGACCCTGACCGCGCGCTCGTTCGCCAGGGTGCTCGGCCTTGACTTCACCAGAATCCAGTTCACCCCTGACCTGCTACCGTCCGACGTCGTCGGCGCGCCGCTATACGACCAGCGCAGCGGCGAAATGGTCTTCAGGCCCGGACCGGTCTTCACCCAGTTGCTGCTCGCCGATGAGATCAACAGGACGCCGCCGAAGACCCAGGCAGCCCTGCTCGAGGCCATGGGCGAGAGCCAGGTCAGCATGGACGGCCAGACCAGGCAGCTGCCCAGTCCGTTCATCGTGCTCGCGACGGCCAACCCGATCGAGTATGAGGGCACCTATGACCTGCCAGAGGCGCAACTGGACCGCTTCGGGATGCGACTCCGCTTCGGCTACCTGAGCGGCGCGGACGAGGTCGCGATGCTGCAGCGCCGGCTGGATCGTGCGGCTGACCAGGTCGATCTCAAGGCCGTCACAGGGCCATCCGAGCTGATCGCGATGCGGCGCTCGCTCGAGCAGATCGAAGTATCGGCCGACCTGCTCGAGTACGTAGTCGCGCTGATCGGCGCGACCCGAACGAACCAGCAGGTCCAGGTCGGCGCCAGCCCGCGCGGCGCCCTCTTCCTGGTCCAGCTAGCCAGGGGCCAGGCGGTCCTGCGCGGCCGCGACTACGTCATCCCTGACGACATCAAGGCTGTCGGCGTCCCTGCGCTCGCGCACCGGATCACGCTGCGGCCTGAGCTCTGGGTACGCAAGGTGAGCCCGGAGGACGTGATCACCAGGATCCTGACCAGCGTTCCCGTGCCACGCACCGACCCGCTGCCCCTGTTATCCGCTAATGACCGTGTCACCGCCGCCGCCTCCACCACTGCACCGGTGCTGGGGTCATCGCGCCACCAAGAGTTCAGCGGGTGGTTCAGAACGAGCTTTCGCGAGAACAGGACGCTGGTGCTGACCGCCGGCCCGCAGCGCTCGGTCCCGGTCACATGGCGGCTTTCGGGCCTGGCCAGGAGCCTGGTCACGCTCGCGCTCACCGCTCTCGTCCTCGCCGTGATCACCAGGAGGCCAGAGTTCGCTGGCATTGCCGCGCCGGCATTGTTGCTGTTGACGCCGCGGCAGCCGAACATGCCAACCGCCGTGGCCGTGACGCTCGCGGCCTCTGCCGCCCAGGTGACCGAGACCGAGCCGGCGACGGTGCTAGTGAAGATCACCGGACATGGCGACGCCACGCTGCAGGTCGGCCTGCGCCCGGCGGCATGGATCACCGCGGGGACGCCTACGGTCGGGGACGACGGCTGGTACCGGCTGCCGTTCCGCCCTGGACGCTGGGGCCTTCGCGCGGTCGGCGGGATCGAGGTGATCCTGCGTGACCGCTGGAGGCTGGCCGAGGGCACGCTATCCATCGAACTGCCGCCGGTGACGTGCCTGCCGCTGCCAGCGCGTCTGGAGTCGCTGGTCGTGCTGAGCAAGCTGCCGGTCCGGCTCGGCGAGCACGCGGCGAGGGCGGCCGGCGAAGGCGTCGAGTTCGCCGGCGTCCGCGAGTTCGTGCCAGGCGATCGGCAGCGCAGGATCAACTGGCCGGCCACGACCCGCAGGGGCACGCTCCAGCTGAACACCTTCGCGGCCGAGCGGGCCCAGGTGACAGTGATCCTGATGGACGTCAGCTCCGATGTCGGCACCGTCGGCATGAGCACGTCCGACCTCGCCGTTCGCGCCACGGCCGGGATCGCGGCCGCATACCTCGCAGCCAGGGACCGGGTTGGCCTGATCAGCTTCGGACGGCAGGTGCGGTGGATCACACCCGCGCCAGGCCGGCGCCAGGCCGACCGGATCATGACCATGATCGCCGTCGATCACGGCGACGGCGAGCCGCTCGCCGCAGTGACCCGGCTGCCGAACGCTGCCCTGCCGCCCGGCGCTCTGATCGTCGTGGTCAGCCCGCTGCTCAGCCTGCGGCTCGTCGAGGCGCTGCGGGAGCTGCGGGAGCGCGGATTCGCGACGATCGTCCTCGACGTCCTGTGCGCGGAACCCGATATCGGAACCGCGCGGATCGGCAGCCGCGACCGGGCAATGGCCATGATGGCGCGCCGGGTCTGGCGCATGGAACAAGAGGCGATCAGGTTCTCACTGCGCGAACTCGGCATCCCGGTGACGACCTGGGACGGACGCGCCAGCCTCGACGAGCCGTTCGCTCCGTACAGCAGGCGGGCCATGGTGAACCGCGGATGACGATCGCCGGGCGGGTCAGGCCCGCGCTTGTTGTAGCGGCCATCGCCGGCGTCGTCATCGCATGGGCGGCTGTGCCGGCCGCAGGGGGCAGGGCTGGTTTCAAGCCGGTGCTGATCACTGCGGTCGTGTGCGCTCTGTTCACTGTCCTGACGCTGCTCGTGCCTGCGCCAGGCGTCGCGCGTCGGGAGGCCTGGCTGACCGCCAGTTTCCTGAACCGGGCGGCGAGCAGCATCAGGACGCCGCCGTGGCCGCAAGGCCTGGTGGTTACGGTGCTCGGGCTTGAGGCGCTGCACCCGGCGCGGCCCTGGCATACCGCCGTGCTCGGAGCGGTCCTGCTCGGCTTCTTGCTGACCCTGCACCTCGCGGTGACCGCCGCCGGGCCGTCGGTGTTCCGGCCGCAGCTTCCGCTGCTGGCGGCCGGGTTCGGCCTCGCGGCCCTCTCGGCCGGCGCGGCCATGGTGCCCGCTCTTGGCGCCGGATCTGGACTACTGGCCGTGATCGCGGCGATCGCCGCCGTAGTGGTGGCCGCGCTGGCTCTCCCGCTCTAGGCGGGTGCCGCGGCCGACGCGGGCGCCCCCGCGAGGGCGGCGATCTGGCCGTGGGTCGCGAACCACGGCCTGCCGCGTTCGCGCATGCCAGTGATCACCCGGTCGAGCATCCTGATCAGGTAGCCGCGGCCAATCGCTTCCGGGTGCATCGTGAGCGTGCAGAGCCGGCGCTCGGCCCTGGCCGATTCGTACTCCTCAAGCCAGATCCGCTCGACTGCGTCGGGGCTGGCGAGCAGCCCGCCGTGATACGGCGTGTAACCGAAGTACGGCCAGTCGCACAGGCTCCAGTGACCTGGTAGCTCGAGTAGCGGCGCCGCCCCGCTGACCTGCCAGTACGGCCGGTCGTCGGCCATCAGGCTGCTGTCGTAGCTGAGGCCGTGCTCGCTCAGCATCGCCAGCGTCTCCGGAGTCAGTTCCCAGCCAGGCGAGCGATAGCCGATCGGCCGGATCCCGTGCCGGTCGAACGCCGCCAGGCCCCGCTCCAGTTCGGCTCGCTGGCCGCTTTCGTCGAGGCTTTCCGTGCCCAGGTGCATGTAGCCGTGGTGGGCGAACTCATGGTCACCGCCACCGATCGCGGTGATTACCTCCGGATGCTGCTCGACGGTATATCCCGGTATGTAAAACGTCCCCGGTATCTGATGGCTGGCCAGCAGGTCCAGAACCCGGCCAAGACCGCGTTCCGGACCGAACCTGCCTTGCGAGAGCATGGTCAGGCGGCGGCCATACTCGGGACCTTCGCCCCGCCAGGGTGTCTCGCCATCGACGTCAAACGTGAGCGCGACGGCAACGTCTGCGCTATCTGGCCAGGCAGGGAACTCTGCGCGCGTGATCACAACCGATAGTCCTTATCTGGGCGCGCACCCCGCGCGGATGCTTGCCCGCCGGGGTTCAAAGTGGCACGAAGTAGCAGGCAACGGTGTGCGGTTGGCAGCCGACACGTTTGTGCATGCAACCGACGATCGCACATTAATGCGGCGTGATCACGTCCGGTCCGGCGCGGGCGGATCAAAGGAGGCAGCGGGCAGTCGCGACCCTGCCTGGCTGGGCGGTGACAGCACGGGTGGTCCGGGCGGCGGCGGGGCGCGCCTGGCATTAACGTCGACGAGCCAGGTGATCGCCGCGGCCAGCACCAGCAGGATCCAGATGTTCGCGGTCGCGATCTGCACCTCGTGCCAGCGCTGACCGAGGAAGATGTTGGCGTCCCAGAGCACGTGCACGACGATTAGCGGCAGCACGCTGCCGGTGCGCAGGTATAGCCAGACGAAAACGGCCGCCCATGTCGCGATGCCGATCACGCCCGGGCCGTAGTAATCGTGATACGAACACCGCAGCAGCACCGCAACCAGGAGGATTTCGGCCGTCGGACGGCGCGCCTGGCGGAGCGTGGTTACCACGAAGGCCAGCACGACGGTCTCTTCGACAAGGCCAGCGGTCAGCGAGGCAGCCAAGGTGTAGACCAGATAGGCGGCGTCCTGGTGGGCTGGCTGAGCTAGCTTGTTGCCCATGGCTACGGCGCTGGTGATCGCCCCGCCAGCAAGCAGCGCTGCGATCGCCCACACTCCGATCCGCAGGCTCTGTGCCGCGCCGATACGCCCGTCCCACCTGCGAGGCCAGCTGAATCCAAGCCACGACGGCTTGATCCCGCGCCTGCCGGAAAGCAACACCGTCACGAGGATGGCGAGCACGCAGGTGCCAAGCGCGCCAACCGATGCCGGGGTAAAGACGGCCCAGCTTCCTGACGGCCGCGGGTAGCGGCGAGCTAGCGTCTCGCCGCCCGCGATCACGCTTGCCGCGAAAAACGCCGCGAAGACAAGCAGAACCTCGGCATAAGCGCGGCGAGCGGTTATCGGCGGTGCAGGGGGCGGCGGCTGCGCCGACCACCAGTGCGCTCTGGCTGGGCGGCCGACTGGACCCGGCCAGACATCGGGCTGGGACTCCATGTCGACGCTGCCTTCCACGTCAATTATCTGCCCTTACCTGCCGACCGCGTACCCCTGCATGCCGCGCGCGTTGGCTCCCGCGCGCAGGAATCCCCCGTCTATCGTGACCGCGCTGATGCGGCCGAGCGACCACGGCGGCGAAATGGCCGTCTGGTGGCCCCGGCCCGCCAGATCGTCGACAACGCGCTGGCTGGTTCGCGACTCGACGGTGAGCGAGCGCGGGATCGAACCGCGCGGATAGAACGAGGAAGGGAAATGGTCTGTGTGGTAGGCGGGAAAGTCGATCGACTGCTGCAAATTCATGCCGTACACGACATGGTTAAGGAAGAAGCCCATCGTCCACTGATCCTGCTGGTCTCCGCCCGGCGTCCCGAAGGCCATGTAGGGCTCGCCGTCGCGCAGAACCAGGCTCGGCGACAAGGTCGTCCGCGGCCGCCGCCCAGGGGCCAGCGAGCTTGCGAACCCGGGCGTCAGCGCGAACATCTGACCCCTGGTGCCCAGGCAGAACCCTAGCCCAGGAACGACAGGCGAGCTCTGCAGCCAGCCGCCGCTGGGAGTCGCCGAGACCAGGTTCCCGAACCGGTCGGCGATGTCGAGATGACAGGTGTCGCCGGGACCGAGCGACGCGGTACCAAGCGGGGCCGCGCGCTGCGCGGCGAGTCCGTGCCCGGCTGTGCCGAGCGTGGGCTCGCCAGTTCCGCTGGCCAGCGCGGCGACGGATCCGCCAGCGACCGCGTAACCCGGCAGCCCTGGCTGCCGGCCCCCTGGCGAGCCCGGCACCAGTTCGCCCGCTGCCTTGTCGGTCATGAGCAGCCTGCGCTCGTCGGCGTAGGCCGCCGACAACAGGTCCGCGACCGGAACGTCACTGTCGCGCGGGTCCCCGTACCAGGCCTCACGGTCGGCGAACGCAAGCTTGGCCGCCTCGGTCACCGTGTGGATGAGCTCGGTGCCGCCGGGCCGCAGGTCGTCAAGGTCAAAGCCGTCAATCAGGGCGAGCTGCTGGCAGAAGACTGGCCCCTGGCCCCACGGGCCCGTCTTGCACACGGTCAGTCCGCGGAAACCGAACCTGACCGGCTCCTCGACGCTCGCTCGCCATGCCGCCAGATCAGATCCGCGAAGCAGGCTGCGGTTCGGCCGCCCGGTGACGTCCATGATCTCGGCGCTGGCGACGAAGTCATCGATCGCCGCCGCGACGAAGCCCTCATACCAGGCTCGTCTGGCCGCCTCAATCTGCGCGTCCCGGTCAGCGCTCGCAGCCTCGGCCTCGGCGAGGACGCGGGCATAGGTATCCGCGAGAGCCTTATTGGCAAAACGGGCCCCCGCGGCCGGTGTCCCGTCAGCCAGGTAGATCTCCGCCGAGGTCGGCCAGTGCGTGGTAAACGTCTGCGACATCGCGTCAATAGCCGCGCTCGCGCCGGGAAGCATCGGGTAGCCGTCTGCGGCGTAGCCGATCGCATGCCGCATCACCTCCCTGAGCCCGAGGCTGCCATACCGCTGGAGCAGCAACATCCAGGCGCCAAACGCGCCGGGGACCATAGCAGGAAGCAATCCGTTGCCCGGGACCAGATCGATGCCAAGGGAGCTGAACACCTTGAGCGTGGCAGCGGCGGGCGCGACGCCCTGGCCATCGATAACGAACTCACCCGCTTCACCCGCGCTGTAGCCGATGATCGGCACCTCACCGCCCGGGCCGTTCAGGTGCGGCTCAACCACCTGCAGGACCAGACCGGTCGCCACCGCGGCGTCGAAGGCATTGCCGCCTGCCTCCAGCACAGCCATCCCGGCTCCTGAGGCCAGCCAGTGGGTGGATGCCACCATGCCGAAAGTGCCCGCCAGCTCCGGTCTCGTGGTGAACTCTTGCATTCCGGCCACCGGCGACTCCGATCCCATTGTGATCAATTGAGCACGCGCTGCACATATGCAGAACATGCCATCCACAGAAGGATATTCACGCCGGCTGACCTCGTCCTTGCCCGGCTGCCTCAACCGGCCACCTGCGTGCTTTCGTAGCATCCGGGCGTTTTCGCCGGTGAGATATTCCGTCTAATCATCCGTCGCCGGCCTATCGGCCATTTGCCGCCAGGTCCCTGGGCAGCCGTACCACGGGACCTGGTCTCATTTTATTGACGGCCGCTTTCCTGACCCATTCCTGCGTTTTGAATACGCGCCATTCGAGGGCGATCGTGCCCGTGACCCCGGCGGACCGGGCCAGGGTAATGTGCCCGGCATGGCTGAGACGAACCCCCGGCTGCGCGCCGTCTGGGACCTGTCCGTCGCCGAGGTGCGTGAGTACTGCGGCCGGCACGAGTACGACGGCCAGATTCAGGACATGTCCCCCGGCGGCGTCATGACGGGACTGCGCAAGCTGGGGGAGGCGGCCGGCAATGGCCGCCTGGACGACGAACACGATGACGCGCAGCTCGGCGTCTTCGAGCGCGCCGCTCAGGTCAGGTTCGGCGACCTTGAGTTGCACAGGAGCAATCCGTACTTCCACATCGGCAACATGGATCTGGCCTGCTATGACCGTGAATACGCGCCGCAGGCAGAGCGAGACCAGGCCCGCGCGGCTCACCTCGCCGCATGGCCGGATGCCGTCGATGCCGCGATCGCCTCCCTTGACGCCGTCACCGCTCCAGTGGGCCAGGCGCTGGCCGGGGCTGCCAGAGGACTCGCCGCGGGTATCCCCGCGGGCGCGGACCAGGGAGTTGCCGAGGCTGCCAGAACGGCCCATGCGAGGCTGGTAGCCCACCTGGACCAGGCAGCCGCCAACGGCAGCCGGGATGCCGCGCTGGGCGGTCCGGCGCTCACGGCGCTGATGGGCAGCGCCGAGGGAGTCGAACTCGACCTCGGCAAGCTCGCCGAGCGAGCCGATGCCGAGCGGGATCGGCTCACCGAACGCCTCTAGGAGAGCTGCGCACAGGTTGACTCCACCAGGCCGGCCCTGGTGGTGGCGCGCGAACTAGTGCGCGAGCATCCGGACGCGGACGGAGTGATCGAGGCCGCGAAGACCTGGACCGGCCGCGCGATTGACTTCACCCGCGATGCCAGGCTCGTGCCCTACAACGACGGCGAATGCCTGGTCATGCTCGCGCCCGAGTCGCGCCGCTGGGCGATGGCCATGATGTCGACGGCGGCTCCTGGCGAGCCAGAGGGACCGTCCCGCTACTACATCACCCCGCCGGATCCCTCATGGCCCGCACATGAGGCTGAGGAGTGGCTCGAGGTGTTCAGCGACACCACGCTGCCAGGCATCACTGTGCATGAAGTCGCACCCGGTCATTTCTCGCATGGCCGGGCGATTCGCCGAGCATCGACGGAGGTCAGGCGCACGCTGCACTCGGAGGCGTTCGTCGAGGGCTGGGCGCACTACGCCGAGGAACTGTGCGTGGAAGAGGGCTTTTGCGGCGACGATCCGAGGTTCGCGATCGGGGTATGGCTGGAGGCCCTTGTCAGAGTCACGAGACTCGCCTGCGCGATCGGCGTGCACACCGCGGGAATGACCGTCGAGGAAGGCGCGCGCAGGTTCGAAGCCGACACGCACATCTCTGGCCAGGCCGCGCTGTCGGAGGCGAACAGGGCAACGTTCGACCCCAGCTATGGCCGCTACACCTGGGGCAAGCTCGAGATCATGGCGCTCCGCGAGAAGGCGCGAGCAGCGTGGGGACCGGGATTCTCGCTGCTGCGCTTCCACACCGCGCTGCTCGACCTGGGCTCGCCGCCGCTCGGACTGCTTGACACGGCCATTCGCCGGGGGTGACTTGGGTTGTCGCCGGGCGGCACTAGGGTTACTGCCATGACCGATCAGGACGACCTTGACGCGCTGTCCTCGCGTGAGCTCCACGACCTCGCGATCCGGCGGGCCCGCCATCATCTCGACGTCGGGTTCCTGTGGGAACTCCTGCGCGAGCTACCTGCCGGGGAAGCCATCGCGGGTCATCCGGACCATGCCGAAGCTGACGCCCTGCACCTGTCCGCGCTGATCGGTGACACGATCGACGCCGACGATTCCGATGTCGTCGACGCGCTGCGCCCGTTCTACCTGGACTACCTCACCAAGCACCGCGCGGACCTGCCCAAGCTGCGGCAGCACGCAAACGACAAGGACCCGGGAGCGGACTAAACCGCTCCCGGGTCTTGATCTGGTGTTCCTGCTCAATCAGGCCTGCAGGACCGCCTCGATCTCCAGGTGGATGGCGACCTTGTCGGAGACCACTACGCCGCCGTGCTCCATCGCCGCGTTCCAGCTGACCCCGAAGTCCTGCCGGTTGATCTCCGCCGTTGCGGAGAACCCGGCCCGGGTGCCGCCATAGGCGTCAGGTCCGAAGCCGTTGAGCTCCAGCTTGAGCGGGACGCTGCGGGTCACGCCCTTGAGCGTCAGCTCGCCGTCGACGATGAAGTCGTCGCCGTCATGCCGTATACCCGTTGACCGGTAGGTCATCAGCGGGTGGTTCTCGGTGTCGAAGAAGTCGGGCGACCGGAGGTGGCCGTCGCGCTGCTCGGCACCGGTCTCGATGGAGGCCAGGTCGATGTCCGCCGTCACCGAGGATGCCAGCACGTCGTCGGCCGTCACCAGTTCACCGCCGAACTTGGTGAACTTGCCACGCACCTTGCTCACCATCATGTGCCGTACGGAGAAGCCGACCTCCGAGTGCACGGGGTCGATGGTCCAGGTACCTGCCACGTAACCGGGGATCTGGATCTCGCCCGTCTGCGTATTCGTCATGTCTCACTCCGTTGTGACTGTGTCGTTGTGACTGTCTCGTTGTAACTGCGTCTGTGGTCCGGAGATGATCTCCGGTGTTTCGTTGAACAATCAACAAGTAGCACGTATTCCGAGAGTTGTCAAACGCTCAACTAGATCGGGTATCATGATGCCGTGATGACGACCACACGCTGGCTCAGCGAGCAGGAACAGCGCACCTGGCGGCTGTTCCTGCAGGCGTGCGAGTCTGTCTTCGCCGCGACCGATGCCCAGCTAATCCGCGACTCTGGCCTGCCGCACGGCTACTACGAGATACTCGTGCACCTGTCCGAGGCACCGGGCCGAGCGCTCAGGATGACGCAGCTCGCCAGGGCATCGACCTACAGCAAAAGCAGGCTGTCGCACGCGGTGAACAGGCTTGAGGAACGCGGATGGGTCCAGCGCAGGGACTGCCCGACAGATCGCCGCGGCCAGATCGCGGAGCTGACCGACGAGGGATTCGCGGCCCTCGCCGCCGCTGCTCCTGGCCACGTCGAACAGGTGCGCAGGTCCCTGATCGACGTGCTGACGCCCGAGCAGATCCAGCATCTCCACGAGATCAGCGCCGCGATCATAGCCGCGGGATCTGGCGGCAGCGAGGCCTGCGACGAAATCCGCCTAGACTAACGCGTTCCGCCTATCCGGGCGCGGCCTGCGGCCTCAGGCACGCCCCCCGGCGGGCGATCGTCGTTGCTCTCACCGGAGATGAGATATATCGTCTTAACGTTGAAGCAGCGTGGCGATCAGCGGAGGAACAGATGGCGACCACATCGGGCCTTCGAATCGGTGACGCCGACCGAGAGGCGGCGGCAGCAGCGCTGCGCGAGCACTTCGCTCAGGGGCGGCTAACCATGGAGGAGTTCCAGCATCGGCTGGAGCTTGTGTTCGCGGCCAAGACCGAAGGCGATCTGGCCGCGATCACCGGCGACCTGCCCGCCGCCGCGGCGTCACTGCCCTGGCCGGCGAGCGGTGCAGGCCGCAGCAACGACTATCGCTCCCGAGACTGGCGCGCGGACAGCGGACCGCGCAGGCGGTCGAGCCTTGCGGCCTTCGCCGGTTTTGTCGTGGTCATCCTCGCGCTGATCCTTATCGCGTTCGTCCTGCCGGTGGCTTTCATCGGCACGGTGATATCCAGGTCGCTGCTGTTCGTCCTGATGGCGTTGCTGTTCGGCCGGCGCGGCCTGCTGCGTCGCTTCCGGCGCTGGCTCCCCCGGTCCATACGACGCTGGCTGTTCTGAAGCACCGCCAGGCTGGTCAGGTCCGCTCGGGTACGCGCAGCGGCACGAGCAGGTACCTGAAGGCCGAGACCCCGTCCCGCTCCTCGTCTGATGTCCAGGTGATCAGCGCGGGCTTTGCCGGGCTATTGAACTCCAGCCTGATGCGGCCCGCTTCCGGCTCAGTCGCGGCGGTCTCAGGGCTTCCGGCGTCACGGGCCTGGCCGGCGGCGCTGGTGGCTTCGGAGCCCTGACCGCCGGACCCCGTGACAGCCGCGCCAGCCGCTGCTGCTGTCAGGCCGTCGAGAAGATAGACCGGATTGAACGAGATCACCGGCTGGTCGCCGGTGAACTCTGCAGCGACTGACTCGGCGGCTCTGGCCCTGCCCTCGGCATGTGCCTCGATAACGACGTGATCGCGACGGAAAGAAAGTCGCACCGGCCCAGCCCGCTCGGCGACCAGCGCGGCCCGCCGAACCGCCTCGATCATCGGAACCGCGGGCAGCTCGGCCCGGCAGCCGAACTCGTCGCCGAACCTGCTCCGGTACCTGATGAACTCGCCCGCAATCAGCCGCGCGGTGAGCCTGCGGTCGCCCGACTCGAAGCTGACTAGGCCTTCGGCGGGACGCGGCCGGTCATTGGCGTCACGCCCGCTGGCCGGGCCTGCCACGCCGCTCGCGTCTGGATCGGACTCGAACGCGACGGCAACCGGCCCGGGCTGGCCGAACGTGCGGGCCACCTCGACCATGATTCTCGCGGGCACCAGGGCCAGCGCCCTGATCAGCGGCTCTGCCGGGCTGAAGGCCACCTCTCGAGCAGCCATCCGGTACCGGTCAGTTGCCGCGAGGGTTAGCACATCTCCTGTGATATCCAGGCAGATCGCGGTCAGCATTGGCAGCGTGTCGTCACGGCTGGCCGCTGCCGCGACCTGCGCGACCGCACCGGCGAGCACTCCGGCCTCCACCGTGCCCACCACCGCCGGCGATTCCGGGAGCGCCGGATAGTCCTGCATCGGCAGGCACACCAGTCCGAACTCGGCTTGGCCGCAACGCAGGTTCACCGTGTCGCCGTCGGCGGCGAACTCCGCAGGCTGATCGGGCAGGCTCCTGATAATCTCGGCCAGCAGCCGCCCGGGAACGAGCGCGCTTCCCGTCGCGCTCACGTCGGCATCAACTACGACCCGGGCCGACACCTCGTAGTCGAAGCAGGACAAGGTCAGCCCGTCTGCCGAGGCTTCTACCAGCATGCCGGACAACACGGGAACAACGGGCCTGGACGGCAGCGCCCGAGAGATGAACGCCACTGCGTCGCCCAAGGCGTCCCGCGCCACGGTGAACTTCATGGTCCCGATCCTGGCATTTAGTACCGACATTTCTTATTGGCCCGCACCCGCCGATCGCGGCGGCTGGTGCGGGCCTGTCGGGTCAGGCCAGCCCAGGCGGTGCCGAGGCCAGGGCAGCCTCGATCGCCTTCGCCAGCTCGCGGGCAGTCTGCGCCGTCAGTTCCACGGCGACCCTGGCGGCGGGTCCCTGAGCCGGATTAATGAAGTCCAGGTTCAGGGTGTGATCGGCCAGGGCGTGGGCTGGATGATCGAAGTAGACGCTGACTTCGCTGAGCCTGAACCAGCCGTTCGCGCCTTTCCCGCTGCCGGTCGCCGGCACGTGCTCGGTGGCATAGGTGCACATGACTACGCCTTCCCTGATAGGTGCTCGCCGAAGAACGCCCAGATCTTGTCCCAGCCCTCGACGGCGGCCTCGACGCGGTAGGAGGCACGGTCGACGGAGAAGAACGCGTGCCCGGCGCCGTTGAAGGTGTGGAACTCATGGGCCTTGTTGAAGCTGTCCAGTGTCCTGGACAGCTCGGCGGTCTCGGCGGGAGTCGGGAACTGGTCGTCGCCACCGAACAGGCCAAGCAACGGGCAGGACAGGTTCTCAGACAGGCCGATCAGCGGCTTCATGCTGGCCGGAGCGAACTCGGGCACGTGGACGACCGCACCGCCATAGCAATCCACCGCGGCGTCGAACGTCAGGCTGCAGGCGGCCAGGAAGGACTGCCGCCCGCCGGAGCAGTATCCGATCACGCCGATCTTGCCGTTACACCCCGGCAAACCGCGCAGGTGCTCCGCCGCACCGCCGACGTCGCCAACAACCTGGTCGTCGGGCACGCCACCCTTGGCGCGTGCAGCTGCCGCGGCGTCGTCCGGGCTGATCCCCGGCGAGTCGTGGTAATACAGGTTCGGCATCAGCGCCGCATAGCCGTGCGCAGCGAATCTCCGTGCGATCTCCTTGGTCGACGAGTCATATCCGGGAAGGTGATGAATCACCACGACACCGCCGAAGGAATCGACGCCGTCAGGCCGGGCGAGATAGGCCTCGATCTCAGCGTCCTCGTGGCCCTTGATCATGACCGTCTCGGCGGTAAGTGCTTCGTTCATGCGACGCTTCTCCTTCTTGCCACCTATTTAAAGCGGGAAATATTGCTTGGCGATGATCAGGTCATTACCAGTTTTCTGGTTATTCTGCTGGTCGGCAGAAAGCCTGGTGGACGGGGTCTGCAATAACTCCGGGCACCAGGCGCAAGCCTGACATCGCGAGAAGAGGCAATACAATGAGTTCGGCCTCCTATGTGCTGCTCCTCATATTTCTTGTGGCTGGTTGCACCCTTGGCTGGTTCGCGAACCGTTCGGTTGCCGCTCATGCCGACGTCAAATCCACCAAGAGGAAGCTCCCTGGCTACCGTAAGTCGCGACACCGTAATGGCATTGTCGCGCTAATTCTTGCCTTCGTTATAGCATTTGCCGTTTTGGATCTGATACATCCGCATCACTGATCAAGGGGGGACTGGGTTCGCTCGCGGCTTCGCCGGCGTTCCCATCGGCCGTGCTCGCCAGTCCGCCGTTAGTCTGCCAGGTGCGCCCGTGGGCCATCCGCACCGCCTGGCCCGCCGCCGCCGCGGCCGGTCACTCTCCCCCGGTGGCCGGCCGGGCTGAAAACGTCGGCCATCTGAACCGGACAACGGCCGCAGCCGTGCATATACCCGAGCCAGACAACGGCCGCGCGGTGGTCTTGCGAAGCGCGGCGCCGATCAGCCTGCAGGGGGCGGCGGTGGGGATGATCGATCAGCTTGCGGGTGCCGCAGCGGCGGGTGAACGGCGGCGCGCGCGGCCGAGGCAGGATCTGGAACCGCCGGGCGGTGGCGCGACGATACGCCTGCGCGACGGCTCGCGGGTTCACATCAGGCCGGTGCGCAGCTCGGACGCTTCCCTGCTTGCCGACGGGTTCAGCAGGCTCAGCGCCCAGTCCAGGCAGCAGCGGTTCCTGACCCCCAAGCAGCGCTTGTCCTCGGCAGAGCTGCGCTACCTGACGCACGTTGATCACTACGACCACGAGGCGATTGGTGCGCTCGATCGCGCCGGGCGCGGCGTCGGCATCGCACGGTACATCCGCTCTCGCCACGATCGGCGGTCCGCCGAGATCGCCGTCACCGTCGTCGACGCCTGGCAGGGCCGTGGGCTAGGAACAGAGCTGACGAGGCAGCTAGCCAACCGCGCGATACAGGCCGGGATCAGCTCATTTACCGCGCTGGTAACCCCGGAGAACGCTGCGGCGGCCGGGCTCTTGCGCATCATGCGCGCCCGGCTCACCGGCGCAGACGAGGTCAGCAAGGAGTACGAGATCGCCCTGCTGCCGCAACACGACCATGACTACGGGTTCGGCGCGCTCATTGGCCTCGGGAGAATATGAGGCCTTCCCAGGGCGCGAGGTCGGCAAGGCCAGCCGGGCCGCACTCCGCCGTCGACAGCAGCACACTCCCGTGCGGCGGCTCCTGGAGCGTGGCCGGCTGGCCGGTGAAGTTGACCGCCACCTCCACCGCGCCGGCTGTGTACCGCCAGACGCCGGCCGGGGCCGCGAGCCGCTCGTAGCGCGAGTCCGCCGGTCCGGCCTGCTCGCGACGCAGCATGATCAGCTCGCGGCAGAAGGTCAGCACGGAGGCCGGGTCGTTCCTTTGGGCCGCGACGTTACACCCGGCTGGGTCACCCACTGGAAGCCAGCCCGCGACACCTGGCGAAGTGAAGCCCGCCGTAGGCGAATCGTCCCACTGCATCGGCGTTCGTGCCCGGTCCCGGCTCGGCCGCGCGCTGGTCCCGCCGAGCGCATCCCTGCTGAGCTCGGGCGGCACCGCGACATCGGTCATGCCGATCTCGTCGCCGTAATACAGGACTAGCGTGCCTGGCAGCGTCGCGAGCACGAGCAGCGCCAGCTTGATCTTTGCCTGATCGCCGCCGCACCACCGGCTGGGAAAGCGGTCGACATCGTGATTGGACGCCGTCCATACCGGGCATCCGCCGGCCGGCAGCGCGTCCAGGGTGCGGCCGACGACCGAGGCCAGGTCGTCCGCCTCGAACGCGGCGAAGACCATCGGGAAGTTGAACGCCAGCTGAAGCTCGTCGTCCTGCCCGTAGAAGGACGCCAGGCTCGCGAGGTCGGGCACCCAGGTCTCGCCGAGGAGCAGCCGCGGCGGGTCATAGCCGTCAGCGACCTTGCGCCAGTCCCGGTAGAGGCCGTGCACCTCGGGCCGGTTCTCGTTGTACTCCGCGCGCAGGCCGAACCGCCCGGCCAGCGGCCCTGCCCCGTCGGCCGGTGGGTTGTCGCGCAGCAGCGCGTCCTTATACAGGCCGTGGGCTACGTCGATGCGGAATCCGGCAACGCCGCGGTCGAACCAGAACCGCAGGATCCGGTCGAATTCGTTGTGCACAGCGGGGTTCCACCAGTTCAGGTCCGCCTGCTCGACCAGGAAATTGTGCAGGTAGTACTGGCCGGTCCCGGCATCCCACTGCCAGGCTGGCGCGCCGGTGAAGTCGACCCAGTTGTTCGGCGGTCCGCCGCCTGGCGCGGCGTCGGCCCAGACGTAGTAATCGCGCTTGCCGTTTTGCCTGCTGGCGATCGACTCGATGAACCATGGGTGCTCGGTGCTCGTGTGATTCGGGACAAGATCCAGCAGAACCCGCATGCCGCGCTCGCCTGCACCCGAGATCAGCGCGTCCAGGTCATCGAGGCTGCCCAGATCTGGATGGACGCTCAGATAGTCGCTGACGTCATAACCCCAGTCCTTGTCGGGCGACGGCATTGTCGGCGACAGCCAGATGCCGTCGATGCCAAGCCATTCCAGGTAGTCCAGCTGGCCAATGATGCCGCGAAGGTCGCCGTATCCGTCGTCGTCGGAGTCCTTCCAGGACCGCACATATAGCTGATATAGCGTCGCGCCTTCCCACCACCGGCGATCCATCTCACAATCCCAGCGAGGCCAAGAACGCGCGATTGTTCCGCTGGTCCTGCGCGGCTTGCGCGAAGCGTCCCGCCGTCCTCGGCAAGATGTCCTGCTCGACCACCAGCCAGCCCTCGAATCCCATGGCCCTGAGCCCGTCGAGCACGTCGGCCACGTTCAAGTCACCATCGCCGAGCTGGCAGAACGCCTCCCGCGACCAGATATCGGTGACCGGAGCATCCTCGGCGATGATCGCGGCCATGACGTCGAGCACGACGTCCTTGAGGTGCACGTGGTTGATCCGGTCGGCCCAGGTCCGCAGCATGACGGCCGGATCCCCGCCGCCCAGCGACATGTGCCCGGTTTCCAGGCACATCCCGATATCAGACAGCTCGAGCACCCGCTCGATCTCCCACGGCGCTTCCACATAGGTCCCTGTCTCCGGATGAAACGTGGGCTCGTAGCCGCGGTCGCGGCAGCGGGCGACCACGCGGGCCAGCCCCGCACCGAAACTCCGCCACGCCTCGGCGTCCAGCCCTTGGGATTGGTCGCTCACCGATCGGCCTGGCCGTGCGCGGCGCTCCTTGCTGCCAGCGTCAGCCAGCGTCGGCCGCGGTGGCGGGCCCTGAAGATGGGGCCGGACCGCGTCAAACGTGCTGAGCAAGGCATCCAGCTCGGGCAGGGCCTGCTCCAGGGCGTCGTGGTTGGCGTACGGCAGTTCGAGGTAAGCGCCTGCCAGACCCAGCCCACGCTCGGCCAGCCGGTCGCCGAGTTCGCCGCCACTGCCCAGATATCCGACCGGGCCGAGGTCGATGCCCGCGTAACCGGCCCCGGCGACCTGGTCAAGGACGCTCAGCCCGTCGGGGACATTTGGGTCGCGCCCCACCGTCAGCTCGAACGCGCCATAGCTGACCGGTGCATTCGCGACGGCGATTCCGTCCATAAGCCCTCCGGGCCGGCTGTAGGCCTCGGGCCCTGTTCCCTCTCTTGAGGTCTTTGCCTCGCTCATCTGATCCCCGCCTTCTGCCGCCCGGCGACGCTGGTCGGCTTGTCCACCGGCTGGCCTGACCGGTGACTTTCTATGATCGCCTGGCACACGGCGATGTCGGCCAGGCCATCGTGGCCGGAGGTCACCGGTTCGCTGCCGGTCATGATGCAGTCGCCGAACGCGGCAAGTTCGCGCTTGAACGCGCTTTCGTAGGAAACCGTCTCCTCGGTACGCCAAGATCGGGCCGTGCCCGCTTCGCCGCCTTCTATGGCGAGCAGCGCGGGCTCGCTGCGGAGGAACGGCGACGGGAACGACAAGATCACCCGGCGGTCGGATGCGTAGAGCGCGAACTCCATCTCATAGCGCGCGATCCCGGGCAGGTCGATCCAGTGGATGGCAACAGGGAGATCCCCGAACCGCAGCAATGCCGTGAGGCCGTGATCCCTGACATCAACGTAGTCGAGCCCGTCAGGCTCACCCAGCAGGCCGCGAATCGTGTTCAGCTCATGCACCATGGTGTCGAGGAGCACCTGGTGATAAACCCGGCGTTCAAAGTCGTCCGCGGCGCCGATCGCGGAGCGAATGCTTGCGCTGGTCTCGTCGCGCAAGCGGTCGGCGACCTCGGCCGGCACGGCCGCAGGCGCCAGCAGCGGATAGTGCCCTATGTACGGCTGGAAAGGCGACTCAAGGGTTGTCACCCGCAACAGCCGGCTATCGGTCACCGCAGCCGCTTCAAGCTTGAAGCGCGCGAATGCCGGGTCGTAGCGCTTCGGGTACGCCACCATGAGCGTGACCCCGGCCCGTTCGGCCGCGGCCACCATGGCCAGTCCCTCCTCGACAGAAAAGCACATTGGCTTCTCTACCAGGACGTGCAAGCCCGCCTCTGCAGCCGCGATCGCGATCGGAGCGTGGCTTCCTGAGGTCAGCACCAGAACCGCGTCCAGCGGCCGCCGCAGCATCTCGCGCCAGTCAGTGAACGCGGCGGCGACCCGGTAGCGCTCGGCGCACGCGCGGGCGTTCTCCGGCACGATGTCGCATACCGCCGCGATTTCGAAACGGTCAGCCAGCTCGCCGAGATAATGCAGATGCATTACCTGGGCAATGACGCCTGTGCCCACCACGCCAACCCGCAGCCGCTTGGTCACGTCGCGTAGCTCCTGTTCATATCCGGGCGAACCCGGCGGCAGCCGAGTCGATCATTACCAGCATGGCAGTTTGTCAAGACTTTCTTACATCATTGCCGGCAGCCTTACATTGCCCCCGCCCGCACTTAGATTGTGCGCATGCTGGTGCTGATCGCGTACCGAGAAGCCCGGTAGACGTGCTGCCCGAATTCGACCGGGCGATCCTGGTCATCACGGACGACCCGCTCCATGGTGAGCAATGCCGCGCCGCGCGGCTCATCGAGGAGGCGCGCTTCTGAGGCCGAGGCGTTCTTGGCGCTCATTCGCTGAGTGGCTGAAGCAAGCCGGATGCCCGAAGCACGAAGAAGCTCGTACAGG
>DATAEH010000082.1:0-15830 GCA_036258115.1 Streptosporangiaceae bacterium
ACGGCGGCAGCCATGCGCGGCGAGATCGACTACGCGAGCGCGCTCCGGCAGCGGGTCGAGCGCCTGGCCGGCCTGGACGCCGCTGTCCTCGACGAGGTGACCGAGAAGCTGCGGCTAACCCCCGGTGCGCGCACGCTGGTCCGGACATTGAAGCGGCTCGGATACCGGTGCGGCGTCGTCAGCGGCGGCTTCACGCAGATCACGGGCTGGCTGGCGGCGGAACTAGGACTTGACTATGCGGCTGCGAACACCCTCGAGATCGAGGGCGGCAAGATCACCGGGCGGATCACCGGCGAATTGATCGATCGGCCTGGCAAGGAGCGGGTGCTGCGCCAGTTCGCGGCCAAGGCGGGAGTCCCGCTGAGCCAGGTGGTCGCGGTCGGCGACGGCGCCAACGACCTGGACATGATCGCGGCGGCCGGCCTAGGGATCGCTTTCAACGCCAAGCCCGCGGTTCGTAACGCCGCGGACGCGTCGGTGAGCGTCCCGCACCTGGACGTGATCTTGTACTTGCTCGGCATCTCCCGCGAGGACGTCGAGGCGGCCGACGCCGCCGACAGCGCGCTCGCGAGAGCCCGGCACTGAGGACGGGGCCGGCCTGACGCGCCGGGTGGTACGCGCGGCGGGGCTAGCCCTTGTTCTCCGCGTCGGACGGCGTACAAGATGAATTCATGCCTATCGCCCCGCTATCAGACGATGACGTCACCAGGATCGCCGCCGCCTATGGCCTGCCAGTCAGCGGCAACGACATTTCCTCGTTCCGTGCGCTCGCCGGCGCGCTGCTGAGTTCGTACGACGAGGTCGAACGCCGGTACGAAGCCGACCTGCCCGAGCCTCCTGACCGGCCGTGGCAGCGTCCCGCCGACGCGGACAACCCGCTCGGCGCCTGGTATGTCACCACGCAGATCCAGACCACCGGCGAGGGGCCGCTGGCTGGCCGCGCGATCGCGGTCAAGGACAACATCGCGGTCGCCGGCGTCCCGATGATGAACGGCTCGGCTGTGCTCGAGGGATTCGTTCCGCGCCAGGACGCGACCGTCGTAATCCGGCTGCTTGACGCAGGCGCGATCGTCACGGGCAAGGCCGTGTGCGAGGACCTATGCTTCTCCGGCGGCAGCCACACCTCCGCCACCGGGCCGGTCCGCAATCCCTGGGACCACACCCGCTCCGCGGGAGGTTCGTCGAGCGGCAGCGCCGCACTCGTCGCTTCCGGCGACGCGGACCTCGCGCTCGGCGGCGACCAGGGCGGATCGATCAGGATTCCGGCGGCGTTCTGCGGTGTTGTCGGGCACAAGCCCACACACGGCCTGGTCCCGTACACCGGCGCGTTCCCGATCGAGAACACGCTCGATCACCTCGGCCCGATCACCAGGACCGTGCGGGACTCGGCCCTGATGCTGGGCGTTCTCGCAGGCCCGGACGGGCTTGATCCGCGCCAGCGCCACGTCGATGGCAAGCAGGATTACCTGGCGGGCATCGAGGACGGCGTGAGCGGGCTGCGAATCGGCGTGCTCAAAGAGGGGTTCGGCCTGCCAGGGCTATCCATGCCAGGAGTTGATGAGGCGGCCAGGTCAGCGGCCGCCACGCTGGCGGCCGCAGGTGCCGAGGTGAGTGAGATAAGCGTGCCCTGGCACACCGACGCGATGCACGTATGGACAGTGATCGCGACCGATGGCGTGCTGGCCCAGATGATCGACGGCGACGGATTCGGCATGAACTGGGCCGGCCGGTACGACCTCGATCTGATCGGCTACTACCGCCGCGGCCGCCGTGAGCTCGCCGGCCAGCTGCCCGAGAGTGTCAAGGCGACTATTTTCGCGGGCCGACACGTCATCGACAACCATGGCGGCCGGTACTACGCGATGGCGCGCAACCTGGCAATCGAGCTCGCAGCTGCCTACGACGAGGCCCTTGAGTCCGTCGACGTGCTCGTGCTGCCGACGCTGCCCATGACGGCCACCCCGATCCCAGCGCCCGAAGTGCCGCGGGAGGAGAGCATCGCCAGGTCCACCGAGATGATCGTCAACACAGCTCCCATCGACGTCACCGGCCATCCGGCGACAACGGTGCCGGCCGGGCTGGTGGACGGCCTTCCCGCAGGCCTGATGATCGTCGGCCGCCAATTCGCGGACGCGACATGCCTGCGCGTCGCGCGGGCGTACGAGGCCGCCGTCGGGGGATTCCCCGCGCCGTCAGACGGGCGCCCGGCGATGCCATCGGCAACGCCAGGATCGTAACGTTTGCCGACGAGACTGGCGCGCACGGCCGGTTGTCCCTAATATCCAACCCCAGCCCGCAACCTGAGAAAGGCAGTCAGCAATGCCTGGCGATTCACCGGTAGCAGCCCGCACGATCAGCTTGGTTAAGGACCCGACCGGCGCGCCGGCGGTCAATCTCAGCAAGGTCCGCGAGGCAGGCCATGTCGATCTGGTCAAGCGCGCCGAGAAAGCCGGCATCAGCTTGTCCAAGCGCAACATGTCAGGCCTGCGCGGCGCCGTGCGCCTGTACGTCGACCATTCGGGGTCGATGGAGTTCCCGAACGCGCGCGATTACTCCAACGGCAACGTGCAGCGCCTGGTTGAGCGGGCCCTGGGGTATGCGTTCCAGCTCGACTCCGACGGCCAGATCCCGGTGATCGCGTTCGACCACCGGCTGTGGCCCGAGGTGGTCGTCGACCAGTCGAACTACCAGGGCATCGTTGAGGGCAGGATCTGGCATGCCGACCAGATGGGCGGTACGAAGTTCAGCCCCGTGCTCGAGGACCTGCTCGATCAGGCGAGGACGACGACTGAGCCGATCTTCGCGATCATCGTGACAGATGGTGACCCCAGCGACCCCGTCGAGGCGACCATGCTTGTCATCGAGCTCGCGAAGTACCCGGTGCAGATCAAGTTCCTGGCCATCCGCGAGGTCGACTACCTCCGCGAACTCGATGATCTCGAAGAGCGCCATCCCGGGGCGCGGCTGCTGGACAACGTCGACGCGAAGTTCTTCGATGGCACCGACTGCCCCGAGCTCAGCCAGATCACCGACCTGCAGTTCGCCGACGCGATGGCCGACGAGATCGACACATGGGTACGCGACGCCACGGCCAAAGGGGTCCTGGCCTAGGTCTTCGCCGTCTCAATCTGCCAGGCGCCCCAGAATGTCCACGCGCCACCTTTAGGTATGTTCGGTGTAGGTATGTGGTTACTCTTCCCTGACGCTGAACGAGGGCCGGCCGCTCGCCCTGCCACGACAACCGCGACACGAAACCACTTCATGCTGACATCACTGACCGGTATCTCCCACTGGGCTCGCGGCAACGGCCTCGAGATCGTCATGCTTGTGACGGGCGCGATGCTGCTGACGCGCCTGGCAACCTGGTTCCGCGAGAAGATCACCCTCCGAATCGACGCCGCCGCGCACGAGGGTGACTCGGTGGTCCGCTCGGAGGCATCTAAACACCGGCACGCGCTCGCGCAGGTCTTCACCTGGGCAGCGCTCGTGATCATCTACTGCGCTACGGCCGCCGCCGTGGCGACCAGGATCGGCATCCCGATCACCAGCCTGGTCGCTCCGGCGGCTGTCCTCGCCGTCGCGCTCGGGTTCGGCGCACAGCGCATCGTCCAGGACATCCTGGCCGGCTTCTTCATCATCGCCGAGCGCCAGTACGGGTTCGGCGACCTGATACGCCTGACCGCGCCAAATGTCGCGCAGCCGGCGACTGGAACAGTCGAGGACGTGACGCTGCGGGTGACATCCATCCGCACCGCCGATGGCGAACTTGTGATCACGCCAAATGGTCAGATCACCCAGGTAACGAACCTGTCCAGGGATTGGGCGCGCGCCGTCGTGGACGTGCCCGTGCCGGCTGCTATGGACGTCAATCAGGTCACCGAGGTGCTCAAGAAGATCGCCGACCAGGCGTACCAGCAGCCCGAACTGCAGAAGCTGCTGCTCGACGCGCCGGCGGTGATGGGCGTGCAGAGCATCGACGTGGACGAGTTCCAGGTGCGCCTCGTCGCGAGAACGCTGCCTGGCAAGCAGTTCGACGTTGGCAGGATCCTGCGAGCCAGGGTCGCGGCCGTCTTCCGCAGCGAGGGCATCCGTCTGCCGCCCGACCTGCAGACGACCGGTCCCTCCGGGAGCAAATGATGCGACGGATCCGAATCTCTACGTGGGTGCTGGCCGCCATCTTCGTGGCCGCGCTCGTCGTTCACATCCTCATCAAGCCGTCGTCGACATCGAACCAATGCCCTGCGCAGCATTCGAGCCAGCATGCCCAGCCGGCAACCCCGGCGCCGACCATCCCCGGCGTCGCTGCAGGCAGCCCGGATCCATCCCCCGCGGACTCGACGTCATGTAGCTGATGCGGCCGGATCTGCCGGGCTCTCATCTTCCCGAGCCCGCGAACCGCCATGGGCGTTTGCTCCGCCGAGAGTCCGGTTGTCGCCTGCCGTGCGGTGCGACTCGTCACCGGCCAGCAGGGCGTCCGTGACCGTGCTGGCCTTCCGCTCCGTGGCGGCGTGGCCAAGCACGGCAGCCAGGAACGGCTCCCTGCCGAGCTCGTAGACGAAGCCGGCGGCCAGCGCGGTCACAGTTGCGGTACGCGGGATCGCGCGGAGCAGGGCTATCTCGCCCACCCCATCGCCTCGGCCGCACCGGCGGATCACTCGGCCATCCTGGCGGACCTCGAAGTCTCCCGCGGCGATCGCGTAGTAGGCATCTCCAGGCTCGCCCTGCCTGATCAAGTCCGTCCCGGCCGGCACCTCACGGGACACCAGCGTCGCGGCGAGCCCTTCAATCGCCGGCGCGGGAAGTTCTGCGAATAGCCGCAGCGACCGCAGCAACGCGATCTCAACGACTCGCACACCTGCCCCGGCATCCAGGCCGAACAGATGCCGGGCGCCAACCAGGGCCGCCAGCGGCAGCACGGCAGCCACACCGATGAGCGCGAGCCGGCTCCCTCCAAGGCCGGCCAGTGCGGGCACGAGCAGCGCCCCCGCGGCAAGGCCAGCCATCGTGAGACCCTCGAGCACCCCGAATATCCGGCCGATCAGCTGTACCGGCACGGATCGCTGCAGCAGGCTGCGGCTGGCAACATCGAGCAGGGCACGGCTTGCGCCCGCAAGTGTGAGCAAGGCCACCGTTCCGAAGAGCCCGACTCCGAGCGCGAGCGCAGCGAGGGCGCCGCTCAGCACCAGCGCCGCCGCGAGGACGGGCGGCCCCAGACGCCGGCCTACCAGCGCGGCGCTCACCGTCGCCGCGACCACGGCACCTGCACCGTAAGCAGAGTTGAGATATCCCGCCCACGCTTGCGATCGCCCGAGCACGGTCACGGCCAGAATGACGAAGAGCAGGTCCAGGCCGCCAACCACGGCAGCCTCAGCGGTCAGCAGCGCGAGCATCAGCCGCAATCGCGGGCGCCGGGCTGCAACGCGCAATGCATCGCGCAGGTAGGTGAACACGGCCGCCTGCTGCTCGGGCGGCGCCAGTGCCCCTGCGTGCAACCGCGCGACAAGCGCGCACGCGACCAGAATCAGCCCGGCGCACGCCGCGAACACGCCCGCCGTTCCGCCTGCGGTGATCAGCAGCCCGGTCAGCAGGCCGGCCGCGGCGATCGCGGTGGCCTCGACCCAGCCGACGATAACGTTCGCAGCAGTCAGCTGATCGGGCGAGGCACACAGCGAGGGAATCAGCGTCGCCTGGGCTGGCCTGGTCGTCGTGACGGCGGTCGAGGCGACCACGGCGGCGGCGTAGGCCGCGACGGGCGCTCCGGAAAGCGCCGCGGCGGCGGTCGCCGCCATTCCGGTCGCCTGCGCGACGTGACCTCCGGCAAGCAGCACGACCGGCGAACGCCGGTCAGCTATGGCCGCGGCTACCGGCGCGAACAACGCCGCCGGGACCAGTTGCGCAAGCGCCACCAACCCGGCCACCGTGGCGCCGCCGTGAGCGTAGGCATAGACGAGCATCGCGATCCACACCGAGTACTCGGTCAGAACAAAGAGCGCGTAGCCGGCCACGACCCGCGTCAGTGCGGAATTTCCTGCGACGGCGCAGAACACCGCCAGCCGTGTCCGCACGGAGCCTCGGGGACGTCCTGCCCCATCCCTCTCGTGACCGTCGGCGCTCATTCCGCCCTGAGCAGGTCAGCAGCGTCAACGACCGACACTCGCACTACGCCGAAGTTGGTGGCGAACACTCGCCACGCGGCTTTGCCCGCGGCGATGCCGAGCGGGATCCCGGCGAGGATTCCCACCAAGGCCACCGCCGTCGCCCGACGGCCCAACTTCCCTCCGCACCCTGGTCCTTGCTCCAAGTCTTCCGTGCCAGGGCGGCCAGGCATAGCTGGTTAGCCACCCGCAGGCATGCGTGCTAGTACTCCTTCGTCGACTTCCCTCGCCAGTTCAACCATCACGCGGGTCAGCCGCAAACGCGTTGCGAAGAGCGCCAGCTGCTCGTCGGTCTGGTCGGGCTGGCTCAGGCGCTCCAGCGGGAGCGCGCACAGCGCCGAGCGGACCGCCAGCCCGCCGAGATACCCCGTCCGGACCAATATGGCGTCGATGTCGTAGTCCTCGTCCGCGAGCCCATCGAGGTATCCCGGCATGATCGCCGCGTCGATCGCAGCGAGATCGTCTGGGTCCGCCTCGCCGGCGTGCGCGAGTCCGACCAGCAGCTGGCCCAGGTCGAAGCCCATGGGCAACAGGTCGCCGAAACCCCAGTCGATGACGACGAACGTGCCAGGCTCGTCGGCTGGGCGAAGCAGGTTCTGCGGGCTAGCGTCCCCATGCGCGTGTGTCTGCGGGAGAGCGGCAAGCAGGTCCAGAATCGCGGGCAACCGCTCGGCCAGCGCCAGCATGTCATCGGGCAACCCGGGATCAGCGACGCGACGCAGCGCCGTGTCGATCGCCGAGTGCCGCCAGAGCCCAGGATCCCGCAACGCCGGCAAGGTGGCCTCCGTGACGCGCTTGCGAACGTAGAAGCGCAGCGACGCTCCTGGCAAGCCGACCCGGCATATGTCGGGAAGGCGCGCGTTGACCGCCGCGCCGTCCCTGCGACGTGCGGCCAGGCGGCCGAGCAAATAGGCAGCGCGGCAGTAGTCGGCAAGCTGCCAGCGACCAGGCTGTTGCTCGATGTATTCAAACCACAGCGCTATGTGGTCCGGATCGACGTGCTTGACGGTGCGCAGGCCAGGCATCCGCAGCCCCGGCGGCAGTGCGTCGGCGATACCGCTCTCGTACATGTCGAGTTCGAACCGCCACGGAAAGTACTCGACGAAGCCGGCGCGACTCTCCTCATCGGGCAGCACGCTCAGCCCCGGCCACAACCGGGGATGCCTTAGCAGCTTCACGAAAAACGAGGTGTCCGAGATGTCAGGGCCGCGGAGCTGCCGCAGCCCGACCCGCCATAGACCAGCTGTAGCAGGCGAACCCCAGTCGTAATCGATCGGCGTCACCGACATCCCGGCCGCAGGCACTGGCTCGCGGCCATCCGCATTCGCCAGTGCGGCCAGCTCTGGCATCGTCAACGCCGCGAGGCTGAACTGGTCAACACCGAGACGTGGCTGCGACATTCTTGCCCCCTCGAGTCATGCTCCGACACACCTAAACGACTAGTAAGGTAGCCTTCTTACTTGGTCGATAGTAAGGTCGCCTTATGACTCCGCGCAAGAGCCGGTCCGCAGCGACTTCGTCAGCAACCGCAATCCCCGAGGGCGACTTGCCCGATCACCTGCCGAGGTGGCTCGAGGCCGTTAACCGCCGCATGGCCAGCGACCTGGGAAAGCAGGTCAACAAGGCCGGCGAGTTCCTGGAGGTGCGCGGCAGCGAACGGCGGATCCTGCAGATGATCACGATCGAGCAGATCAGGATCACCGACCTCGCCACGGTGGCAGGAATGACCAAGCAATCGCTCGGCGAGTTCGTGGACCGGCTTGAGGAGGCCGGCTTGGTCCGCAGCAGCAAGGACCCGTCCGACGGACGCGTACGGCTGATATCGCGTACTGACCGTGGCGACGCGGTTGCCCGTGCAACGGACCAGGCGATCGCGGCGGTCGAGAATCGCTGGCGCCAGGAAATCGGCTCGGCCGCCTACGACGCGATGATCTCCGCCCTGCGCCAGCTAGGCCGTACGAGCATCCCGTCGGCTCAGCACACCGACATCCCTCAGTGATCCGCAGTACCGCCCGGCGCGTCACAGATCGAACCCGAGATTAATTCGGAATAGCGGAGATCACGACGGCCGTGTAGTTGATTCCGTTGGGACCTGAGCCGTTGCCCGCGTGCAGCGGTCTGGCGTTCAGCGTCGCGGCATCAACGAGGTAGCCCCGGCGAGAGCGCCCGCGATCAGCCGGCCGACACCGTGCTACGCGCGCTGCACCTGCTCAGAGACGAGGGGTTGCTGGAATTCCGGCGCGGCCGCGGCATCACCGTCGTCGGCACACCGCAGCGCGGCGCCGTGCTGGCCAAGGCTCAGGAGCTGCTCGACTTCGCTCGCCACCACGGGTTCCGGCGCGACGAAATCATCCATATCATCGATTCGTTGCCCTGAGCCAGCACCGACCGGGCGGCCAACCTCAGCCAAGCCGGCCGTACGAGGTCAGCGTGCGCAGCGCTCCCAGCGTCACGATGCCGCGCCATTCCAGGCGCGAGGCCTCGCTGGGCGGATCCCAGCTAATCTGCCAGCCGCCGTCCGGCTGCTGCGCACGCTGCAGACTGTCCAGGTGCGCGCTGATGACTTCTTCGCTGAACAAAGCGCGCCACCGGCTGTCGGCCGCAGGCGCAACGCTCAGCGGGGAAAGACCGTAGCATTCGTCGTCGGGGTCGAGCTTGAAATGCGAAGCGCCGGACGTCAGCAGGTCGCGAACCCGGTTCGCCACCATCTCGGCCCGCTCGCGTTCGTGTGCGTGGGCGAGGAACGAAAGGACCTCGGTGAGCGCGTGCGCATCGGCAGGCAATTCCGCATCCTCAAGCTGGCGCCAGCACCAAGCGGCGGACTTGTCGATCCAGGCGTGTTCGGCGCCGAGCTGACGGAACAGGCCGACCAGCCCGGCGGTCGGATTCAGGCTCGGGGCGTAGGTCCAGTCGGTCCAGTGCTCGGCCCTGGGATAGTCCTCGATGACGGGGAAGGCCAGCGGCACAGCGCCGCCGCTGTCGGCTGCGGTCGCGACCTTTGCGAGGTATTCGCAGGCTCCGCCGACGAACAGATTGTCGCTGGTACCTGCCGTGACGAGCGCCTGAAGCGCGACTTCCACATCGATGGGCAGGCTAGCCGGGCACCGCTTGTCCGGTTCGAGGCCGTGCCCGAAGCCGCCGTCGTCGTTGCGGTAACCGCGGAGCGCATCGGTCACGCCGCCGGGCGGCGCGCCCTCGAAGCAGGTCGCGAACAGCCGACGCTCAAGCAGCCGGCCTTGGCGGAGGATGAATTCTCGTGCTGCAGTGAATTGTGCGTCCATGCGATCACGCTATGAAGCCGCTAGTGGCGCCGTCTTGAACAGATCGGACGGCGTCTTGCCGGCCAAGCGGCGCGACTCCCGTGTCAGGTGTGCCTGGTCGGCGTACCCGGCCATCGCGGCAACCGTGGCGAGGGAACCGGTGTCGCGGGCGAGCCGGCGGGCCCGCTGGAAGCGCAGGACGCGTTCTAGCATCTTCGGCCCGTACCCGACTGCCGCGAGGCAGTGCCGGTGCAGGCGGCGCTCTCCCACCGACAGGATCTGGCTCGCGAGCTGTACCACTCCGCCAGCGTCCGGCTGTTTCCTGAACACGGCGACCAACTGGTCGACGATCGGGTCACAGTCAGGCGCCGTACCAGCCCGGTCGGCGATTGCCTCGTCGAGGAGACCGGCGGCGTGCTCGGGGCTCGGCGCGGTCGCCAGCCGGCCGGCGAGGCTGGCAGCCGCGGCGTCGCCCCACAGATCGCCGAGCGAAACACGGCTATCCAGCAGTTCGCTGGCAGGCACCCCGAGAAAGGCCGGCGCCTTGCCGGGCGCGAACCGCAGGCCCGCGAAACACTGACCAGGACTGGGCGGCACGGGGACTGGGCCGGTGTCGGGCCCGGCGACGAAGATCGACGTACCGTCCCAGATGACGTCGATGCAAGCGTCGGGCAGCACGAGGCCTGCCACGGTCTCGCTCGGCCGCGATGCCCACAAGCACGCCACGCTGCCGCGAGGGCTGCGTCGGGCAGGCCACTCGGCATAACGCTGCTGAACTGCCACGCTCCGATACTTCCAGCACACTCTGACAGTCCGGTCCGCAATCCTTACGCAGCATCAGGTGGCGTGGGCGACCCCGAGGTCGGCCACTGAGGATCGTTGCCGCGTCTGGAGCCGAAGAATTGCATTGCGCCGAATACTGCTATGACGCGGCGCGAGAGGCCACGTGCCGCTAACGCATGCTGCGGGCGGTATGGTGCCCCGCGCCATTCGCCGTCAGGCTTCCAGGGTTCCTGATCCCCGGCAAACATGACTCCCATGCCAAGTCCCCTTGCCCGCGGGGCACCGACTCGGGTTCGCTCCCTGAAAGCCAGCCGGTGCCCAGCGCGTATGCAATGCGCTTATAGGACCGGCCGCCGGGGTCCGGAGCGGCGAATCTCGCCATGGCTGCGACCCTTCTGGCGGGCCAGCGTCCTGACGAGAGTTAGTCACTTTATCACCGGAGAAAAAATTCATCCATTCACACAGGGCCTGAGTGTTCATGTCTCTCAATTGCGGCACTGCCCAATGGCCGTAACCGGCGATCACCGCTGCGCAGCTGGAGGTCAGCGCTCGCGATGAGGGGCTCGGCGGGATTGCCGGGGTGCCCACGCGGCAGGGTCGAGGGAGCCATCGACCGCGGCCTTGGCGACGTCGGTGAGGCGAAAATTGCTAGCGCGAGCGTAGCCTCGCAGCCTGGAGAAGGCCTCGTTCAAGTCGACGTTGGCCCGCTCGGAAATTACGCCCTTCGCCTGCTCGATCACAACCCTGCTGGATAGCGCAGCCGATAGCTGCTCGTTGAGGCGTTGAGCCTCGCTGCTGGCACGATACTGACTGATGCTGAGCGCAGCCAGATCGGCGAACGCCCGAGCGACGATAACATCCGCCGCGGCCATCGGCTCGCTGGTGGCTCTCAGCAGGTTCAGCGCGCCGAGGGTTACCTCCCGCAGACGCAGTGGCAGGGCAAGTGCAGATTGAAAGCCGACTTGCAGGGCTGCGGCGGAGAAGGATGGCCACGACCCCGCCCCGGCCTGCAGGTCCTCTTCAACAACCGGCTCACCAGTTCGGAAAGCATCGAGGCACGGACCTTCTTGTGTCTGCAGTTCGAAAAGCTCAAGCAGCCGCATCGCCTCGCTCGAAGAGGCGACAAGGCCCAAGCCACCCGTGGGGGAGGCCAGCATGACGCCGGCAGCGGTGACATCGAGCAGGTCGACGCACCGATCCGCAACCCCCGTGAGCATGTCGACGACGTCATAGTCGTCGACCAGGGTGTCAGCGATTTCGAACAGCGAATGAATGACATCTGCTTCCCTGGTCATCCCTCACCTCCAGGGCATCAGCAGGCAATCCCACAGGCAGCCGAGAGTGTGGCCCGCCTGGTTGTGCCCACACAAGTATCGTAGACAGCCGCTCTGCAAGGCGCCCGTTCTGCGGCGGGAGTCATTCCAGCCTAAGCGTGCGAGCGATGACATCGCGGGCCACATCGGTGAGCAGGCGGTCGGTGCTGAACGAGTATGCCCGCAAGCGGATAAGTGCCTCCACCACGCTGATACCGGCCTGAACCGACACGATGCCCGCAGCGTTGTGGACGGCGAAGTGGAAATCGGCGCCGGCCTCAAGTTCTTGAGCGACCTTGTCGGCTGGTGCCCCCGCCTGAGCTTCAAGCACCCAGCGGGCAGCCACCTGCGCAACCACGAGCGCGTCCGCGTGCTGGTCGCCGGTGAGCGGGCCCGGCTCATTCCGGTACAAGTTCAGCGCCCCCAGCCGGACCGTGCCGACCCGGAGCGGGAATCCAAAGACCGCCCGAACTCCCGCCTGCAGCGCTGGCGGACTGAAGGCAGGCCACCTGCCTGCCACCGAGCCGTCCAGATCAGGCTCAAGCACGACCTTGTCCTGTTGGTAGGCGTCCACGCACGGGCCTTCACCGAGGGTGTACTGCAGATCCTCGATCAGATGACTCACCGGGTCGCTGCTGCATAGCGATCCCCGCGGTACATCTCCCGACATCAGCATGACCCCGGCGCCGCTTACCCCCATCATCGCGGGGCACGCCGCGCATAGCCGAGCGGACGACCAGCCGTCTCCGCCGGCGGTCATGACCTCCAAAATCCGGTTCAGCCTGTCCTCGGCCATTCAGAACCAACAACCTGGCCGGGACATCTGGACGCTGCCTGCGGCAGCACGGTAACCGATCAACGCGCTCCTTGTTTGCAGATGGAAAGCGCCATCAATCGGACTCGACGCTGCCCGGGCCATCAGAACGGTGGCCTAACCGCCACGCTACGCCACAGACCGGCCAGCAGAGCGCTGCCGGTCCCCAGGCAAGTCACTGTGAGCAGCGCAAGTAAGCAGACTTTATGGGGCCTGATCCTCGCACCGGCCTCTGACAGCCATCTCCGCGCTTTGCTGATTCGCGGGTCGGTTAGGGTGACCGGATGCTCGGACCGGGCTGGACGCAAGTTGTCGCACTGGTGGCCGCTTACGTCATCGCGACGCTCGCGACGCCCGCAGGGGTATCAGGAGCCGTGCTGTTGCTGCCGTTCCAGGTCAGCGTGCTGGGAACGCCGAGTCCCGCGGTCACGCCTACGAATCTGCTCTACAACGTGATCGCAACGCCCGGGGCGCTGTACAGGTACCGAAGGCAGGGTCAGACCGGCGGCCGGCTGGTCCTCGTGCTCGTCGGGGGCACGCTGCCCGGCGTCGTCGCAGGCTCCCTCATCCGCGTCGAGCTGCTGCCTGGTCCGCGGGTGTTCGACCTGGTGGTGGCCGCGGTCCTGCTGCCGCTTGGAGTCTGGCTCGCCGTCAGCAGGCCCCAGCTCACCGGCTCTGGCGAGGACGGCCACAACGACGCGACTCGCGCTGCGCGGATTCTTGCCGATCCGGCGCTCATCGTGCTGGCCGCCATCGTGGGCTGCGTTGGCGGCATCTACGGCATCGGAGGCGGCTCAATCCTGGCCCCGATCCTGATCGGAACGGGGCGATTGCCAGCCGACGTGGCGCCCGCAGCGCTCGCGTCCACGTTCATCACGTCCGTCGCGGGGGTGATCACTTTCACGATCTTGTCGGTCAGCAACCACGGACCGATCGCTCCCGACTGGCCGACCGGCATCGCGCTGGGCGTAGGCGGCCTGGCCGGCGCCTACACCGGCGCCCGCATTCAGTCGCGGATTCCCGAACTCGTCATCCGGCGTCTCGTCGGCGTCCTCGTGATCGCCATCGCAGCACGGTACCTGTGGTCAGGGTTGAGTTAGCCGGTGCATCATGCAAGTCACAGCGAGCGACTAAGCAGGCCAAATTATGGCAAGGTTTTCCGGGGATCGCGCGTTTTGGGACTTCCTCAAGCACCGATCACGCTAACCTTTCAGCTAGCTCAACGAGACTAATCCCGCATGTAAATTCGGCGCTGATGTCGTGTAAGTCGTCATAGCGGATAACACGAGTAATGCCGGGTTTTGCGTGCGGTCAACCGATACAACGTTCTACGAACACAACAAAGAGCTTCCACCAAGCGGATCCCAGGGCGAGCTATCTGGCGCCGCGGCCGAAAGGGCGGGCAATGAACGACGCACAGGGCGGCGTTAGCGGAGGAGCGGCCGTCGCCAGCATCGACTGGCGGGTCAGTTCGTGGTGCGCGGCCGGCGACTGCGTTGCGGTGGGACGGCTGCCGGACGGCCAGGTCCTGCTGAAGGACACCAAGGACCCCGATGGCCCGCAGCTGCGGTTCGACGCCGGTGAGTGGCGAGCATTTGTCGCTGGCATCCGCGCCGGAGAGTTCGACTAGCCTGACCTGGCACTCTGCCACGCGCCGAGGCGATGTGCCTCGCGGGTATTGAGTCGCGTGTGCGTCAGGTTCAGCCTTTTGGTTGTGCCTTCACTGCCGGCGCTCCCAGGCCTGCCGGGAGCGCCGGGTCCGCTACATCCCGCTAGAAATCTGTTGTTCCGCCGTGCAACTGCAGGCGGCGCTGTTCTGCCGGGCCGCGATCAGCATCGGCACGATACCGACCACATCCGCCCGGCCCTCTTGGTGTCCGGCTTTCCAGGCCGCGATCTCCTTGGACAGTCGGATCGAGTTGGTCCTCCAGCGGTCGGCTTCGGCTCGCATATGCCGAGACTCGGCGTGCGCCTGCGCCAGGGCACGATCGAATATCGCCCTGGCGCGATGCCAAGCGAGCCGCCAGCTGACCACAGCGGCGACCATTGACCAGCCAATGATGTGAACTACCGTCATCTCCTTTCACCTCCCCCTGGCTGCCAGTCCGCGTTTTGGCTGATCGATTTGGCCTCTTGCGTCGTCAGATGGCCGGGGTACTGTGGTCGTTAACCGAAATCCCGTTCCCGGCACCTGATCTGCGCGAAGGTTCGGTGCCGACGGGCGGAGACCTCAGTTGCCTGCTGGGCCGACGGTGCGCTCCGTTGGCCCAGTACGGTCCCTGCGCGCAAATGGCCGTTCGGCCGCTGGCGGGCCCCTCGCATTTACGCTGACCGGGGTGCTGTTGCAGGCCATTGCAGCGGCGCCGCAAGATGCGACCATGGCCCAGGTCGTCGAAGACCGGCCGGAACTACGCGATTGGCGTGCTAGTCGGCATCTTTGCCAGCCCGCCATGCGCTGCCTCCCTTCATTTGGGGCGGCATCCGGCCTCATTACGATTGTGTAGCCTGTCTACCGAAATATGCAATATGCAGTGCAGATCGCGAGTTCCCCGGCGTGGCGCACTTCCCTGGATCTGAAATAGGGCGCTACGCTGCTCACGATTGGCCTGGTAACCCATGTGGTCGCAGAGGAGAAAGGGCCAAATGGGATGCCTGAACTCGGTAGTCCATCGGTCCGCCGGCGTCGGCTCGCCGCGGAGTTGCGTCGACTTCGCGAAGAACGCAACCTAACCGGCGAGGACGTCGCCGAATCACTTGGCTGGTCTGCGTCGAAGCTCAGCAGGATCGAGCTGGCCAGGACCGGAATCAAGGCCGCGGACCTGTCCCGGCTGCTTGGTGCGTACGGCGTTTCCGCAGATCACCGGACCGAGCTGCTGGGGCTCGTGGAGCGTTCGCGCAGCCGCGACTGGTGGCGCACATACTCAGATGCGCTGCCAGAGAAGTTCGTGACACTCATCGGCCTGGAGTCCGACGCCACGTCGATCTCGACCTGGAGCCCCGAGCTGGTGCCAGGGCTCCTTCAGACCCAGGAATACGCCAGGGCGGCGATCAGCGCGCACACCGCGGCAACGGACTCCATCTCGCCCAGTGAAATCGAGCGGCGGGTGCAGACCCGGTTGCGCCGTCAGCATCTGCTCACCGCGCCCGAGCCGACGCCGTTCGTGTCCGTGCTCGATGAGTCCGTGTTGCTGCGCCAAGTACAGAGCCCGCAGGTTATGCGCGACCAGCTGGCGCACCTGATTGAGATATCACAGCAGGAGCACATTAGCGTCCACGTGCTGCCGCTATCTGGACCGCATCCGATCGGATCGGGAGCTTTCATCCTGCTCAAGTTCGCGCCGATGCCCGAGATCGGGCCGGTGTCCGACATCGTCTACCTCGAGCAGCTCAGCGGCAGCGCGCTCTACATCGATGACGACACCGAGACTCACCACTACGCGCTCGGCTTCGGCCATCTTGTGGCCGAGTCGCTCGACCAGGACGCGTCCAGGGAGCTCATCGCCCG
>DATAEH010000083.1:0-30403 GCA_036258115.1 Streptosporangiaceae bacterium
CCAGCGCCTAACGGGAAGACAGGGGCAGAGCAGAACAACGGCGCCCTGCCAGAGGACGGCTATTAGCGTATGGTCGGCCTGTGCCTGAGAAGCGAGCGGACACCTTACTGAAGACGATGCAGGTCATCGAGCACTTCACGCTCCAGCGTGCCTGGCACGGTCTCAGCGACAACGAGCTGCTCTGGGAGCCCATCGCCGGGTCATGGGGTGTTCGCAGGCGCGCCGAATGCCAGACCCCGACGCCTTTCGGTGATCCTAACTGGGTGGTCGACTTCGACGCCGACCTGGTGATGGCAGCCATCCAGGGCAATGCGGTCGAGCCCTGACCACGATCGGCTGGCTGATGTGGCACATCGGGTCGATGCCCGAGCGCCTTGCTCAGCTCGATTTCCTCGGCGGATCCATGACCACTGACACGGGCTGGACCTCGCCGTACCTCACCGCCCACCGTGTGTTCACGAACGCGGCGGACGCCGCGGACTCAATGCGAGCCGGGTGGCGGGTTCTCGAACATTCGCTAGAGGTAGCCACCGACGACGAGCTAGAGCGACCCACCCGCGGGTATTCATACAGCGATGAGCCGGGTCCACCCACATATGGCGCGGCGGTCATTGCGGCGACCCTGAACGAGGTCAGCCATCACGGCACTCAGATATGCATGCTGCGCGACCTCTACCGCATTACGAACGGCAGTGTGCTCTCGACGGAGCGACAAATTTAGGCTACAGATCCAGCGGTGAGTAGTCGTAGCTAGCGCAGACCTCTAGTCGACCCTGGCTGCCCCGCGCACGACGCTTTACATATGTTGATATCGGAATATGATAGCTGGGTGGCGCGCGCTTCCACGACCTCGGATGTCTTCAACGCGATTGCAGAGGCTGACCGTCGCGAGATCCTGGACGCGCTGATGGCAGGCGAGAAGGCGGTCGGGGCGATCGTCACCGACCTCTCGATGTCCCAGCCCCAGGTTTCCAAGCACCTGCGGGTGCTCAGCGAGGTGGGACTGGTCCGGTGCTGGGCAGAGGGGCATCGCCGGCTGTACCGCCTGGAACCCGCGCGCCTGCGGCCGTTGCACGACTGGCTGTCTAAGTACGAGCAGGCGTGGAATGTCCGGCTGGATCGGATCGATGACCTGCTCCACGAGCTACAGCGACAAGGAGAGCGCAGTGAAACCTGATCGGCGCGGTTCGGCACGGGTCGAGTTCCCGAGCGAGCTCGAGGTCCTCATCACGCGAGAGTTCGACGCTCCGATTGCTCTGGTCTTCGATGTACTGACGAAGCCCGAGCATGTGAGCAAGTGGGGCGCGACACCCCCGGACCAGATGAAGGAGTGCTCGATTGACCTGCGCGTCGGCGGGAAGTACCACTCCGTCTTCGTGACCGAGGACGGAACCAAGTGCTCGTTCCGCGGAACCTACCTGGAGGTCGAGCCGCCGTTCCGGACCGTGGAGACGTGGCTGTTCGAGGGCTGGCCGGATGCGGAGGCGGTCGAGACCATGCAGCTGCACGAAACTGACGGAGTGACGACGCTGACGATGAGGCTGGCGTTCCGCGACAAGGCTGGCCGTGACCACCTGACCAGGTTCGACGGCCAGCAAGACAGCTTCGACCAGATGGAAGACATCCTCAGGTCACTACTCGACCTGAAGGGAACGCCTCCGAGTAGCTGAGGTTCGAAGCCAGGCTTCAAAGCCTGGGTCACGATCCGGCCCTTGTACTTTACCGGCTAGCCGGGACGAGCGCGGACAGCAGCTTGTCCAGGGCAGTGCGGGCGGTCGGCGATGTGCAGGGGCCGACGGTGACCAGCGGTGCGATGAGTGCCGCCGCTTAGCCAGGGGTAAGCGTGATCGGCGGTGCAAGCCCTCGGTATCCGAGCAGTGTCCACACTTGGTGCGAACTTGGCGCGACCCGATGAGCGGGTTACTGGCCGAGACCCGCCAGCCGCAGGTTCTTGGAAACCGCTTGGTCGACCTCTTCGGCCGTGA
This sequence comes from Streptosporangiaceae bacterium, assembly GCA_036258115.1. GTDB lineage: Bacteria > Actinomycetota > Actinomycetes > Streptosporangiales > Streptosporangiaceae > Chersky-822. The sequence goes on from DATAEH010000083.1 coordinate 1,986, forward strand.
GCAACGGCACCATACGAGTGACTACGACGCCGCTGGCGCCTGCGGCAATCGCGGTTGCTGCCGCCGCAACGTTGTCCGGCAAATCGCACACGATGAACGCGTCATCGGAGCCAAACGCGTAGTAGAAGCTCTCGATCGAGCCGCCCGCCTCAGCTACAAGCTCCTTCGAGGCTTCTATCCTCGTGCTAGCTCCGTGGGCTGCTAGCTCTCTGAGTCCATCGGCCGTATACGAGGCAATTGCAAGATACTTCGCCATGATGCTCTCCCCCCATTGAGCCCTAGCCTCGACGATTATCCAACGCGGCGCTACGGGCGGTTCAGGCAGACAGCTTGGCGAGCAATATGGCGTTCCGAGCGGCTAGTACTGGGCTAACCCCGACTACCGCTCAACCCATCCAGCGCAGTGGGGCGGACGTGCGGTCTAGGGCACAGCAGCAGCCGGATGTCAGCGTCCACCTCAGGCACTACGGACAAGGGTCGGAAGTTCCGTGACGGCTCCGGCTTGACGGTCTTAGGTTTGCCGTTGCGGGATTCGGTGTTCACGCCGATGTCAGACCGTCAGCATTGCCAGCTGAAATCTTGGATGGTTGGGTTACGCCTGTCAGGCGGCGAGGCGCAGGCTTGGCGATGGTTGCGCGTTTGGAGGTGCTCTTGAGCGAGCAGGGATGGCGGCAGTTCCTCGCCGCAGAGGGTGTCGCCGACTGGGTAGTGCTGCATGGCGGCGCGATGGCAGTTTTCGCCGTGCCTTCCCTGGCTGAGGCGGCCCGGTTGGCCGAGGCGCTGACGCAGATCTCCGGACTGGACGGCGCGCTGATGACAATCATGGACGGCCAACTCACCGTGCGCCTGACGCGGGGTGTTTTCCGGCTGGAGGGGCGGCATGTTGAGCTGGCCCGGGCGGTGTCGGCGGTAGCGCGGGAACACGGCGCCAGGGCGGACCGCGCCCGGGCGCAGGAGGTGTCGTTCGCCATCGCCGCCCGGCCCGATGCGATCGACGTCGGGTTCTGGCGGGCGGTCCTGGGGTACGCGGAGTTGGCCGACGACAACGCCGTTGATCCTCTTGGTCACGGGTCGACGGTCTGGATGCAGGACCTGGACCCGGCCAAGTCCCTGCGTCATGCGATGCACCTCGACGTGTCGGTCGGCCGTGAACAGGCCGAGCGGCGGCTGGCCGCGGCGCTGGCAGCCGGCGGCCGCATCGTCGACGATTCCGAGGCCCCAGCCTACTGGATTCTCGCCGACCGCGCCGGAAACCGTGTCTGCATTGCCGCCTGGCCAGATGGCGCCTGACGCCCGGCCTAGCGCCGGAATGTTGCTGTGACCGGTCGGTCAATGCCAAAGATTGTGGGATGATCTCCGGATCCGAGTCGGCTACTTCAGCTCGCGGGTCTGCAGGGGCTCAATCGCGGCGAGTTCTGTGCCCAGCCTGTCCTTCTCGATGTCTAGGTCATACCTGGCCTGCAGGTTGATCCAGAACCGTTCCGACGTGCCGAAGAAGCGAGAGAGCCGTAGAGCGGAATCCGCACTGATCCGGCGATGTCCGTGCGCGATCTCGTTGATCCTCCTTGCGGGCACGCTGATGGCCTTGGCGAGCATGTACTTGCTTACGCCGAGCGGTACCAGGAACTCCTCGAGCAGAATCTCCCCAGGTGGCACTCGCTCCATGACGACTTCAGAGATCACGCACCCCTCCTAGTGATAGCAACGATCTCGACGTCCTCTGGGCCCGCATTCGACCAGCGGAAGCAGATACGCCACTGCCGATTGATGCGGATGCCGTGTGGTCCTGCCCTATCGGCGGCGAGCTTTTCTAGTCTGTTGCCAGGCGGGACCAGAAGGTCACCTAACATCTCAGCTGCATCGAGCATCGTGAGCATGCGCAGCGCGGCCGGCTGGGTGACCGCGTCCAGTTTCCGCGACCGCCGCTGCTCCCAGACCGTCTCGGTCTCCTTGTCCCTTGTTCGTCTCCTCGCCTCAGTATTATCCCGCTGGCCGCCGCCGCCTCAGGGGCACTTCCTGCCGCTGCGCCCCGACGAGACTCTGCACGCACTTGCGCGATGATGGACGGAACCAGGTGAAGGCCGCTATACACCTGTGACCATTTCCCCGCCGATTCAAGGGCGCACCGGTAGCAGGTCGCGTCGGTCGCTAGCCCCAGATCGCTAGGTCAACCTCGTTGCCTTCAGCATCTGCCAGAGTCCACCACTCAGGGGCGTGCGCATCGCTAACTATGTGACCACCGGCGGCCAAAGCAGCAGCGAGGCGCGCATCGGCCTGGTCGCGAGGTACGTAGACGTCGATGTGGATCCGGTTGCGCTTTGGACGTGGCGCATCCATCTGCTGGAACCAGAAGGACGGCCCGCGGCGATGCGGGTCCAGTAGGTCCTCCTCGCCGACCGTGTCATAGCCGAGCACCGCCCGCCAGAACGGCCGCACTTCCGCGGTTACCAGCGCATCAATGGCGACCTGCACGTGCTGGACAGCTGAGGGGTCGGCAGCCACGTCTAGCCTTCGTGCGGCCGCGGAGATCTCTCGAGCTAGCTCGACATCTTCGTTGCTCAGACCGCCTGGCTGGTGCGTGAACAGCCGGACCGTCACGCCCTCGGGTCGCAGGTCGACGTCGACATGGTGGTTGGCGGCAGCAGGAATGTCGCTGATTGCCTGGACGAGCGCGGCGCCAGCGCCGAAGGATCCAGTCTGAAAATACGCGCATGCGGTGCCGCCGCCCCACACCGCACGCCAGTCCTGCACGCCGGCCGACTCGTCGAACTGCTTGCCCGTGATCTGATCAGCCATACGGACGACGGTACCGACTAGGTCTTGCGTTCACGTTCCGTAGCGTGATTCCACCAGGACACGCGGCTACCTGACCTGCTCGGTCATCGCAGCGAGGTCTCCGGGATCGCCGTAGCGGATCCACATTTGCCGGTGCACCTCGTACCAGTCGGTCGACTGAGGTGCGCAGACAAGCAGTGCGCGAATCGCAGCCGCCGCACGGTCGGCGTCCACGGCCAGTTCCGCGACGAACGCGGCGGCCTCGGGCTCGCGCAGCTTCCGCAGGGCCGCAGCCACGTGATCGGCCCGTTCCGCCAGGCGGGTCACCGACGCCAGGCCTTCCGTGAACGACAGCGACCGCACGCCAGGATCATTCATCGTCACCAGCTCCCAGTGGCTCAGGGCTGCTGTTGATGACACGTGCCGCGCATCACGTTAGTTCCCTGATCCGGCCACACCCTCTCGAACACTAATCGCCCGAAGCCACCATTTTCATGCCATAGCAGCGGGAAATCCATTCTGTTAGCTTTCGCAGTGGTTCGGCTATTGAGCCCTTCGGCGATACCGTGGGTGGCCCAGCAGGAGGGGCGGTTGATGAGCGAGAACACAGAACCGGGCCAGCCTCCGCCGGGCGGAGGCCGGACCTGGCCTACGCCGCCGACCTCCCCGGCGGGTTCATGGGGCACAGGCACACCATCGGACGTGCCCGCCAGGACCTTCATGCCGGGGGGAGTCGGTGGCGGCGGCTGGAGCGCCCAAGGTAACCCCTGGGGAACATCGCCCCCCCGGCTGGGGCATGCCGCCGCCTATACGGCCGCGCCGGACGGCGCGACTGCACGTGGTATGGCTGGTGGTCGCCTTGGTCGCCGCCCTCGGTTCCGGCACAGCGGGCTTCCTAATCGGCGAGTCCTCTGCCCGGATCAGCTCAGCCATCAGGAGCGGTGCCGCTGCGGCGGGAGCTGCACCCTGTCGCGGGGGCGCCGCGGGCCCAGCCGTCGGTTCCCACCTGGCGAGCACACTGCTCCCGCTGCCGAAGGGCGCCAAGTACCTCAAGGGCCGGTACAGGCATCAGGTGGATTCGCTTGACCAGTACGTCAAGACGCTCTATTCGAGTTCTCCCAGCGAGAAGGCCAGGCTCGTCGCCAGGTGCTTTCGGGTGGCAGCGCAGCAGGGCTGGGTCTTGCCGTCAGGCCGGATCGTCGCCGTGTATCTTGCCCAGTTCGGCACGCACGCCGATGCGCGCAGCTACGCGCTGGCAGCGCAGTCAGCCGATCTCGTTAACCGGCGCAACAAGCTGCACGGCCCGGTCAGCGGAGTGTCGGACGGCATGATGATCGAGGCCCCGGCCCCAGATAAGTACGGCAACACGGTGACGAGGCTGATCGGCGACAAGGGCAAGGTCGCCATCATCGTTCATATCTTCGTGCCGGCCCATCTGCCGCAACGCGCAATGGCCATGCGGCTGCTGCGCCATCAGGCGGCGCGATTGTAAAACGCGCAGGTATTACGGCGGAATTCAAAGGCGGACCGTAACGGAGTCGGTTCGCGGTGCCAACCGCCCGGCGCCGCCAGGCGTCCACCTGGCGGGTATGGCGGCGGCAGCGAGGCTGACCCGGCCAGTTAGAACACTGAGGTGCGAATCAAGCGAGCAGGCAGGCTGACGGGCGGGCTGGTTGCGGGACTTGCTTTGCCACGGGCGCACAGAAATGCTGGAAGGTGGTCATCACCGATCTCCCAGGCCAGGGGGCAGGCCGGCCGCCGTAAGCCCGAACGGCGGCACCGTTTACATCAGTGTGCTGGATTTCGTCGATGGCGGCAGCAGCGAGTTCGCCACCTTCGTCGTCCGAGCCTGACATCTCCGGTCTGGTCTCCTCGGACAGCCTGCGGATTGAATGACCGTCCGGCCTAGCTTCCTGCCGTCTCCCACGCGAACCCGTCCGGATCGGTGAAGGATCCCGCGTCGCCGCCGATCGTAAGCCGGTGCGAACCGGTGCCGTCAGGAGAGACGCCGGCGTCTTTGCTGAGCGCGCGGCGACTATAAAGCGCCAGCTTCACCGGACTGGAGTCGCTGGCAAACTCGACGTACTTGCGGCCGAAGCTCTTGGCCACCGCCAGGCCGTGGTCAACATAGAACCGCTTGCTCTCGGCGACGTCCGCGGCGCCCAGCAGGAGCACGATCTGATCAATCTGTCGGGTCGCTGGGCCGGTGTCCTTCTTAGCCGATGTCGCGACTTTCCAGATCGTCCCGTCCGGAGCCTGGACCACGCCGCCGAAGCCCCACAGCGATTTCGTGACCGGCTTCAGCGGCGTCGCCCCGGCTTCGAGGGCTGCGTCGACAAGGGCGCTGACGTTGGCCGGCTGGGACACGATCAAAGAGAGGGTGAATCCGCGGAAGCCGGTCGTCGGTGCTTGCGAGGCCCGCAGGCGCACCGGAGTGTCGTCGCCGAAGGCAGTGTCGTAGAAGCGGGTGGCGGTCTCTGGGTCGGTCACTTCGATGGTGATGGATTCGATGGATGTCATGCCAGTCACGCTACGGAGCGCGCGGCTAGCTGCGCTTCTCCAATCCTGATCAGTGTCGCGGCTGAGCGGAATCAGAACACGAGGAGTTCCCCGGCCGTTGCACCGACCAGTTCGTATTCCGTTGGCTCGGTTGGCCGCCCGGAAACTAGCCGCATGAGCGTCGAGCGGTCAGTGTGCAGCGTCGCGGGCTGCCGGTCCGGTGTGGCAGCGCCGAGAACCAGTCGGACTTCACTGACCTGAACCTCAACAAGCGGGTCGTCCGGATCCAGTGGCTGGGTCGTCATAACGTCGACCCTATCCGCGGAAGCAGACACACTCCGGAGCGGCGAGACCATGGGAGACCGTAGCCCTGGCCAGCGTCGGCATTTAGCGCCGTCGGCCGCCGTAATTCCGTTGGCCTCGCATACCGTTCTCCGTCAAGATCGCTGCTCGTGAGCAATGCGTTTGAGGAGCCGCGGCTCGCGCAGATCTATGATTTGCTCTACCCCGACCGTTCTGACCTTGACATGTATGTCGCGCTTGTTTCGGGGCACGATCGGTCCTGGACCTGGGCTGCGGCACCGGTACCTTCCGCGAACGCGGCCAGGTTGCCGAGTCGCTGATGAGAGCCGGATTCACCGTGGAGGACTTGCTCGACGCCTCGGACCGGCCCGGCAGGAGATGGTGTTCTTCGCCAAGCGGCGAAGCTGATCCGCTCCGCTCGTGGGGACGAGGCGGCGCCGTTGTGCCCAGACGCCTGCCGTCGTGTCTGCTGGGACCACATCGAGGGAAGGGTTGAGGAGCAGGACAGACACGACATGAACCGACGTCGGCTAGACCAGCGGAAAGGACCAGATCATGGCAGAAGCTGCGCCCCACATCGACTTCGCCAATCTCCCTACGCCGGCTGAGGGATTCTTGGTGACGCTGTTCATCACTGTGCGCAAGGTGGCGAAATCCAGGGACTTCTACTCGCGGGTCCTTGGCGGCACCGTCGTCCTGGACGAGAACCCGTGCATTGTCAAGCTCTCCAATTCCTGGATCATCATGAACCCCGGCGGACCGCCCACTCCGGACAAGCCAGATATCTCTGTCGTCGACTACCAGCAGAGCAACACGACCTCAATCTTCATGAACTTGCGAGTCGCCGATATCCGGGCCTGCTACCAGGAGTGGAAGGCGAAGGGGGCCGAGTTCGTGACGCCGCCGATCGACCGGGGCGCGGAGATCCGCTGCTACATGCGAGACCCAGACGGATATCTCATCGAGGTCGGCCAGTCGACTGGCCTGCTCCACGGCGAGCTCGCAGCAAAGCGCCCTGACGATCTCCCCGGCTGACGAGGCCGTTCACCAGCCGCAGCTCGCGGTCGTCAGTTCGCCCGACGTCGGGTGCCACACCTCAACTTTTAGCTCGCTGTCGCGCCGTACTTTATTCGGCGACTGCGGGCGCTGATCCACGATCAACCCGTCGACGGGCATCGGGTTGTGCGTGAGCCGGATCGGGGTCAGGTGCAGGCCGATCCGGCCAGTCAACTCCAGCCCGACGCTGTAGAACAGGCCGCGGACGTCAGGGACAGCCAGCCGTCGGGAGGGATGGGGATGCGGTGCCAGCCAGTCGGTCAGCGCCATCAGGAAGCCGAGCGCCTCCGCACCTGGGCTGCCCGCGACGAAGCCGACGTCTCCCAGCCCAGGCTGCGACGCGTAGCTCCCGGGTGATGCCAGCCCATCGCCGCTGCGCCGGAATCCGATGGATTCGTCGTAGCTCCGGCGAGTGGTCGGATCGCCGAGCACGCGCCAGGCCGCGTCGAGCGTCCGCTGCGCCCGGGAGGCAGTCGCGATGACCTGCGAAGGCGCTCCTGACAAGTGAGCAGGCCCCAGCAAGTTGGTCCTTGGAGCTGTATTCGTGACTGATCTCTTGTGTCGATGTCCCCGGCAGCACGCCCAGGAGGTCATACCAGGTCAAGGCAGACAGTTCCACCGTGCCCTCTCAAGCCAGGGCGATGATGACGCGCTGTCGCGACGTCGGCGGGTCTGAAGGCGAACCGGTCGGGGCATGCTGAACAGGTGCGCGCGCCTGAGCCCTGCTGGGGCAGCGCCGCGAACAAGGTCCAGATCGCGATCCGGCTCCACGTAAGGGTGGTCATCCAAATGCGTTCCGACATCACTCCCGGCGGTGTCTTTCCTGACTATGCGCTGCCCGACCAAACCGAAACGGTTCGCAAGCTGAGTGAGATCCAAGGTCGCGATCCGCTGATCCTCACGCTCGCCCGCGGCCACTACTGCCCGAAGGAGCATCAGCAGCACCAGGAGCTGGCGGCGTTTCAGCCAAAGATCGCCGTCGCCTACACACAGATAGCCACGATCTCGACCGACGAGCACCATACTTCGCAAGAGTTCCGCGCGTCGGTCGGAGCCAATTGGCCGTTCCTCTCCGACCCCGGGCGCACGGTCCAGCGGGACCTTGACATCCAGGAGTACACCGACCCCGAGCACAACCCCATGATTCCGTACACCTTCGTGCTCAAGCCGGACCTGGTCATTCATACCATTTACAACGGTTACTGGTTCTGGGGGCGGCCGTCGGTTTATGACCTCTGGCGTGACCTGCGCGCCGTCACGAGCGAGATCCGCCCCGACTGGGACCTGAGCAAGCCGGGACTCCGCGAGGCCTGGGACGCCGGCGATCACTCGTACTTCCATGGTTGGGACACTCAGTCAGAGAACCCTCCGGCGCCGGGAGCCTCCGGGTCTACAACGAGTCACTGACATAGTCGAACTCACCCGCCCCCGCGAGACCGGCGGATCGGCGCAAGCATGAACACCGGCAATGACGTCAGAGTCTGTACGACTCAGTCACTAGCTCTGTTAGCTGATCTTCGTCCAGTGCCACGTCGACGTCGATGACGGGTAGCCGGAGGTGCCGGGTTTCATCGCGGAGCCGTTCGGTGAACAACCGGTCCCGCTCGAGCAAATTGCTCAGTGCCTTGTCCGGATCACTAGTCTTGCTGGCGATCTCCCATAGTGAGCCGCGGCTCGCGAGGGCGGCACGACGGAAGCGGGGAGTCGGGAGCAGCCAGACGGCATGGCTGGGAACTGCCAGGAGCGGCTCCACAAGGTGTGGCAGCAGCCGGAAGCCCTCGGCAATGACAGGAGGTTGCTTCGGCATGTCGATGAGATCCTCCACGATCGGGCCGAAGCACTCCCCGCGGAACCAGTGGAACGTCTCGAGCATGACCTCTGGAGGCCGGTTCACCCACCGCTCGTCCATGTCCATGGCCCTGAACTGGCTCAGGAACGGATAGTCCTCCGACGCGCACCGGCTGTCGTGGTCGGACATGACCGTGTCGGTCGCGTAGAAACGGAAGCCATGACTTGCCGCTATCCGGCGTGCGATGGTCGACTTGCCGGCACCGCTTCCGCCGCCTAGCCAGTAGACGTGCAGCCGCGCAGGCAACGAGTTATACATCCGTGCTTGCTGCGGCAGCCGCAGCGGTCGCGATACCGAATGTGAAGAGGTCGCGCCGACAGAGGTAGTCCGCAACTGGTGACACAATGGGTGGTGAGCCGTCTGCAGGTACCACTGAATCGAGACTGCCATGGACTACACAGAGGCTTCCTTGCGGGCAGAGATCGCGGAACTGCGCCGCTTGCTCGAGAAGCATCAGTGGTCGGGGCTCACGCCCTACAAGTCGGCTGGTTGCTGCCCCGAATGCGCAGGTGCGAGTCCGCCGCAAGGCAAGGGTCACCGTCCCAACTGTGCCATCGTCGACGCGCTCGCACAGCACTACAGCGCTTCATTGTGAACGCGGCAGGCTTAAGTCAGGGCCGCGCGATCCATTCGCATCATCTCTGGGGCGTCCGCCCGAGGCAGCCCTGAGGTTATTGTCGGGCGTCATGGACGGCCTTATCGCTGTGACCGACGGCCTGATCCGCATCCTTTCTCGCGAGCCATCCACGCGGGCCGATGTCATGGTCGGCCAGAACCAAACCCCGGGGTGGATCGACTACGAAGAGAACTGCACATGGGCCGAGACGGGCGCTGCCTTGGTTCGCTGCGATTTCCCTGACCAGCTGCTGTCGGGCGGTCACGCAGTGCGCGCGATGCACTTGCTCCTGCACCATCTGGCGACTCGTACCAATATCAGAACCGCCGTAGTCCACCCTGCGCCGAGCGAGGCCGGCTTGCTCGACGTTGCCGTTGCAGCCGGGTTTGCCGCTCGCAGCACCGTCGGCGGCGATCGCGTGCTCACCCGGCCGGTCCCTCCCGTTAGCTACACCGATGGGGTCGTCACTATCCGGCCACTGCGCGTCGACGACATCGACCGGCATATGGAGGCAATTGACGACGATCAGATCGACTGGCTGTGGCTGCCAGGGGACCGCCAGCATTGGGAGGCCATGACGCCCGGCCAGCAGCGGGAGCGCAATCTGAAATACCTGCAGGAAAGCCAGGACAGCTTTGGCGCCGGTCCGAAATGGATCTTTGCCGCCGACCTGGCCGACGCGAGCTACGTTGCCTACGTTGACTGCGACCTGGCCAACACCATCGCGCCCGCCGGGGAGGCTAACATCTCATATGCCGGGCATCCCGCTTACCGTGGCCAGGGCAACGTCAGCAGGGCAGTCCGCCTGGTTACCCGCTTTCTCCGCGATCACACCGGTGCTGGCTCCGCGCATATCGTCGTTGACGCGACGAATGGGGCGTCCCTGCGTGTGGTCCGTGCTGTCGGAGCGCAGGAGTCCGAGCGGTGGGTCGATGAGTACGGACGGACGATGGTGAGGCACGTTCTGCCGCTCCGCTGACAGCGGGCGTCGAGCCGAGCGTGAGCTACTCGGCCGCCATCCGGTGGCGTCTGGGCAGGCGAAGGCCGGGGATCAGCTGTGGAACCTGTTCCCGGTAGCGCGGGTAGTCGTCGGGAAATTCAGCGAGCATGAGCCGTTCCTCGACATGGATCTTGATCTCGAGAAGCACGAGGAAGATCGGGAGCGGTACGATCCACCGCTCGCCGCCCGCCAGCAGCAGCGAGCCGAGCAACATGCCCAGGATGCCGGTGTAGATCGGATGCCTTGTCAGCCGGTACGGCCCGCGGGTCTGAAGCGCGTGGTGCTCCTTGACCGTGGGCGCCGCGCTCCACATCGCGCCAAGCGTCAGCCTGGCCCAGATCGCGAAGGCGGTGGAGGCCAGGACAATCGCGAGGCCCAGCTGCCGAACCCAAGGTGTATCTATCAGCACGGACCGCCAATCCGGTTTCGGCACCGCCAGAATCACGATGAGCACGATGACCGTGCCCATCGCGAACGACGACCCGAACCGGCTGCGAGTCCGCTCAGGAGGAGCATTCCGCTCGAGGATGATCGCACCGGCCAGCCAGGTCACCGCGAACGCGGCCCAGCAGACCGCGAGGCTGACGTCCGCGATCAGGTTCAGCTGCCTCACACCGCCAAGCTAACTGTGCCCGGTGGTGCGCACCAGCCAATTGTCGTCTGACCTTTCTGTCAGAGGGTCGTGATATCCCGGATTCACGGGGGCCCGCGGAGCCGGCGTGGGGGAGGGCCGGCCTTGCGCTGGTTCCGCGGGAATGGCAGCGGCTGGAGGTGTCATGGACTGGTCCGAGCTGGAGCGTCGCCAGCCCCGGCTGGCTGAGCTGGGAAGAAAGCGTCTGCTCGACCCCGGCGTTGTGCTGATCGGTACGATCCGGCGTGACGGCACGCCCCGGCTCAGCCCGGTCGAGCCGTGGATCATGGACGGAGCCCTGTGGCTGTCGATGATGCTGCGGTCGACCAAGGCCGCCGACCTGCTCAGGGACCCGCGGATCCTGGTGCACAACGCCGTCAGTAACCGCGACGGGCACGATGGTGAGTTCAAGTTGCGCGGGACAGCACGCGACGAAACTGACCTCGCGGTGCAACGCCGGTATGCGGCAGAGGTGGAGGAGAGCCTTGGCTGGGCCCCGGTGCCCGGCAAATTCCACCTGTTCGAGATCGAGTTCAACGACGTGACCTACGTCCGCTACGACGGACCCACCGGGGATCAGTACCTCGCGCAATGGCCGCCGGCACGGGAGTACGTGCGGCGTGCCACGTCTCCGACTAGTGTCGGCAAGCCGGAGCCGGTTAGCGAGATCTTGAGTTAGGGAGCCCAGGCATACAGCCCGGTGCTGCTCGCCGTGTAGAGCCAGCCGTTGGCAAACGCGCTCTGCGGGAAGTCGTTGCCCTGATCTAGCTGGGCCAGCATCGCGCCATTCGACGCGGCGAACACATATGTCTGATTCGGCAGCCCGGAGTTGTCGTAGGTGCCCACCGCGATGACGCCGCCACCGTTGATCGACGGACTGGTCAGCACCCCGTTCGGCAGGCCGGTTTGCCAGGTGATGGCTCCGGTCGCCGGATCAATCCGCTCCAGGGAGCCGCGGAACGGCGTGCCGCCGATGGTCACCGCCGGTCCCGTCATGTACAGGGACGTGCCGTCGAACGCCGCGGCCGACTGGCATTGCGCGAGCACCTTCCCGCTGGACTTCGCGCCGACCTTGGTCTGCCATACCTTGCTCATGTTGGACCGCCGCAGGGCGTAGTAGAGGCCGTTCTTATTGCAGGCGCCGATCATTGGAGTTGCCGTGCCGTTGATCGTCGCCGTGAACAGCGTCGGGGAACCGCCGAAGTCGCCGTCACCGGTGATCTCGGACTGCGGCACAGCGAACGAGGCCAGCAGCTTGAGCGCCGGGCTGAGCTTGAGAATCGCGATGGTCTGGTAGCGCTGAGATCCGGCCGGCCCGTTGCCCGTCGTCGCATAGACATTGCCTGCGCCGTCGACGGCCACCGTCGACCAGACCGACCCTCCGACATGGCCTTTCGGCACCCTGTAGAACGTGGCCGTGCGCTGGCCGGTGGCCTGGTTGAAGGCGGCGATCCCGCCTCGGATCAAAGGAGTGTCGCAGTTCGACGCGATGCCGACGTAGATCTTGCCGTGCGACACCGTCGGCGAGGACCAGTTGAAGTAGTCATTGATGGTCGAGGACGGGATCGCGATCGGCGTCCGCCGGACCTGAGCGAGGGTCGCGGCGTTGAGCGCGTACAGATAGCCGTCTGGAGCGGCCACGTAGACCGTGTCCTTACCAGACGACGGGTCGCGCGCGACAGTGGCAGTTGAGGCGAAGCCAAATTTCGGGCACGTGTGCTGCGCCTGGAAGCCAAGGAAGACCTTCTTCTGGCGTATGCCGGTCACCGCGTTGATCTTGTAGAACCATCCGGCGAATGAGCCGAGGAATACCGAACCGTCCGCCACGACGGGGCTGGACACGTAAGGAATGTCGAAATGCCGCTGCTGTGCCAGGCTGATGGCATTGGCTGGCGTAATAGCCGGGTCGGCCGTCCGGGAGGTGTGTGCCGGGCCGCCGAGGTAAGCGGTCCAGTCGCCAGCGCCAACGGCCAGCGCCGACCCCGGCGAAGCGAGCCCAGAAGCCGCGAGGAACCCGGCCGTGGCCATGGCGATGGCAGCTCGGCGACCGGCGACGTGCAGCGAGGGCCTCATGCGCCTTCCTCCCCTACGCGCGTGATTGTCAGCATTATGCAGTGCTCGTCATGTCTGGACACGATATCGGCGCTTTGCATGTCCGCGTCGGCAATGGCGCATGAGAAGGGGCCGGTCGTGAGACCGGCCCCTTATGAGCCGCTAACAGACGCCGGCGAGGAAGTGCCCCCTGGTGGAGTCTTCCCCGCCGGCCGGGGAACGGGCCGCCCATAGTCCGTCCCCGCGATTGGCTGACTAGCCCTTATTGAACGGGGCTACCAGAGGATTCGTGCCCGAGAACAGCCCGGCCGGGTTGGGGTACCAGACCCAGACGTGCATGGTGATCAGGTCGGGGTGCCAGAACGTGAACTTGGCGCCCGACGGTGCCTTCTTCGCGCACGTGCTGGAGTTCTTGTCAGGGATGAAAGTGCCGTCGGCGTAGTGGCACGCCGCCGGGAACTGCCCGAATGTCGCGTTGGGCAACGGCGGGCTATTCGGCATCTTCGTGAACACCCACTCGAGGGCGCCAAGCTGCCAGCCGGTCTTGGTGTGCTCATACACCAGGATCTGCGGCTTGCGGATGTTGAACCCGGAGATATGCGGGTTCAGGTAGTGGAAGCCCATGTTCGGCATCATCTTGGTGATGATCATGTAGCCGGCGGACTTGGCCTTGGCCAGGTTCGTGGCGTACTTGGCGGTCGCCGCCCTGGCAGCCGCCAGCTGACCGGCAACCTGCAGTGACAGCGGATCGGCCGACATGCTCATCGCATGTGCGGTCTGCGGCTGCTGGCGTGCTACCTGCGGCGGCCCGCCGTAGCCGTGCGGAAGCACCGTAGGCTGCGCCTGAGCCGGCATCATAGGCAGGCCAACGGCAAGCGCCCCAGCTGCCAGGCCGCCGAGCGAAGCAATGCGCATCCTTTCATTGCGCGTTCTCCTTCTAGGATCCTTCTTGGACCCGGTAGATGTGATCGGCGACCAGTCCGTGGGCCTGCCGGTGAACAGCCGCAGCGGCATCCGCCGACGGCGCCTCGACCAGGCAGAAGATCCGCCCGGCATTCTCGTCGACCCAGTACCTCAGGTAGCGAACGTCGTATTCGTCCTGTGTCTGCAAGTCGGCGATGTGCGCCTTGGCGACGTCTTCCATCGCGACGCCCCCCGGCACATCATGAACATCCATGAAAAGCGGCACTAGCTGCCTCCCTCCCAGTCGTCGGAGTTACTCGACCAACGTAGGAAGGCAGGGCCGGTTTACTGATCGGGAGAAATGCCCGGCTTGGCGACCGGGCTACCTAGATTGCCCGGCGCAGTGCCTAGCTTGGGATGCCGATACCCATCGCAGCCGCCCGATGGGCCGCCGCGGTCCGGGATGAAACGCCGATCTTTGCCAGCACCGACGAAACATGATGATGCACTGTGCGTTCAGAAATGAACAGCTTCCGGGAGATTTCCTTATCCGGCCGGCCCTGCGCGAGCAAGGCGAGGACCTCTTGCTCGCGCGGCGTCGGCCCTGCAAGGGCATCCCTGGTGGCGGCCCGCGGACCGCGCAGGATCGCCCGGATGCCGACCTCCTTCATCCGGCGCCGGACAGCCGCCACGGCCAGCTCTTGCGCCTTGCGCATGACCTCTAGGCCTTCGTCCACCTGCCCGTTGACAATAGAGGTCACGGCGCGCGCCGCGTCGCCCAGCCCAGCTCCCGCCCGGGCGGCATGTCCTTAAGTACGCGGACTGCCTCATCGACCGCTTCCTCGGCCTCACTTCCACGGCACAGCCGCCAGAACGTCGTCGACAGCTGTACCAGATCCTCGCCGACTCGCAAGTGGTCGCCGAGAATGCGCCTCATCTTGATGGCCGTGCGCAACTCCGGCTCGGCCTCTTCCCACCGGTCAAGGAGGGAGAACTCGTTCGCGATGCCTTCATACAGCGGGGCGCCACCTCGAGATCGCTCGGATTGGCATACCGGAGGGCCCGGGCGAATTGCGCCGCGGTCTCGCGGTGCGCTCCCAGCTCAGATGAGCGTTTGGCCGCCTGGGGCGCGTGGCGCAGCACCGACTGGGCATTGCCCGCGCCGTCGGCGTGGTGGGCGAGCAGGGCCGGGTCTGCGTCGCCTGCTTCTTCAAGCGCAGAGAGCAACCGGACGTGCAGGTCGGTCTTCCTCTGCGGCGCGATACCCGCATCTACGGCCATTCGCACGAGCTCATGCCGGAACCGCAGGTCGGGCCGTCCGGAACCAGAATCCCGGTCTGCACGCACTGGTCAGCTGGCGAATCGGCGTCCGGGTGTACCGAAGACAGCAGCGCTGGCTGTACCTTGGCGCCGATAACGGCAGCGGTCTCGACGAGCTCGCTGGCGCTCGGGCTGCAGCGAGCCAGCCGCGCACCGACTGCGTCGCTGACCGTCGGCGGCACGGACGGTCATCCTGCGGCGAGCATTTCGTTGACATAGAACGGGTTGCCGCCCGTGATCCTGTGGAGTTCGGCCGCATCGACATCGCGTTGTTCGGCCAGCCGCCTGACCGCCCGCTGCGAGAGCGGCGGAAGGCGCGTGCGGCGGGTGGCGCGCTGCGTGGCCAGGTCGCCGAGCACGATCCGCAGTGGATGTTCTGCGCCTACCTCGTTGTCGCGGTAGCTGACCAGCACAAGCGCATTGCGGCGGCTCAGCCGCCGTCCGAGGAAGTTCGGCAGGTCGATTGTGGCCTCGTCGGCCCAGTGCACATCCTCGATCACCGCGACGGTGAAGGTGGACGAGCCGATCTCGGCGAGGAAGGCCGCGAACAGCTGGTCGCGCGGAGCCCCCTGACGACACAGGGTTGCCAGCTCTCCGTCAAGCTGCGATCCGATATCGAATAGCGGTCCGAGCGGGCGCGGTGTCAGCAGGCCGTCACAGGCTCCCCACAAGGACCGGACGCCCTTAAGCCGCTGCTGAAACTCCTCAAGCAGCGCCGTCTTGCCGATGCCTGACTCGCCGGACACAAGGACCAGCCGGCCGTCGCCCTGCCTGGCCTCGCGCGCGTATTCAGCCAGCGCGTCCAGGAACGACTCGCGCTCCAGCAGTTCCATCGCCCAGGCCCCCAAGCCCCCGTTCCTGCATGGGACTGTAAGACATTGCGGCCAATGCGACTTCTGAACGCATCGCATGCCGCTTTTGCCCGGCCCGGGAACGAATCGGGCCCTCGATCTGCCCTAGACTCCCGGTGTGACGCCGGGTGAAGAGGGTCCTTTTGAGCTCGGACGGGACGGCCCCACCTCGATCCTCGTTGGCGTCGACGGTTCTACTACTTCAGCGCGTGCCGGCTGGTATGCCGCTGGCCTCGCGCGCCGGCAGAGCGCGAGGCTCACCGCCGTCTACGTCGCCCCGCTCGCTTCGGGAATGACGGTACCGAGCGCTGCAGGCCTGGCGGCGGCCCGGCGAGACGCAGAGGACGAAGCCGTCGCCGTCATGCGCCGCCGTGCGGAGGAGTTGTCCACCGAACTGGTTGTCCCCATCACGTTCATCGCTACCCGGGGCGACCCGTTCTCCGAATTGTCCCGCATCGCCGAGCAGATCCGTGCCGATGCTGTCGTGGTAGGAGCATCTGCGCGCGTCGGCCACTGGTTCATCGGCTCGCTTGCTGTGCGGTTGGTCAAGGCGGCCCGGTGGCCGGTGACGGTGGTTCCTTGAAACCCACCCGCCGGGAGACGGCTACGACCCAGGGGATGCTGAGCAGGAGCACGAGCGCGATGCCAAGTAGAAGCGGCGCCGGCCGTGCGGCGCCGAGGCCGAGGCACGCCAGGGCTGCGGCGGCGCAGGTCCAAGCGAGTGGCCGGTACAGTCCGCGCAGGCGCTGCCAGTCCTGCAGGCTCGCGGCTATCAACATCGTCGCGCATAGCACGACGGCAGCGCCGGCGCACAGGATCCATGCCGTCGCGGCGGGAGTGCCGCTGTCGTGGGCGCGGGCCACAAGGCTGACCAGCTACCAGCACCAGGATCTGGAGCAAGAAGGTGGTGCGACTGCGGGCGTCGTCGTGACCGTGCAGCTCATGATGAAGGCTGCCATTGGTCCAGGCGATCCAGACCAGCGTGAACACGGCGAGGAATTCAGCGAGTCCGCGCCAGGTGAGGTGCTCGGCCAGATGGTGGGCGTCCTGGGCGACCAGCACAACGACGGCCAGGTCGTAGAAGAGCTCGATGGGGCCAACGGCGCGCCGCTGCGGCTGCTAGCCGTGCGGCCGCGGCGGCTGCCACAGCTGGCGGCGCAGGCGGGCCCAGGACTTGCGCCGGCCGACGCTGGGCAAGCCCTGTTGGCTCATCCGGACGCGAGAGCGGCCTTTGCTTCGTCGGCGTCAAGCAGCCTGCCGGCTAGCCGGCCGCCCGGCCCCTCGATCAGCGATACATTCTCCATGCCGCCGACCTTAACCGGGTCGAACCCGCTGACGGTGATGAGCCGCTCGATCGCCGTCGCGGCGCGGTCGTCATCGGTGGCATAGAGCACCGCCGCAGGGCGCGGCTGGCGGTTGGCGTTGCTGGCGAACGATCCAGCATCCATGTTTCCGAACGCCTTGACGTAGTGCGCTCCGGCCGGCAACATCGCTGCCACCAGGGAGCCCTGGGACTGATCATCCGGCAAGGTCCGGAAGGGTGTGCCGTCAGCCGAGAAGCCGATCGGGTTGGACGGGTCGGCGACCACCTTGCCGTCGAGCAAGTCGCTGTAGCCGCCGAGCACCTGCTTCATCGCATCGAACCATACTGCCAGCACAACCACATCAGCTCCCTTGACCGCCTCGGGGACGCTCGCTGAACTGGCAAGGGAGCCCAGTTCGCTGGCAAGCGCGGCCGCCTTGGACTCGTCCTTTGCTGCCAGCACGACAGGCTCACCGCCGCGAACCAGATGCCGTGCCAGCGCTCCGCCGATGTTCCCGACGCCGATGATTGCTGTAGTCACTGCGTGTCCCTTCAGCCGTCTCGAATCGCTCCTATGGGCTTTATGGTTGCCCGTGCCCGGGTGAAAACCCGTCACCAGATCCTGGTGATTACGCGCCAGGGCCGGGTATCGCGTCAGTCCTCAGCCGGGGCGACCGGCGCCTCATGAGGAGGGTCGAAGGCGGCTGAGAACAGGTAGCTGGTCGCCAGGCTGCGGTAGGGCCGCCAGTTCTCCGCGATGCCGAGTACCTCATCCTGGGTTGGCAAGTGGTCGAGCCGATAAGCGGACTGAACGGCCTTGCGCAGCGCAAGGTCGCCAGGCAGGACAACGTCCTCTCGCTGAAGTGCGATGATCAGCGCTCCTTGAACGGTCCAGGGACCTATCCCAGGGATCGCGGTGAGCGCCGACATCAGCTCATCGTCAGGCAGGTGCCGCAGGACCTCCTGGTCCAGCCGGCCATCAGAAAGCCGCTCAGCGAGGTCGCGGAGCGTGCCGATCTTCCGCCACGACAGCCCGGCCTCGCGGAGCTTGCCGGGATCGACTTCCAGCAGCTCGGCGGGAGACGGGAGATGACCACCGAAGAGTGACTCGATCCTGGCCAGGGTGCTGCGGGTCGCGGGGACCGAAAGCTGCTGCCCAGTGATCTGGAAAAGAAGTGCGCCGTACAGGTCCATCGGCGGGAGCTGTGCGATCCATGCCCGAGGATCGAAGTCGGGTCGCTCGTTGACGAGCCGCGCCAGAACGGAATCAGCCTTGCGAAGGTGGGAACGTGCCTGCTGCAGCAATGCAGCGCGGTTGGCATCCTCAGTCACGGCGCCTGCCTCCGGACGGGTCATTTGGGTGCGGCGATGTGCGTTCCGGCTCCAGTTGGCGCACCTCGACGAGGTCGAGACCCAGCGCCTCAACCTGAGCCAATACCCCGTATAGCGCCGAGCGATCGAGCGAACCCGTGAGCACCGTGTCGGTTCCCTGCAGGTGCGGGGCCAGGGCCGGGAACGCAGAGAGGGTGGTATCGCCGAGGTGACCGGCGACACGGATGGCATAGCGGGCGGGCACCGGATCCATGAGGCCGTTCATGACTTTCATAGTCGAGCACCGGCGAGTGATCCGGCATCACCAGGATCTGGTGATCCCGGGTCCTATCGGCTCCGGCCGGCCGACAAAAGCCGCAGCTCTCGCGCCCGCTGCACCGCTGATGAGCGATCGCTGGCATGCAGTTTTGCGTAGATGTTACGGACGTGCGAGTTGACCGTGTTCACCGAGACTGACAGTTCTGCGGCGATCTCGTGCCTGGAGAGGTTCGTCGGGAGAAAGCGCAGCACCCGAAGTTCGCTCGGGCTGAGGGCGGCAGCCTGGGTTGCGGGCTGGTCGTCGGATGTCAGCGACGAGCCGTGCAGCACGTCGAGGATGTCAGACAGCAGCGCGGCGTGCGCCGTCTCATGCCGCGGCAGCGCCTCAACCAACGGCCGGGAACCCGTCATCGCGAACGGCAAGACCAGCCTGTCCGGCTCGGCGAGCGCGAGCGCGCGCTCCGTCGCCTGGTTCGCCCCGCGCTGGTCACCAAGCTCGTGATGCGCATGGGCTCCCACCAGGAAAGACTCGATCCTGGTCACATCACCTATCGCGGGAGCCGTGCCGTCCAAAACGGCCGCCAGCGCTCCAAGAGCTCTTGCGGGATCACCTTCGGCCAGGCAGATGACCGCGCGGGCGTTGCGAACTTCGGCGGAGTTCGCCTGCTCGACGGGAAGCGCCTCAAGCGCCGTGCGGGCCTGGCCGGTCATCCCGAGGCGAGCTTGCGTGGCCAGCGACCAGCCTGTCACCTGGGTCGCGAGGGCGTGCGATCCCGTTAGCTGCACCTGGAGGGATTCCGCGGCGGTGAACTCCTCGAGCGCTTTGTCGAGGCGCCCTCGGCCGCTGTGCAACATACCGGTCACCAGGTGCAGCAGCAACCCGATGCCTGGCCCGGCATCGGTTTGCAAAACCCCGGCTGCGCGACTCAGCCATCGCTCCCCGGCGTCGAACTCTCCCGTCCAGATCATCGTGCTGGCCAGGGTTATAAGGGCAGGCGGGATCATCGGGTCCGCGCCCCAGCCGTACCTCTCGGCCAGCGCTATCGCCTCCTCGCAGCGCCGGCGAACCGTGGCAAACGAGCGGAACTTGGACGCGAAACCCAGCTGCGCGAGGCAGCTGACCTCGAGATACGGCCGGCCGATCTTCCTGGCGAGATCAGCGCCCTCCTGCAGGTGGCGTTCACCGTCCGGGATTCCCAGGGACCACGCTTCCGCCACGCCGAGGTTCATCAGCGCGAAGGCTCGCAAGTCGTTGTCGAGGGCGATGTCCTCGTCCGATGCCCCTGTCACTGGTGAGGTGAGGAATTCGGCCTGCGTTACCAGTTGGCCGAGGTCTCCGCGGCGCCTGGCTAGCGACAACTTCAGCGCCGCCACGCCAACCCGAAGCCGATGCTGGCGATCCTCCGGGGCCGTCTGGACGTAGGACTCGGCAACCGCCAGGTGGGCGGCAGCCTCGTCCAGGCGTCCCCGCAGGAGGTTGCCTCCTGCCCGGACCAGCGCGAGCTCCGGGTAGTCAGTGCCAGGCGGGAATACCCGCAATAGCGCCTGGATCGTCTCCGCTTGTCCGTCAAGCGTCAGGCTGAACGCGTGGTCGGCAATGAGCCGCGCCGCAGCCGGCCAGTCGCTGGCGGCTTGGGTGTGCCGGATGGCCTCGACAATCTGGCCATGTTCGGTGAACCACCCGGCCGCCAGACGGTGCAGTTCAGGCACCTTCTCGGGCATCGTCCGGCGCAGTTCGAGCCGAAGGAGATCCCCGAACAGGTGGTGATAGCGAAACCACGTTCGCTCAGGATCTAGTGACATGACGAACGCATTCGCGTCCTCCAGATCGAGCAGGATGCGTTCTGAGCCTGCTCGCCCGGTCAGCAGGTCGGCGAGCTCGCCGTTGACGCGATCTAGCAAACTGGTGCGCAGCAGCAGCTGCTGCACTTCGGGCGGCTGGCGCTCAAGCATTTCCGCTATCAGGTACTCGGCGACAGCGCGGT
Source organism: Streptosporangiaceae bacterium (assembly GCA_036258115.1). Lineage (GTDB taxonomy): Bacteria > Actinomycetota > Actinomycetes > Streptosporangiales > Streptosporangiaceae > Chersky-822. The sequence continues at coordinate 22,719 of DATAEH010000083.1, forward strand.
TGCTGCCAGAAAACTGCGCAACAAAGCGGTCAGGGTCGCTGTGACCAGCAAGGGATATCGCAGCCAGCCGCAGCCCGGCCGCCCAGCCTTCGGTTCGCTGCCACAGCAACGACGCGCCAGCCTCGGACAGCGCGATCCCCGACTTGTCGAGCAGCTCACGGGCTTCACGCTCGGTGAAGCGAAGATCCGCCGCGCGGATCTCGGCTAGCTCACCCGCGAGGCGCAACTGATGCAGGCCTAGCTGAAGATCGCGGCGTGTCGCCAGCACCACATGGGCGTTCGGGGGCAGGTTCGTCAGCAGCCTGGTGAGCTGATGGAGGGCCTCGGTCGATTTCAGCTCGTGCAGATCATCGATGACCAACACGATGCGGCCCCGATGCGCGGCGAGTTCGGCGACAACGCGGTCTACCATGGCCCGCCCGTTGAAGCTTGGTGTGGCTACCGTCGGCTCAGCCTTACTGCCCGCGCCCGAGCTTTGCCGGATGACGTCGAGAACGGCAAGCCAGAACTGCTGCGCGTCGTGCTGGTCCCTTCGGACCTGGAGGTAGCCGAGCCCGCCCGCCTGACCAGGACGATCAACCCAGGCACGCAGCAGCGATGTCTTCCCGCTGCCGGCCGGGGCCGAGATCATCGTGACCTTCCGCGCAGCAGCGCGATCCAGGGCAGCTATTAGCTCGGCCCGGTCAATCAGCCGCGGATTGCCCGACACAGTCCTCTCGGTATCAGGCAAGCGAGTCCGGTGTCAACGCCGCGCGAGTAGCCGGCCTCGCGGCCGGTCTAGCGGTCACAGCTCAGTTCGTGGTCCGCCTTGGTGGCGGCCCAGGGCTGCTGCGCGTGCGGACGGCAGGAGCAGCGCTACCAGCCCGATCACCGGGATGGCGACGACCACCGGCCCGACGATCAGAGCCGCGAACGAGGCCATTCCCTCAGCCGAAGGCGCAACGGCCAGCCACGTGAAGAGCCAGCCGTAGAGGACCGCGAGCGCGGCCTGCGTGGCCAGCGCAAGCCACCACATGCGTCGGCGAGATGGCGCCAGCAGGCCACACTGACCAGCAGCATGATGATGTTGCGGGTCAGCGACGGTGCTTGCAGATCCCCGTACTGGGAGGTCACGCCAGGCGGCAGAGGCTTGTCAAAGAACGCCAGCGGCGCGGTTAGCAGGATGAGGCTCGAGAGGCCAGCCTGAATTCCCAGCATGATGCGGGCGAAGATCAATGCGTCTCGTGCTGGCGGCGGGCCGTAGCGGGCCCGCCATGGCAAAACCTGTCCAGGTGGCAGCTGCCCTGGCGGGAATCCCGCCGGATGCAATGCTCCCGGATTCTGCCGTCCTGGATTTGGTTGTTGCGGACCGGGCGGTACTGCCACTAGACATACCTCCGCAGCCGGCCAATATGAGGTCACTTTATGCCTGCGGCCCGGCCGGATCAGGGCTGCGAGACCGGATGGACGCATGCTCGTGACCTCGGTGATTCCTGTTCTGATCCGGCTCCGGCGCGGCATGCTGCCCAGGCTCTGAGCGCCCTGTTCTGCCGTGCTGTACTTGCCATGTGAGTCATGTCCGTCAGTCGCTCGTTGGTGCGCTGAGCGGGAGGCGCGGCCGGGGGGCACCCGATGCCCTGTCCGCCGCCCAAGCCGAACGGGTCAAGGCCAGGGTCCGACTGCTGATCGAGATCACGGCCCGCGCTGGGGAGTACCGGAAGGGCCTGCTGACCGCCGTCGCGCAGCTCAGCAGGGAAGAAGCTGCGATCGTCGCCGACCTGGAGCGACATGGACTCCAGGTCCCCCAGCTGCATGACGTGCTCTGCGGCGGACATGTGCTGATAGACGACCCCAAGCTGTACGAAGAGTGGCGTTTTAAGAAAGTCAGTCATACCCGGATATCAAGTCATCATCGTGACATTGACAAGAAGCTGTACCCAGATATCGGTATGCGTGGTCACGTCGTCAGGGAGAAGCTGCACGGCCGGACGGCCACAGGAACCTGGGTGCAGCTGGAGAAGACCCCGGCCGCGTTCGGCAAGAACAAGCTGCCGAGCTTGGACGACTTCCGGCACCTGATGGACTACGTGATCTACCGGGTGACCCGGAGCAATGTCGGGCCATGGGGCCTGTCACGGCGCACCGAGCGCCGCCCGATGTACCTGTCGCCCGACCTCGCCGTGCCGACCGCACTGTCGCCAACGGTCTGCGCAGCGGTAGGCGCGACGCTGCGCCAGATCGAGTCGCATGACGATGTGACAGCCGTCTCCACTGACCTGGCGCGGCGGTTCCAGCCGCCTGACCGGGTGGATCCCGTCCTTGACCTGGGCAGGGCGCTGCCCGGACGAGCTGGCCGCGGCCTGTTCGGAAACTCGGCCATCTGGGTAACTGAGACACCATCCCTGGTGGCCGCGGCGATCCTAGGTCAGGAGCGCATGCGGCCACGCGACAAGCGCTGGTGGGCGGAGGAGAGCCTGTCATGAGCCGGCCGGACGATGGGGCCTCAAAGGGCGGCCCCGCGACGGTGCCTGCCGGACTGGTGACCGCGGTCGTCGACCTGGTCGACACCGGCCCGGTGCTCCTCGGCGCTTACACGATCGCCGAGCTCACCGCCGTGGATGCGATCGTCGACTTCCTGGAGGCGAGGCCAGCTCAGGAAGCGATTGCCGAGGCGGTGCGTTCCCTCGCTGCGAGGCAGCTGCTGGTGGCGGGAACCGAGGACGGCCAGGTTCAGGTGCGTGGTGATCTCGGCATCGCTGTGGCGCTCCAGCAGCGTGCCAGGGTGGTGCTGGACGCCAGGGCAACAGGCACCGTCCCCGGCGAGCCATGGCGGATCCTGATGCTGCCGCAGCCCGAGCCGATCAGCCTGGTTATCCGCATCGACGCGCTGGGCGTGCACGAGCTTGGGCTCTACCAGACGCCCGATGCCATTGACCGCCTGACCAGCTGGCTGCCCGCAGGCGATCTTGCTGATCGCGCCGACGAGAGCCCAGACGACCTGGTCACCGCTGCCGAGCGCTCCGCGCTGGTGACCGTGACCCGGTACACGGCGCAGGATTCCGCCGAGGTCGCCGGGACAAGCACCGATCTCGTGCTCGCACGCCGCGACGGCGCGCTGCATGCGTTCGGCAGGGGCGAGAGCGTGGACCTCGAGGAGCCGGGGACCTCACCGGACGGGCACCAAGCGCTGGTGCGCAGGCGGCTGCATGGAGACAGCGTCCGGGAGACCATCGCGAGCATGCTGGAGTGAGGCCGGGCTAGGGCAACCCTCCGCGTGTCAATGCTCATACGACTGGCTCGCCGAACGGCGTGAAGCAGTACAAGCCGCCGTCCTCGGCGCCGACGAACACGGAGTTGTCCATAATCACCGGTGTGCCGCTCAGGCCAGCGCCGGTCTTAGCCAGCCAGACGACCTCGCCTCCGATCCGCAAGCCGGTCACCGTGCCGTTTGAAGACTCGGCAAACAACATGCCGTCCGTGACGCTGACGCCGGTCACCGGTCCGGCCAGCGGCTCGGCCCACATCGTGGATCCATTGCCGGTATGCAGGGCCGTCAGGCTGTCATCGCTCGCTCCGATGTAGAGGTGAGACTTCTGATATGCCATCGCCCCGGTGATCGAAGTGTGGCCAAGCGACTTGGACCAGTTGTGTTGCCCTGTGGCCGCGGTGAACGAGCTGACTGTGCCGTTCGCTGCGCCGACGAACACCCGGCCTTGCGCGATGACCAGGCTGCCTTCTACCGCGCCGCCCGCCGACGCGTGCCAGCGCCTCGACGGCGAGGCGCCGCCGATATGGAACGCGGTAACCCCGCCGCTGGCGTCTCCGACAACCAGCACGGAGGCTGCCTGGTCAAGTGCGGGTGACCCGTCGATCGCGCCAGCCACCGTCGCGGTCCACAAGATCTTGCCGGACTTCTCGGCGATCGCGTAGAGCTTGTGATCGTCGGCGCCAACGTACACGACGTTGTGGAAGATGAGCGGCGAGGACCTGACGCGCCCGCCGGTCTTGACAGTCCAGGCGGGCTTACCGGTGTGCTCGTTAAAGGCGCTGACCTTGTCATTGGACGAGCCGGCCACCACGAGGCCTGCCGCCGTGTCCACCGCCGGCGATGAGTCGACGGCACCGCCGACCGATGCAGACCACGCCAGGGCGCCGGTCAGGATATGCACCGCGCTCAGCGTGCCTGCGGTATTGCCGGCGAACGCCAGCTGGCTGGCGACAGCGGGTGAACTGTCGACTGGCGCGGCAGCGGTGTACACAAAGTACGGCCGCATCCGGTACGGCTTGCCAGGGGTCACCTCTTCTGACAAGACCCGGTCATTGGGCTCATCGCTGGTGCGCCCTGGGTCATGACCAGCCTGCGACCACGGACCTGTCACGTACAGCGGCGCCGTCACGGTGCGGCCAGAGCCAACGCCGGCTGCCGTGATGGCGGTCAGGCCGAAGTCATAGCGTGCCGGCACCCCAACGGCCCTGCGCGCAAAGCCGCCGCCCGGCCCGGCGGTCACGGTGCCCAGGTGAGCGCCGGGCAATTTCAGGCTGACCTTCTCGCGCGCCCGGAATCCCGAGCCTGAAACATAGATCCGGGTGCCAGGGGCCGCCTGAACGACCGAGAGACGGACGTGCGGCCCAGAGGCGACGGGTTTGACAGTCACTGTCGCATGCTTCAGCGCCGTGTCAACCAGGCCATCGCTGCCTACGGCCCTGGCGGTGAAGGTGAGCACGCCGCCCTCACGAGGCACATGTACCCCGAGCGCCCAGTTGCGCTGCGAGGTTGGGCCGCTCAGCGTGGCACTGTTCCATGCCGGGCCTGGTTGCCATGAGTGCTTGGCGGCATTCCACCACGGGCCGGCCGCGCCGTTACGCTGCACGGCGACCTTGACAGCGCTCACCGGCGCCGAGCCTGCGGTGGCCGTGCCAGCGGCAACGACGGCCTTAGCACCCGGGTTGGCGATCACGGAGCCGGAGACAGGTGAGGTGATGGACGTGGTGGGCGCGGTGCCGTTGGAGCCGCCGATGGCCAGGTCATACAAGAAGCCATCGCTGGATCCGATGATCAGGTTCCCGGCCGAGTCGGCGGCAGAGCTGATCACATAGCCCGCGGTCTGGTAGCTGTAGAGTGGCGTTCCGGTCGCGAGGCTCCGCACCTCGATCGCTCCCTTGAGGTCGCCGTAGACGACGACCTGCTTCCCTAGCGGACCGGTGACCAGTGGCGACGACAGAACCTCGGTGTCCGACGGGCCGGTCTGCTCAGACAGCCAGATCTGCTTGCCGGTGACCGCGTCCACCGCGGCGATACCGACCGGCGTGCCGAAGACCAGCGTCCGGCCTGCCAGCGCAGCCGTGGACCGCCCGCCGTCGTGGTTGGCCCCGGTTGCCGCGCCATAGTTGTAGGTCCACTTGAGCTTGCCGGTAGTCAGGTCGATGCCGTAAAGAATCCGGTCTTTGCCTGGGATGTAGGCCATGCCGTCGGCCATCCCGTTCCGGCCCGGCGGCGAGATGACTGTGCCGGCCCCGAAGTCGGCAAGGCCGCCCGTCAGCGACGCAACACGCCAGAGGGTCGCTCCGGTCCTGGCGTTCAGGGCGTAGACGGCGCAGTCCGGGTCGCCGCTCCCGAAGATCACCAGCGGCACGCCCGTGGCGTTGACTCCGTAGGAGTCCGGACTCCAACTGCCCGAGAAGACCGGATAAGGAAGGCGCTTCCATTCGACTTTGCAGGTCGCGTCGTTGATGGCCATCATCGGGCCAGGGACGGCTCCCTGGTCTTGCACGCCGACGAACAAGGTGCGGACGCCGTGCGGCGTGCCGATTACCGGGCTCGCGAAATCGACTCCGGTCCCAAGTGATCGCGTGCAGAGCACGGCACCGGTATTCGCGTTGACTTTGACCATCCGGCTGCTGACAGCTGTGCCGACCCAGAGATGATTTCCGGATACCGCCGGTGTCGCATGAATTGGCACACCCAAGGCATCTGACCATATGATTGCACCAGTAGCGACATTGATTGCCTCGAGATCACCGTTTTCGTTCGCAACGTAAGCGAGTGTCGCATTCAAAGCCGTGCTGAATTGCGTGACCGGCGACGAGAGCACCGGCCCGAACGTATGGGTCATCCAGCGAACCCCGAGGTTGCCGGCATTGGTCGTGGAGATCGCGGTGTCCTTGGAGACCCCGGTGAGCTGCTGGTTTCCGTGAAATGTCGGCCAGTTCGCGAACGGCGGCGTTGCGGCCCGCGTGACCTGCAGCGCCGTACCGCCCGCAGGGCGGATGGGCGCCGCCGACGCGGGTGCGGCGTTGAGCGCGGAGGCGACAATCGCTAGTCCGCAGACGGCAGCCGCGAATGCCGGGATGGCAGCCGCGGATGCGGGGACGGCGCCAGCGAATGCGAGCGCTGCGCTGATCCTTGAGCCCTCACGAACCGGAATTCCTCGGACGCCAAGCACCGGAGCCTCCTCAAGGACCTTCGCGCCGCCTTGGCGACGACGCTATCCATCATGTGGACGCCTGAAGGACCCTTTCAGTTAACAAGGAAGCAATGGAAATTTAGCGATCCTTCCGGGCTTCTATCAGGAATCGCGCGGTCGTGACGATGAACGGACCGTCGGCCTGAATGTTGTCGTGCAGGGTGCGCAGCCGATCGCGGTAGGCGTCAACACTAAATCCCGGCACAATCCAGATAACCTTGCGGAGGAAACAGACCACGGCTGCGACGTCGTAAAACTCCATGCGGCCGCGGAACACGCGCAGGTCGTTCACGGTCAGCCCGGCCTGCCCGGCCGCCTCAGCTGCCCGCCGGGGGAGCCTGGCCGACCGATCGGATTCGGACAACGGGCCCATCATGAATTCCGTGAGCTCGCGCACCGAGCCGTCGCCGACTTCTTGCGAGAAGTAACTGCCGCCCTGCTTGAGCACACGGGAGACCTCGTTCCATGGCACGGCAACCGGGTGCCGGCTCACGACCAGGTCGAAGGTCGCGTTCTCGAATGGCAGGTCGGATAGCTCATCGCTGACGGGGACGACCTGCGCTCCGAGCCTGGCCAGGTTTCGCCTGGCCACCTCGATGTTGGGCCGCCAGGATTCGGTGGCGACCAGCGTTGCCGGGGCAGCATGGGCCGTCGCGAGCACCTCGCCGCCGCCGGTCTGCAGGTCAAGAGCGGCCGCGTCCGGCACCGTCGCCAACGCCGACAACCGCTCGCCGAGCATCTGCGCGTATCCCCATGGCGGCCGCGCCTCGGTGGCCCGGCCCTCGAACCAGGAGAAGTCCCAGCCCGCAACGTCGACCGCTGCTCCCTCGGCAAGCAAGTCCTCAAAGCTGGGCACGGGTGTCCTCTCCGCCTTCCCGCCGGCTTAGCTCTCGCACTCTACCGGATTGACAAATATTGTCGAGCTGGTTAATTATTGCCTGTATGGACAGCAACCGCATGGATGACAGCCGTGTGGACAGCAACGCGTCCGTCCAGGTCGCTCAGCTCTTCGATGCGCTGGCAGATCCGACCAGGCGGCGGGTCGTCGAACTGCTTGGCAGTCAGCCGGCCAGGGCAGGCGAGCTGGCGGCGGCCCTAGGTACGTCGGCGCCGGCGATGAGTAAGCACCTAAGGCATTTGCTCCGAGCCGGCCTCGTCACCGACGAGCGCGACATGACCGACGCCCGGGCGCGGGTCTTCCGACTCCGCCCCCAGTCTGTGACCGCGATTCAGGCCTGGCTC
>DATAEH010000084.1:0-3726 GCA_036258115.1 Streptosporangiaceae bacterium
CGGTTCAGGTTCCAGGATCGCCACGGTCCGCTGACTTCGCCGGCCCACTGGTCCGTCGCCAACCACGCATGAGCAGCTGGCTCGGCGAAATACACCTCGGGCCGCGGGTAGTGCAGCCACAGAGCTTCCTGGGCCGCGGCCAGCTCGTCAGCCTCGAGGAAACCCTCGAAGAGCAGGTAACCCCGCTCCCGCAGGTCCGCCAAGCAACGGTCGGGCACCCTCATCCCCGCACCCTAGCCGCCCTCGCAGTTCGACCGCACCGGCAATTCGACAGGGCAGCGGTTCAGGGTCACCGCCGAACCCGCCACCGACACCACCGATACCGACATCGGACCACGGCGCCTGCACGGCATCATCCGCGCCCGCGAAGACCAGGTCTACTACACCGCCGGGCTGGCCACCTCGGGTCTGTACGAGGCCGAACGGCTCATCAAGAACGTCCAGGACATGGCTTCCGCGATGCGGATCCCCTGCGACAGCAACGCTATCTCGCGGCTGGACATGACTCACGTCCTGGCCGTCATCGGCGAGGCGCTGGACTGCATCGACCTGGCCAGCGAAGCCCTGTCGGCGCTCAGCACCGATATCCGGCTGCGCCAGCACGACGAAGGACCCTGACCGTAGTGCCGGGCCAGGAGGACTCACATTCCCCCGGCCCGGCCAGCCACACCAAATCCCTCGCAACTCCCATTGCAGAAAGGACAGTGGCATGTTTCACGCTATCAGCGGCTGGCTTGCTCGTCACGCCCGCCGCAACCGCGACCAGCTGGCACGCGACAACGACTTCGCCGCCATGAACGGCTGGTAAGTAGGCAAGGCCAATGGACGCGGAACCTGGGTTTACCGAGACCCGCGATTTGCAGCCCTCACCTCACCCAAGACGAACACGAGGTGCTCCCGATGAGCAGCAAGAGGAGCTACAGGAATCACCGCAACAACCCGTACATGATCGATGAGCTGTTCGCCACCATGCATCGCAGCGCCATCGGGGTCCTCTGGCGATTCCGCACCGAAACACTCACCGTACTGACCGCCGGCATTGGCGGATGGCTGCTGGCCCGGTCGATCAGCCTCGCCGGGGTTCTCTCGGTTGCCATCCCGCTGCTGGCCTTCATGGCCATCCACCCGCTATCGAGGCGGTTCCTGATCCGCCGCATCTGGTGCATCGCCTCGCGGCACCGGCTGCAGAGAGTGTTCTTCGAAACCAGGATGCACACCAGGTCCGGGCGGCTGTCCCTGGTCCTGCGCATCCACCCCACTGAAGTCGGCGAACGGGCATTGATCTGGTGCCGCGCCGGGATCTGCTTCGAGGACTTCGAAGCCCACACCGGCGAAATCGCCGCTGCCTGCTACGCCAGGGAAGCCCGCGTCGAACGCTCCAAGCGATGGGCGCAACTCGTCACCGTCGACATCGTGCGCAGAGACACCCTCGCCGCGCACAACGTCGTCGTCTCCGGCCTGGCCCTCACACCACGCCAGGCCGAACCAGGTACCAACCTGGACGCCGCTTCCTAGCAGGCAACCCAAGGGATGTCCACCGGAGCCATCAGGCTCCGGGGACACCCCGCCATCTACTCAACCGAAAGGAAGGTGAGTCCGCCATGCCCCGATGGGCGTGCCGGGAATGCGGCGACGCCTACATCAGCGCGCCGCCCGACACCGGCCTGTGCAGCACGTGCCAGCAGCAACACGATCACGACCGGACTACGACACCCCAAGGAGGTGACCGGTCATGACGTGCGGCAGCATTCCCGTGGCATCCCTGTCGATCTGGCAGCCGATCCACCTCGGCACCGACGAAACCGGCAACCACGTCTACGTCAACCTCGCCGAGCGCAACATGCTCATCGGCGGCGAACCCGGCAGCGGCAAATCTGTCGCCCTCCAGCTGATCGTCGCCCACGCCGCCATGTCATCCGACGTGCGGCTCATTCTCATCGACGGCAAGCGCGTCGAACTCGGCCTGTGGGCAGCCTGCGCCGACAAGTTCGTCGGCCCTCCATTGACGACGCGATCGGCGTCCTGCACTGGCTGCAAGGACTCATCGACGAACGCACCGACCTGCTCTTGCAGATGCTCAAGCGCAAGGTCACCCCAGAGCTGGGGTGGCCGTTCTACCTCGTCCCGATCGACGAGGTGGCCTACTTCTCTGCCACCGTCGGTACCAGCGTGCAGCAGAAGGAATTCAACGCCACTAACCGCGACATCGTCGCCCGCGGCCGCGCCCCCGGCATCATCCCGGTCGAAGCCACTCAGCGGCCCTCGGCGGACATCATCCCCACCAGCCTGCGCGACCTGTTCGGCTACCGGTGGGCGTTCCGCTGCTCCACTGAAGCATCCTCCGACACCATCCTCGGACACGGCTGGGCTGACAAGGGCTACTCGGCTATCGAGATCGACCCGCAGGCACGCGGTGTGTCCTGGCTTCGCGCCGAAGACGGCATCCCCCGCCGCATGAAGGCGGCTTACCTGTCGGACGAGGAAATCATCAGCCTCGCCGCCGACGCCGCCACCGCCCGCACCAAAGCGCGGCACAAGCACGAGAACGGCAACGTGATCCCGTTGCAAGGCGACGGTGATGCCGCATGAGCACACACTGGAAGCCCGACGGGTTAACCGACCTACCCCCGGACTTCGGCAGCCAATTCACTGTCAACCGGCGCTTGACACCAAAACGGCCAGGCCGCGTCGTCGAGAACGACGAGTACGCCGCGTTCCTTCGCCGAGTTATCGGCGCCTACAGCCGCCGCGTGGCGGCAGGCGACATCGACGCCATCTCCGCTATGGCCCGCATCGCCCGCGAAACCGACACCGCCATCCGCGATGCCATCGCCGGCCTGCGGTCCATCGGCTACAGCTGGGCCGACATCGGCATGCGGCTCAACATCACCCGCCAGGCAGCCCAGCAACGTTGGGGCGACCAGCAACCGGGCCACAACCCTCATACCCGATCCCGGCGACACTGGCTACGGCACGGGTGATCACCAGTGAGCCACCGCGTGCCCTACCTCGACAACCTGCGAACCAGGAACATCTCACCCGAGTTCTACGACCGGGACGGCCAGCGATACGGCCTGCCCACCTATCCCTGGAAATTCGCCCCGGACGGCCTGCTGACCAGGCGCCAACTGCGCGCCAAAGGCCTCCGCCCCGGCGGCCAGGACATCGCCGCCCAGATCCTGTGGCGACACCACCGGCAACGCCGGATCGCCTACCTGTACCGCGAAGACATCAGCAGGCCCAAACGGCAGCCCACCACCGCGCAGCTCGCCGCCATCGGCAAGGCGCTCCAGGCTCGCCGCACCTGCCCGACCTGCGGAAACCAGAAACCGTACTGCATCCCCCGCTCCAGGGGCGAATGCAACGACTGCGCCGACACCTGGCGCTAGCCGACACCTCCAGGGCGCGGCCCCGCAACACACCCAGGCCGCTCAAGCCCAGGGAACGTGCGGGCCGCCCCTCCAGGCGCGAACCACGACCAGGTGCGCCTGCCCGCATCGCGACGACAACCAACCCCGAAAGGAACACTCATGCCAGCCAACGTCGAATCCATGTTCTCCGTCCGCGAGATGCCCTGGCATCGCGGCTTAACCGCTGGACCCACATGCTCGGCTACCGGGGCCACTTTCTCACCAAATCGCGCCGCTACTCCGTCACCTTCACCCAGCTGCGGCAAGCCCGCATCAGCCACCGCCGCACGGAACGGCACCCCGACGGCCAGAAAGA
>DATAEH010000085.1:0-9325 GCA_036258115.1 Streptosporangiaceae bacterium
CCTGGCCGAGTACCTGTCGCGCGCGACCACGAACGCGACCTCCTGGCCCTGGAACCTGACCTTGTCGGTCGCGAGCACGGCCTGCACGTCGGCGGCGAGGGTCGGCATCCAGGCCAGGTTCCGCGCGGCGAGCGTCTCCCCTGTGAGCACGGCCTCAACGCTGGGGTGCGCCTCTGCCGCCGCGATGTCAACCGAGCGGATCTTCGCGTGGGCGAGCGGGCTGCGCAGAATCGCTCCGTAGAGCATGCCCGGCAGCGCGACATCGTCCACGAAGGTGCCCTTGCCGCGCAGGAAACGTGCGTCTTCTTTGCGCGACAGTGAGCCGTACGCCTTGTTGAAAGTGTGCTCAGAATCCGGCGTCATGCGGCATCACCGTCGTCGCGCGCATTATCGGCACCTGACTCATGTCGTGCGGCCCAGCGGACCGACCTGACAATATTCTCATAGCCGGTGCAGCGGCAGATTTGCCCGGAAATCGCCTCGCGGATTTCCTCCTCAGAGGGATCGGGGTTGTGATCGAGCAGCCAGCGGGCGGTCAGCATCATGCCGGGCGTGCAAAAGCCGCACTGCAGGCCGTGGCAGCGGGCGAAGCCGACCTGGATAGGGTCGAGGCGGCCATCACGCTCCATGCCCTCGACGGTCAGCACTCGGCGGCCGTCGGCCATGGCGGCCAGGACGGTGCAGGACTTCACCGGCTGGTCGTCGAGCCAGAGCACGCAGGCGCCGCAGTTGGACGTGTCGCAGCCCCAGTGCGAGCCGGTCAGGCCGAGCTCATCCCTGATGAAATGGATCAGCAGCAGCCGTGGCTCCACCTCCCTGGTGTATTCGATCCCGTTGACCGTGACGGCGATCTGCACGTCAGGTTCCCTGCCCGTCGGCGGCTGCGGTCCGGCGGGGCGTACTTGCCCTGGCCCGCGCGGTGCTCAAGGCCCGCACGGTCAGCTCTCCGGCCAGGTGTCGCTTGTAGTCCGCCGGGCCGCGCTGGTCAGAGACGGGGCTGCAGTGCTCGGCGGCCAGCTCTCCGGCGCGGGCGAAGTTCTCCTCCGTCGGCGGGCGGCCGTTCAGGAAGTCCTCCGCGGCCGCCGCAGAGAAGTGCTCGGCGCCGACCGCGGTGAGGCCGATGCCAGCGTCGGCGATGAGGCCGCCGTCGCGACGATCCAGCCAGAGCGCGGCCCCGGCCGCACCGACCGGCCAGTCGCCAACGCGGCGGCCGACCTTGTGGTACGCGCTGCCCGCTCCCTCGACGATCGGCACCTTGATCTCGATGAGGATCTCGCCGGGCTGGACGACCGTCTCGTACGGGCCGGTATGGAATTCCCTGGCCTGCACGGTCCTGGTGCCCGACAGGCTCTGGATCACCATGGTCGCCTTGAGTGCGGCGAAGGCCGCCGACAGGTCCTCAGACGGGTCGGCCTGGCACAGCGACCCGCCGATCGTTCCCCAGAGGCGGACGATCGGATCAGCGATCACTCGCTCGGCGTCGTGCAGGATCGCGAAGTGCTGACCCGCGGCCTCGGAATCGAGTAGCTGCGCGTGCCTGGTCATGGCGCCGATCCGCAGTTCACCCTCGGTGGCGGTGATATAGGCGAGGTCGGTCAGCCCGTTGATGTCGATCAGCGTTTCCGGCTGAACCAGACGCAGCTTCATCATCGGGATCAGGCTGTGCCCGCCCGCGAGGATGCGTGACTCGGGACCGAACCTGGCGAGCAGCGTCAGCGCGTGCTCGACGCTGGTCGCTCGCTCGTACTCGACGTACGCAGGAACTTGCAACCTGCCTCCCCCGGCGTCGCGAACCTTTCGGCCTCGTGTTCCCGGGCGTGAATGCCACGCGTGTGCAGTGTACGAGCCAACTCGCAGGTGGCTTGCGGCTGACCGGCGATGCCCGTTCGATGGTCGGAGCCGACCGGCCGTTGCGTGATAATCGGGAGAGTCATGACACTCACGCAGCTCAACGCGTTCGTGCTGGTAGCGAGGCTAGGCTCGGTGACCGCGGCAGCGAACGCGCTGGGCGTCAGCGAGCCGGCCGTCTCGCAGGCCCTGTCCGCCCTCCGCGCGCACCTGGGCGACCAGCTGCTGAGCCGAGGGCCGTCAGGCATGACGCTGACCGCGGGCGGGTCCCGCCTGCTCGCGACCGCTTCGCAGATCGTGGTGCTCGGCGCCGAGGCACATGCCGCCGTCCGGGCGGCTCAGGGCGCGCCCGAGCAGCTGCGGGTGGTCGCGACGTCCACAGTCGCGGAGTTCGTGACCACGCCCCTGATGGAGGCCTTCACCAAGCGGTTCGCCGGGAGCGTCGAGGTGTCCTCAGGAGTAGCGGTGTCTAAGGAGATGCCGGTTCTGGTGGCCAACAGGCTGGCGGACCTCGCGATCGGCCCGAGCGTGACTACCGATCCCGCATTGCCAGTGGCCAGCGAGCCGATCTTCAAATACCGGCTCGTCGTGGTCGCGGCGGGGAACTCGCGCCCGCTCGGATCGCCCAAGCAGTGGCGCTGGCTTGTCGACCCGTCGGCCACGGACCCGGGCAGCGATGTCGGTCAGGTACTCGCGGCGCTCCGGATCCCTGAGAACCAGATCGGGGTCTGCTCCAGCCAGACCGCGGCGTGGGCGGCAGCGGCTGACGGCGGCGGCGTTTCGCTGGCGGTCGAGCACCTGGTGACCCAGCAGCTGCGGCGGGGTGAGCTGTCGCTAGTCGACCTGCCTGGTGTGCCGGTCGAAGGCTGCTGGTACGTCACGATGCTCGATCGCCAGCAGCGCAGCACCGTCGCCAGCTCGCTGCGCCGGTTCCTCAGCACGCCCGAGGCCATGCAGCTGATGCGGGCGCCAGCGGCCGGTGTCCCGCCGTCCCGGTTCAGGCCGCCGGTGTACGTGACGATCTGGAGCTGATGCGCCCTGCGCCCCTATTAGGGCAGAGGGCTCGATCGTTGCGTAGATACGCGCCGGACCGGTTGGTTCAGATGCCATCGCGTGGCATCTCCCGTGCTCTTAGAGCGCCCTCACGGTCACTGCTCTAGTCCGGCACGCAGCCGCATCGCACGGCGGACTGCCTTGCGCATTCGCCGTTCAGCTCGTTCGGCTCGCTCTGACGCCCTCGCCAGAGCATGCAGCTGGCTGACCAGACGTTGCCGCTGAGCCTGGGCCAGCATTTCGCTGCGCCGCTCGCTGGCTAGCTGAGCAGCGACATACGGGTGCATGTTCACTTTCATTCACCTCCTTCTGATGTCGTCATGAAATGGGATGGCGCGGCCGGTGACCGCGCCTTGCGAATGGGATAGGCATGAGTGTCAAGAAGCCAGTTGGACTGGACGGATGTCGCGCGAGCGCCGGCAGTTGAGGCTTCGATGCCGCGACGTGCCAACGGCCGTTGCCAACCTCGATCGGTAAGCCCGCCGCCCGTTCGGGCCAGGCGAAGCGACCTAGTCAGTTCTTCTCGCAGCGCACCTGATCTGGAGCCGCTACGTGGACAGAGAAGCGCACCAGGGTGGCCAGATACAGTCCGTCGAGATTGACCGGAGATTTCGCCTCTACTGGCCGCAGGTGCCTCGGCCGACTACACGCGTACGCGAAGCTGCGGTAGCTGGACGACCGCAGCTTCAGCAGCTCCACCGGAGGCCCACATCGCGAGGACGGCATCATGCTCTCCGGTTGGAAGGTCCTGCAGGCCGATTTGGGCCGTCTCGGCACTCAGAACCGTCACAGGCGAGCCGGGCGTGTAAGAAGGCGCCCCAACGCGGCGGAGCCGGAGTGCGACATGCAGCGTCATCCCAGGCTCGCTGACTGGTTTGACTCTGATCGACGCCTGCGGCGGGACGTCCACACCGGGGCCGCCAGCATGAAGTCGGCGTACCGTGCCGTTCGCCAGCGCCAACTCTGGAGTGCGAGCCGCAATTCTCGGTCGGATCCGACCCGAGGCATCGGCCTTCGCTGGCAAGAGCGCCTTTTCCCGCACGGAGCCTCGCTGCGGCATGGGCACCTTCTCTAGCGCCGATGTGCTCGCCTGCGCCGACCGGCTTTCTGCCGCGAGCGCTCTTCCGGCCGCGGGCGCAGTCGCTCCGCGGCGCTCACCGGCGGAGCTCTTCCGAGGCCGACCGGTCCGAGCGGGTGCCTTCCCCAGTTGCACGCTCCCAGACGCCGGCTGGACGTCAGCGCCTACTCGCAGCTGTGCCCGTTCGCACATCCATGTCCAGGCGGCCTCGGGAGCCCATGCCGGCCATTCCTGGCGCGGCTCGGGCGGCGCCTGCTCGACCTGCTCGACGACGAGACGATGATCCTGATCTGTCCTGGTTTTACGGGTCTCGAAGCTGACGACGAATGCAGCAGCCTGTTCCCAACCAGTCCCACCGAGCTGGTTAGATGTGACCGGCTCATCGGCGTGAGCCCCGGCGAGATCGCGCGCTTGGTCTTGCCAGCCTGATATGGCCTCAAGTGTCGGAGCGGGGCGCAATCGGCGCATCGCCGCGTGAATGACCCGCCGATCTACGCTCGCCAGTTGTTGCGCCGTGCTTATCCTCAGGGTGCCGACAAGCGCTGCCGCATGTTTGGGCCTCAGTCCAAGAATGGATGAGATTTCGCTAGCCATGGTGTGCTCCTCAGGTGCTGCTGACAGGCGGCGGCGCCGGGCGGTGACGGGTTCTGCAACCCGCCGCCGCTGGCCCCGTTAGTAGAACTCCCTCTCCTCGAGCGCTTCGTAGCCGACGAGAATCGGCCGGTCGCGATCGCAGCAGTGCAGCGAGAATTTGGCGCCGACCTCATAGAGCGTCCCGCAGTGATCTGCCGGGATGGTTCTCGCAGGGACGGTGTAGTCGCGCTCGATGCAGAGGTCCTTGCATCCGTCCCAGCCCTTGATATCGAGCACGCCAGCTGGGAGCTTGTCCGATAGGTCGAAGTCGGTCCCCTTGCCGATCGCGGTGAAGCAGAGGTCAAAGCACCAGTCGCCGTGGATGCAGTGCCACAGGTCCCCGACCAGCTCCACCCGGAATCGGACTACGAACGGATCAGTGACGGCGATGATGGTGCCAGGCTTGACGCCGTACGTGTCGAGGATGTCGGCGTCCCAGTACGCCTTGAGTACCTTCTCTGAAGGAAGGCGCAGTTCGGTCGCGCCGTCAAGGAAGTCCTTGTCGTTCGGCCAGCATTTCGACGGGTAGGGCAGGCCCTTTTTCTTGCAGTCACCCATGAACATCTCCTCGGGGTTGGGCGTCTTTGGCCACCTTGGGCCGACTCATGAAGAGCTTGGCGCCCGCCAATGAGCAGGCGGTTCAATGCCGCTATGCCGAGTACATAGCGCCGCTTATGGCTCGCTATGGATCCGCTTAACGCCGCTAAGGGCACGGGCGACTGGTTAGAAGGTGCTTAAAACACAGGTCGCGCAGGTCATGACGTATCTGCGTCGTCCGGCACACCTCCGACATGACAAGGAATGCGGAACGCGGTCCGCACCACCTGCGAGCTGACCGCCTCATGAGAAAGGTGCGAATGACCAGCCAATGGGCGCGGTTCTGGCCATGGAGCCGAGCCGCGGATCCCGACACAGCACTCTTGGAGGACGAGGAACTGTCAGCCGCTCTCCGTCGGCTGCATTCCGGGCTCCCCAACTCGACTTCGCAACTCCCCGCCGCGACTCTTCAGCAGGTCAGGGAGCTGTACCGCCGTGCTATCGAGCACAGGCAACTCGCCGATGAGCTCGAGACGGTGGCTGGACTGCACCGTGACTCGGCCACACGTGCCGGGTGGCATGCCGCGTCAGTTCTGGGCGTCGACCATCTCTGGCGATCGCCCGAGCTCGGATACGTCAACCATCCTGCGGTACTAACGGGCCGGGCAACGCTGGACGAGGAGCCTGACGACCCGCATCAAGCGGATGTCCTCGCGCGGGTGCTCGGGCCAATGGAGGTGCGGATCGCCGACGAGAAGGTTGCCGGATGGGGCGGCCAGCGCGTGAAGACATTGTTTCAGTACTTGATCATGCATCGTCGGCCGGTACACCGGGAAGTTCTGATGGAACTGCTCTGGCCAGGTCATACTTACTCGTCGGCGCGCAACAATCTCAACGTCTGCGTCTATGGCTTGCGGCGCGTCCTCGACGTAGCGTCAGCGGGCACGAGGTACGTCAGCTTCCAGGATGGCTGTTACGCCCTCAATCGTGCACTGAGCTGGAGTATCGATCGGGATCATTTCGTCGCTGCGGCGGAGCGCAGCCGTCGCTGCGAAACCGAACGAGCCGCCGACCAGGCCGTTATCATGCTCGAGCGAGCAGTGTCGGCCTATGGCGGTCCTCTGTTCGAAGGTGATCCAGCGGCCGACTGGTTCCAGCCGGAGCGCACTGCCCTAGCGGAGCTGTTCCACCAGGTGCTGGAGCGTCTTGCGACGCTGCTAGCAGACCGCGGTGATCTGGACGGCTCCCAGCGCGCGCTAGAGATGCTGCTCCGTGATGACGGCTGCAGGGAATCCGCTCACCGGTTGCTGATGACCTGTTACGCCAGGCGGGGACAGCGCGACCAGGTCGCGCGCCAATTCCACAGGTGCGTTGCACGTCTCGACGCGGACCTTGAGATCGCCCCGAGTGCCGAGACCGTCGAACTGTTCCATGAGCTCACGCGGCGTCGCTAGGCGGTTGCCGACCGGCTCGGGTATGGCCCTCAGCAGCACGGCGACCGGTCAGTGTGTCTTTTGCACTGGCAACTCTGCTGACACGGCGTCAGGCATGCCTGACCAGGGCGCAGGACAGGGCCAACCCCAGGCAGTGCCTGACCGCCGGCCAAGTCCAGCAGGGAAGCGGCAGCTTGGCTGGCGGTCTCGCCGCTTCCGGACATCCGAGCAGCGATCAACCCCGCAACCACCGGTGTGGCGAAGGACGTTCCGCTCCAGCTCGCCATACCTTCGAAATACTGATCCGGTCGTCCCTGGGTCTCGACGTACTTGTACAAGCCTGTCGCGTAGGCGTGCACGAGGTTTTCGCCAGGTGCGTACACCTTGACCCACTTCCCGTAGTTCGTGAACCAGGCTCGCTCATCCCCGTTGACGGCGAGCGCGCCGACAGACAGCACTCCCCTCATCTTCGCTGGCGAGAACTTCCAGTCCAGGCCGTCATTGCCCGCGCAGGCAACAAGCACGGTCTGCGGCCGCTCGCGAAGTGGACCATCAACGAACATGCGGAAGCTCAGCAGGCCGCGATCTTTCCATGTGTGCGTGCCGGCGGAGAGGCTGATGACGTCAGGCGCCCAGTCCAGGACCTTATAGAGCGCCCGGGCCACCTCCGACTCGAAGTTCGCGCCAACCTTCTCAAAGATGCGCGCGACGCGCACGCCAGCCCGGGGGGCCATCGCCCGGACGACGCTGGCTATGAAGGTTCCGTGTCCGGTATATCGTGACGCGATCTGATTGGAACGCGGCATGTGCTCTGGCTCTGGTTCCCCTTCGACTCCGCGCATCCAATCGTGCAAGCCCGGGGCGCTCTCGAGCAGGCCTGTGTCAACCACGGCGACGAGCGTTCCGCGGCCGTCGCACCGACTTGCCGACACCGGAGGCCGTGGGCGCGCGTCAGCAGGGACAACGTCCGGTTCCGTTGCAGGGCAGTGGGTCCCTGGGCTGATGCTGAGAAGGTGGTCCACGGTTGCGAAGCCGTCGCCGAACTGCGCATTGAGCATGTCCACGAGATCAAGCAGGGTCCCCCGGCTGCGATCCGTCTTCCGCGCAGCTACCCGGACGAGCGCCAGGCCGGGGATCGGCCTGCGGACGTCCTTAACATTGATGCCGGCCTGACGGAGCCTCATCACGTCCTGGTCGCGGACGAGGAGGTGGTCCTTGCGGTAAAGGAAGTCGACAGGATTGGAGTTCTTACCATCAGCCCACCCTGGAGGCTGCGTTTCGACTTCCCCCTTGAATGCATCGATGATGAAGCGCACTTGAATGAGCGGGACCCTGTTGTCCGCAGATTTACTCTTTGCCATTGGAGACCCTCTCTTTTGCTGTACCAATAGTGCAGGCCCGATCCCTACCATTGACCTATGTCAGAGGCAGGCAATCGCAACGCAGATACATCTGCTCCCGATTACCTGCTTGTTCTGGCCCACTCCAGGCCTGCCGAGGCATTGGCTCAGGCCCGCGCCACGCTCGCCAGGCGCCCGCGAGTCGCTCCCGCAGTGGCATCGGTTGCGCATCAGGCGGCCGGCATCTCCATGCGTGACCTGGGACACCCTAAAGCCGGGCTTGGCGAATTGCGATTGGCGCTGCGATCTGCGCAGGCGAGTGGTCACAGCCAGCGCGAGGCTGACGTGCGGGCGAGCCTTGGCCTCACGATGGCCTTGACGGGCAGTACTAAGCAGGGCCTGGCGCATCTCGATCGCGCAGCCCGGATGGCGCGCGGTGTGCTCGCCGGCCGAGTTCTGATGCGGCGAGGAGACATGCTGGCGATGCTCGGTCGCCAGGACGAAGCGCTGAGCGACCTGAATGCGGCCGTATCGATCTTGCACAGGCACCGGGATGTTCTTTGGGAGGCCCGGTCAAGAACCCATCGGGGCCTCGTCATGTTGGCGATGGGCCAGACGCGGCGTGCCGATGCTGAGTTCCTAGCGGCGGAGCGCCAGTACGAGCTAGCCGGACAAGAGTGGGAGTGTGCCACCGCGCGGCACAATCGCGGGCTGGTCGCGGCCGCCTCCGGACGAGTGCCTTTGGCGCTGGAATACCTTGCCGACGCCAGCCGGCGTTATGAGGAGCTAGGAACTCCGATGCCCGACGTCGCCATTGACCGCTGCGCGGTCTTGCTATCGGCGGGGTTGGCCGCTGACGCCTGGGCAGAGACTGACGCTGCCGCGCGCCTGCCTGGCCTCGTACAGGCAGGCTCGCTGAAGTTCGCCGAACTACTCTTCTTCTCGGCGAAAGCGGCGCTCGCCGCCGGGCAGCCGATGGCGGCGAAGGATCGGGCCGAAAATGCCGCGCGACTGTTCCGGCGCCAGGGTCGGCAATGGTGGACCGCGCGTAACAGCCTCGTGCTCGCACAAGCTCGCTATGCGGGAGGCGATAGCGGCATCGGCGTCTACCGGCTGGCCTGTTCCGCTGCCCGCAACATGGCCGCTACCAGGACCGAGGAGTCACCGGCTGCTCATCTGCTCGCCGGACGACTAGCGCTTCGACGTGGGGCTCGTGACGTAGCCGAGATGAACCTGACCGCCGCTGCTAGGCTCCGCCGCAGCGGGCCGACACACTCCCGGATCGACGCCTGGCTAGCGCAAGCCCTGCTTTGCCAGCTGCACGACCGCGAAGCCGCGATGTTGTCATCATGTCGGCATGCCCTGGGGATCCTGGAAAACTATCAGCGGACACTCGGGGCGAC
>DATAEH010000086.1:0-4293 GCA_036258115.1 Streptosporangiaceae bacterium
GCGATTCTTGACCCCGCTCATCACAAGCATGCGGCGGCACCCGACGTCGCGAGCTTGCAGCGCCTCCTCCAGCGTGCCTGGCAGCTCCGGCAAGCGGCCCGCTACTCGGAGCTCGGCGCCGTGCTCGCCCCGCTGATGGCAGATACCGAGCGTGCTACCAGGGAGCTTGAGGGAATGGGTCGCCTGGCGGCCTTTGCGGTGCTAGCCGAGACCTACCATGTCACGGCGATGGCGCTGAAGAAGTTCGGCGAAAACGAGCTGGCGTGGATCGCGGCCGACCGTGGCGTCCTAGCGGCCGAGCGGGCTGAGGCGCCGCTCCTCATGGCCGTCAGCGCTCGCGCCGTGGGTCAGGTGTTCATGTCTGCAGGGCGGCTCGACGAGGCGGACAGCGTCTCGGCGGCTGCGCTCACGGCACTTGAGCCGCGCCTCGGCAACCCCTCACCCGAGCACCTGTCGATCTGGGGCGCGCTGCTGTTGACAAGGGCGATGATTGCTGCCCGCAAGAACGACCGGCCGACCGCACAGCAGTTCATCGGGGAAGCCCAGGCTATCGCCGGCCGGTTGGGCCAGGACAGAAACGACTTCTGGACCATCTTCGGGCCGACCAACGTGGCGATCCATGCGGTGTCGGTCGACGTGGAGCTTGGCGATCCCGCCGCCGGGCTGCGCAAGGCGCCGAACGTCGACCCGTCTCGGCTCTCGCCGGAGTTGGTCGAACGGCGCGTCTACCACATGATCGATGTGGCGCGGGGCTACGCCCAGCAACGTAACGATGCCGCGGCGGTCCTCACCTTGCTGGAGGCCGAACGGGTGGCACCCGAAGAGGTTAGGTTTCACGTGATCGTTCCGGAATTGCTTCGTGAGTTGCTCAAGCGCGAGCGCCGTGCCGCCACGCCCGGACTTCGCCCCCTCGCTGCCCGCGTCGGGGTGCTGTCCTGACCGGTGGAGAGTCAGTCGATTGGGAAGCAGTACGACAGGACATACTGGTCGGCCGCCACCACCAGGTCGCTGACGACAACCGGCCCGTCACCGGTGAACATGGTGCGGGCGACCAGGAAGACAGGGGTGCCTGCCCTCAGCTCAAGGTCGCCAACCTCCGCCGGCAGGGGGAATCGGGCACTCACCTCCTCCACAACCGTTGTAACCCGGATCCCCACAGTCTCGAGTTGCGCAATCGTGCCACCGGGCCACGGTTCTCGCTTCGGGTCTTCGATTGGACTCCCGTGCACGAGCCTGTACGGCAGGTACGAGGTTGAGAGCTGCACCGGCCGTTCATCGATGAAGAAGCGGAAATGGCGCGCGAGCACTTCCGCACCCTCGGAGAGGCCAAGTCGACTAGCGACTTCCGCCGAAGCCGTGGTCCGCGCGAACCGCCGGACCTCAAGCCGCGCTGCTCGATCCGTTCCCACATCGACGGTAAAGGGCGTTTGGCCAGCTTGCCGGTGCCTCCTCGCAAAGCGGTCGGGCGCGAGCCGGAGAACGCGAGGCTGCTTCGTGCGTACGAAGGCCCCGCGACCTTGACGGGTTTCTATGAGGCCCTCGCTCTTCAGGACTTCGATGGAGTGACGGACGGTCGATCGTGACGCGCCGAACTCGGTAAGCAACTCGGTTTCCGACGGCAGCAGGCCACCCGGCCGCAGGTCTCCGCCGAGGATGCGGTCGCGCAGCTGATCGGCGATCTGTCGAAAGGCCGGCCGTGAATCAGCGGGATCGACCCGTGCCAAGCGGAAGGCTCCTCTCGCTTATTGCGACGAGCGTGATCGTACCTGTGGGACGCCCTCTCCTTCTGACGCGCTCTCTAGCGCCGCTGATCTCGACCGCGCTTGTGGTCGAGATCAACCTGTTCTGAACGAGCGAAGGTCGCCCAGCGGGTGGCCGCAACGACCGCCGCGAGTGCAAGGCTGGCGGTGGCGGCGAACAGAGCCATCCAGGGACCGCTTGCATCAATCAGCATTCCCGCAAGACTCGCCCCGATCGACTGACCAGTCAGGAAGCCAGTCAGCACCCAGGTGAAGGCCTCGGTCACCGTACCAGCCGGCGAGAGCCGGTCGACCAGCAAGTAGGTGCAAGCAAGCCAGGGAGCGATGGGCAGACCGGCGAGCACGATGAGCAGCCCCATCTGCAGGTTCGTTCGAGGAAGCAGCAGCAGGGCGAAGACGCCGGCGAGCAGTAGTAGAAGCCCGACGTAGCGATGCTCTATGGGCGCAGCCCACCGTCGGCCGCCAGCGATCAATCCGCCCACCAAGCTGCCGAAGGTCCAGGTCGCGAGCAGGACCCCAGCCGCACCGGGCGCGCCATTGCGAGCAGCGAACGCGGCAATCGCCACCTGCAGGAGCCCGAACGCGACAGCAAGCAGCACCATGACAGCCACAAGGGTACGAACACCGCGATCTCGCAATGGTCCAGCCCAGTCCCGCGTGCGCGGCTGCGCGCGCCACGCACGCGAGGCTGGCGAAGTCGCGAAGCTAGCGGTGCCCACGAAGGCGAGTCCGGCCGCGGCGAGGACGGCTGCCGCCGGGGAGATCGTGGTGACCAGCAGGGCCACCAGCAGCGGCCCGGTGATGAAGATGACCTCCTGCATCGTGGATTCCAGCGCGTACGCGGTCTGCAGGGTCGGACCGTCGAGCTTGGCTGACCACAGCGTCCGCATAGATGGGGCAAGCGGCGGATTGGCCAGCCCGGCCAGGGCGGCACAACCCAGCACAAGCATCATATTCACGCCACGACCCGCGACCACCGCGAGCGTCGCGAATGCTGCAGCGAACACCGTCCCACACGACATCAACACCCGAGTTTGGCCGACCTGGTCGATCAGGCGACCCAGCAGCGGCGACGCCACGGCGGTGGCAATGGCAAACACGCCCGCCGCCGAACCCGCGTGTGCGTAGGACCCAGTCATGGACTGGACGAGGAGAACGACCGAGAGCGGTCCCATACTGGCCGGCACGCGGCCGACCAGTGAGGAGACGACAAGCCGAGGTATGCCCGGTAGGCGAAGCAGGGACTGGAAGGGCGCCAGGCTGAACGAGGCCATAGGATGAGGCTACCTACAGCATCGCCGGCCGTCCCCATCCCCGGAGCTGGTATAGATGAATCTGGCGGACCAGCCATCAACCAGTCGTGTGCTCTACCTCGTCGTCTGCGCGGCGCCCCCCGCCCGTGATGTCCATGTCCTCGTCGAGTTGGCACAGAAGGCGGGATGGGATGCCTGCGTGGTCGCAACACCACGCGCCTTCCAGTGGATCGACGCGCCGGCCCTTTCCGAGCGGACCGGCCACCCGGTGCGCTACGACTACAAGCTGCCCGGCGAGCCAGACCTGCTGTCACCCCCGGATGCCATCATCGTCGCCCCGGCCACCTTCAACACGATCAACAAGTGGGCGGCCGGCATCTCTGACACGCTCGCGCTCGGCCTCCTCTGCGAGGCGATGGGCATGGAGCTGCCGGTTGTCGTCCTGCCGTATCTGAACGCCGCGCAGGGCAAGCATCCCGCGCTGGCGGAGAGCATCCAGCGGCTTCGCGGCTGCGGGGTCCAAGTGCTCTTCGGCCCCGATGTGCTGCCCTTGCATCGCCCTCGCGAGGGTCGACGCGAGCTGTTCCCGTGGCAGCTGACCCTGGCGGCGCTGGACGCCTCCTGATGCGGGTTGCGCGCCTGCCAGATCAGCAGCCCCCGGCACCATGGACCTGGAGTAACGCTCAACATGATCATCGTCGCCCCACGGCTGATGGGCGGCGCTGCGCCCATCAGTCCACGTGGCTCGATTGGGGGACGAACCGCTCTCTAACTTCCTCCGTGCGAGTGAGGATGGGCTCACCGCTATGCGGACCGGCGTTTCTGCAGCTCGGTGGCGACCGTAGATGGCCAGGTAATGTGCTCTATGTCGGCCGGCAGCCAGAGCGGGCCTATTAGCCTCGGTTTTTCATGAGGCGCTTGTGGCGGCGGTCGCGGGCGTGCGAGAGGGTCGGCTGTGGCGCGCTGGCGTCCACCGGGCCGTTGGGCCGGCCGGAGCAGCGTGGTGGCAGGCGCCGTGGACGGGTGCGCGGTAGCCATTGGACGGACCGCGGCATGCCAGCCAGGCCGAGGCCTCCCGGCCGGGCACCGCGCGGCAGCGCCTAGCGGTGAGCAGCGCAACGGCAAGGCCCGCAGGCGGGTGAACGCGGCCGCCAGCGCGGCGGCCCAGAGCCAGGTGCGCTGCAAGCGCACGATCAGGCGGCGGGCGTGACGGACCACCCGGGCGGCGACATGCCACAGCCGGTAGCGCAGGGTCTTGGGCTCAGCCACCCGAAGGTCGC
>DATAEH010000087.1:0-10099 GCA_036258115.1 Streptosporangiaceae bacterium
TCGTCAGTTCTTTTGTGACGGCGAGCGTCACCTGCTCACGCCCAACCTTGCGTGCCGCGCGATCGGTGGTCCGGATTCGGCGAACGTATTCGCCGTCGACCCAGACTGTGAGCGCAGGCATCGAATCGCGGCGCACCGAGAGCTCGCAGGCGAGACGAGCGCTCGGCGCCGCCAGAGTCGCGCCCGCACACAGCGCCAGCTCGTCGGCCGGTGGTTGGGCGCCGTCGATTGCCATGAATCCTTCCAGCAGGCCTTCCGCTGCGGAACACGCTACGCCTGAGCCAAGCCCTCGTCCACGACCACATCTCCGCCCGGTCAGAGCTTTCCGCGACTACGGCCAGTGAGGATGATCTGCGTCACCAGGTAGGTGCTCAAGCCCAGCTTGGCCGCGATCTCATCAGGCCTGAGCCCTTGTTCGTTGTAGAGCAAAGCGAGCCTTTGCTGCTTGACGCTCCACGGCTTGCGCACCGGTCGCTGGGCATGGCGATCCTTGGGCTGCGGGCGCCGCTGCGGCTGCGCCGGGGCAGGTGCCGCTGGCTTGGGAGCTGCAGCCGGTGCAGCTGGCGAGGTTCCGAACGACCCTCGCCGCTGGTCGTGGTACTTGCCGCTGGCCAGATCTTCTTGCGTCTTCTCATCGAGGATCATGTACTGCTCGGCCGCCTTGTTCACCCCGACTGCCACGATGGTCAGCCCTCGCGCGTTCTTTTCCTGGCACTCGGGTGACATGCAGTACGAATACTTCGCGGCCCGTTCTGGGTGCAGCGCAGCGCCGCAGGTAATGCACTTCTGCAATGCCGCTACCTCACTCTCGGATCGAACTAACTACAACATCGGAGAAGTGTTCGATATTTCCGCGTGACCGCCTTGGCTCGCGTGCTGCGAGGCCTGCCGCTGGATCGGGTGCGCGACGCAGTGGCTGTTGGCCCTATGGCACGCTTGCTGAATGAGCGAGAACGGGACGCAGGCCGAAAACGGTGCCGCTACCGAAGCCGTGGACCGCCATGACAGGGTGATGTGCAGCATCACGATGGCGGTCGACGGGTTCGTCGCCGGGCCCCGCCAGAACCTCGACAATCCGCTCGGTGAGCGGGGCGAACTGTTGCACCGCTGGATGTTCGAGCAGCCTGAGGTCAACGCCGCCGAGATCAGGGCACAAACATCGGCGGGCGCTTTCGTCATGGGCCGCAACATGTTCACATCAGGACGCGGCGCATGGGACCCGGCCTGGCGCGGCTGGTGGGGCGAGGAACCGCCGTACCACGCTCCGGTCTTCGTGCTCACCCACCACCCGAGGGAGCCGCTGATCATGCAGGGCGGCACCACATTCAACTTCGTCACCGACGGCATTGAATCGGCGCTCACGCAGGCGCGCGCAGCGGCGAACGGGCGCACCGTGCTCGTGGCAGGCGGGGCATCCACCGTGAACCAGTATCTGGCCGCTGGGTTGATCGATGATCTTTGGCTGCATATCACCCCAATGACGCTTGGCAGCGGCGAACGGCTCTTCGACGGTGTTGACGTCCAGCTCCATCCTGTCGATGCGCGGAACACCGACCTGGCCACCCACGTCCGGTACCGCGTTTTGCGTCAATAGCTGATTACTCGTGCTTCGGTGATGCAGCCATGGCATCGTGTCGGCATGTCCAGGTGAAACTGGGCCGCGGTGGATGCCGGGAGGTTGCATGCTGGGCTTCGGGGAGCTCGAGGCCGCCATCATGGAGCAGGTGTGGTCTGCCCGCCGACCGGTTCTCGTGCGCGAGATTCAGCAGGCGATCAAACCGCCGCGCGCCTACAACACGGTGTGGACAGTAGTAGAGATCCTCTACCGCAAAGGTTGGCTTACCCGGGAGAAAGATGGCCGGGCCTATCGGTACCAGGCCACAGTTAGCCGTGCCGACTACACCGCCGGGCTCATGGGTGCAGCCCTGGACGCCAGCAGCGACCGGGCCGCCACACTGCGCAGGTTCGCGGAGAAAATTGACCCGGCCGAGGCGCAGCAACTACGACAGGCACTGGATCAAGCCCGCCGTGCCGGGGGCCAGGAATGATCGTGGCGATCGCGCTCCTGGTCTACGCCGTCTTGCTGCTCACGGCCGGGGTACCTGCGCTCGCGCGGGCACGCTGGCCGGACCGCGCACCAC
Organism: Streptosporangiaceae bacterium; assembly: GCA_036258115.1. Taxonomy (GTDB): domain Bacteria; phylum Actinomycetota; class Actinomycetes; order Streptosporangiales; family Streptosporangiaceae; genus Chersky-822. Next base: position 2,142 of record DATAEH010000087.1, read on the forward strand.
GGCTGGCGGTCTTCGCGTGGCTGGGCATGACTGGCACGGCCGCAGCATCAATTGCCCTGTCCGGGCTGGCCCTTGCGGTACCGCAGGTCCGCATCACCGCCAGCCTGATGCGCCCGATCAGCGCGAGCGCGATCGCCTTGCGTACCCAGTTTCTGGATCCTGACGACCATGTGCTGGCGGTCGCGGGGTCGCTGTTCGGAGTGGCCGTGCTGGTTCGTGTCTGCTGGTGCACTGCGCGCACGATGGCCCTCGCCCGGCTGGCACGTCGGCGTTACCGGCGAGGGCTCGCGATGGCCGGCCGCGTGGACGACAAACTCGGAGCCATCATCGTTGATCACGACGAACCCGCCGCCTGGTGCCTTCCTGGCGGCGGTGCGCCGGTTGTGCTCACCAGCAGCGCACTCGAGACGCTAGACGCCGAACATCTCGCCGCTGTGCTTGCTCACGAGCGAGCACACCAGCGCGGCCGGCATCACGTCCTCGTCGGCATCGCGGGCTCCCTATCCGCCGCCTTCCCGCGTCTCTCGGCGTTCCGGAGAACGCACGAGCACGTCGCGTGGCTCGTTGAGTTGCTCGCCGACGACGCGGCGGCTGCCACCTGCTCACGGCTGACCGTGGCTGAGGCGATCCTGGCGCTCGGCGCAGCTTCGCCCGAGCCAGCGGTGCTGCATGCCAGCACCCATTACACGGCCGCACGCGTGCGACGGCTTCTTGCCGCGCCTCCGGCGGTGCGGCGGCCGGTTTCCGTGGCGGGCATACTCGCGATCACCGCGCTCAGCGCCTTCCCGCTGGCAGTTCTGGCGGCGCCGACCGTAGCAGTGATCGGTCCAGCCCGGTCCCCGGTACCCGGGCAACACGTGCGGGCCTCAACTCGCCACGTCGGCCCCGGTTCCCGGTCGCACGCCGGACAGACGGCGGAAGACGAGTAGCTCGGTACGTCCTCCACTGAGCGGGGCGAAGTCACTCCCGAGCAGTTGCAGCTCGAGACCGGCAGCTAGGTCAACGGTCCACTGCCGCGGGATCATCGAGTACAACGTGGCGCCCGTCGTGACCCACGTCTTGGTGGCTTCCTCGTCCATGCATCGCTCTGTCACGATGTCGAAGGCAACCGTGCCGCCGGGCCGCACAACCCGGGCCATTTCCTGGATGTAGCCCACCGAGACAACGAGCGGCGTGTATATGAACACCTTCTGCGCGTGCACGAGATCCACCGACGCCGATGCCGTCGACCCAAGGGAATGGCCGTCCGCCGGCAGCACGACGCTTCCTGGCAGCCTGCGCAGGTGGGGCAGCCAGTCGGTCGCCGTCTCATAGATTTCGTAGACGGCCGGCCTGAGCGCTGAGATAACGAGTTCGGCGTAGCGCCCGGTGCCCGGGCCGATCTCGCATACCCGGTCCACGTGCTCATGCAGTTCGGCGATCTTGAGCATGGCTTCAACGGTCGATGGCGTGGCGCCGGGCTCCGCGCTGAACCGGTCGATGTAGTCAGACAGTGATAGGCCGGAGCGCCTCGCTGCCGCGATCGTTTTCCGCGCGGAAAGAAACGGCTTGATACTCGACTCGTCGCTTCGCCCGCGCACCACCTGGACGTCAAGAGGACGAAGAATCCTGTTGAGCTGCGTCGCGGCCTCGGTCTTGAGCCACATTAGAGTCGCCGTCCTGAGCACCAAGGCCGCACGCCCTGGCACCACCTGCTGCCCAATGCCAGTCCCCCTAATACCCTAAGGATCTTAGGTTTCGACTATAGCGACCGCCGGAAAGGGGTTCAATCGGAACGGCGGAAGGGCCGCGGCGTGAGACGTTAACGAAGCGCGCAGCTAAGCATCACGATGCCGGGTCGACCTGCTGGCCAGTTTGTGGGAACTCTACGCGCGCCCTGCGTGCCAGGCGGCGGGCCGCCTGTCCCGGGCAACATGCCGTTGGGTCTTGTGGTCGTCCTCACCGGCCGGGCCGTCCAGGAGTTCCAGGATGTTAGAGGCGATCCTGCCTCGCCCGAAGATCAGCGTGAACGCTGCCCGGTATCCGCGGCGCACCTCACGCCGAGATGGCCGCACGACTAGGAACGTCAGCAGCAACCCACCGAGTAGGCCGAGCCCGGTCGTCTTCGCGTAGGAGCCCAGCGGGCGTTCGGCCGTACCCTGCCGAGCAGGCCTGAGTACGATCGACGTAACCCGCTTCCCCGTCGGCAATCCCTTTTTGAGGACGTGGTCGCGGCTTGCCAAGAAGTAGCGGAACCTGCCAATCACTGCCGACGCCATAGCCTTGGCCTGCCCCGGATCCTGGTCCTTCGCGGTCAACGTGAATACGAGGCTCTCATGTGCAACCTGGAGATTGCCTTTCAACTCCGCGACTGTCTTGTTCAGGCCCGGACGGTGCGCCGCAGCGACTAGAACCGGCTGGCTGCTCACCAAGACGGCCAGCGAGGCAGGGTCCCACTCCCCTCCCGGCGACACTTCGATCTGGGCCTGGCTCGTATAGAAAGGCGGATGGCCCGCCGTGAACAGGACGCCGGCACCCAGGCCGAGGAGAACAATCACCAGGGCGATCAGTTTCCTGCGCATATCTCCCACCCCTGCTGAATGGCCAGCATGCGGATCATAGCGGCACTAGCCTGCCCTGACGCCGACATTCGTCGTGATATGGCCGCGACCCGCTACGCCGCGCGGCAGAACAAGGATGGCTCTATAGTGGCGTCAGCAAGCACTATGCCGATCGCCCAGGGAGGGTAGATGCGCCAGGCGTTCACGTCCATCGAGATGGCCTTTGGGACCTATTCACGGGATGTGGCGCGTGTCGCGGAAGACTCTCAACCTTGGAATCCTGGCGCATGTAGACGCAGGTAAGACGACCCTTACCGAGCGGCTGCTCTACGACTCAGGCGTCATTGACCAGCTTGGCGCCGTCGATGCCGGTACCACGCTGACCGATTCGCTGGCGCTGGAACGCCGGCGCGGCATAACGATCAAGTCGGGCGTGGCCTCCTTCCCGATCGACAACATCGTCGTCAGTTTGATCGATACGCCCGGCCACCCGGACTTCATCGCCGAGGTGGACCGAGTGCTCAGCGTCCTCGACGGCGTCGTGCTTGTTGTGTCCGCCGTGGAGGGCGTACAGGCGCAGACAGTGATACTCATGCGCTCGCTGCGCCGGCTCGAGATACCCGCTCTCGTGTTCGTGAACAAGATCGACCGCACGGGGGCGAACCCGGAGGGCGTGCTGCGCGACATCGCCCGCCGTCTCAAGGTCGCCGCCTTCGCCATGGGTTCGGTGGCGAGCGCTGGCACGCACGACGCAACCTTCATCGCATCAGGAGCTGGCGATGCCGAGTTCGCGGCGAGCCTTACCGAGCTGCTGGCAGAACGAAACGACCCGCTGCTGGCCACCTTCGTCCATGACGAGGCCGGGGTGCCTTACGGCCAGCTCCGCGCGGAACTCGCCGCGCAGACGATGCGCGGCCAGGTATATCCGGTCTTCTTCGGCTCTGCGATCACCGGAGCGGGCGTCGCGGAGTTGATGGCTGGCATCGCCGAGCTGCTGCCGGTCTCCGGCGGTGACCCTGACGGGCCCTTGGCTGGCAGCATCTTCAAGATCGAACGCGGCAGCAATGCCGAGAAGGTCGCCTACGTCCGCATGTTCTCAGGAACCGTGCACGCTCGCGACCGGATCAAGCTCGGATCCGGCCGAGACGGCAAGGTGACGGCGCTGGCCGTCTTCGAGCGGGGACCAGCGGTCCAGCGCAGCGCAGTCAGCGCGGGCCAGATAGCCAAGCTCTGGGGCCTCGCCGAGGCCCGGGTCGGGGACCGGGTCGGTGAGGTGGCATCAGACGAGGCCGGTCACCAGTTCCCTCCGCCAACGCTGGAGTCCGCCGTCGTGCCGTGTGATCCATGCGACGGCAATCGCCTCCGCGTCGCACTCGGTCAGCTCGCCGAACAGGATCCCCTCATCAATGTGCGGCAAGACGACGAGCGTCACGAGATCTACGTGTCCCTCTACGGCGCCGTCCAGAAAGAGGTGATTCAGTCCACGCTCGCAGAGGATTTCAACGTCGCAGCCGCGTTCCGCGAGACGACGATGATCTACATCGAGCGGCCCATCGGCCGAGGAAGCGCCGTCCAGGTCCTGCAGTCCGATGATCATCCGTATTCAGCCACGGTCGGCCTGCGGGTGGAACCCGGACCGCCCGGCTCGGGGCTTCGATTCGAGCTCGATTTCGACCCGCGTCTTGTTCCGCTCTATATCTACAAGACCGCCGGACACTTCACCGATGCCATGACGCGGTACATCCTGAGAACGCTTGAACAGGGCTTTTACGGGTGGCAAGTTACCGACTGCGTGGTCACCATGCACGAATGCGGCTACTACATCGGAGACGGGCCGACAAAGCGCGTGCTGCCTACGCCGCGCACGACCGCGGCTGACTTCCGCAAGCTGACGCCGCTCGTCATGATGGAGGCGCTACGACAAGCTGGCACGGTCGTCTGCCAGCCGATGGCCCGCGTCCGCGTGGAGCTGCCCGCGGGGCGGACAGGCGACATATTGTCCGCGCTAACCCGGCTCGGCGCAGCAAGGCCGACGCCGGTGCTCGACGGGGAGGTGTCCGTTGTGACGGCCATGCTCCCTTCGGCCCAGGTTCGGAGTCTTCAGGAGCAGCTACCGGGACTGACAGGAGGCGAAGGCGTGCTCGACTCCGGCTTCGGCGGCTACGAACCGGTTCACGGCCGGATGCCGGTGCGCTGATCCCGCTGCGGCTGATCCTGATCGTCCGCGATGACCGGTGGTAGCGTCGTGGCATGGACGCACAGGACCTCGCCAACCTTGCGCATCTGCGCCGGGCTCGAGATCTGATGGACCGGGAGTATGCGCGTCCGCTGGATGTGCCGACCATGGCGCAGCATGCGCTCATGTCGCCTGGGCACTTCTCGCGGCAGTTCAGGGCGACTTACGGGGAGACGCCGTATAGCTACCTGATGACCCGCAGAATCGAGCGCGCGATGGCGCTGCTGCGTTCCGGCATGAGCGTGACCGACGCGTGCATGACGGTCGGCTGTACCTCACTTGGCTCGTTCAGCTCGCGTTTCACCGAGATCGTCGGTGAGTCCCCGAGCGCTTACCGCAGTCGGGAGCACCACGCAGTGGCTGCGATGCCGCCGTGCGTGGCCAAGGTAAACACGCGACCGACGAGGAACAAGCCGAGCAGGAATGGAGAAGCGGCCGGGGAAACCGCCGCCTAGCGTAGTGCCATGACAATCGCACTCCAGTACTGCCACATAACAGTCAACGACGTGGACGAGGCGCTCGGCTTCTACCGTGACGCGCTCGGTCTTGAGGTGCAGAACGACGTCGCTTCCGGCGACTTCCGCTGGGTCACGCTGGGCAGCCCCGATCAGCCGGGCCTCGGAATCGTGCTCTCAGAACCACACGCAGGCCGGTCGCAGGCCGATGGTGACGCGTTGCAGGAGCTGCTCACCAAGGGCGTCCTGCCGATGACCATCTTCTGCGTCGACGATCTCGACGCAGCCTTCGAGCGGGTTCGCGCGACGGGCGCCGAGGTGCTGCAGGAGCCCATTGACCAGCCATGGGGGCCGCGCGACAGCGCGTTCCGCGATCCTTCAGGCAACATGGTCAGGATCTCCCAGGCGCCGAAGGCCTAGCCGGCGCGACGACACCCTCCTGACCGTGCCGCCGCGGTCCGTCAACCTGTTACGGGTGTGACGCAGGTCCTGGTGGTGGGTGGATAGGAAGCAGCACAGGGTCACGAGGCTTCTGGTTGAAGTTGAAGTCCGCGATCAGGTTGCCGAGTTGCGGGGCATTTTCCCGGACGTCCGGGCGTGGGTCAGGGCGCCCGTCTGTAGCCGGGTTGAGGCGGGCGCCGTGCAGGAAGTCATCCTCGATGAACTTGTTGAAGGCGTCGAAGGACAGAACCTGATGATCGATGAAGCCCTTCCTGGCGTACGGGCTGATGACGAGCGCGGGTACCCGGAAGCCATAGCCAAGCTTGTCCACGGTTGGCGGCACGACATTGTCGTAGAAACCGCCCCAGTCATCCCAGGTCAGGAAGATCGCGGTGGAGTTCCAGTCCGGTCCGCTCATGATCGTGTTGATCAGGTTGGTGACGTAGGCCTGGCCGGTTGCGATGTTGGCAGGCGGATGATCGCTGTTGTCCTGGGTGGGGGTCACCCAGGAGACCGCGGGAAGCTTGCCATGCCTAGCTGCCCGGTAGAAGGCCGACAGGCTCTTGACGTGGTGCACCTGATGGTTCGCCTGGACATCGGTGAAGGCCGGCAACGGGCTCCAGATCGACGGAGTGCTGGCTCCCTGCTTGACCGGAGCGCAGCCAGCAGCGCTCTCGTCGGGATTATCGTCGCAGTCCGGCGCGACCCCCTTCTGGATGTAGTAGCGCCACGAGACGTGATTCTTGTGAAGCAGGTACGTCAGGTCTGTCCACGAATAGATACCAAGCTTCTGGCCTAGGCCGCCTCCTCCGACGGCGCCATGATCGAGCAACCGCTGACGATCGGCCGGAGTCAGGATCTTCAGGCACTGCCCGATCGCCTTGCGCTGATGCCGCGAGAGTCCGGCCGGACGCTGCAGATTGGCCGGATTCACGCCGTTCGCCCGCACGCAGCCCCAGAACGCCGCGGACAGGCGATGGCCGACGCCGGCCCTGGAATGGTGCTTGTGGCTGTGGCCTGGAGGCGACCCCGTCTGGCCGCCGATGTAGCTGTGGCAACTGCTCGGCATCTTGTTCTCGCAGTACGCGGACCAGCCGCTCACCATGTACAAGTGCGCCGGGAGGCTCCAGGACGCGACCGGCTCGAACATGTGATCGTTGAGCACGAAGTCATTGGCGTAGGTCCAGTAATTGGGAATCTCCCTCGCGTCGTGATAGCCCATAACGTCGGGCGGGCCGGACGACAGGCAGACAGATGGCGGCGGATAGACCGCGCTGCAGCCGCGGTTGCGCTGAGTTTCCGCGACCCGGACGAACCCGTCCATCTTGCCGCCGTTAAGGTCCGTGAGAAAGTCAGGGTGGTTGTGCCCGCCCCCTCCGTTCACCAGGCTCGGATCGTGATACGGCCGGTCACAGCCGTGGGTGCGGGGGTCAGGTACGCAGACCGTGAAATGCCCGTTCCGCGAGGGGATCCCGTCAGCACCCGGGTAGGTGCCGAAAAACGAGTCGAAGGACCTGTTCTCCTGCATGATCACGATGACGTGCTTGATCTTGTGAATGCCCGAACCGGCGGCGAGTGCTGGATCAGGCTTGGCATGGTGGAACCAGCCTCCTCCCAGTGACGGCTGGTCACCCAAGAAGGCGCCCAAACCCAGCCCCGTCGCGGCAATTACCAGCATTGCAACGATCACTGTTAGCCGTCCGGATGGCCGAAACCGGCGCATAGCGCGGTGCGTTCTCACGCAGCACAGATTAGCCACATGTGGGCGGTGGCCCGGCCACGTTGGCGCTAGCGCGTCCTGTCTTGCGGGCGCGTCGGTTGGCGCAACTCCTGGTCAGGGGCACGATGCCAGATCGGGCTGTCGGACCCGTTTCCTGTCGCAACTACTTAGTTTGGTGCACTATCTATCCTGTGCCCTCGAGGGGCGGCAGCGCCATCACGGTGGCCGTGCGCTGGCTGCGCGGTTTGGGCGTCTGTGAACCGGCCGTCCCAGAAAGTCAAATGTGAGAGAAACGTGAGACTTCGGCGAGGAATTATGGCGGTGGCTTCGGCCCTGGTTCTGGTCGGTGCCTTGACCATCGCCATCGCTGCCCAAGCCAACAACCAGGTGCAACGCCGTGATCCCGCCCTCGCGGCCACTTCGGGCATTCACAAGATCAAGCATGTGATTGTGATCATGCAGGAGAACAGGTCGTTCGATTCGTATTTCGGGACGTTTCCTGGTGCGGACGGGATTCCGGCGGGGGTGTGCCTGCACGATCCGCGCAATGGCGGCTGCCGCCGGCC
>DATAEH010000088.1:0-27536 GCA_036258115.1 Streptosporangiaceae bacterium
CCGTGCAACACCGGCCTGCCCACCCTGCTTCACTCCCGGCGCCCCTGTCCCGGACGGTCGCACCGTATGCCAGACCATCTCGCCCCGCCAGAGGCAAACGGCCAGCGGACCGGCGACGCCTGAGATCTTCATACCGGTTACGAACGCGATCGAGTCTTTTAACCGGCAGATGCGGAAAATCATTAAGACCCGCGGCCACTTCCCCGCCGATGATGCCCTCGTCAAGCTGCTGTGGCTGGGTATCGTCGACATCGAGGACAAGCGGGCCGAGGCCCGGGCGGCCGAGGCCGCCTCCGGCAAGCCGCACGACCAGCGCAACGCGCCCGGGTTCTTGATCGAGGGCTCGGTGACTCAGAGCTGGCGGGAGGCGCTGGCCGCCTTCGACAAGCGCTGGCCCGGCCCCATCCCGGACTGGGCCCTCTAGCCCGCCGGACACGAGGGGGACGTCATGACCAGGCCGCCGGTCACCCTGGCCGACCAGCCAATACTGATCGAGACCGACGACGCCGACGACCTGGTCGACCTCCTGCTCGAGGCCGCCGCGGTGCTGCACCGCCTGGTCGCCGTGCCCGAGGCCGAGGCCGCCGCCGCCCGGGACGGCACCTGCCGCGGGTCCGCCTGCGCCGGCCTGGCCCTCGACTTGCAGCTGGTCGCGGCGGGCCTGGAGGAGGCCGCCACCGCCGGCCAGGAAAACACCTACATGCCGGCATCGGAATGGAAAGTGCGCAGGCCGCGCGGGAAACGCCCGCGCCATGCCCCGGAAAAGAAACACTCCGGAGAAGGGAATTGATAACCTGAATGCACTGGCGGGGAAAGCGGAACGGCAGACAACTCAATACGGGCCAGAGACCAGGGTGTGCGGCAGGATCCCTTCATTAAGGGATAGGTAAGGAAACCGGAAAAGCCCTCACACCGGAAATCTGACAGACCCAAGTACCGGCCCAACGTGGAGCGCGTCATCGCCCAGGTCGCCACCCGCGGCGGGCGGCGCATCAAGCTCCGCTACCTTGGCACAACCCGGAACAACGCCTGGCTCAAGAACCGCGCCGCCGCCCTGAACCTGCGCAACCTCCTCGGCCGCGGCCTGGTCCGCGAGAACGGAGCCTGGGCACTGGCCTGACCGCCCCGCAGGGCGGGCCCCGGAGCGCTTGCAGCCAGCCCGCACGCCTGCCAGGCTGGAACCAGCGGGAAGAGCGACCACGTTGCCGGCTCGTAAGGGCCTGGCTTACTGCCGCACAGACGGCCTTGTCGGCGCTCTTCCCGCCCCAACATCCCCTTTGTTCAGCGGGCTCCCAGTGCGAACCGAGCGGAGGATGCGGACGGTCTGCCTCTCCGTCGATGGCCCTACCTGGCCTGGTCTTGGCCGGGCGGCTGCTGGGCCGCCGTAGTGGACTCCGGCGTCGTCTGCTGGTCCGGATATCCAGGGTACGGCGCTGGCGGGAACGGGCTCTGCGAGCGTTGAACCGTCGATTGCTCCTGGGTCACGCCGAACGGATCGTTCGGCGGGTACTGGCCGGCCGGGGACTGGTACGGCCCTCCTGACGGCTGGTACTGCCCGGTGGGTTGCTGGCCCGCCGACGGATATTGCTCGGTCGGGGATGCGTAATGCTCGGGCGGGAATGGATCGGTCCGAGGATATTGCGACCCGTATTGCGGCTGAGCCGACTCCTGGCCCTGCTGGTAAGCGCCGTAGACGCCAGTATCTGTAAGGCCAGCGAGCTCGGCATCGTCGGCTGAGTAGTCGCGGTGGGCGGCGAGCGACAAACGCCCGAGTGCCACTGCGGCGAAGAACAGGATGAGCACGCCAACGCCGGTGAAGAAGGCCAGGTTGGTCAGGACAGCGATGTGCGCTCCGGTGCCAAGCGGCGTGCCAGTCGTGATCTTAGCGGCCTGACTGGCCGGCAGGAACGTGACAAGTGCGGCGCCCGAGATGAACCAGGCTCCAGCGATCGACGCGATAAATGCGCAGAAACCGCCGAACCACCGGCTCCGCGTCACCATGACGATCAGCCCGGCGACGAGAGCGACGGCGCCCGGAATGGCGGACAGGTAAAGCCGGCCCGAAGTATTCGACCAGGCGCTGTTGGGGGTGTAACCGAATCCCAGCGATGGCCCGGCGTAGGGCGCGATTCCGCCCCATGCGCCGAGCAGGATCAGCGCCAGCCCGGACAGGCCGCCCCTGCTGCGAGGTGTTCGCACGCCTTCGGCCATGCTCACTCACCTTCTTTGCCTCAGTGCCACCCGGAGCGCGTTCGGTCGGTCAAGACTGACACATCGGGATGCAATATTTGTAACTCCGCACTCAAGCCGAGCCCGTTTCGCAACCTGGCCCGTTGGCTGACATACGTGCGGTCCAGCGTCGCGAGGTATGGTCACGGTCGTGGAGGACGCCCGCAGGTTGGTGCCGCGCACCGATGCGGTGCTGGCCGACCCGCGGCTGGCCGCTGCTGAACTGCGGCTTGGCCGATCCCTGGTGCGGGACGCGGTACACCGCGCGCAACAGCGGGCCAGGAACGGTGACATCCGCCCCGACGAGGTCGCGGCAGCCGCCCTGAGCGGGTTGCCGCGGCTCGCGACAAGCCTCGCGCCTGTACTCAACGCTACCGGCGTTTTGCTGCACACGAACCTCGGGCGCGCGCCGCTGTCCGCGGCAGCCAGGGATGCCCTGGCCGTTGCGGCCGGATCCAATGACCTCGAATACGACCTGCAGACGGGCTCGCGCGGTCGGCGCGGCGCGGCGATGCTCGCGGCGCTGGCAAAGGCCGTGCCCGACGCCGAGGCCGTGCACGTGGTGAACAACAACGCCGCCGCTCTGGTGCTGGCCGCAACGGCGCTGGCGGCTGGGCGCGAGATCGTCGTGAGCCGTGGCGAGCTGATCGAGATCGGCGACGGATTCCGGCTGCCCGAACTGCTTGAAAGCACTGGCGCGCGCATCCGTGAGGTCGGCAGCACGAACCGGACGTCGGTCGCCGACTATGCGGGCGCCATCGGGCCCCGCACCGGATTTGTGCTCAAGGTGCATCCATCGAACTACCGCATCGATGGCTTTACCGAAAGCGCGGGGATAGCCGACCTGGCCAAGCTGGGCGCCCCCGTGATCGGTGACATCGGATCCGGCTTGCTCGCGCCGCATCCCGTGCTGCCGGACGAGCCGGACGCCGCGACCTGGCTGCGGGCCGGCGCGACGCTCGTGACGGCCAGCGGTGACAAGCTGCTCGGTGGCCCGCAAGCGGGGCTGCTACTTGGCCGGGCCGAGGTGATCAGGCAGCTTGCCAGACACCCGCTGGCTCGCGCCCTGCGGATAGACAAGCTGACGGTGGCGGCCCTCGAGGCGACGCTCACCGGGCCGCAGCCGCCCGTCCTGCAGGCTCTTGCCGCCAGTACTAATGCGCTCTTGGCCCGGGCCGGTCGGCTGGCTGCCATCTTCTGCGATGCCGGCATCGACGCGACGGCCGTAGCGAGCGAGGCGGCTGTAGGCGGTGGCGGCGCACCGGGTGTCTCGTTGCCGAGCGCGGCGGTCAGCCTGCCTGAATCGCTCGCCGCTCCGCTGCGTGGAGGCTCCCAGATCGCCGCGGGCGCTCAGCCAGCCGTGGCCGGCCGGATCACCGACGGCAGGCTGCTCCTAGATCTATATGCCGTAGAGCCCTCGGACGACGATGCACTGGCCGCTGCTGTCCTCGCCGCGCGGGTGCCCGAGCAGGCCGGCTGACCAGCATGCACGTCATCGCCACCGCCGGGCACGTAGACCACGGCAAGTCGGCCCTGCTGCGCGCGCTGACCGGGATGGAGCCTGACCGCTGGGCCGAAGAGAAGCGCCGCGGCATGACCATCGATCTTGGGTACGCCTGGATGACGCTGCCGTCGGGGGAGCAGCTGGCGTTCGTCGACGTGCCGGGGCACTCCAGGTTCGTGCCGAACATGCTCGCCGGGGTCGGCCCGGTTCCCGCGGTTCTGTTCGTCGTGGCCGCCGACGGCGGCTGGATGCCGCAGTCAGCTGAGCACCTGGCGGCCATTGACGCGCTGGGTATCACGCGCGGGCTGCTCGTGATCACCAGATCCGATCTCGCCGATCCCGGCCACGCCATGGCCGAGGCGGCTGAACAGCTCAAGCGATCAAGTCTCGGCGAGGTACCGGCGGTTGCCGTTAGCGCGCTCACCGGAGCTGGATTGGCGGACCTCAACACCGCTCTCACTCGGCTGGCGAGCTTGCTACCGGCTGCCGCGCCGAGCGCGCCGGTCCGGATCTGGGTGGACCGGGCCTTCAGCATCACCGGGAGCGGAACCGTGGTCACGGGCACGCTGCCCGCGGGGACGGTGCGCCGTGGCGACGAGCTCGTCCTCACGCCGGCCATGCGGCCTGTTCGGGTGCGAGCGATCCAGTCGCTCGGCGAGAGCGCGGCCGACCTGACCGGCGTGGCAAGGGCGGCGCTCAACCTGCGCGGTGTCGACCGCGCGGACGTTCGCCGCGGCATGGCGTTGCTCCAGCCCGGCCGTTGGACGCTGGCCAGGCAGGTAGACGTGCGCCTTACCCGCGGCCGAGAAGGCGGGCTGCTCAGGACCATAACTATGCACGTGGGATCCGCGCGAACGACCGCGAAGGTCAGGATGCTCGGCGACGCCCACGCCAGGCTGACACTCCGTGAACCGCTTCCGCTGCATGTGGCAGACCGTGTGCTGCTGCGTGACCCTGGGGCTGCCGCTGGCGAGGACGCCGACGGATCAGCGTTGCTCTGGCATGGCATCACCGGCGCGGTGGTACTCGACATCAATCCGCCGCCGCTGAAGCGCCGCGGCGCCGCGGGCGCTGCAGCCGCTGAACTAGTCGCCTGGCCTGATGTTCCTGGCGCGGCCGACCTGCTGAGGCGGCGCGGCCTGGCCAGGGCCGCCGACTTCGCCGCGATGGGCCTGACCGGGCTTCCGGCGCCGGTCGCGGCGGGCTGGATCGCCGACACGGGCCATTGGACCAACCTGGCCACGCGGCTGACGACGCTCGTGAGCGAGCACGCCGAGCGCGACGCGCTCGCCGCGGGCCTGCCCGCGGAGGCAGCCAGAGAGGCGCTCGGTCTGCCTGACCGGCGGCTCGTGCCCGCCCTGGCACAGGCGGCCAAGTCCGTGACGCTCAGTGGCGGAGTGCTGACCGCGGCGGCCAGAGATGCCGGATTGCCGTCGGCGCTGGCCAAGGCCGTCGCCTCGCTGGTCGCCGACTTGGATGAAAGGCCGTTCGACGCCCCGGACGCCGCCAGGCTCAGCGCGCTCGGGCTGGACAAGCGCGACCTAGCCGCCGCCGCTAGGCACGGCGCGTTGCTCAGAATCAGCGAGCAGATCGTCCTGGCTCCCGGCGCGGACGAACGGGCGGCACAAGTTCTTGCCGGTCTCGAGCAGCCTTTCACCGCGGCGGACGCACGGGCGGCGCTGGGTTCCACCAGGCGGACCGTGATCCCGCTTCTGGAGTACCTCGACCGGCAACGGATCACCCAGCGTCTGCCGGATGACCGCAGGCGCCTGCGCTAATTCCCGCCGCTGCCGCGGGCAGCGAAACGGCCGGCACTCCAGGCCCGCGCCTCCGGTGGCGGCTTATCCGCGTTAATCCATCTGGTGATCGCCATGCCGGTGGCCGGCGCGTTGAGTATCCCGGTCCGGAAATGCCCCGAAGTCAGCCATGCGTTACGCAGCCCCGGCACGCGGTCGATCACCGGGCGGCGATCTGGATGCCGCGGCCTGAAGCAGCACCACTGATGTGAGACACCGACGTCTTTAACCGCGGGCAGCGCTGCGCGCAGACCGCCCATGATCGTCTCCACGACCTCCTCGCGGACGACTGGACTCTCGTCGCCGTAGTCGAAGGTGCCGCCCGCCAGCAGCCTTCCATCCTCCAGCGGCGTCGCTACGGGCGCTACCGTGCAGGGCAGGTGCACCTTGGTCGGCGCGGTCACGATCAGGTGGCCCTTGACTCGGTCGGACGGGATGTCGATCGCGAGCCCGTCGATGGCAGGAGGCTGGCCGGTCGCGAACACGACGGCCCCCGGGCTTATCTCTCCTGCCGATGTCGTGACCGACTCAAGGGTCTCGCCGCGAATCGTGATCCCGGTGGCCGCCACGCCCGTGCCAACCGATGGCAGCTCGGCGGCGAGGCCGACGAGCGCCCGAAGCGGATTGACCCTGGCCTGGTGCCGGATCAGCGCGCCGCCGAGGCGCCACGCGAGGCCGGGGACCAGCGCGGCGATCTTGCTGGCATCCAGCCACTCCACGTTCTCCGGCTGATGTGCGGCAAGACCGCCGGGATCGGGCGCGAGGCCGATCCAGTCGAGCTCAACCAGGCCAAGGCCTCCCGGCGTGACCTGGTCCAGGTAGCGCCAGCGCTCGAGGCTTGCGCGCTCCATGTCGACAAACGTCTCTGGATCGCTCCATTGATGCGGCTCAGGTATGAGCAGACCGGTCGCTCCGCCCGTCGCGCCTGCTCCGAGCCGTCCGGCCTCGATCAGCTGAACCGACCCCAGCCTCGCGCCGTGCACGGCCGCGGCGATCGCGACGCCCAGTATGCCGCCGCCGATCACCAATACGTCGGGCCGCGTATCAGCGATCGTACCGATGTCGCGGCCAAGCATGGCCCGCTGATCGGCCGTCAGTTGATCACGCCAGATGGTGCCTGTGACCGTCATGACCCCATCCTCAAGGATCGGAGTTCCATCCAGGGAACGAATCCGCCGCCGAGTAGCTTGTTGTTAAGAGGGCAGCAGGCAGGCAAGCACCTGCGTGCGTAGCTAGAAGTAGGCTAAGCCAGCGTGAAAGCGACAACGGTGCGGGAGGAGGTGGGTCATGCTGGCCGACTCATATGGCCGCGTGGCTACCGACCTGCGCGTTTCGCTGACAGATCGGTGCAATCTACGGTGCAGCTACTGCATGCCCCCAGAAGGGCTGGACTGGCTGCCTGGAGCCGATCAGCTCACTGACGACGAGTTGATCAGGCTGCTCGGAATCGCCGTGGAACGCCTGGGAATCACCGAGATCAGGTTCACCGGCGGCGAGCCGATCTTGCGGCGGGGGCTCGCGGGCATCGTGGCGAGGACCGCTGCGTTGCGGCCGCGGGCGGAGATCTCGATGACGACCAACGGCATCGGCCTGGCACGGCTGGCCGGGCCGCTGCACGAAGCGGGGCTCGACCGGGTGAACGTGTCGCTTGACACGCTTGGCCAGGAGACATTCATCAGGCTCTCCAGGCGCGACCGGCTCGCCGACGTGCTCGCCGGGCTGGCCGCTGCGGCTGGCACCGGGCTCGCCCCTGTCAAGGTCAACGCGGTCCTGATGCGCGGCGTCAACGACCACGAAGCCGTGGATTTGCTGCAGTACTGCCTGGACCATGGCTACCAGATGCGATTCATCGAGCAGATGCCGCTCGATGCCCAGCACGGCTGGCGCAGGGAAGACATGGTCACCGCCGACGAGATCCTTGAGGCGCTGTCGGCCAAGTTCACGCTCACGCCCGACGATCCGAAGGCGCGCGGTTCCGCTCCGGCCGAAACCTTCCTGATCGACGCGGGTCCCGCCAAGGTAGGCGTGATCGGCTCGGTAACCAGGCCGTTCTGCGGGTCCTGTGACCGGGTCAGGCTGACGGCCGACGGTCAGGTGCGTAACTGTCTGTTCGCCAGGGAAGAGAGCGACCTGCGGACGCCGCTGCGGGCAGGTGCCTGCGACGACGAACTGGCCGACCGGTGGCGCGCAGCCGTAGCCTCCAAACTGCCAGGGCACGGGATCAATGACCCTGGCTTCCTGCAGCCGGCCAGACCAATGTCGGCCATCGGTGGCTGACGAGCCCGTTGCCGCCGTGCTGCTGGCGGGCGGACGGGCCTCGCGGCTGGGCGGAACGGATAAGCCGGGCATCACGATCGGCGGGCGCTCGCTCCTCGCGACGGTCGCGGCAGCGGCGGCAGACGCCGGTGCGAGCCGGATCATTATCGTCGGACCCACCAGGGTCGGCCTCGCGGCCGGAAATCTTGAGTTCACGAGGGAGCAACCGCCAGGAGCGGGGCCGGTGCCCGCGCTGCGGGCGGGGATCGCCCGCGTCGCCGAACCCTGGCTGCTACTGCTGGCCGCGGACTTGCCATTCCTGCGCGGCCCGCATCTGCGAGCCCTGCTCACCACAGCCGCGCACAGGCAAACGGCCGGAGCCGTCCTCGTCGACGGGCGAGGCAGGACGCAATGGCTGGTCAGTTGCTGGCGGTCCGGGCCGCTCAGGTCGGCGCTGGACGAATACGACGGCGTGTCGCTGGGCGGAGTGCTCGGCCCGCTTGGTCCCGCAGAGGTCATGATCACCCCGGAGCCTGGCGAGGCACCGCCCTGGCTGGACTGCGACACCGACGAGGACCTGGCCGCCGCGCTGGCCTTCGCATACCCAGGGAAGGAAGGCACCCTATGAGCACGCTGGACAGGTGGATAGAGGCTGCTTGCGGCGAGCTTGGCGTCGACCGGGCCAGCGTGAACGAGCGCGTCATCCTCGATCTGGCCAGGGACGCCGCCCACCGCGTGGACAGGCCGGCCGCGCCCGTCACTGCCTTCCTCGCCGGCATCGCCGTCGGCAGCGGCCAGCCGCTAGCTGACGTCGCCGGACGCTTGACCGGATTGACCGAACGCTGGCAGGACGGGCAAGAACCCTAACCCGTCGGTGGACGTACAGCCCCTGTAACAACTCTGTCACCCCCAGGCATAACGCGGCCTTGCCATCGGTTCGTTAACGATATATCTTTGAGCTATCAAGAAATAATCAGGAGGTTCGATATGAACGAGCGAGACACTCGCAATCATGAGTACGACGAGCACTGGGGCCGGCATTCACACCGGCATCACGCCGGGCGGCGGTTCAGGGCCCGATTCGATCCCGCTGACTCAGATCCGGCCGCCGGCGCACCCGGCCGCGCAGGCGGTCCGAGGATGCGCGGCCGTTCCGGCCCCTACGGGCCCGGCTCCGCCGCCTTCGGGCCCGGCTCCGCCGACTTCGGCGGCCGCGGCGACTTCGGTTACGGGTCCGCCGAGTTCGGCCCAGCCGGCTTCCACGGCGGTGCACCCGGATTCGGCCCCCGCGGCCGGTATGGCAGGCGGGGCGGCCGGGCGAAGCGCGGTGACGTCCGCGCAGCAGCACTCGCGCTGCTGGCCGAGGAGCCGATGAACGGCTACCAGATCATCCAGCAGATCAGCGAGCGCAGCGGCGGCCTCTGGCGCCCCAGTCCAGGTTCTGTGTATCCGGCTCTCGCCCAGCTTGAGGACGAGAACCTCGTGGTGCTGCAGGCGACGGCGGGGGAGCGACGTGCCTACACGCTTACCGACGCCGGCCGCGAATATGTGGCCGGGCACGCCGAAGAGCTGAAGGCACCGTGGTCGGCAGTGTCCGGCGACGCCGCGAACGCGGCTGCCGACATGCGCGCCCTCGTCCGCCAAGTACACGTCGCGGCGTTCGGAGTGCTGAGCGCCGGCACCGAGTCCCAGATGGCACAGGCGCGCAAGATCCTTGCCCAGACCCGCAGGTCCCTGTACCGGATCCTGGCCGAGGACGAGGACGAAGTCGAGGACACGCCCGCCGAGGAGGCGCCGGGCCGTGACTAGGCTCGGCACCGGGGCCAAGGTGAGGAGACGCCGATGAGGCGCCAGACTGCGGCCAGCAACGGCCAGCGTCCGGCTTCGCAGGCCAATGGTGCCGACGATGGCACCGCGCGGCCCGTGATCGGGGTGTCCGGGCTCACCAAGCGGTACGGCGAGGTCGAGGCTGTACGCGGCATCGACCTCGCCGTCTACCCGGGTGAGACCTTCGGATTCCTCGGGCCCAACGGGGCCGGCAAGACCACCACGATCAAGATCCTGTGCACGCTGGCCAACGCCACATCGGGCAAGGCCACCGTTGCCGGATTCGACACCGCTACGGAGCGGGACGCGGTCCGGCGCAACATCGGGCTCGTGTTCCAGGACACAACGGTGGACGGATACCTGACTGCCGAGCAGAACCTGCGCTTCCACGCCGAGCTGTACGGCGTTCCAAAAGACGCGCTAGGGCCCCGGATGCGTCAGGTCCTCGACATGGTCGGGCTGTGGGATCGGAAGGACAGCCTCGTGAGCACCTTCTCCGGCGGCATGCAACGGCGCCTGGAGATCAGCCGCGGGCTGCTGCATGCACCGCACGTCCTGTTCCTTGACGAGCCGACGGTCGGTCTTGATCCGCAGACCCGGTCCTCGATCTGGACCTACATCAACGAGCTGAAGGACCGCGAGGACATCACGATCTTTCTGACGACCCACTACATGGACGAGGCTGAGCACTGCGACCGAATCGCGATCATCGATCACGGCAAGATCGTTGCCGTTGACACGCCTGAGGCACTCAAGGCGAGCGTGGGCAAGGACAGGGTCCAGATCCACACCGCCGATGACCAGGCCGCGATCGCTGCGCTATCACGGATCTTCGGGATCGAGGCGGCTATTCACGAGGGCGCCGTGACCTTTCCCGTGTCCGAGGGCGAGCAGTTCGTGCCCAGGCTGTTCACCGAGCTCGGCGTGCCAATCAGGTCCGTCAGCGTGTCGCGGCCGTCCCTCGACGACGTCTTCATGTCGTACACCGGCAAGACGATCCGCGACGCGGAAGCCTCGAGCACCGACCCGATGCGCCAGATGGCGGCGCGCATTCGAGGAAGGCGTTGACCGTGACTCATACCGTCACCCGGCCCCCAGAGCTGGCCGTCATCGAATCGATCAGGGTCTCGGCGCCGCAGCCAGGGATCCGGCATGACCTACGGGCCGTCAGCGTCATCTGGCGTCGCGAGCTGATCAGGTTCAGGACCGACCGGCTCCGCGCCGTGACCGCGCTGGTGCAGCCCGTGTTGTTCCTGTTCATCCTCGGCACGGGATTGTCGACGCTGGCCAGAGGCGGCCTGCCCGCCGGCGTGGACTTCAAGACTTTCATTTATCCCGGCGTCCTGGCGATGTCGGTACTCTTTACGGCGATCTTTTCGGCAGGCTCCATCGTGTGGGACCGGGAATTCGGTTTTCTTCGCGAAATCCTGGTGGCTCCGGTGAGCCGGGCTTCGATCGTGGTCGGCAAGTGCCTTGGCGGCGCGACGATTGCCACCTTCCAGGGGATCATCTTTCTGGCGCTGGCCGGCTTCGCGCACGTGCCATATAGCCCTGTGCTGCTGCTGACTCTGGTTGGCGAGTTGCTGCTGCTGTCGTTCACGCTGACGGCTTTCGGCGTCATGATGGCCGCCAGGATCACGCAGTTCCAGGCGTTCATGGCCCTCACTCAGATGCTGGTCCTGCCCTTGTTCTTCCTCTCAGGGGCGCTCTACCCGCTGAACGGACTGCCGAGCTGGCTAACGGTGCTGACCAGGATCGATCCGCTGACCTATGTAGTCGGCCCGATGCGGCGCGCCGTTTTCGACCACCTGAACATTTCGTTCGGCGTACAGCACCTGCTTGCACCGGGCGTCACGTGGGGAAGCTGGCTGGTTCCCGAGTGGCTGTCACTTTCCATCGTCGCGGCTATGGGCCTAGCCATGATGGGAATCGCGATAGCGCAGTTCAGGAAGACCGAATAGGCGTTTTCCCAATAAAAAGGGCGACGCCGGGTGGCTACGGGGGCAAACCACCCGGCGTCGCATTCATCGGCGCTCCGACGGGGGCCCGGAACGCCGGCAACGGTGCCCCAGCGGGGGACCAGAGCACCGGTATGCATGTTACACCGAACCTCCCCCATGTGCGTCAAGACCGGATTAGAAGCGAATCTGGGGATGACTGGTAGCTAGTACCGGCCTGGATCGGTGATTTGCGCCCGACATTGCTGCCTTGCCGCACCCTTAGAGGGAAACACTCCCATGCTGCCCGATCCGCCGGATGCGCCAGACTTGGGGTCACTGGCAATGGCCGGCGCTCGGCCAGAATGATCTCGGCTGGGGATAAGGAACTAAGGCGCGCCGCTGCCGGGCTCGCCGCCCGGCGGAACATAACGCTCCGGCAGGTTCGGCTGGTAGGGCCTGAAGCCCGACGCAGTGGTCTGGCGCCGACTGTTCGCTACCACGACCGCGAAGTACGGCAACGCGATCGCGCCGGCCGCGGGGATGATCGTCAGCCAGCCCGCGTGCGTGAGGAACATCACCACCGTGATCACGAAGCACACCACGCGGATGCCCATCATCACCAGGTACCGCCGCTCGCGCTGGCCGATCTCGGCAGAGCGCGACTCACGGGCCTCGGTGACCAGGTGCGCTTGGGGACCCCGATCGGCGCCGTGGTGGCTGAGCCAGCGCCCGCGCTCCGATGAACTCTGGTTGTCCCGCATATCTCCCACGGTAGGCCTCATGCTAGCGGGAAGCTAATCCAACGCAGCCCGCGACAGGTGAGTGGAACATTGACTCGCAGGGAACGGCTTCGGGCCATGGGTCCTGTTCATCCTTGGAGGTTGATATGACTGATCGCACCTATCGGGTCACCGAGATCGTCGGCACCTCGCCGGCCAGCGTCGAGGCGGCCATCCGCAACGGCCTGCATCGGGCGGCCCAGACATTGCGGCACCTTGACTGGTTCGAGGTCACCCAGATCCGCGGCCAGCTAGAAGACGGCGAGGTCGCGCACTTCCAGGTCGGCATGAAGGTCGGCTTCCGGCTTGAGGACTCCTGAGCGGGCAGTGCTTCCTCGCGGGTGTCTGCGATACTGACTGCCGCGTCGTACCACTGGAGGTAGCTGATGAGCCGGTCCGTCCTGGTTACCGGCGGCAACCGGGGGATCGGGCTCGCGATAGCCAGGCGGCTCGCGGCTGCTGGTGATGGGGTCACCGTCACGTCCCGCTCAGGCGACGAGATTGACGGGTTGACCGTGGCCCGGTGCGACGTGCGGGACGCGGAGTCGGTCGACGAGGCATTCAAGGCAGCGGAGGCCGCGCACGGCCCGGTCGAAGTCGTGGTGGCCAATGCCGGAATCACGGCCGACCAGCTGCTGGCGCTGATGAGCGAGGACGCATTCATCTCTGTCATTGACACCAACCTGACCGGCGCATACCGGGTGGCGAAGCGGGCCGTGCGCCCGATGATGCGGCAGCGCCGGGGCCGGATCATCTTCATCTCGTCTGTGGTCGGCTTGCTCGGATCGGGCGGGCAGGCAAACTACGCGGCCTCCAAGGCGGGCCTGGTCGGAATGGCGCGATCCCTTGCCAGGGAGCTGGGGAGTCGCAACATCACGGTCAACGTGGTCGCGCCCGGATTCGCGGAAACGGACATGACGGCCGAGCTGAGCGATGAGCGCAAGAAGGCGATCATCGCCAACGTGCCGCTCGGGAGGATCGCGTCCGCCGACGAGGTGGCCGGGGTGGTGCAATTCCTGGCTGGGCCGGATGCCGCGTACATCACCGGTGCCGTCATCCCGGTCGACGGCGGCCTCGGCATGGGCCATTAAGCGGGCGGGCAAGCAAGCTAGGAAGGGCGAGCGATGGGACTTCTCGACGGCAAGCGGATTCTCGTCACCGGGGTGCTGACCGACTCATCGATCGCCTTCCACGTGGCGCGGGTCGCCCAGCAGGAAGGCGCGACGGTCGTGCTGACCGGGTTCGGCCGGCTCACCCTGGTCGAGCGAATCGCCAAGCGGCTGCCTGATCCGCCGCCAGTGCTTGAGCTCGACGTGACCAGCCAAGACCAGCTGGACTCGCTGGCCGACCGGATCAGCGAGCATGTTGACGGACTGGACGGCGTGCTGCACGGCATCGCCAACGCCCCAGTTGGCGCGCTCGGCGGGAACTTCCTCGCGACGCCGTGGCAGGACGTCTCCGCCGCGATGCACGTGTCGACCTACTCGCTGAAGGCGCTCGCGATGGCGACGCTGCCGCTCATGAAAGAGAAGGGCGGATCGCTGGTCGGGCTAGACTTCGACGCCGCGCTTGCCTGGCCCGCCTACGACTGGATGGGCGTCGCGAAGGCAGGCCTCGAGTCCTGCGCCAGGTACCTCGCTCGCTATCTCGGGCAGTACCAGATCAGGGTCAACCTGGTCGCAGCTGGGCCGCTGCGGACGATGGCCATGCGTTCGATTCCCGGCGCCGAACAATTCGAGGCTCTGTGGAGCGGCAAGGCACCGCTGGGCTGGGATCTCGGCAATCACGAGCCCGCGGCACGCGCGTGCGTCGCGTTGCTCTCCGACTGGTTCCCCGCGACTACCGGCGAAATCGTGCATGTCGACGGCGGCGTGCACGCGATGGGCGGCTGACCTGCCGGCCGCGTAGAACTCATCGGTCACGTTCTGTAACCGAATTAGTGTAACTTCGCCTGTTCCGGGCGACATCACCAAGCATCGATAGCAATTTGTGACGATGTTGCCCTGGGTTCGCTACCTCTCGCGGTTTACGCTTCGGCAAAGCTGCCGGCCTGGATCTTGCGTTGCAGGCCAGCCCGGCGCGGACCACAGGAAGGTGGCAGGGCCTGTTCGCGATGCTGACCCCCGCTCATGGCAGCCGTCGCCCGCCGGCCTCATCCACCGTGACCGCCCTGAGAGCAAGGGGAACTGATGAAAGTCGCCCATCCGGTTATAAAGATGGCGGTCTGTGCCGTCGTCGGAGCAACCGCTCTTGCCGCCTGTAGCAAGAGTACGAACAACAACAGCGGACCCGTCGCCCCCACCATTCCCGGCGCGTTCGGCGGCATTCCGGCCCAGACCGGCACCGCGCACGCGGGCACGATCACGGTTGCCGAGCCGCCGAACGCCACCCCGACCTGGATCTTCCCGGTCACCCCTGGTGCCAACGGCTCGGTGTACACCGCGTACTCCTTCCAGTACCAGATGTGGCGGCCGCTCTACTGGTTCCCGCAGGGCGCCAAGATCCAGGAAGACAAGGCCATGAGCATGGCCAGCGAGCCGGTCTGGAGCAACGGCAACAAGACCGTCACGGTCAAGATGAAGAACTGGAAGTGGTCGGACGGCCAGCCGGTCACCTCGAAGGACGCCGAGTTCTTCATTGACATGACCAGGGCCGCCGTCAAGGTGAGCGCGGCGAACTATTCGCAGTACGTGCCCAAGGTCGGCATCCCTGACCAGATCGTGAGCATGTCCACGCCGGACGACCACACGCTGGTCATCAACCTGAACAAGTCGGTGAACCCGACCTGGTTCTTTGAGAACAACCTGGCCGGCGTTCAGCCATTGCCGGTGCACGCGTGGGCCAAGGCTTCCGCGAACGGCCCGACTCTCGACCCGAACAACCCGAAAGACGCGTCGAAGATCTACCACTTCCTGTACGCGCAGGCCAAGTCCGTCACGACCTACTCGAGCGACCCGCTCTGGCAGGTCGTCAGCGGGCCGTACAAGCTGACCTCGTTCAACAACACCACCGGCGCGTTCACGATGGTGCCGAACGCCAAGTACAGCGGCCCGCACGCTACGCCCCAGTCCAAGATCGAGGCCGTGCCGTTCACCTCGGACACCGCGGAGTGGAACGCCGTCAAGTCAGGCAGCATCGATCAGGGCTACATCCCGGCTCCTGACGTCCCGCAGGCTGACTCGATCAAGTCCGAATACAACGTGTTCGGCTACCCGGGCTTCGGCTTCAGCTACATCGCGTACAACTTCAAGGACAAGACTGGGAACTTCAACAAGATCATCGCCCAGCTCTACATCCGCGAGGCGATCGCCCACCTGCAGGACCAGGCCGGATACGTGAAGGCCTTCTTCCACGACGCAGGCGGCCAGGCGTACGGCCCCGTGCCGGCAGTCCCGCCGAGCACGTACACGCCGCTCAGCGCCACCCACAACCCGTACGACTTCAACGTGAAGACGGCGAAGCAACTGCTGACGTCGCACGGGTGGACCGTCAACCCAAACGGCACGTCCGTGTGCAGCAAGGCTGGCTCGGGTGCGGGTCAGTGCGGTGCTGGCATCCCGGCGGGTACCAAGCTCGCGTGGAACCTCGTTTACAACTCCACGTCAAGCCCCATCCCGCAGATGGTCACCGACCTGGTCAGCAAGGCCAAGACGATCGGCATGAACATCACGCTGAAGTCCGACAACTTCAACCACATGATCGCGACGTACTACAACGTGGCTGCGCCGCAGAACGTCGACAAATGGGCGATGGAAGACTTCGGCGGGTTCAGCATCGCGACCTACCCGACGATGAACGGCATCTTCAACTGCAGCGGCACCTACAACATCGGCAGCTACTGCGACCACAAGGCCGACACCCTGATCGCCGCCTCCACTGGCGGCACCGACCCGGCCGCGGTGAAGGCCGAGGCTGACTACCTCACGCTGCAGCAGCCAGGCCTGTTCCAGCCGGTGGTCGACAACGTCATGGTCTGGAAGAAGACGATCTCCGGTCCGCCGGACGCGTTCGCTTCGCTGACCCAGTACCAGCTCAACCCAGAGTTCTGGTACTTCACCAAGAAGTCCTGACCCCAGGGGTCTAATCCCGAATGCTGGACACTTCCTGTTCTCCTGTGGTAGCAGGAGAACAGGAAGTGCCAGCGCGGTTTTGTCTGCGCACGTGAATGGTTAGCGCCTAACGGCGCGAGAAGGGGCGACGCGTGACCGCCTACCTCATCCGTCGGATCATTACCTCGCTCATCGTGGTGCTGGGCGTTTCGATCTTCATCTTCCTCCTGCTGCACCTGATCTATCCGTCGCCGGCCCAGGACATCCTCGGGGCGAAGGCAACGCACGCCGCCGTCCTTGACTGGAACAGGCAGCACGGCTTCGACCGGCCCTGGGTCGAGCAGTACCTGACGTATATGAACCACCTCATCCACGGCGACCTCGGTTACTCCTACAAGGTGAACCAGAGCGTGGCCGCGCTATTCGGCCAGCGCTGGGCGCGCAGCGCCTACCTGTCGAGCATTTCGCTGCTGCTCGCCGTTCTGATAGCGATCCCGATCGGCATTTACCAGGCCGTGAAGCGCAACACGGTTGGCGACAACGTCGTCACCTCGTTTGCCTTCATCACCTATGCCATGCCGGTATTCTTCCTCGCGCTGATCCTGATCCAGGTTTTCGCGCTGAGCTTCCCGATCTTCAACTTCGAGGCCAGCCAGTCGCTGTCGCTCTGGCATGTCATGCTCGACTGGCACTCCATGACGCTGCCGATCGCCACGCTCACGCTGATCTCGGTGGCCGGCTTCTCCCGGTATATGCGCTCGACCTCCATCGATACCCTGGCCCAGGACTACATCAAGGCCGCTAGAGCTAAAGGGCTGCCCGAACGGCTTGTCCTCTTCCGGCACCTGCTGCGGAACGCCTGCCTGCCTATGGTGACGCTGATCGGCCTGTCGATTCCCTTCCTGCTGTCCGGGAACTTGATCACCGAGCAGGTCTTCAATTACCAGGGCCTCGGGCTGCTGTTCTTCAACAGCCTGTCAAATGTTGACTACAACGTGCTGCTGGCCTACACCATGGTTGGCGCGTTCCTGACCGTCGCCGGCAACTTTGTCGCCGACATTGCCCTGACCATCGCGGATCCGCGAATCAGGCTTTCCTGACGGCGCACGCTCAGATCTGGAGAGACAGCAGTGGCCAACATCGCACCATCGCTCACCCCGCTCGACATTGACCGCGCACCAGAAGGCGGCGAGATCGGCGCCGTCCAGAGCGGCTGGCAGCTCGCATTCCGCGAGTTCGCCCAGAACAGGCTCGCCATCATCGGTATCGGTATCTTGCTGTTCTTCGTGCTGTTCTGCTTCCTCGGACCGCTCTTCTATCACGGCAATACCGTGGTCTCCGACCTGAGCCGTGTTGACGCCCCACCGCAGGCAGGGCTCCCGCTCGGGGCCGACGACCAGGGGTTCGACGAGCTGGCCCTGCTGATGAAAGGCGGGCAGGTAGCGCTCGAGGTCGGGTTCGCGGCCGCCGCGATCGGCATCACGATCGGGATGCTGTGGGGATCCATCGCCGGGCTGGCGGGCGGCGTTGTCGACTCAGCGATGATGCGCATCGTCGACGTCTTCTTGTCCATTCCGTTCCTCTTCATCGTGCTGATCGTCGCCATCCGCTACGGCGCATCAATTGTGGGACTGGCCGCGATCATCGGCGGATTCACCTGGCTCGTGCCCGCGCGGTTGGTCAGAGGGGAGGTCCTCACCCTGAAGACCCGGGACTTCGTGGCGGCGGCTAGAACCGCGGGCTCCAACAGATGGCGCCTGATCAACAGGCACCTGATACCCAACGCGCTTGGGGTCATTATCGTGAATGTCACCTTCAATGTCGCCGACGCCATCTTGGCGGTCGCGGCCCTCGGCTTCCTCGGCTTCGGGCTGCACTACCCGAACCAGGACTGGGGTGACATGCTCGGCAAGGGCGTGAGCTACATGCAGAGCGGGTACTGGTGGCTGGTCTTCCCCGTCGGCGCCTCCATCGTCCTAGTCGTGATGGCCTGCAACCTGATCGGTGACGCGCTGCGCGACTCGCTGGACGTCAGGCTGCGACGCCGGTAACGGATTCGTCGCCCACCCCCGCCACTGAGCTGAGAGGCCCCGGATGCCCCCCGTCATTGAGATTGACGACTTGTCCACCCACATCCAGCTGAGCAGGTCCGTCGTGCAGGCGGTCGGCAACGTAAACCTGCGCATCGAACCGGGCGAGACGCTCGGCCTGGTGGGCGAGTCAGGCTGCGGAAAGTCAATGACGGGGCTGTCGATCATGGGTCTGCTGCCGCCTGGCGGACACATCGTCAACGGGTCCATCAAGCTTGAGGACAGGGAACTGGTCGGCCTGCCCGATAACGAGTTGCGCAAGATCCGCGGCAACGATATCGCGATGATCTTCCAGGATCCGCTTACCTCGCTCGACCCCACTAAGACGGTCGGCTATCAGGTGGCCGAGCCGGTCCGGCTGCACAGGAACGTCACCAGGGCCGAGGCGATGGAAAGGGCCGCCGAGGTGCTCAGCCTGGTCGGGCTGCCGAAGCCGAAGGAGCGGCTCAAGGACTATCCGCACCAGCTATCCGGCGGACTGCGGCAGCGCGTCATGATCGCGATGGCCTTGTCCTGCGAGCCGAAGCTGCTGATCGCGGACGAGCCCACGACCGCGCTCGACGTGACGATTCAGGCCCAGATACTCAAGCTGCTCGACGACCTGAAGACCCGGCTCGGGATGGCGATGCTGCTGATCACGCACGACATGGGCGTGATCGCGGGCCACGCGGACCGCGTCAACGTCATGTACGCGGGCCGGATCGTCGAGACCGCGGAGACCGACAATCTCTTCACCCACATGCACCACCCGTACACCCAGGCCCTGCTGGCTTCGATTCCGCGGCTCAGCCAGGATGCCGGCCAGCGGCTGCTCAACATTCCTGGCCTGCCGCCTGATCTTACGAATCCGCCAGAGGGCTGCCGGTTCGCCCCGCGCTGCAGCAAGGCAACCGACAAGTGCAGGTCGGAGGAACCGCCGCTGACCGGCGAGGCAGGCGACCACCTGTTCGCCTGCTGGCATCCGGTGGACGGGCCGATCGCAGCTGTCAACGGCAGCAAGACCGCGACAACCGTGACAACTGATCGCCCGGCGGCCGTGGCGGCGACGGGACCCGACCAGGTGCTGCCGGGCAATGTCCTGCTCGAGGTCAGGAACGTGGTCAAGGAGTACCCGATCACCTCGGGTGCCATCTTGCAGCGCAAGGCGGGCGCGGTGCACGCCGTCTCTGACGTGTCATTCACTGTCAACGCCGGCGAGACTTTCGGGCTGGTCGGCGAGTCAGGCTGCGGCAAGACCACGATCGGCAAGCTGATCGTCGCACTCGAGCATCCGAACTCAGGCAACGTGCTGCTGTCGGGCCGCGACGTCTCTGCGCTGCGCGGCAATGAGCTGCGCAAGTACCGCAAGCACCTGCAGCTCATGTTCCAGGACCCGTACTCCTCGCTCGACCCGAGGATGCGTGTCGGGGCGATCATCAGGGAGCCGCTGACAATCCAGAAGATCGGATCGCGACAGGAACAGGACCAGCGCGTCTACGACTTGCTTGACGAGGTCGGACTGCCGCGCAACGCGGTCGAGCGATATCCGCACGAGTTCTCAGGCGGCCAGCGCCAGCGCATCGGGCTGGCAAGAGCGCTCACCTTGAACCCGCAGGTGATCGTCGCCGACGAGCCGGTCAGCGCGCTCGACGTGTCGATCCGAGCCCAGGTGCTCAACCTGATGAAGCGCCTGCAGGCCGACCACGACCTGACCTACATTGTCATCTCGCATGACCTGGCGGTCGTCAAGTACATGGCGACGAGGATCGGCGTGATGTACCTGGGCAAACTCGTGGAGCTGGGTTCGGGCGACGACATCTATCAGCGCGCGGCTCACCCTTATACCGCCGGCCTGATCGCAACAATCCCGGTCCCCGAGCCGCATATCGCCCGCACCAGGCGCGGAGCAGGCATCTCCGGCGAGCTGCCGAGCCCGGTCAACCCGCCATCGGGCTGCAGGTTCCGAACCAGGTGCCCGCTCGCTCAGGAGATCTGCTCGGTCGAGGAACCGGAGCTGCGTTCCTTCGGGCCGGGGCACGTGGCGGCCTGTCATTTCCCGTTGCAAGGACCGGCCGACCTGCCGGAGCCAGCGAGCCTCACAAAGACCGACGCGCCAGCTGCCGGCTAACTCCTCGCAGGCGTCGCCGACTGGGCCGATGCCCGCAGCGATGGCGCTTGTGCACCGGGAAAGGTGATCCGATACTTTCAGGTATGCAGCCGTCTGGTGATCGGCTCGCGGACGACAATGGCGGAATGCGCGCCTCCGATGCCGAACGCGACCACGCGATCGGCGAACTTCAGAGCAGGTTCGCCGAGGGTCGGTTGAGCCAGGAGACGTTCCTGTACCGCATCGATGCGGCGCTCAACGCAAAGGACAGAAATGAGCTCTCGGAGCTCTTCACCGATCTGCCAGTCCAGAGGCGGCGCAAAGCATCCGAACGACTCAGGGAACGGCTCACGCTGCTGAAAATGGCCCTGACCGGGCGGCCCGATCCGAGCACGCAGCTACTGCAGGCGCCGAAGGCCAAGTTGGGCCTGCGGCAGGTGTCTCTGCCACCCCTGCCGCTGCCGCCGCAGAACGACCGGCGGTTCACCATCGGCCGGGCGATGGCGTGCGACTTCACGCTCGCGGACCTCAGCGTCTCGCGCTGGCACGCCCGGCTCTATCGCGACGACGAGCAGCACTGGCTGCTGTCCGATCTTGGCTCGACAAACGGCACTAGGCTGAACGGCTGGCGTGTGACCACCGGCGTCCCGGTGAAGCCCGGAGACCAGGTGAGCTTCGGCTCGATCAGCTTCGTCATCACCGACCGGCTGCCACGCCTGGGCTGAGGACCAGCCCGGCAAGTGCATCCGGCGCACCGGCGCCGCTGCCGGTCCGGGCCGTAAGGTCTGCGTGGCGCGCCTGCCCGCCGTACGCCGTAGAGTCGGTGCGTGACATTGGTCCTCGTGGTCCGGCATGGCCTCACGGCAGCAACGGGCAACGCCCTGTCTGGCCGGACGCCCGGCATACCGCTCGATGACCGTGGCCGCGCCCAGGCCGCGGCGATCGCCGAGCGGCTCGCGCAGGTCAGGCTCGACGCGATCATTTCGAGCCCGCTCGAGCGATGCGCCCAGACCGCGGCCGCCATCGCCGATTGGCAGTCTGGCTGCAGCGAGGTGACGGTCGATGACCGCTTGATCGAGGTCGGCTACGGCGACTGGACAGGCCAGTCCCTGCGCAAGCTCGCCAGGGAGCCGCTCTGGCGCGTCGTGCAGGCACATCCGAGCGCGGTCACGTTCCCCGGGCCTGGCGGCGAGACGCTGCCGGACATCCAGCGCCGGGCGGTGACCGCGATCAGGGACTGGAACGGCCGGCTCGGAGCGGAGGCCGTTTACCTGATCTGCTCGCATGCCGACGTGATCAAGGCCATCCTGGCCGATAGCCTTGGCCTGCACCTCGATTTGTACCAGCGGATCCAGATCGATCCGTGCTCATTGAGCGTCATCCGCTACACCCCGCTGCGCCCGTTCGTCGAGCGGATGAATGACACAGGCGGGAGCGTGACGGCACTCATCAGGAAGGACAAGGCTGCGGCTGGGGCACCAGCCCTGCGGCCAGGTGATGCGCCTGTGGGCGGCGGCGCGGGAGGATAGGGGACATGCCGGTGTATGCGTATGACCCGCCCGAAAGGTTCGTCGCGGGAACCGTCGGCGAGCCTGGTCAGCGCGCCTTTTACCTGCAGGCAACGGGCAACAGCAGGGTCACCAGCGTCGCTGTGGAGAAGGGCCAGGTCAGTCAGCTCGCCGAGCGCCTCGACGAGCTGCTCGATGAGGTGCTCAGGCGCACTGGCGGCTCCGCCGCGATCCCCGCGGTCGCCCCCGAGGCCCTGACCGACGACGGTCCGCTCGACCAGCCGCTGATGGAGGACTTCAGAGTCGGCGCGATCGCCCTCGCCTGGGACGGGGACAGCGAGCGCGTCATTATCGAAGCTCAGGAACTCAGCGATGAGCCGATCGAGCCGCTCACTGAGGAACTGCCGGAGGACGGCCCGGCGATCCTGCGGGTAACGATCACGGCCGCGGCGGCGCGGGCGTTCGCGAAGCGAGCCATGCAGCTCGTCTCCGCTGGCCGACCGCCGTGTCCGCTGTGCGGTCTGCCGCTCGATGCGGCCGGCCACATCTGCCCACGCCAGAACGGGCACCGGGTTGGCCGCGCTGAGTAAGCGGCCGTGCGACGGCGAGCCCGACGCGCCAGCGCCGAGATCGGATGACCAGGACATCGAGCTGCTGACGGCCGGCGAGCTCGAGGTCGCCGGCCGGCTAGCAGAAGCCTCCAACGCCACGCTGTACTGCGTGATCAGCCACGCCGGCCGCGAAGCGGCCTGCGTCTACAAGCCGGTGGCGGGGGAGCGGCCGCTCTGGGACTTCCCGCATGGCACGCTGGCGGGGCGGGAACTGGCGGCATATGAGGTATCCCGCGCCTCGGGCTGGGACGTCGTGCCGCCGACGGTGTACCGGGACGGCCCCTTCGGCCCCGGCATGTGCCAGCTCTGGATCGACTCTGACCCTGAGGTTGACCTGATCGCGCTCGCCAGGAACAGCCGGCATAAGGGGCTGCGTTCGATGGCGGTATTCGATGCTGTGGTCAACAACGCCGACCGCAAGATCGGGCACCTGCTGCCGACCATGGATGGTCACCTGTATGGCTGCGACCACGGCGTGTGCTTCGCCGAGGAGTACAAGCTGCGCACCGTGCTCTGGCAGTGGCGCGGTGACCCGCTGACGACCGATGCCGTGCAGGCACTCGAGCGGCTCGGCGCGCAGCTGGAGGACAGCGAGCTGTCGGCAACGTTGCGTCAGTGGCTTACCGACGACGAGGTCACCGCGACCAGGCTCAGGATCGAGATGCTGTTGCGGCACAAGGTGCACCCGTACCCGCCGGACGACTGGCCCGCGGTTCCATGGCCGCCAATCTAGGCGGCAGGTCAGCACAGCCGAATTAGCGGCTGCCAGTGCCGCCGTGCTCGCCGCGACGGCGCAGGTAGCGCTCGAACTCGCGGGCGATAGCGTCGCCGCTGGCCTCTGGCAGGTCGGTGGCGTCCTTGGCCTCTTCCAGCGCCCTGACGTACTCAGCGACCTCCGCGTCCTGCTCGGCCAGCTCGTCCACGCCGCGCTCCCACGCTCGGGATTCCTCGGGCAGGTCACCAAGCGGCATGGGCACATCGAGGACGTCCTCGACGCCGCGGAGCAGCGAGAGCGTGGCCTTCGGACTCGGCGGTTGCGCAACGTAATGCGGCACTGCGGCCCAGAGCGAGACGGCGGCAATCCCGCTGGCCGAACAGGCGTCCTGTAGAACGCCCACGATGCCGGTTGGTCCCTGATAGTCGACGGGCTCGACCTGCAGCGTCGAGGCGAGCTTGTCGTCGGACGCGGCAACCGTGACCGGCACGGGCCTCGTGTGCGGCGAGTCGGCTAGCAGCGCGCCGACCAGGATGACGAGCTCAGCGCCAAGCTCGCTGAAGCCGTCGACGAGCTCGCGGCAGAAACCGCGCCAGCGCATGTTGGGCTCGATTCCGTGGACCAGGATGATGTCCCTGTCCAACCCGGTTGGCCTGGTATGCGCCAGCCTGGTGGTCGGCCAGGCGAGCTTGCGGGTCTGTCCGTCGGCAACCTCCAGCACCGGCCTGGT
Organism: Streptosporangiaceae bacterium; assembly: GCA_036258115.1. Taxonomy (GTDB): domain Bacteria; phylum Actinomycetota; class Actinomycetes; order Streptosporangiales; family Streptosporangiaceae; genus Chersky-822. The sequence goes on from DATAEH010000088.1 coordinate 24,121, forward strand.
CACCTGAAAGTCGTAGTAGTCCTCGGGATCGATCTCGCCGATCGCCTTGGCTTCCCAGACCGTGCTGAGATGGGACACTGCGGCGCTTGCAGCCTCTCCCGCATCGTTCCAGCCCTCGAAGGCCGCAATGACCGCCGGCGACGTCAATCCTGCGATGCCGTCGAACTTGATCTGGAGCCACCTCCTTGATGACGCATCGTGGCCTCAGGCCCGCTTCGTTACGCTTCGCTACCTAACAGCGTCGGCTGTCGGGCCAAGCCTACGTGCACCCAGGGAGCGTTCGGCGGGTTGTCCCCCCGCGCCCGGTCAGAGCGGCCCTTAAGATGGGGCATCATGTCGCGCACCGCCGATCCGCAGCAGATGCTGCGCACCGCCCTGGCCGAGCGAGTCGTGATCGCGGACGGCGCGATGGGCTCGATGCTCCAGGGCAGCCCCGCCACCCTCGACGACTTCGCCGGCCATGAAGGCTGCAACGAAATCCTGAACGTCACCAGACCCGACATCGTCCGCTCGGTGCACGAAGGCTATCTGGACGCGGGCGTTGACGCGATCTCGACCAACACCTTCGGCGCCAACCTGGGCAACCTAGGTGAATACGGGATTTCGGATCGAATCTACGAGCTGTCCATGGCAGGCGCCGCGCTGGCGCGCCAGGCGGCCGATGACGCTGCTGCCGACGGCCGGCCTCGCTGGGTACTTGGCTCAATAGGTCCGGGAACCAAACTCCCGACGCTCGGGCACGTTTCTTTCGGCGAACTGCGCGACGCGTATCAGCGCAATGCGGCCGGATTGCTGGACGGCGGCGTCGACGGGCTGATCATCGAGACCTGCCAGGACTTGCTGCAGGCCAAGGCGGCGATCATCGGCGCGAAGCGGGCCATCGCGCAGTCGCAGGAAAGCGGACATGGCGATGTCGTCCTGATCGCGCAGGTCACCATCGAGACCACCGGCGCGATGCTGCTCGGCAGCGAGATCGGCGCGGCGCTGACCGCTCTCGAGCCGCTCGGCATCGACCTGATCGGACTCAACTGCGCGACCGGGCCAGCCGAGATGAGCGAGCACCTGCGTTACCTCGCCGCGCACTCAAGGGTGCCGATCTCCTGTATGCCGAACGCTGGCCTGCCCGAGCTCACGGCCAGCGGCGCCTACTATCCGGTCACCCCCGACGAGTTGGCCACCGCGCATGAGACATTCGTACGCGAGTTTGGCTTGTCCCTCGTCGGGGGCTGCTGTGGCACCACGCCCGAGCACCTGGCCGCTGTGCGGGACAAGCTGACTGGCAAGCCGCGCGCCAAGCGCCGGCCACGGCCAGAGCCCGGCCTGTCATCGCTATACCAGCATGTTCCTTTCCGGCAGGACACCGCGTTCCTGGCAATCGGGGAGCGTACCAACGCGAATGGATCAAAGGCATTCCGCGTGGCGATGACCGACGGCCGTCTTGACGATTGCGTGGAGATCGCGCGGGCGCAGACCAGGGACGGCGCGCATCTGCTTGACCTGTGCGTCGACTATGTCGGCAGGGACGGCGTCGCGGACATGGCCGAGATCGCCAGCCGACTGGCCACGGCGGCCACGCTTCCGCTCGTGCTCGACTCCACCGAGCCTGACGTGATCCGTGCCGGGCTCGAGCGGCTCGGCGGCAGGGCCGTCGTCAACTCGGTGAACTATGAGGATGGCGACGGGCCCGACTCGCGGATCGCCAGGGTGATGCCAATCATTCGCGAGCACGGCGCGGCGGTCATCGCACTCACGATCGACGAACAGGGCCAGGCCAGGACTGCCGAGTGGAAGGCCGCGGTCGCGAGCCGCCTGATCGATGACCTGACCGGCAACTGGGGTATGCGCCAGTGCGACATCATCCTCGACTGCCTGACCTTCCCCATCGCGACCGGCCAGGAGGAAACCCGGCGGGACGCGATCGAGACGATCGAAGCCATCCGGGAGGTCAAGCGCCGCTACCCGGACGTGCAGACCACGCTGGGCGTCTCCAATGTCTCGTTCGGCCTGAATCCGGCCGCTCGCGCGGTGCTGAACTCTGTGTTCCTGAACGAGTGCGTGAAGGCTGGGCTGGACTCGGCGATCGTCCACGCGGCCAGGATCATGCCGATTGCCCGGATCCCGGCCGACCAGCTACAGGTCGCTCTCGACCTGGTCTATGACAGGCGCAGGGACGGCTACGATCCGCTGGCGAAGCTGCTCGAGCTGTTCGAGGGCGTCGATACGGCCTCGCTCAAGGCAAGCCGCGCGGCCGAACTGCACGGGTTGCCGCTCTGGGAACGGCTGAAGCGGCGGATCATCGACGGTGAGCGAGCCGGGCTCGAGGCTGACCTGGACGAGGCGCTCGAGCAGCGATCGGCTCTCGACATCGTCAACGATGTGCTGCTCGACGGCATGAAGACCGTTGGCGACCTGTTCGGGTCCGGGCAGATGCAGCTACCGTTCGTGCTCACCTCCGCGGAGGTCATGAAGGCGGCCGTCGGCTACCTCGAGCCGCATATGGAGCGGACCGGCGAGGAGGGCAAGGGAAAGATCATCCTGGCGACCGTCAAAGGCGACGTGCACGACATCGGCAAGAATCTCGTCGACATCATCGTCAGCAATAACGGATACGACGTGGTCAATCTCGGCATCAAGCAACCGATCTCGGCGATCGTGCAGGCCGCGACCGACCACCAGGCCGATGTCATCGGCATGTCCGGGTTGCTGGTTAAGTCCACGGTCGTGATGCGCGACAACCTCGCTGAGCTCAATTCGCGGGGCCTGGCGGAGCGCTGGCCTGTCCTGCTCGGTGGTGCGGCACTGACCAGGTCATATGTAGAGCAGGATCTGGCAAGCCTGTTCGACGGGGAGGTCAGGTACGCCAGGGACGCATTCGAGGGCCTGCGGTTGATGGACGCGCTGATGGCGGTCAAGCGCGGGGAACCAGGAGCGACTCTGCCCGCGCTGCGCCAGCGCAGGGTTCGGGTGAGGGCGGTCAGCCAGGACGCTGCCGACGCTGTGGCGTCAGGTGGCACTGGCACGTCAGGTGGAACGGCGCCTGCTCGTTCAGACGTCAGCGTGACCGAGCCGGTGCCTGCGCCGCCGTTCTACGGAACCCAGGTTGTCAAGGGAATCCCGCTGGCCGACTATGCGAGCTACCTCGACGAGCGCGCTTTGTTCCTCGGTCAATGGGGACTGAAGCCCACCAAGGGCGGAACCGGTCCCTCACATACAGAGCTTGCCGAGACGGAGGGCCTGCCGCGGCTGCGGATGTGGCTGGAGCGGGCACAAACCGAAGGACTGCTCCAGGCCGCGGTCGTGCACGGGTACTTCCCGTGTGTCAGCGAAGGCGACGACCTCGTAGTGCTTGGCGAGGACGGCGCGGAGCGAGAGCGGTTCACCTTCCCGCGGCAGCGCAGGGACCGCAGGCTCTGCCT
>DATAEH010000089.1:0-38922 GCA_036258115.1 Streptosporangiaceae bacterium
GTCACCACGGGCGGAATCGACCTGCTGCTGGGTGGTGAACAGGCTGGATTCCAGGCCTGCACCGGACAGGTCCGCGCCGCGAAGGTCGGCGCCGGTCAGATCGGTGTAGCTCAGGTCGACGCCGCGGAGGTCGGCGCCGATCAGCAGGGCTCCGCGCAGGCTCGCACCAGCAAGGTCGGCAGCGCGCAGGTCCTTCCCAGCTAGGTCTGCGCCGCGAAGGTCAGCGTCGCGATGGTCAGCGTCGCGATGGTCGGCGCCGCGATGGTCGGCGCCGGCGTAGCCGGCGCCGATTCGGACGAAGGCGCTCACGCGGAGGAGGACGGCATTGACGTCGCGGCGGTATTCGTTCAGGTCGAGGGCGACCAGCTCGTCGTAGCCGGATTGCGTCAAGCGCTCGGTTCCTGCAAAAAGGTCATTCAGTTCATTACGGACCGGCTCTTCGAGCGACATCGCGAGCGCTTCGTTGATGTACCAGAGCAGTTCGTGCAGCGCGCGCATGACCGAGAAGGCCGCGAACATCGGTGCGGCGAGGTCAGGCTCAGATCGCCAGTCGCGGCCGCCAAAGGTGTGCTGAGCGACCTTCTGACCTGCGCCGAAGCAGTCGTACGCGGCGCAGCCGCTGAATCCCGCGGGCCGGAGCCGGTCGTGAATCGCGCACCGGAAGTCGGTCCGCAGGTTGGGGCACGGCTGGCCAGCGGGCTTGTTGATCGCGAAGTCGGCCGATGCCGTCAAGGCCGGCGCGACACAGCACAGCGCCACGCACCGTCCGCAGTCAGCCCGCAGTTCCTCGCGGCGGAGGTCCAGGCCGTCAGTCACGCGCCTCACGCTAGCCGTTTGCAGCCTGACGCGCCCGGTCGCTCGCGGTGAGGCGCAGGTACCGGCCGATGGCCGCGCCGACGCGCTCGGTGTCGCCGGTCGCGAGCAGGTCGAGCAGGCAGCCGCGCAGGACGGCGAGGGCGAGCGTGCGGTCGGTTGCGGGCTCAGGGTTTGCTGCCGGGGGCTCGTCGTCCTCAGCGTGGCCTGGCGGCTCGGCGGCGGCCAGGACATCCAGCCAGTCGGTGACTGACTGACGGGCAAACCCGGTCCACGGACCGCCCGGTTCGACGAGCGAGCGGCCGTAAGCCTCGGTCCACAGGGTCAGCAGCGGCCGGACTGGTTCGGCGGCGAGCCAGTGCCAGGTAGCGGCCACCATGGCGTCGAGCCCTTGGCCATCGGCTGCGCCTTCCCGATCGAGGTAGCCGAGTTCGTCGGCCCTGGCCATGGCAAGCAACTCCCTGACCAGGCCGTCCTTGGAGCCGAACAGGAACAGCAGCACGCGCGGGCTCGACCCGATCGCGGCCGCAAGCGGGCGCAGCGACAGGTCGCCTAGGCCGTGCTCCAGTGCGTAGCGATAAGCGCGTTCGAGGAGTTCCGCGCGTCGCGGTGATGAGGCTGTCTCGGGTCGCGTGGTCATGAGCGCCATGCTACCGTGCCACTGAAACGAGTGTTTCAGTGACGAGTCATTCAAACAAGTGCGCGGGAGTCACAATGAACGAGTCACGGGTCGTGCTGCGCGCGGTCGGCAAGGCGGGAGATCTGGGCTGGATGGTGCTGGCTCACGGCGAGATATACGCGGCCGAGTACGGCTGGGACACGAGCTTCGAGGCACTAGTCGCCCGCATCGTGGCCGACTTCGGCGCGAGCCCGGATAGCCGGCGCCAGCGCGGCTGGATCGCTGAGCTCGAAGGGAGAAAGGTCGGCTGTGTACTCTGCGTTCCCGCCGATGAGACGACCGCGCAGCTCAGGATCCTGCTGGTCGACCCGGCGGCACGGGGGCACGGAATCGGCGCGATGCTCGTCGACGAGTGCGTCGCGTTCGCGCGGGGAGCGGGTTATACGCGGATGCGGCTGTGGACCAACGACCCGCTCGTGTCGGCGCGCCGCATCTACCTGTCGCGTGGCTTCACCCTGGCCGAAGAGGAGCCGCATCGTAGCTACGGCGCCGACCTGATCGGGCAGGTCTACGAGTTGGACCTGCAGCGAGCGCCGCTCCGTCCGCGGCCCGCCGAGGTGACATAGCGGAGCTTGGGTGTAGCCGTGCCGCCAGGTAGCGGTGAGCGCCTCAGGACGGTGAACGCAGCCCGCGGTGGCCGATGAAGATGTTCGCCGGCGGCTTGCCAGGAATTGACCGGTTGGCGAAGCCGGTTCCCCCGGTGAGGCCGGGCCCGACAAGGAAACCTGCAGCAACCAGCAGTTGCCTCCAGGTCTCGCGGGCGAACACGCCCAGGCGGTGCGTCTCCTTGACGACATCTACCGTCCCGTCTGCCTCGCGCAGGATGAACTCATACTCCGCCTGCACCCAATCGTCGGCCGGGTCGGGATCCCAGGTTCGCTCGCGGAACGTCGCCTTCCTGCCGGTCTCGTCCTCGCCGCCGCCACCGCCGCCGGTCAGCGCGCGAAAGTCGTCCTTGACGTAATCAGGCACGAAGACGGCGATGCCGCCTGGACGGCAGTGCTCGAATGCCGTCGCGATCACCATCGCGAGGTCGTCCCGACTGGTCACGTAGTCAATGGCGTCGTGCGTCAGTACCGCGTCGAATTGCTGCCCTAGCCGCATGGTTCGCATGTCGCCACGGACGTGCCGGCATTGCGGGTTGAGCCTGCGGGAGACCTCGAGCATGTCGCCTGAGATGTCGGCCAGGGTGAGCGTGAACCTGTCTTTCAGGTGCATGGCGACGTGGCCGCCGCCGCTGCCAAGGTCGAGAAGGTCGTGCACCGGGATCGCCGCAGTCGAGCTGAGGACGGCGGCGAGATAAGTCGCCTCCTGCGTGTACTCGCCAGGCGGCGAGATCAGCGGCCACCAGCCTGCCAATTCTCCGTAGAGGCGGTACTCGTGATCCGCGCCTGGCATGTTATCCGCGGTTGCGCCGCCAGCCTGGCTCGTGGAACTGCCAGCCGGAGGCGAGGCACTGGCGCTTGATCTCGCTCATGCTAAAGAAGCTGAGCGGGAGCAACGTGCCCGATCCGGCGATAGTGAGCGCCGCCGTGCGGTAGCGGCCGCCGCCTGTCACGGTGACAAAAATCTCGTCGCCGGACTCGCGCGACAGAGTTGTTCGCTTGCCAGTGGGCTCCACGAGCGTGACGGCCTGAGGGGTGACCTCCAGCAGCGTCTGCTTGCGGATCATCCTGACCCAGAAAAGGAGCAGCAAGGAGGTCACTGCGCCTGCGAAGACGATCACGGCGATGCGGCCGCCGGTGGTCGTGGCGCCGGGATATCCGCGGATGAAAGCGAGGACGAAGACGGCTACTAGCGCCGCGAAGAGGCTGTCTCGCTGGATCTTGCTGGGACGTATCACGGTCATGGTTATGCCTGCGCTTCGCCGTAAGCCGTCGGTTCGTCTGTGGCGACTCCATTGTGCACGTTCGGCCGCCTTAGTAGTGGGACGTCGCCCCGCGGGTCATCGCGGGAGGCGGACCCCGAAGCCGGTCAGGGCGAGCTTAAGCAGCACCAGCCCGGTGTCCTGCAGCGCCGCGACCTTGGCCGCGCTCAGGTCGGATAGCTGGGCCAGCGTGCTGTCGTAGGCTTCGTCTCCCTTTCTGCGGGCCTGGCTGAGGACGACCGCGTTGGCCCACACCTTCTCGCGCGCCTCACGCAGGAAGCGCCGCGAGCCGAGCTCGTTGAGGGGCCTGAGCAGGCGGTTCAGTCGCGAGCCGGGTCCTGAGATGCCGATCAGGACCTCGTCTTCCGCCGCCACGCGGCCGGCCAGCACCCGGTCGATGTTCCGGTGATCGGCCTCCCGCCGCGCGACAACGGTCAGCTGGTCGAACTCCTCGTCGGTGATCACGGCGACCAGCGCCTGCGGCAGGTCGTAGTTGATATGCGCGTTCATGCCGAACAGCACGTGGTTGAGCGCTGGCATGTCGGACGGCGCTCCGAACGCGATTGCCCATGGCCGCGATGGCTCCGAGCCGGCAAGAGTCGCCTCGATCGCATCGAGGTAGAAGCCGGCAAACGCTACGTCCCAGCGTTCTGTCCATTCAGGATCAACGAACCCGCCACGCTTAATCTCGGCAGCTACCGCGATCGTCGTGCGCAGATATGTCGCATGAAAGTACTGGCGCGGATCGTTCGCGCTGGTAAGCGGCTCAAGCAGCCGCTGCAAACGCTCGATGACCTGTTCGATGGTTTCGCTCATATGCCGTTCAGCCCTGAGGAACCGGCTCGGCGGCCCGCGCCTGCCTGCCTTGCATCCGCACGTAGAGCACGATAATCGCGGCAAGGACCGCGGCAAATCCTGCTGTCAGCAGCCAGGTCAACGGGTTGCCCGGGTCAAGCTCGGAACTAGCCCGCACGCCCGCGACGATACTGAGGGCGAGCATTAACGCTGCGACCTGGAGCAGGGTCCTGGCGCTGGTCCACCGCCGGTCAAGCGGAGCTCCGAGTCCAGCTATGCCGAGCGCGAAGATCGCGCCCAGTACCTGGGAGGTCAGCGGCGTCACCGCCCATGGCCAGATATCCGCCGCTGCACCAGGCGCCAGGAACAGGAACGCGCTCGTCAGCAACGACATCCCGCCTGCTATGGCGATGATCCTGCTGGTGCCGGCTGGCACCAGAAGTTCGGAATCCGCTACGGGTGCGTTGCGCCTGCGGTTGATAGACCAGACCCAGAAGATCAGGAGCGGGGTCGTGAAATAAAGCCCGGCCCATAGCCAGAACGCCGGCTTCGAGTGCAAGAACTTGTCCCAGTGCGCGATCGTCGCGATGCCCATCAGCGTCGCGAAAGTTCCGACCGGTATGAAGCCGCCCTTAACGGTATGCCAGCGCTGCGCGCGCGCCGCCCGCAGGAAGAAGTAGGCGCCGCCGAGGTACACCGAGCCGAGGATCATTGGCGTCAGCGTTGGCTCGATATCCCACGCGAAGAGCCTGCCTGTGTCAGTTGGCCAGGGCACCAGAACGGCGAACGCGACGACCAGGAACGGAATTATCGCGATCGACACCCATCGGGTTGCCGGCAGCACCCGGTCGTCGCGCTCTGGCCTCTGCCAGCGAGTTGCCACAGCTCCCCCTACCAGAATGGATGGGTTACATCGTAAGAGGAAGAGTCTGGGCTGAACAGACGATGAAATGCCGCATTGAGCGCATTGAGCGCATTGAGCCTATTGCACCGGTAGTGCCGCGAGCGCAAGCTAGGTGGCTCGACACTTTCTCGATTTTGCGCTCGCCTCAGCATCGGAGTCTGCGGCCTTGAGATGCGGTCGCTCGGGAAAGGCGCTATCAAAGGGCTGAACGACCTGACTCAGTCGGCGTTGAGGGGAGATGAGGCTCGCCGTGTACCGCCCGATGACGTCCAGTGGGGAGAGCGCTAGGAAATCTGCCCTGTACCGGATTGGCGGGGTCCTGCTGCTGATGGTGGGTTTCATCGGCGCCGGTATCCCCTCAGCCGCCGCTATTACCAGGCGTGAAAGCCGGCCGTGCGGTGAACTGACCTTCGAGTACAGCGCCTCTCGTATCCAGCTGGGACAAGCGATGGATATGGAGCTCGTCGTGGACAACTGTTCGCATCACGCCGAGCGCCTGCGAGTGCATGCCGATCCCATGGCCCCTGTCCCTTCCCCCATCCCGTCGATCACACCTACGTCCTCCCAGCGCTCTCGGGTGTGGGCTCCTCTGCCCTGGTCCTCGCGCCGTCGTGTCCAGGTCAGTATTCCGTCGACCTCAAGCTGACACTTGCCGGCCAAGATCGCACCTTGGATACAGCGGGCGACGGGTTCATCGTCCGCTGGACTTAACGGAAGGCTCTGGGCCGAACAGACGAGTAAGTGCTGTTAGGTGGCTTGACCGTTTCTCGCCTTGGCGCCGATGTCGACCTGGAGTGGTCTATCGACGACCTTCCGGAGCGCGGTGGCTACGGCGGCTAGTTCCGCGTCGGTCAGGCTCGCGGCGAACTCGCGCTCGATCCCAGCGAGGTAGACGGGGGCTGCGGCCCTGTACCTGGCCAGCCCTTCCTCCGCCAGCACGGCGTAGCTGGAGCGGCCGTCGCGCGGATTGCTCTCCTTGCGAACCAGGCCGGCGGCCGCCAGTTCGTCGACGATCCGGCTGACGCGGGTGCGGCTGAGTACGACGCGTTTACCGAGTTCGCCCATCAGGAGGCGGCGCTCCGGTGCGGCGGCCAGCTCAAGCAGGACGTCGTACCAGCTGAGCGGCAACCCGGCGGTTTGGCTGAGTAGCTGGTCGAGCGCCGGCACCAACCCGGCGTGAACCTGCAGGACAGCTGCCCACGCCTCGGTCGCTAGCCGGCGCCGCTCGGTATGGCCGGTGGTCCGGTCCACGCGACGCTTTGCGCTGGTCATGCGGCAGACACTAGCGCATTTGCGTGCGTGCGCACATTTTGTTAATGTACGTGCGCACGCACATTTCAATTGCGGCGGCTGGCAGGCGGTGCTGCGGCCGCCGTTCCGAGGAGGAGTTCAACCGTGTCTTCGCTACTGCACATATCCGCATCGCCGCACGGCGGGCGATCAGAATCGCTGGCCATCGCTCGCACGTTCCTCGACACGCTGGCCGACAGCCGTCCGGAGATAGCGGTCGACACTTTCGATCTGTGGGACGGAACGCTGCCGCCATTCGGGCCCGCGGCGGCGGCCGCCAAGATGGCGGTCTTCGCCGGGGAGGAGCCGGCCGGTGCTGAGGCGACCGCGTGGCAGGCCGCCGAGCGCGTGTTCCGCCGGTTCGCTGGGGCCGATTACTACGTGTTCAGCGTTCCGATGTGGAACCACGGTGTCCCCTACGTGCTGAAACAGTTCATTGACGTGATCAGCCAGCCTGGAATGGTGTTCTCCTTCGATCCGGAGAAGGGTTACACGGGCCTGGTCACGGGCAAGCGCGCGGTCGTCATCTACACCAGTGCCGTCTACGGTCCTTCCCGGCCGCCGGCCTTCGGCACCGATTTCCAGGCACCCTACTTCTCTGGCTGGCTGGCCTGGGCCGGGATCACCGACATCGCGGAGGTGTCGTTCCGGCCGGACCTTGCCACCGCCGACCCGGACGTCGGCCGGCAGGCGGCCCACGCCGCGGCCCGCGACCTCGCGAAGTCGTTCTGACCCGCCGGTTCACGGGTCAGAACGTCTTCGATTCGCGGGTCAGGCGGCGTGCTCGGCGACCCAGCCCATGGGATCCCCGGCGCCGAGGTCGGTGATCCCGGCGTCGGCGAGCGCGCCGCAAACCAGCGTGCGGCGGTGCGCCGCGAACGTGAGCACGTGCGCGATCATGCCGCCATAAGTGAAGACCATCGGCGGGTCGCAGACGGCGTCGACAAACGTCTCGTCGAGCCGGCCGTCGTCGATGATAGTGCGAACCTTAGCCAGGAACGCAGGGCCGACGACGGCCAGCTTGGCCTGCAGGCGGGCAACGCTCTCCTGCTGCTCCGCGTCGAAGTCGTAGGGCCGGTCGTGAACCGCGGCGTCCCACATGGCCAGCTGCCCAACCAGGCGGGCGAGCAGCGAGCGCAGGGTTGGGTTCTCGTCGATACCCTCGACTGAGATCTGGACCGGCATGCTGAGTTGGTCGGCCGGCAGGCGCTCGGCCCTGGTCAGCATTTCGCCGACCAGCCAGACGTGGTGTTCGATCATCCTGGTGAGCAAGTCCATGCCGGTAAACCTTTCTCGGGCGGGGACGCGCAGGCCCCCTGGTGGATTGAAATGCACACGGCTGGGGGCGTCGATGCGAAACCCGGTCGGGCGGCGGCGCCACCTGGCTGGCGGCAGGCCGTAAGCGCGCCGGAACGCCCGCGTGAACGCCTCATTGCTGGAGTAGCCGGCGTCGATGGCCACGCGGATCACGTCGTGGTCGGTGGTGATCAGCTGATACGCGGCGCGCTCGAGCAAGATCCTCCGCCGCAGCGCGGCGGGCGGCTCACCGGCCGCCGCGGAGACCAGGCGATCGAAGTGGAACCTCGAGAGGTGCGCTCGCTCTGCCAGGGCCTGGGCCGAAGCGGCGTGGTCGTCCAGGGTGTCTGTCAGGACGTCGAGGAAGCGAGCGAACGCATCCGCGGTTGCTGTCATGGCTCGATCGTGCCATCGGCCAGCCGCGCGGGCTTGATCGTCATTGCTCATCTGCAGCCGACCGAAAATCAGTTGCGCCCGGGGAGCCGCGCCTGGGAACGTCGGCCACATTGGCAGGCCCCGGCACCGGCAGGCCCAGCAATAGCAGGCCCAGCATCGGCAAGGCCACAGCGCCGCCGCGATCTGCGGGGCGCTGATGAGCAGAGAGGAGGGCTCGCGCATGAAGGTCCGTTCGCGATCCACGCTGCCCAATCTCTGCTCAAGGAGCTCCTGCGATGCCCGATCAGGCATTTTCCCGTCGCCGCAAGCGGCGGTTTGACGACAACGACCAACCAGTTTTCGCCAAGCGAGACTTCCATAGGACGCGCCTTGCGCCCGAGGATGCCTTCGATGCCGTCGACGGTCTGGCCGACGGCGACCGGTGGTCCACCTGGGATCAGTCCTCGCCTGCCGATCGCGGACCGAAGCCGTACCCCGGCTGGTTGGTCACTGACCTCGCTGCGATCGACACCGAACTAGGGATCTTGAAAACCGGCAAAGAGGCCGACGTTCACTTGCTCCGCCGGGCCGTGCCCGATACCGGCCGGTCCTGTCTGCTTGCGGCCAAGCGCTACCGGGCAGCGGAGAACCGGCTGTTCCACCGCGACGTCGAGTACCTGGACGGCCGGCGGGTCCGCGAATCCCGGGATAACCGCGCGATGGCCAAGCGCACCACGACGGGCCGGGCAATCATCGCCCAGCAGTGGGCGCGGGCCGAACTCAGCGCGCTCAGCCGGCTGCACCAAGCGGACGTGCCGGTTCCTTACCCCGTGCAGGTCACGGGCACCGAGCTGCTGCTCGAGTTCATCGGCGAACCCGATGGCACGGCGGCGCCGCGGCTGGCCGAGATCCGGCCGCGCGGCGCTGAACTCACGAGCATCTGGGATCAGCTCGTAGCGGCGCTGTCGGTGATGGCGAATCTCGGGCTGGCGCACGGCGACTTGTCCGCCTACAACGTCCTCGTGCACCGCGGCCGTGCCGTGCTCATCGACCTGCCACAGGTGATCGACGTGATCGCGCATCCGCGCGGGCCCGAGTTCCTCGACAGGGACGCAGCGAACATCGCCAGGTGGTTCGCCGCACGAGGGCTTGAGGGCACGGCCGTGCCAGCCGATGGACTGGCCGGGCTGCTGCGTGCCGAAGCGCGAATCTAGCCGCAGCGCGGAAGCTGGCGAGCCGGAAAAGCGTTAGGCATCGATGGTCCCGCCGACGATGCTTGTGCTGGATCAGCGGCCGGTTGCGAAGGCGCCGGCCTTTCGTCCGATGGAGACTTCCGCCTTGCCGCCAACGACCGCAGAGCTGCGCTCCCGGCTGCCTGAGCTGATGCTGCGTGACCAGCACAGCTTGTGGCGCAGGATCGAGCGCCTCGCCACGCTGCGCGGAGACGGGCACCGCGAGCAAGAACTGGCCAGGATCGCCGCGGATCTGGACGCCGCGGCAGAACGGACCCAGGCGCGCAGGCGATCGGTTCCCGCGATCCGCTACCCGGCGGAGCTGCCGGTCAGCCAGCGGAAGGACGAGATCGCGGCAGCGATTCGCGACAACCAGGTCGTGATCATCGCGGGCGAGACCGGCTCGGGCAAGACCACCCAGATCCCGAAGATCTGCCTTGAGCTGGGGCGCGGCGTGACCGGCCAGATCGGGCACACCCAGCCCCGGCGGCTCGCTGCCCGCACCGTTGCCGAGCGCATCGCCGACGAGCTTGGCGTCGAACTCGGGTCGGCGATCGGCTACAAGGTCCGCTTTACGGACACCTCAAGCGACAACACGCTTGTCAAGCTGATGACGGATGGCATCTTGCTGACCGAATTGCAGCGCGACAGGCGCCTGCTCCGGTACGACACGCTGATCATCGACGAGGCACATGAGCGAAGCCTGAACATCGACTTCATCCTCGGGTACGTTCGCCGGCTACTGCCCAGCCGACCGGACCTCAAGGTCATCATCACTTCGGCCACCATTGATCCCGAGCGCTTCAGCGAGCATTTTGCCGGAGGCGAATCAAACAAGCAGAGTCATGACGCGCCGGTCATTGAAGTCAGCGGCCGGACCTACCCGGTGGAGGTTCGCTACCGGCCGCTCGCGCCGGACGCCGACGATCCCGACGCCGAGGAGGTGGGAAACGGACGGCGGGCAGAGCGCGCTGAACCGCGCGCGCTTCGCGCTGAGCCGCGCGCGCTTCGCGCTGAGCCTCGGGATCAGGTGCAGGCGATTACGGACGCGATCGATGAGCTACGTGCGGAGGGACCCGGCGACATCTTGGTTTTCCTCAGCGGCGAGCGAGAGATCCGCGACACCGCGGATGCGCTGACCGGAGGCGACCACGCCGACCTGGAGGTGCTGCCGCTCTACGCAAGATTGTCAGCGGCCGAGCAGCACAGGGTGTTCCAGCCGCACGGGGCCCGGCGCGTGGTGCTGGCCACCAATGTGGCCGAGACCTCGCTGACCGTCCCTGGCATCAAATATGTGATCGACCCCGGCACGGCGCGGATCTCCCGGTACAGCAACCGCACGAAGGTGCAGCGGCTGCCGATCGAGCCGATCTCGCAGGCGTCGGCGAACCAGCGTATGGGCCGCTGCGGCCGCACCTCGGACGGCATCTGCATCCGCCTGTACAGCGAGGAGGACTTCGGATCTCGCCCGGAGTTCACCGATCCGGAGATCCTGCGCACGAACCTGGCATCGGTCATCCTGCAGATGGCCGCGCTGGATCTCGGTGAAGTGGCAGGATTCCCGTTCATCGATCCGCCCGACACCCGCCAGGTGACCGACGGCGTGCGGTTGCTGTCTGAGCTTGGTGCCGTCCGGCCCGAAGGTAAGGGCGCCAAGAGCCTGACCGGCATCGGCAAGAAGCTGGCCAGGCTGCCGGTTGACCCGCGGCTCGGCCGGATGATCATCGAGGCCGGCGGGAACGACTGCGCTCGCGAGGTCTTGATAATCGCGGCCGCCCTGTCGATCCAGGACCCGCGTGAGCGGCCAGCCGACTCCCGCGATGCGGCCGATGTGCAACACGCGCGGTTCGCTGAGCCCGGCTCGGACTTCCTGTCGCTGCTGAATCTCTGGGACTACCTGCGTGACCAGCAGCGGGAGCTGTCGGGATCGGCGTTCCGCCGGATGTGCCGCCGCGAGTACCTGCATTATCTGCGTGTCCGCGAGTGGCAGGACGTCTACGGCCAGCTCCGCCAGGCTGCCAGGGAACTCGGCATCACGGTCGGCCCTGACCGGACGCCGGTGGTCGCGACGGCCTCCGCAGCCACAGAGCCTGCCCATGGCGGCCCGACAGCGCACGTCGCGCAGCTCGCGGCCAAGCCGGGAAGCGAGGTTTCCGGCCGGATACCTGACGACCTCGCGGAGCGCGTCCACAGATCGCTGCTGGCCGGCCTGCTGTCGCACATCGGGATGCGAGACATCGCGAGCGGAGAAAGAAGGCGCGGACCCGCGGAGTTCCTGGGAGCAAGGAGCGCACGATTCGCGATCTTCCCCGACTCGGTGCTGGCGCGGAAGCCGCCGCAATGGGTGGTCGCGGCCGAACTGGTGGAGACGTCCAGGCTCTGGGCCCGGGTAACGGCCAAAATTGAGCCCGAGTGGGCAGAACCGCTGGCAGCGCACCTGATCAAGCGCGAGTACAGCGAGCCGCACTGGGACGGCCGGCGTGGTGCGGCCATGGCGTTCGAGCGCGTCAGCCTCTACGGCCTGCCGCTGGTGGCCCGCCGCCGCGTCACGCTGAGCGGCATCGACCCGGTTCTGGCCCGCGAGCTGTTCATTTCCCATGGGCTCGTCGAGGGCGATTGGCAGACGCACCATAAGTTCTTTCACCGCAACCGCCAGCTGCTGGCCGAGGCAGAGGAGTTGGAACTAAGGGCGCGCAGGCGCGGCATCGTCGCAGACGATGCCACGTTGATTGCGTTCTACGACCGGCGCATCCCGGCGGAGGTCACGTCGGCGCGCCACTTCGACTCGTGGTGGAAGCGGGTTAGGCAGGCCGAGCCCGATCTGCTGACGCTGACCGAGGCCGACCTGGCCGGTCCGGCCGCCGATGAGGTCACCGCGGAGGACTACCCGACCAGCTGGGGCGGCCTGGCGCTGTCGTATGAGCTCGCGCCCGGCGAAGCCGGCGACGGCGTGACCGCTGACATCCCGCTCGCTGCTCTGAACCAGGTGAGCGCCGACGAGTTCTCCTGGAACGTGCCCGGGCTGCGGCAAGAGCTCGTGACCGAGCTGATCAGGACGCTGCCAAAGCAGCTGCGCACCAGGTTCGTGCCTGCCCCTGACGTAGCCAGGGACGTGCTTTCCAGGCTCGATCAAGGCCGCGGTGAACTGCTGGATCAGCTGAGCGCGGAGCTGGGCAGGCTCGGCGGCGTCAGCGTTCCTGACGACGCCTTTGATCTCGCCAAACTCCCGCCGCACCTGCGGCTCACCTTCCGCGTCACCGACGACGGCCAGGTGCTGGCCTCGGGCAAGGACCTCGGTCAGCTGCGCCGCGAACTGCGGGCCCGGCTGCAGGAACGCCTGACCGCCGCGGCCGGCGAACTCACCAGAACGGGCATCACCTTGTGGGACTTCGGCGCGCTGCCGCGTGTGTTCAGCCACGGGCAGGTGCGCGCGTATCCGGCGCTGCGCGACGCCGGCGACTCGGTCGAGATCGCGCTGTTTGAAACGCCCGAGCAGGCAGCCGCCGAGATGCGGAAGGGGAACCGGCGGTTGCTACTCCTCCAGGTCCCATCGGGTGCGCGCTCCGTCGCGAGCCGACTGCCGACCAGCGCCAAACTGGCTATGAGCCGGCACCCATACCGCAATGCCGGTGAGCTCGTTGATGACTGCGCTGCCTGCGCAGCCGACGAGATCATTTCCCAAGATGGCGGGCCGGCCTGGGACGCCGACGTGTTCGCCGGGCTGGTCGAGGCAGCACGATTGTCGCTGCGGGCGAGGACCGCCGAGGTGGTCAGCGTCGTCGCCCGCGTGCTCGGCGAGGCGCACAAGGTCGAGGTAGGCCTGGACAGCGCGAAGGGCGCGCCGATGGCCGCCGCTGTCGCCGACATGCGTCAGCAGTTTGCCGGGCTGATTCACCGCGGGTTCATCGCCGAGGTCGGTGCGCGCAGGCTCACCGATCTGGAAAGGTACCTGCGCGCCATGACGCACCGGCTGGAGAAGGCGCCAGCTGACTTGCACAGGGACGCAGGCAGGACACAGGTCGTCCGGCGCGTGGCCGATGACTATGACGACGCGCTGGCCAAGCTCGGACCCGACGCGCAGTACAGGCCCGATGTTCAGGCGATCCGCTGGATGATCGAGGAACTTCGGGTCAGCCTGTTCGCGCCCTCCATCGGCGCCGCGGGCCGGGTCTCCGAACAGCGGATTCTTGCAGCGCTCGGTCGCCTCTAGCTCGCTGAGGTCGGCACGGTCGGCGTGGCTTGGGCCTGCATCGGCGAAAATCATCCGTGATCATGAAAAACTGGAGCGGGTCGGCAGGAGCCGGCCGGCGTAGACCGCGGATGCGGCGCTCAAGGGGATGATCATGATAGAGGTCACGCGGCTGCACCTGGCGGAGCTGACGGTCATCGGCGAACGGTGGCCGGTGCACGGGTTCGTCGTCACTCATCCGGGTGGAGCGCTGCTTGTCGACACCGGCGTCGGCGGCTCGGACGAGGTGCTCTCTGACTGGCGGGTGGTCAACCGGACCGCGGCGGACGCGCTCGCCGACATCGACATGAGCCCGGCCGACATCGACCTGGTCATCAACACCCACCTGCACTTTGACCACTGCGGTCAGAACGCGGTCTTCTCGCACGCGCCCTACTACGTGCAGCGGACCGAATACGAGCGCGCCAAGGTCGAGGCGCGCGAGCTCTTCGACTGGTTCGGTTTCATGAACGCGCCGTTCGAGTTGCTCGACGGCGACGCCGAGATCGTGTCCGGTGTTCGCGTGATCACCACCCCAGGGCACACGTCCGGCCACCAGTCGGTGCTCGTCACCGGGCAGGACGGGTCGGTCGACGTGCTGATCGGGGACGCCGCGTACACCACCGTGCAGTTCGGCGGCGCCGAGGTCCTCGCCGACGAGGAGCTTCCGCCCGGCCAGGCTGCTGATCCGGTCGCATGGCGGAACTCGCTCGGCAGGATCAAGTCATCGGATCCGGCTCGGGTGCACTTCTGCCACGACACCGCGGTCGTGCACCGCTGAGCGGCGGGCAACGGCAACCGGTGCGGAGCAAGCGATACGGGGCCGATGTTCTCGCCGCGGCGTCGCGGCAACGCCCGGCATATCCCGTCGTCGAGGTTGAGCTCGGGCTCGTTGTCGAGGACCGGGCGGCGGAGTTCTGCGGCGCGGTCGTCGGCTGGGAGAAGGACGCGGTCCTTCTAGAGGATAGGTACGGCAGGCAGCGGGCGTTCCCGTTCGGGCCGGGCGGGTTCCTGCTCGAGGGCAATCCGGTCACGCTGACCAGGCCGGCGCCGCAGGCCGCGGACTCCGCACGAGCGGCCCGGACGGCTTCAGGCTCGGTTGCCGCCCCCGCGAGCCGGGCCAGGGTCGCACGAGCGAGCCGGATCTACGTGGAAGGCCGCCAGGACGCTGAGCTGGTCGAGAAGATCTGGGGCGACGATCTGCGGGATGTCGGCGTCGTGGTCGAGTTCCTCGGCGGCATCGACGACCTTGCGGCGATCGTCAATGAGTTCGGGCCGGGCCCGGGCCGTCGGCTTGGCGTCCTTGTTGATCACTTCATAGACGGTTCGAAGGAAAGCCGCATCGCCGCGCAGGTGCGCTCGCCGCACGTGCTCGTGGTGGGACATCCGTTCGTCGACGTCTGGGCCGCTGTGAAGCCCTCCGTGCTCGGAATCAGGGCTTGGCCAGAGGTTCCCCGGGGCACGCCGTGGAAGGACGGCGTGCTCCGCGCCATCGGCTGGCCCGACGACACGGTGGCCGCGTGGCAGCGGATCCTGCGCGCCGCCAGAAGCTTCAACGACCTCGAGCCCGCCTTTCTCGGGCGGGTGGAGGAGCTGATCGACTTCGTGACAGATCCGACGCTGACCTAGGCAATTACCGTCCAGGCCGACCCCAGTCTGCGTGCTAGCGGTCGTCGTGCCGAATGATGGTGATATGACCCTGGTGCATGAGGTCCCCGTTCGGACGCTGCCGATCGAGAGGCTCGAGCCGGTGATCGGCCGGGAACGCTACGAACAGCTCACCTCGGTCGCGAAGAGGCTGCGGAACGAACTCGGAGACCGCACGATCTGGAACATCAACTCCACCGCGGTTGGTGGCGGGGTCGCGGAGATGCTCCAGGTTCTCGTCGGCTATGTCGCGGACACCGGGATCCGGATCCGGTGGGATACGATCACCGGAGATCCCGCGTTCTTTGCCATCACCAAGCGGCTCCACAATCAACTGCACGGCGTTCTCGGACCGTCAGGACCGCTCGATGCTGCCGATGCCCGGCACTACGAAGAGGTACTCGCGGCCAATGTCAGTGAACTGCTGACCCAGGTCAAACGCGGCGACATCGCGATCCTGCACGACCCGCAGACCGCCGGCATGACCGAGGCCCTGAGCAGGGCAGGGGTCAAGGTGGTGTGGCGGTGCCATGTCGGCATCGACGAGCAGAACGACACCTCCCGCGCCGCGTGGGAATTCCTCCGGCCCTATCTGGCCTTGGCCCACGGCTACGTCTTCACCAGGAAGCAGTTCGCGCCGCTGTGGGTGCCGCGAGCCCGGATATGGGTGATCCAGCCGTCGATCGACCCGTACTCGCCCAAGAACGTTGACCTTGAGCCCGCCGACATCCGGGCCATCCTCGCCACCATTGGAGTGTCGGACGACCCAGGAGCAGGGCATAAGGGCCATTTCCCGCGCAGCGACGGTTCCCGCGGGGTTGTCAGGCGCCCAGCGATGGTTACCGAGGAGGGCAGGCCGCGCCCGGCCGACAAGGTGTTGGCCCAGGTGTCGCGGTGGGACAGGCTGAAGGACATGACGGGCGTCATGGACGGGTTCGCCAAGTACGTGCTGCCTGAGCCAGATACTTACCTGATCCTGGCCGGGCCGTCGGTGGGCGAGGTCGCCGACGATCCGGAGGGCGCGATGGTCTTCGCCGAGTGCCGCGAGCGGTGGCATCAGTTGCCTAGAGAGGCCAGGGAGCGGGTGCTGCTCGTGACGTTGCCGCTCGACGACGTCGAGGAGAACGCGGCCATGGTAAACGCGATCCAGCGGCGCGCCACGGTGATCGCGCAGAAGAGCCTCGCGGAGGGATTCGGCCTGACAGTGGCGGAGGGCATGTGGAAGGGCCGTCCGGTGATCGGCTCGGCCGTCGGCGGGATCGTCGATCAGATCGCCCCGGGCACCGGGATTCTGCTGCCCGACCCGAAGGACCTGGCGGCTTTCGGTGACGACGTCAGATGGCTGCTCGCACATCCTGACGAGGCCGATCGAATGGGCGCGGCCGGCAAAGAGCACGTCAGGGAGTACTTCGTGGGCAACGTCCACCTGCTGAAATTCGCCGAGGTGGTCGGACCGCTGATCGCGGACTAGCGGCTGTCCAGGGAGCGAGACAGCCGCCAGTGCTCACGGACTTGGCGCCTGTTCAGGCTGGCTGAACCGCTCCATCATGATCGACTGACCGCGGAAGTTCGGGTTCCTGCGAACCCGGCGTTCGATGGTCGAGGCAGACAGCGTGTAGCCGAGGAAGAGGAGCAGCGACAGGGCCTGGACGAGGACGCCGACCCACACGGTGCTGAAGACGGTCAGTGTGTAGTCGTTCAGCGCGTGCAAGATCGCCGGGATGCTGATGCCGAGCAGCAGCAGCGGGATCCTGCGCCGGCGGTAGTTGATCGCTATCCCGATGAAGAAGCCTGAGACTCCGGCCCAGACCGCGTGCTGGAATCCGTCGACGAACACGCGGAACGCGAACGACAGCACGCCGACATCGGCTTCGCTGATGGAGTGCGCACCGTGGATCCCGATAAGCGCGGCCGGGGTGTAGATCGATTGCTCGACGATGCCGAAGGTCAGGCCGGCCACCGTCCCCATCAGGAACCAGGTGCGCGGATCGAGCTTCTGCTTCCTGATCTGCAATACCAAGATCGCGGCGATCAGGACGGGCAGCGCCTTGGTGATTTCCTCGTTGTATCCGACGACAAGTGATCCGCCAATGCTGTGCGTATCGGCGAAGTGGTCGTTGACGTAAATCGTGACCACATGCAGCCAGACGATCGTCCAGATCACGATGCCGATGCCGATGACGACCTCGAGCTTGCCGATCTGCGGCGGCCTGATTAGGTACCAGAACGTCAGCAGCCAGAGCGGAGCGACGTACAGGCTGTATGCCCAGCCGGGCGAGCTGAGCGAGTTGGACGTAGAGAAGATCTGCAGGAAGATCAGGGGCAGCAGCGCATACGGGATGATGAGCAGCCGCAGGCCCTGCCGCCAGCCGCGGTCGTGCAGCCAGCTCTTGACCGGGATGAGGGTCTCGAAGAACGAGCCCATGTCCAGCTGGGACAGCGGGATTCCGGGCTGCGCTGGCATTGCCGGGCCGCCCTGGTAACCGGGAGCACCGGCACCGCCTGGGTAGCCGGCCCCGCCTTGATAGTCGGCGCCAGCTTGGTATCCGGGGTATCCCGGCATCCCTGGAGGCGGGGCGCCGGCTTGGCCCTGGTAACCCTGTCCTGCGTAACCCTGTCCTTGATAACTCTGTCCCGGGTAGCCCTGGGCCTGGTACCCCTGACCCTGCTGGCCCTGAGAAGGATCGGCGTATCCGGGCTGGGCACCTGGAGCACTCGCGTATCCCTGCTGCGCATAGTTCTGCTGGGCGGCATAATCCTGCGGCGAGGATGCGTATCCGCCCGGTGTGCCGGCCTCGGCTCCAGTCGGGCTGGCAGCGGCCCCTGCTGCTCCGGCTGCGGCAGCGGCAGCACTGGCTCCGCCCGCGGCCCCGCCGCCTGCGCTCCCGGCTACGCCGCCTGCGCTCCCGCCAGCGCCGGGCACACCCGCGACGTTCGTGTGGCCCGCGGCGCCCGCGCCCGCGAGCTCGGTTCCTCCTGGCCCGCCCGTTCCGTAGTTGGCATCGGTTGCCAGGCGCAGCGCCGGGCCCTGCGGCGAGGCGAGGTTGATGTCTACCTGCTGGCCTACCGCGAACTGGGCAACCGGCTGGCCGGCCAGGAAGGTCGGCGCCTGGCCGGAGTTGCGCCAGACCCAGCCCGAGGCTTCCCACGAGAGCTGTCCGTGCCTGCGGGACACCGTGGGTTCATTGACCACAATGTCGTTCTCTGAGCTCCGGCCGATCCTGACAATGGTCCCGGGGGCAAATGTGAAGTTCTGACCATTAAAGGTGACCTGTAGTGTGCTCATCCGCGGTGCCCTTTCCGGGTCATCTAGCTCACGATCCTGCCATGGGCGGACCCGAAGTCAATCGTCATCGGCCGGATGCCAAGCCGGCGCTGCGGATCGACGGTCTTGGCGGTCTCTCCTACCGGGGTCATCGTCCATGCCTTCGTGCTGACATTGCGCAGCACGAGTTCACCCGGACGCGCCGGATGGTTCTCGACCGCCGCGAGCACGGTGTCGTGATCGCGGTTGCGGCTCAGGTGGTGCGGTGTGACGACGGCGCCCTGGGTTAGCGCGATCGTGCCGCCTGGCAGTTCCATCAGCTTGGGCCTCGGCGGTATCTGGTTGCAGTTCCAGCAACGCAGGCCAGGGTCGTCAGGGTCGTAGAACACCGAGGCCTGGCACGAGCAGACCGAGACACAGTCCGCAAGCCTGACCAGCGCTCGCCGCCAGACGCCCTCGGCGACCCGACCGAGCCCCGATGGGTCGCGCAAGCCCGAGGTGAATGCCCGCTCGAAGACGGTCCGGAAGAACTTCGGGTACAGCCGCCACCAGATGCTGACAGGATCGCCAGGCCGCGGCGGGTTGGAATGGTCGTCAGGATCGAAGATGAACACCGGCTCGGTGCCGAAATGGCGCAGCGCCAGATCGGTCTCCGAACGGTGGCTGGAGTCGGCCCACGAATACGACTCGTCGGTCTTCACGCCTTCCAGCGGGTGGCCGTGCATAAACAAGTAGAACAAGAACACCGCCAGCGAATGCAGGTCGGTGAGGCTCGACGGGGGCGCCTCCCGCCGCACCACCTCGGGGGCCATGAACCGCAGCGTTCCCCAGACGAAGACCTCGCCGCCGTCCAGGCCGACGTTGTCGTTGTCGATGATCGCGACCTCCGACGCCTCCGCGTCGACCCACAGGTTGCCGAAGCTGATGTCCCGGTAGCACAGCCCAGCCGAGTGCAGCGCCTCGAAGGCCGTCACCAGGTGCCGCCCGATCATGGTGACAACGCGGAATGGCGGCTGGTCGGATCGCGACACGAGCTGGGCGAAGGAATAGAATCGCGGCTCAAGGCGCGGCATCACGTAGCCGAACCCGGACAGCTCGTCGCTCACCACCAGATCGATCGGCCAGATGAAGTCGCGATGCGGCCGGCCGCGTTCGACCAGTGCCGCGATCGACTTTCGCAGCTCGCCAGAGGGCACGTACCGGTACCACTTGACCGCGTAGGCAGCGCCGCCGATGGTCACCGAGTGCACGACGCCCTGGCCGCCCTCGCCGAGCCGCTCGCCGACCGTCACCGCGGTGCCCGCCCGCAACATGCGCAGCGTCCTGCCCTGCAGGGAGATCTGCTGACTCATCGGGCACCGGCCCCCGGTGGCAGCCAGTCGGTCGTCGGCGGATCGTCGCCAGCGCCGCCGCCTGCGGCGTGAACCCGGCCCTGTTCTTCGCGTTCGGCGCCATCGATGCCCTGAGTCAGCTTGGGTATCTCCGTTGTTGTTGGCTCATGGGTTTCTGAGTGCCCGCCGGACTTACGCTTCGGCGTCGAGCGCTCGAGTATGATCGGCTCGCGAGCGGCGCGATGGGCGAGCTGCCGGAATCTGGCAGGTTCAGGTGGCGGATTGTCAGGCAGCTGCACCGGGACGGTGTCGGCATGCGGGACCGCCGGGATCGTGGTCTCCTCAGAGCCGTCACCGCTCTGGTTGCCGCCTGCGTTTCTGGCGGCCATCGCGGGCGAGAGCAGCAGGGCCACCGTCGTGTCGTCGGCGCTGCCGTCCGACGAAGCGCATCGCGCGGCCCAGGACGGCAGCTGGCTGGCCAGCCAGTTCACATCCCGGTCCCTGAGCATCCTGGCCAGGTCCCCGCTGAACGCGCTCGGCCATTTCTCCACTACCTGGGCGTTGCCGTAGCCGTCGGTCGCGAGCAGCAGGGCGGCAAGCTGGCTCTGCTCGGTCTCGACGGCGGCCACCCGGAAGTCGGCCCGCGGATCGGATCCGCACAAGCTGGTCGTGACCAGCCCGTCCAGCTGCGGGTCGGCGGGAACCGGTTCGATCGCACGGCCATCCTCGCGGACGCCGACGACGTCGCCGTCGCCGATCTGGGCCAGGATCAGCCAGCCGTGCAGCACCATCGCCAGCAGCAGCGTGGAGCCGTAGGCGATGGTGGCGTCATCGCCGGGGTGGCGGTGCATCTGCTCGGCCTCGGTGAACGGATCGGCCTTCACATCGGCGAGCACGGCCTCGCGCCATCGGCTGATGATCGTGGGGACGAGGAATTCCTCGGCCAGCTTCGTGATCTGTTCGGCTGTGGCTGCGCCAGTTCCGCCTGCGTCCCGTTGCGCGAATAGCCCATCTGCGGACTCAAGGCGGTCCGCGAGTTCTTGTGCGGTCTCGCACCCGATCTTGACGGCGAGCCTGGAGCCGCGGGCGCTGCGCAGGTGCCGGGGATGGCCATGTCCGTCAGCGACCGCGGCGACCACGCCGGCCGCACCAGCCCGCTCGGTCGCGACCGCATCCTGGTTCGGCGATTTGCCGGCAACGTGGGACGCGCCGCGCTCTGACGCGGTCAGGACGATCCAGCCCGGCGTGCGCCCGGGCGGATCGACATGAGCCGCCGCGGGCGAGCTGGTCACAAGATGTCCTCAAAGTAATCGGCCTGACTGGCCTGGCCGGTGGGCACCTGTGGCTCGGATCGCCTGGCCGGCTCGGCGATGTTGAGCTGCTCGGCGAGCGCGTTGCGATTGGCTCCGATCTCTGACATCCGGCCAACCGCGATCGAGGCCGTCACGAGCCGGTCGGCGATCTCGTCCGTGCCGTCCGCGACCAGGACAGGGACCTCAGGGCTGCGGAACCGGTCGAGCGGCTCAGAGTTGGCATCCCGGCCGATCGCGACCGCCAGCCGCAGCGCTGACCTTCCTGCCGCCATCTCCAGCAGCGCGGCGAGCCCCGATTCGAAGCCGCCAGGCGGATCGGTGGGCAATCCGTCGGTCACAAGCAGGATGGCGGGCCGGAGCGCGCGGCGTTCCAGCTGGTCGGGGGCGAGCACATCGGCGACCGCGCGGAAGGCCGGGCCCATGTTGGTCCTGCCCATCGGCATGTACTCGAGGTTCCGCCAGTGCGCGCTGAGCTGCGCCACGGGCATGGGGTCGGCGACGAACCAATGCGGCGCCGACGCGAACGACAGGATCCTGATCAGCAGTTGGGCCTGCAGCTGATCGCGCTCCCAGTCGACGAGGTGCGGCAGCATGGATCTGAGCGCATAGTTCAGGGCCTGCATCTTCTCGCCCTTCATCGAGCCCGAGCAATCGGCCATCACGATGAAGTGCAACGGGCGCCGCGCCACCCCGCCGCCTGGCATCAGCGTCTCGGTCATCAGGGTTCCGCGCGCGCCGTCCAGAACCCCGCCGACCTGGCGGGCCTGCGCGGGCCGGGCCCGGCTAGTTCACGCCCCATAGTCCAGGGTCTCCCACCACTTGATCATGGTCTGCATTGAACTGCCCTTGATCTTGTACTCGCCGATGAAGAAGACATCCTGCGTCGGCATCGTCCAGATCAGCACCGGTTCCTTCGCGTCGATCAGGCACTCGATGTCCTGGCCTGACTTGGACTTGTACTTGGCGTTGTGATTGGCGTGCCAGCCGACCTTGCCTTCGGTCGAGCCTGACGACGGGGGACAGTGCGCGCTGGGGGTGACCTGGTCAAAGCCCACGTAGCGATTGATGTGAGCGAGGCCCTTTTGATAGTCAGCGGAACTGTCGAACTGATAGCCCCAGACCACGATGTGGGCGTGGGTGGTTTTCGGGCAGAACAAGTGGTTGTCAAGCGTCGCAGGATCGAGCCCGAAGTACTTGGACGGAATGCAGTTCTGTCCGACCGGGCTGAGCCCCACCGGGTTCATGATCGACACCAGCGAATCGGTGCCTGGCGGGTGCGGCGCGGCGACCGGGCTCGCCGACGTCGACGGGCTGACGGACGGACTCGCCGAGTGCGTCGTGTGGTGGGTGCCGCCGCCCCCGCCGCCCCCGCCGCTGCTGCCGCCGGCCAGGCTCGCGGCGATCACGACCGCGACCACGACAACCGCCGCGATGCCGCCGCCGATCCACAGGCCGCGCCTGTTGCCTCGTGGTCTGATCGGGCCGCCTGGGCCGCCCGGCATCATCGGTCCGGTCGGAGCGCCTGGGCCATACCCCGGCTGGCCTGGCTGACCGTACCCGCCGGGCTGAGCGATGCCCGGCTGAGCGATGCCCGGCTGAGCGTAGCCGCCCTGCCAGCCCCCGCCGGGCTGTCCTGGCTGGCCGCCGTAGCCGCCTGGCTGGGCAGGCTGGCCGCCGTAGCCTCCGCCCTGCCAGCCTCCGCCGCCGCCCGGCTGACCAGGCTGGCCGCCGCCCAGCGGGCCGCCGTAGCCGCCCGGCTGGCCAGGCTGTCCAGGCTGTCCCGGCTGGCCGTAGCCGCCGGCGCCGGCCTGACCTGCCCCAACCTGTCCGGCACCGCCCTGCCACGGCCCGGGCGCCGTGGGCCGCCCGCCCGCGTATGCGCCGCCCTGGCCGGGGGCCTGGGTGGGCTGCTGGCCCGGCGCGTAACCTCCGCCTGGGATCGGCGCGATCTGAGTCGGCATTCCCTGCGGGCCCCGGTCGAAGCCCGAACCGGCGCCGCCGCCTGACTGACCGCCGTGGCTGATGCCCAGGGCGGTAGCGATTTCGCCTGTCACCCAGGAACATGCCTCGGGGGTGAATGGTGTTGTTGCGGAAAATGACGAAGCTGCCAGCCGTATCGCGGTGTTCGGATCCATTCCCTGATCGACGTGCTGGCGCAGGTTGTTGGCAAGCCCGGCCTCCGCCGCCGCGACAAGGATGCTCTTCTCTCGCGGCGCGTCCGGCAACAGGTCCTTGAGGAGGTTCGACATCGTCTGCGGGCTCGACAGCGCGGGCACCCCGTGCTCAGGGTCGGTGACGATGGCGTTGAGCGCCGCCCGTGCCTCGGCGGCGTGCTCCCATGACATGTCGGTCAATCCGACTCCCCTCCGCATGGTCAGATCACTGACCAGTGAAGACGTCATAGTGCGGCAACACGGCCGATGACGTCGGCATACCGAAATGACGGAAACCGCTTTCGGCTGTGACGGCATGCTAACCGGACGCGCCAGCCCATGTCACGCGGTACCAATGCCTGGCGGTTACGCACTGATAACGAAGCTGAGATGTGCGCGAGATTGTGTTCGCGATGCCCCGCGCGCCGCCTGACAGGTCCACGCTGCTCATCACGGGCCAGCCCCATGAGCGGTTCGGATTACCGGGTTAGCGGTGCCGAGATCTGGCGGGCGACACCATTGATGCTTAGCCGGGACGGAGCGCGCTGAGCCTGTTCAGCGCCTCTTTCAGGACCTCTTCTTTCTTGCAAAACGCAAACCGCACGTGGAACTGTCCTTCGCCGGCGTTGTCGTAGAACACCGAACTGGGGATCGCCACCACGCCGGCCTTATACGGCAGCTTTCTGCAGAACTCCAGACCGCTCACCTCGCCGAACGGCCTGATGTCGGTCGTAATGAAGTACGTTCCGGCCGGGCGGTACACCTCGAAGCCCGCTGCCGCGAGCCCGTCCACCATCAGCTCTCGCCTGGCCGCCAGCCCGCCGGAGACCGAGCTGAAGTAGTCATCGGGCAGCGCAAGCGCCTCCGCAATGGCGTACTGGAACGGCCCGCCGCTGACGAACGTCAGGAACTGCTTAACGGTCCGAACGGCGGTGACGAGATCGCTGGTCGCCGTGATCCAGCCGATCTTCCAGCCGGTGAATGAGAACGTCTTGGCCGCCGAGCTGATGGTCACGGTTCGTTCACGCATGCCAGGCAGCGACGCGATCGGGACGTGCTCGCCGAAGAACACCATGTGCTCGTAGACCTCGTCGCTGATCACCAGGAGGTCGTGCGCGACAGCCAGCTCGGCGATCGCGGTCAGCTCATCGCGGGTGAAAACGGAGCCGGTCGGGTTGTGCGGGGAGTTGAGCAGGATCAGCCTGGTGCGGTCGGTAATCGCTCCCCTGAGCGCGTCCAGGTCGGGGCGGAAATCTGGCGCACGGAGCGTGACCGGCACGCGCACCCCGCCCGCCATCGCGATGCACGCGGCGTAGGAGTCGTAGTACGGCTCGAACGCGATCACCTCATCGCCCGGCTCCACCAGCGCGAGCAGCGAGGCGGCGATGGCCTCGGTCGCGCCCGCGGTGACCAGGACCTCGGAGTCCGGGTCGACGGCGAGGTCGTAGAACCGGCGCTGGTGGATGGCGATCGCCGTCCGCAACTCGGCGATGCCGGCGCCCGGCGGGTACTGGTTCCCGCGACCGCTCATGATCGCATCGGCTGCCGCCTGGGCGATCACGTGCGGACCATCGGTGTCCGGGAAGCCCTGGCCGAGGTTGACCGAACCGGTCGCGACCGCGAGTTCGGACATCTCCGCGAAGATTGTGGTACCGAGGCCAGCGAGATTGCGGTTCAGCAGCGGACGACTCATGTCGCTATGACATCACGTCCGGGCTGCTCCGCGCCCGCTGCTCGCCTCCTGCACCGCCCGCCTATGCTGGTCAGATGCGCGCGTGGGCAGTCCATGAACCGGGACCGATGTCCTCAAAGCCGCTGGTCCTGCTCGACCGGCCGGTACCCGAACCAGGCACGGGCGAGCTGCTGATCCGGGTGCTGCGCTGCGGCGTCTGCCGCACCGACCTGCACCTGGCCGAGGGCGACCTGCCGCCGAAACGGCCGGACACTACGCCGGGGCACGAGGTGGTCGGCGAGGTCATCGAGGCCGGGCCGGGAACCACCAGATTCACCGTGGGCGACCGGGTCGGCGTGGCCTGGCTGGCTGGCACGGATGGTTCGTGCCGGTACTGCCGCCGCGGGAGCGAGAACCTGTGCCCCCGGTCGGTCTACACGGGATGGGACCGCGATGGCGGATACGCGGACTACGTCGTCGCGGCCGACGCGTACGTGCATCCGCTGCCGTCGGGCTTCAGCGACGCCGAACTCGCACCGCTGCTGTGCGCCGGGATCATCGGATACCGGGCGCTGAAGCGAGCCGAACTGCCTCCGGGCGGGCGTCTTGGGATCTACGGGTTCGGCGGTTCCGCACACCTGGCAGCGCAGGTCGCAATGGCGAGCGGCGCGGCGGTACACGTTTTCACCAGGGCGCAGGCGGCGCGCGACCTCGCGCTGGAACTCGGCGCGGCCTCAGCTCAGGACTCGTTCGACCCCTCGCCAGAGCCGCTGGACTCGGCGATCGTGTTCGCGCCGGTCGGGACCGTGGTCCCGCCCGCGCTGCGCAACCTGGACCGCGGCGGCACGTGCGCGATCGCCGGCATCTACCTGACCGACATCCCTGCCCTGAACTACGAACGCGAGCTGTTCCAGGAGCGGACGCTGCGCAGCGTGACCTCGAACACGCGGGGCGACGCCGAGGAGTTCCTGCGGCTAGCCGAGCGGCTCAGGCTCAAGGTGACGGTGACGCCGTATCCGCTGGAGCAGGCCGACCAGGCGCTGACCGACCTGGCAGATGACCGGGTAACCGGCGCCGCGGTTCTGACGGTCAGCTAGCGCGCGCTCTTGTCAGCCCGAGGTCGCCTGAGCGCTCTCGGCGAGCGCATTCAGGGCCAGCGGGAACACCTCGGCCGGCGGAGTCACCAGCCCGGCGCCCACCTGACCGGTACCAGCCACCTTGCCCGCCATGCCGGTGTTGATCTGCGGCAGGATCTGCGTCCTGGCGACCAGGGTGACGTCTATGCCCACCGGGGTGCCGCGGAACTCCAGCGCGGGCACGGCGAACAGCGGGTGCTCGGCAAGGGTGATCTCATACATCCGCCGGGTCGCGGCCAGCGCCAATGCGGCTGTCCCGCCGACCAGCCTGACGATCGCCGGGGCCGCGGCCATCGCGAACCCGCCGAGGCCGCCGGTCTCGGTGATCGCCGAGTCGCCGATGTCCGGGTTCGCGTCTTGCGGCCCGTAGCCGGCCAGGAACAGTCCCTCAGGCACCAGGGCCGGAGCGGTGAACCACTGGCTCCCCATGCCGGAGACCTGGATCCCGAAATCGGTGCCGTTCCGCGCCATCGCCACGACCATGGTCGAGCCCGGAATGTCCCGCGCCGCG
Source organism: Streptosporangiaceae bacterium (assembly GCA_036258115.1). Taxonomy (GTDB): domain Bacteria; phylum Actinomycetota; class Actinomycetes; order Streptosporangiales; family Streptosporangiaceae; genus Chersky-822. The sequence goes on from DATAEH010000089.1 coordinate 26,508, forward strand.
TCCAGCGCCAGCTTGCAGGCCGGCATCGCCAAGTTCAGGAAGAAGTGATCGTTCCCCGCGATGAACCTGGCAGATTCCGCGACGTCGCTCGCCGCGAATCCCGACTCGACCATGGCAGGCAACAGGTCGCGCAGCAGCATGAGCGTGCCCGCCCGGTTCCTGTTGTGCGCCTCATCGCCCATCTGGACCATCTGGGTCAGGATCGCTGTCACGTCCACCGGCCCGTGCCTGCGCACCGCGGCCTGCAGCAGCGGGCCGAGCAGGCCTGACATCCAGCGCAGCCGCTCGATCACATCTGGGGAATACGCGCCGTAGCGCAGCACCTTCCCGAGGCCCTCGTTCAGCGAGCAGTACGCGCGCCTGCCGTCGGCCGGGTTCTCCAGCACGAACACCCACATCGAGGGGGAGACCACGCCTGCCATCGGCCCGACCGCGCCGCGGTGGTGACAAGGCTCAAGCGCAACGGTGGCCAGGTCTGCCTGGTCAGCGTCGCTGACCAGTTCCTCAAAGACCGCCGCCCCCATCAGCGCGCCGCGCAGAGGGCCCGACGCCCGGTCCCAGCTGATCGGCGGGCCCGCGTGCAGGAACTCACCGGACCGCAGCCCCAGGGCGGGACCTGCCTGAACCACGTCCACAAGCTGTGCCCGCACCGCGAGCATGCGCTTGACAGCGAGCGCATTGGCCGCCGAGTGGCGGGGGTCGGCCAGCACGGCCGCCAGGCCGGCCTCAGTACCCGGCATCGGCGGCGCCCAGTCGACCCGGGTGACCTGGGCTGCCTGGGCCGCCGCGGCGTCGGCGAACAGACCGACGCCCGCGGCGATCACGTGCGGCGGGCGGCGCAGCAAGTCCGTCATTCCGCCCCTCCGATCGGTTCGTCGGATGGCGCGCTTTGCCGGCCGGCCAGCAGGGCGGCGAATCTGGCCGCGTGCGCGTTTGACGCGAACACGTGGGCGCCCGCGTGTGCCAGGGCTCTGGCCTGTGCCGTCAGTCCTTGCGGGTCGGGCCTGGCGCCGATCAGCGAGACCACTACAGCGAGATCACCGGACTCGCGGCCCGCCAGCGCCGCCGTGATCGCGGGCGCGAGCTCGGCGGCCGGGTCCGGATGAGCGCCGTGGCCAAGGACGACGTCCAGCAGGATCACCGCTACGTCAGGATCGGCCGCCTCGGCCAGCAGCCGGTCAAGGCGCAGCCGCTGGTCGATCATAGGGTGCGGCCGCCCGGCGGTCAGCGTGTCGTCGCCGAAATCGATCATGACGTTCCCGGCGGCTGGCGTAGCCGGATCCAGCTCCCACTCTGGCCGGAGGGGGATATTCGAGTAGACCGGGCCAAGCCGTTCGGCGGCGATGACCATTGCCTCGTCGCAGAGCGTTCCGCCGGCGAACAGGCCGCGTAGTGCCCCGCCTGAGTGCTGACCGCCAGCCTCGGCCGGCGGCCACACCTGCCACCTGGGCACGGCCGTGCCCAGCGCTGCGAGCGCGGCCTCGGCCGCGGCAGTAAGGTCCGGCTGGCCGGGCCCGATCAGCGCGAACTGGACGGGCGTCGAAAGCTCGGCCGCGTAGTGCCGGAGCTCGGCAGCGACGTGGTCGGCCGGCGGCTTGGACAGGAGCACGATCAGCTCGGTCCCTGGATCGGCATCCAGCGCCGCGAGCGCCGCACGCGCCGACCGGCCGCCGACCGCTGCCGACAGGTCGCGCCCGCCTACGCCGAGCACAGCGCTGACCCCGACGCCAGCCGCGTCGAGCAGGCAGATGACCTGCTGCGCGCCGGTACCCGACGCGGCCACGATCCCGATCGGGCCTGCCGGCACCGAGTGCGAGAACCCGAGCCCGACCCCGCCTACGATCGCCGTGCCGCAGTCCGGGCCCAGCACGAGCAGGTCACGCGCGGCCGCCTGGTCCTTGAGCCAGATCTCCTGCTCGACAGGGACATTGTCGGAAAAGATCATTACGTCGCAGCCCGCCTCGAGCGCGTCGACGGCCTCGGGGAACGCATGCTGACCGGGAACCGAGATCAGCGCCAGGCCAGGCCCGATCCGGCGGATCGCGCTCAGCGTGGTTCGCGGCGGTTGCTCTGCTTGCCCGCCTGCCTGCTCGGCGGGCCGCGCGCTGAGCGCGGCGTCGATCACCGCGAGCGCGCTCGCCAGCGACTCGCCGTTCTCGGCGGCGATGGCGACGAGCATGTCGTTCGGGCCGGCCTGGCGGGGCGCTGACAGGCCCAGGCCGGCCAGCAGGTCCAGGTTCAGCTCGGTGCCCATCGCCACCAGCGCGGCCTGCACCCCGTCGAGCTTCTGCGCCTGCGCGCTAACCTGCATCAGCGTCACGGAATCCGCGTAGGAACCCGCGCGCACCTCGACATGCTGCATGTTTCTAATCCCCTGGCTCGGGTCGGCCGATCGCGACATCGACGCCTGGCGAGTAGTGCACCAGCGGTTCGTCCTGTGGTGTCGGCAGGCCGGCCGCGGCGACGAGGCGGTCATCTAGCTGGCGAACCTTCGCGCGGTGCAACGGCCACGGCTCGTGCCAGGCCCTGGCCATGGTCGGCCTGCTGTCGAAGATGGTGAACAGGATCCATCTGGCGGTCAGGAAATGATCGCGGGCCTGCAATTGGTGTGGCTGGTAGCGGTCACCGATCTCGATCGAGGCGCCGCTGGTTGCCCACCGCGGCCCAGGCAGCCTGCGCCGGCAGTAGTAGCTGACCTGGTCGTCTGCCGCGGTGAGCCGCATGTGCGACCAGAAGTACGGCAGCTTGTAGGTGGCCCGCGCGACCGCGACCGCGCCGAGCCTGGCGGCATCGAGCGAAAAGAACCAGATGCCCGTGCGCCCGGTTTGATCGCGGACATAGGTCCTGACGTTGGTCTCGCAGAACCGGGATGCCCACCTCAGCTCGCGGCCGTTCCGCGTGGCCACGCGCATGAAGAATGGCACGAGGCCAACCCACGCCGCGCCGTCGAACAGGTCGGGCTGGAGCCAGTAGGGGAGCAGCCGGTTGACCACCGCCGGGTCGAACTCCCAGTGCAGGAACGTCAGCTGCTGCCACTGCTGCCGCATGACCGGCCGGTCAACGCGGAATGGGCAGGCACCGGCCGTCGTCTCGGTCACCAATACCTCCAGAGGAAGCCCGCGCCTTTCGGGGCGAGGAGGATTCGGGGCCTGTTGTCAGGCGCCGGTGAGATAGTCGGCGCATGTCCCGGTACCGGCTTGAGCCCACCGCGGCGCAGGCGGCAGTCCTGCTGCGGCACTGCTCGGATGCCCGGTACGTGTGGAACTTGTGCGTCGAGCAGCAGTCGCACTGGCGGCCCGGCCGCAAGCACGCTCCGGGATTCGCTGAGCGGTGCCCCCAGCTGACCGAGGCGCGGGCAGCCAGTCCTTGGCTGGGTGCGGGCAGCGTGACCGTGCAGCAACAGGCCATTCGTGATCATGACCAGGCGATGCGGAATTTCTTCAACGGCACGCACCGTAAGCCCGGGTGGCGCAAGGCCCAGCGCGATGAGGGATTCCGGATCATCGCGATGAAGCCGCAGCATGTGCGCCGGCTGAACCGCGGCAATGCCGTCGTCCTGGTCCCCAAGTGCGGATGGGTGCGGTTCCGTCTTTCCAGGCCTGTGCCTGAAGGTGCGAAGTCGTTCCGGGTCACCCGCGACCGGGCCGGACGATGGCACGTCTCCTTCGCGGTCATCCCGCCGGTAGTCGACGGCCCTGGTACGGGCGGCATCGTCGGGGTGGACCGTGGTGTGGCGGTGTCCGCTGCGCTGTCCACGAGCGAGATGCTGGCTGTCCCCCGGATCAGCCCGCGCCGCCAGGCCCGGCTGGTCATGTTGCAGCGCAAGCTGCCCAGGGCTAAGCGCGGGTCGGTCCGCAGAGGCAGGACCAGGGATGCCATCGCCCGGCTCAAGGCCCGTGAGGCGGACGCGCGCAAGGACTGGTGCGAGAAGACCTCCACCAGCCTGGCCCGCAGATTCGACGTCATCCGGGTAGAGGATCTGAATATCCGCGATATGACCCGCTCGGCCAAGGGCACTGCCGCCGAACCCGGTAAGAACGTGGCGGCTAAGGCCGGGCTCAACCGGGAGATCAGCCGGTCCGGCTGGGGGTTGCTGGTCCGCCGCCTGGAGGACAACGCACCGCGCCGGGTGCAGAAGATCAATCCCGCGTACACGAGCCAGCGCTGCTCGGCGTGCGGGCACGTGGACCGGAAGTGCCGCGAGAGCCAAGCCGGCTTCTGGTGCACCGCGTGCGGATACGCCTGCAACGCTGACGTGAACGCGGCCAGGAACATCGCCGCAGGGCATGCGGTGAATGCGCGGGGAGGCGACCGGAGTGCCGGGCCTATGAACCGCGAACCTCAACTTGAGTTCCTAGCCTCATAGTTGGAATCCCCGTCCTGAAGGATGGGGAGGATGTCAATCCCGCACAATAACCACACATGGACGTCATGACCGTGACAGGGCCGGTCGCAGCGCAGCAGCTCGGTGTCGTCCTCCCGCACGAGCATGTGTTCATCGACCTCGTCAGCGAGTACCGAGGCAACGGTCTGCTGAACGACGAGCACCTCGCCTGCGAGGAGCTGCGAACGCTCCGGGCCGCCGGCGGCAGCACCCTGGTCGATCTCACCCTCGATGAGATCGGCAGGGACCCCGCCGCTCTCCGCAGGGTCTCCGAGGCCACCGGGATCTCGATCGTGATGGGCTGCGGCCACTACCGGGATCCGTATCTCGATCGCGCATGGTTCGACCGTACAGCGGTGGACGCGATCGCCGAGGAACTCGTCAGGGACATCACCGAGGGCGTGTCGGGCACGGGCGTCCGGGCGGGCATCATCGGCGAGATCGGTGCCGACCGCGGCTACATCTCGGCCGCAGAGGAGCGCTCGTTCCGTGCTGCCGCCCGGGCCCACGCGAGAACGGGGCTGACCATCAACACCCACGCCGCCAGATGGCCGGTGGGTACCGCGCAGCTGCAGTTGCTGGCCGAGGAAGACGTCGACCCGCGGCGCGTGATCGTCGGGCACACCGACAGCGTGCCGATCCCCGACTACCACCTGGCGCTGGTTCGGCAGGGGTGTTACGTATCCTTCGACTCAATCGGCACGGGGTCGCCGTACGACACCGACCGGGCAGTCGACTACGTGCTCGACCTGGTCAAGGCCGGATTCGGCGCGCAGATTCTGCTCTCGCACGATGTCTGCCTGCGAGATCACCTGCGAGCCGCGGGCGGCCCAGGCTATGCCTACCTGCTGACAGATTTCCTGCCCAGGCTGACCGCCGCGGGCCTGGATCCCGAGCAGGTGCGAAGCTTCGTGACCGACAACCCGCGGATGGCGCTGACCGGAGTTAGCGACTGACCGCCGCGAGCAGCAGACTAGGAAGCCATAGCGTCGCCGAGATCCCAGTCGGGCCATGCCCGGGCGGGATCGCCCTCGGCCCTGGTCTTGATCCCGCGTAGCATCTTCCTCTCCATCACCAGGGCGCCGGGCTCGCTGAGCACCCGGTGGCGAATCTGCATCACGCGGTTCATTCCCGGGTACGCGATCCGGTTCCTGAGCACCAGCCTGGTCATCGCGCCGTCAGGGTTCAGGCAGAAGACGCGGACCCAGTGCCATTCAGGCACCCTGGTGACCAGCAACTTGTCAGGTTCCAGCGCCTCGATCCGCAGCGTCGCATGGCCGATCGGAAATTCGTCACCTTCCTTGAGATCCTGGAACTGCGGCAGGATGACTTCGGCGCTGTGCATGTCCAGGCCGAAAAGGTTCTCCAGCCAGTCGTAGGTGTAGGTACCGGCACGACCGCTGCCCATCTGCAACAGCCAGGGCCAGATGCGGTCCGGTGTCGCATCGACCGAGATCGCCTTCGTCGTAACCAGGTCGGCGGCTGGCAGCAGCTCATCGCCACGAAGCGGCGATACAGCTTCATCGGGAGTCGCGCCCCAGTTCAGGCACCAGTCGCGCCACAACGGGTAGCTGGCGACCAGCAACAACCCGGCCGCTAAACCAGTCCCCGATACCATCCGAATACGTCTGCCGGTCATGTCCGTCCCCGTCCGTCATGCCTACGCAACCGCCGCGAACCGGATAACGCTGAGATCTTATCGTCTAGACCGTGACTGCCGCCGGTACTGACCTAAGGAGATTAAGGAGACTCGGGTGCACAGTGCGATGAGAGACCACTGGCGTGAACACCTCGGCCGGTTCGGCGTCTGGCTCGGCGTCACCCAGGTGACGCCGAGCCTGGCTGCGAGCCTGGAACAGCTTGGCTTCGGGGCGCTGTGGCTGGGCAGCTCGCCAGCCGGAGATCTCGCGGTCGTTGATGAGCTGCTAAGCGCGACCAGCGCGCTGGTCGTGGCGACGGGGATCGTGAACATGTGGACCGCCGACCCGCACCAGGTTGCGGCGTCGTTCCACAGGATCGAGTCGGCCCATCCCGGCAGGTTCCTGCTAGGTGTCGGCGCCGGTCACCGCGAGGCCACCAGACAGTACGACAAGCCATACGACACGCTCGCGAGGTATGTCGACACGCTGACCGCCGACGGTGTGCCCGGGGGGAGCATGGTGCTGGCTGCCCTCGGCCCGAAGATGCTGCGACTGGCCGCGGAGCGGACCGCGGGCGCCCATCCCTACCTGGTGCCGGTCGGCTATACCCGCGAGGCAAGGGAGCTGATCGGGCCCGATCCGCTGATCGCCACCGAGCACAAGGCGGTGCTGGAGGCCGACGCCGAGGCCGCCAGGGCAATCGGGCGGCCCCGGGTACGGCGCCCTTACCTCGGCCTGATCAACTACACCTCGAACCTGCGCCGTCTCGGCTGGAACGAGGCCGACGTGGCCGATCCCGGTAGCGACGCGCTGATCGACGCGCTCGTTGCCCGCGGTGATCCGGCGCAGGTGGCCGGGCAGCTCACCGACCACCTAACCGCGGGCGCCGACCATGTGTGCGTCCAGCTGCTAACCGCCGAGGACGCCGACCCCACCGACGGTTACCGCCGCCTGGCGGCAGGACTCGGCCTGTCAGCCTGAACCCATCCTGAACTGCGTCTGCCAGGTGCGGCCGCCGTTAGTGGTGTGCATGATCATGCTCGTGGCGCGGCTGCCCTGACCGATGCCGACCACCCAGCCGTCGCTGACGCTGCGGAACGACGCGCCGGTGGCCTCGGTGAGGCCGGCGACCCTGCCGCGGTGGATCAGCGTGGCGCCGCCGTCCATCGCGATATCCAGCGGTGCGGGGCCGAGCATGCGCGGGCTGGCTGGCATCGTGCACGCCGAGCACCAGCCGACGAAGGCCGCGTGTGACGGGCTGATCGCGCTGAAGGGGCCTGGGTAGACGCTCGGCGCGTCGGCCCGGACGCGCGCGCCGGGATGCGGGAAGTACTGCTCAGCGAAGATCGGCCGCCACGAGCTGCCGAACGTGTGATAGCCGATCTGGGGGACGTGACCGAGGCCAGCGCCGGGTCCCGTCAGCTCGGCCCAGGCCGCGCCTGGGCCCGCGCACTGAACGTCGGCGATTGCGTGCGAGGTCGGCGGACCGCTCGGCTTTCCCGGGCCGCGAACGGCCAGCGTCCAGCTCTGGCCCGAATTCACGGTGCCGTACAGATTGCCACCGGCTCCGAGCCAGCCGCGGCTTTCGTTGCCAAAGCAGACCGTCTGGACATCAGGCGGAGCCGCTAGCCGGCGCCAGTGCAGGCCGCCGTCGGTCGTGCGCAGCAGCACGCCGCCTGACGGTGGCCCGGCTACATACGGCGGCTGAGCCGGATTCGGCATCTGGCCGCGGGCCACGGCGAAGCCGTCCAGCGAGTTGACGAAGTGCACCGTCCTGATCGTGGGGCAAGGCTCGGGCAATGACCGCCAATGCGCGCCGCCGTCGGTAGTGGCGAGCAGCTGCGTCGCTCCAACGACCCATCCGTGCTTCGCGTCGGTGAAGTCAACGCCGCGGAGGCCTGCAGCCTGGTTGGTGCGGAGCTGGATTGTCCAGTGCTGGCCCCCGTCCGCGGTGTACAGGATCCGGTCGGATCCGACGACCCAGCCGTCCGACGCCGACGCGAACCGTACCGCGTTAAGGGTTGGCTGGGATGTGAATGAGCCTGCCGGCACGGACGCTCCCGGCCGGCAGGACGGGCTCGCGGACTGGCTGGCCTCCTGGGTAGCGGTGCGCTGCCGCACGGGCGCGACCGGGCCGGCCGGGGCATGGGTCGCGGTGCCGCATCCGGCGGCTACCAGTCCGATGCCGACGAGGCTTGCGAGTGTGCTTGGCGCTTTGGACGCTCGTGCCTTAACCAGTTGGACGACCCCCATCGTCTTCCGGCTGTGTGCTTACCGGATCAGCCCCCGAGCAACGCGTTTACCGCGGCCATGGTCTCCGGCGTGCTGACGTGCACGATCGCGTGCATGCCCACCGTACCTGCGGCGGTCACGTGACCCGGTACATCGTCCACGAAGATGGTCTGCGTCGGCGCCAGGCGCATCCGCGCGCAGGTGAGCTCGAAGATCGCGGGGTCCGGCTTGGCCACGCCGACCTCATGGGAGTAAATGATCGGGTCGAAGAACCTGTCGAACGCGTACCTGCCGATCTCCTCGCGCCGGGCACCGTCCGCCGAGTTGCTGATAATGGCCGTGCGCAAGCCAGGCCGCAGGGACGCGGCGAACGCCATCAGATCCTCATCGAGCTCGCCGCAGTACCAGTCCCACATATCGGACATGAACTCGTCGGCCTGGGCCGAAGACAGGCCCAATTCTGCCGCGCACGCCTGCCGGTACTCGGCCTCGGACATCCGGCCGATCTGGGCGCGCAACTCCGGATCGACCGCATGCATCGCCGCCCTGAACGCCGCCCGGTCGAGCCCGAGCCTGTCCCGCCACTTCGCACCGAGTTCAAGGTCGGGATCCGCAATGTGCTCAAGAACGCCGCCGAGATCAAAGATCACGGCCTGGATCTGGGTCGGCGATTTTCCCGGGCCCGCTGCGCGGTGAATCGGCATCGAACTCCCCTTTAGCCCATTGATCACATTAACCACACGGTCTAGCGTTCGCTCGTGACCGTATAGTCCAAGCCCGCCGCGGGAGGACGGGCATTGGGGGCGCAAGGGCGACCCTCGCGGGCTGGAGGGCGCCCTCGGAAAGGAGTGCCATTGTCTGCGTTTGGATGGAATCTCGTCTACGGCGGCCGAACGCCGCCGACCGGTGCGGTCGTACGTCCCGGCGAGCGGCTGTCATCGCTGCGGATGGCCGGCCTCGGAGCACAGCACGTGGTCGCCATGTTCGGCGCAACATTCGTTTTCCCGGCGATCATGGGACTCAACCCGAATCTCGCCGTGATGATGTCCGGCGTCGCGACGATCCTTTTCCTGCTGATCGTCAACGGAAAGGTTCCTTCATACCTGGGGACGTCTGCGTCCTTTGTCGCGGCCGTGGCCGCGATCAGGGCGCAGGGCGGCGATTCAGCCGACGTGACCGGATCCATTCTGATCGCCGGGGTGATCCTGGCCCTGGTCGGAATCCTTGTGCATTTCGGCGGCGCGAAGTACGTCAGGGCCGTGCTGCCGCCGTCGGTGACCGGCGCGGTGGTCATGCTGATCGGCTTCAACCTCGCTGTCGTCGCCACCACCATCTACTTCCCGAACGACCAGTGGGTCGGCCTGCTGACCACGGCCTTCCTGATCGGCATGGCGGTGCTCGGCCGGGGCTTCCTGAGCCGGATCGCGGTCTTCCTTTCGCTGATCTTCGGCTATCTGATCTCATGGATCGCCGATTCATGGTCGACGGTCCAGTCCTGCGACGCGGCCGGCAAGTGCATCGCCGTGGCCAGGATCAACTGGAGCGGCGTGCACAGCGCCTCGTGGCTCGGGCTGCCCAAGACCATCACCAGCCCGACGTTCGGCACCCTGACTGGGCCGCACCTGCCAGCATTCAAGATCACCTTCATCCTGCTGGTGATCCCGTCGGTCATCGCGCTGCTGGCGGAGAACTCCGGGCACGTCAAGGCCGTCTCGGAGATGACCGGCGATGACCTTGACCCGTACGTCGGCCGCGCGTTCATCGGCGACGGCGTTGGCACGGCCATCGCGTCGCTGGTCGGCGGCTCGCCGACGACCACCTACGCGGAGAACATCGGTGTCATGGCCGCGACCAGGATCTATTCGACGCTGGCGTATTACATCGCGGCGGTGGTCGCGATCCTCTTCGGCTTCTGCCCGAAGTTCGGCGCGGTCGTGGCGGCGACGCCTGGCGGTGTGCTCGGCGGGATCACGCTTGTGCTCTACGGCATGATCGGGCTGCTCGGCGCCAAGATCTGGATCGAGAACCGGGTCAATTTCGCCGACCCGGTCAACCTAGTGCCGCTGGCGGCGGGCATCATCGCGGGGATCGGTAACCTGACCATCAAGTTCACGAGCACCTTCTCGATCACCGGGATCGCGGCCGGAACGCTCATCGTCATAATTGGCTATCACGGCGTCAAGATCTTCAGGCGCGAGGGAATGAAGGACGAACCGGCCGCCGCGGGCCGCGCCTACGAAGGCGGCGCGGCGATATCGGTAGGCAACATCGAGACCCCGGAGGGCGAGGTGTCGCCGTTCCGGGAAGAGCCCAGCGACGCTGGGCCTGATCCAAGGGAGAACAAACAGCAGTGAAGCCGCCCCCGTTCGGCTACTCGAGGCCGGAGACCGTCGAGGAGGCCGTGGCTGTCCTCGCCGGCCACGATCCGGACGGGAAGGTGCTCGCGGGCGGCCAGTCGCTGGTTCCGCTGCTGAACATGCGGCTGGCCACCCCAGGGCACCTGGTCGATATCAACCGGCTGAGCGAGTTGAGTCACGTCCGCGTGACCGACGGGCACGTCGTCATCGGCGCGCTGGCCAGGCACGCGGAGGTGCTCGCTGACCAGGACGTAGCGCGGGCGCAGCCGCTGATCGGCCAGGCCCTCGCCCTCGTCGCGCACCAGGTGATCAGGAACAGGGGAACTACCGTCGGCAGCATCGTGCATGCCGACCCGTCAGGCGAAATGACCGCCGTGCTCGCCCTCCTGGGCGGGACCGTGCTGCTGGTCAGCACCAGCGGTGAGCGCCTTGTTCATGCCCATGAATTCTTTCTCGGCCCGCTCGAATCCGACGTGCGACCGGACGAACTCGCCACGCAGGCACGGATTCCAGTGCTTCCGCCGCGGGCCGGAACCGCGTTCGCCGAGGTCAGCCGGCGGCACGGAGACTATGCCGTGTGCGGAGTCGCGGTCCTTGCCGAGCTCGACGAGTCGGACGCGGTCAGCAGGGCCAGCGCGGCCTACCTGTCGGTCGCCGGCACGCCGCTGGTGCTCGACCTGTCCGACGCCGCCGGTGACCCAGCCGCCGCCGCGCGGATCGCGCGGGACCGCGTGTCGCCCGCCGGCGACATCCACGCCACCGCCGCTTATCGCAAGCACCTCGCCGGGATTCTCACCGAGCGGGCGCTGGCCGACGCGATCGCCGCCGCGAAGGAGCGGTCAGTTGGCTAGCGCGGAGCTGTTCAGCGTCCGGTTCACCGTCAACGGCGTCGTGCACGACGTCCAGGTGCCGAGCCGTCGGCTCTTGTCCGACTGCCTGCGTCACGATCTGCGCCTGACCGGCACGCACGTGGGCTGCGAGCACGGCGTGTGCGGCGCGTGCACGGTGCTGGTCGACGGCGTGGCCGTCAGGTCGTGCCTGCTGCTCGCCGTCAGCGCCGACGGGGCGCGTATCACGACTGTCGAGGGGCTGACCAGGCCAGACGGAACGCTCTCGCCGGTGCAGCAGGCATTCGCCGACTGTCACGGCCTGCAGTGCGGGTTCTGCACGCCCGGATTCCTTACCGCGATCACCGCGGCGCTCGAGCAGAACCCCGAGCCAACCGAAGATGAGGCGCGGGAGATCATCGGCGGCAACCTGTGCCGGTGCACCGGCTACCAGAACATCGTCAAGGCCGTGCTCAGGGCCGCCGAGCTGCGGGCTGAGCAGCTGGCTGGCGACCTGGGCGGCTCGCCCGATTCGCGGCCGGAATCGGACTCGGCGGGTAGCCCATGACATCGATGTTCGGCGAGCCGATCGCCAGGCTCGAGGACGACCGGTTGCTCCGCGGTCAGGGCGCCTATCTTGATGACCTCGGCCACGACGCGCTGGCGTGCGCGTTCGTGCGCAGCCCGCACGCGCACGCCCGGGTGGGCGAGATCGACGTCTCTGAAGCGCTCGACGTCGAAGGTGTCGCAGCCATCTACGCCTACGAGGACCTTCCTGACCGGCTCGCCGAGCCGCTTCCCTTGCTGATCCCGCACCCGGCGCTGACCCACGGCAGGACCGGGTACCCGCTTGCGGCCGGCGAGGTCAACTACGTGGGCGAGCCCGTGGTGATGGTAGTTGCCGAGGACCGCTACCTGGCCGAGGATGCGGCCGAGCGGATCATGGTCGACTACGAGCCACTGCCGGCGGTGGTT
>DATAEH010000090.1:0-6348 GCA_036258115.1 Streptosporangiaceae bacterium
GGTCCATCCGGCGACGGCGGAGGGCATTTCGCAGGCGATGCGATCGGGGATGCTGGCGGCGGACGCCGTCGCCGACACGCTGGCCGGGCGGCTCCCCGAGTCCGCCGCGCGGGCGCGCTACGAGGCCGAATGCCGGCGTGCAGTCGGGGGTTCCGTGAAAGCTGATCAACTCGAAGTAGCAGTGATGCTGGTCAGGCGGACCAAAGGCGGGCGACAGGAGCACGTCGCTGTTGCGGATCACGCGCATCTCCAGCACGAGGTTCAGTGGATCCTCACCGCGGGCGGCCCGCTCCCGAACCTTGTCGACGACCACCTGCCAGGCCGCCCGCACGTTCGCGAAGTCCGGATCGACCGTGATGGCGAACGACATGATGTTGTTGCGCAGCAGCTCGATGAACAGGCGGTAGTGCATCGCGTCGACGGCGTCCCGCACGATCTGACGACGGCGCGGCGTGAAATGGCGATAGAGAAAGTTGTTGACCGGTCCCGTGAGGTGGGGGCGCCGGACGACGAGCCGCCACAGCAGGCCAGCCATCCGGGTGGTGGCGAACTCGGCGGGCACGCGCGCCCACGAGGCGCGGCGCGCCGGCCGGTCCGTCCGGTTCCATGACTTCGCCCACAGGCCCTCGGAGAGGGGAAATCAGAAGACCTCGACATAGTCGTTTCCACGCAGCAGCGCCTTGAGCCGGGACAGGTCCTCGACCGATGTCAGCGGCACGTGCTCGTCCACGACGTCGAGGTTGAACATCGGCTCTACCCGCAACGTCATGCTGTAGATCAGCCCGAACGAACCCAGGTTGCAGCGGACCGCGTTCATCGTCTCGGTCCCATGGGTCTCCTCGCTGAAGGTGATCACTTCACCAGAGGAGGTGACGATGGTCATCGCCTCGACCAGATCCGAGATCGTCTTCTGCTCCCAGCCCGCGCCGTGGCAACCGGTGGCAACCACACCTCCGTACTGAACGCAGGTCAGCACGACATTGGTCGGCACGGCGAGGCCATGGCGCCGAAGCACCTTGTCCAGTGCGCCAACGTCACGCCGGATTCGACAAGGCTCCTCCGCTCTGCCCGCCGCCCGGACCGGGGTCTCAGCCACGTCTTCCGGCGTCCGCCCCGCCCCGGCCCTTGCCGGGCCGACTCGCGGGGCGTTAGACTCGGCCAGCTGGTGACGCGCCAGCCCGGCTGCCGGCGGCCCCGGAAGGGAAGGCAGGAAACAGGCTTTGGACTGCCTTTTATGAAGTGGCTGACCCTGTCAAGTGCCGCCTCTCGTTCTCCTCGTGCATCTCGGTCGGATCGGCGTCTCGGGTCGCGCGAGGTTCGTCATCCTTTTATTCGCGCTCTCACGGGCGAGCGAGGCTCGCCGGCGCATGCGTGGAGTCGAGGGGTGAGGGCGCCATCTAGGCAGCGGCTCTCGTGCGACGGCCCAGGCAGTCCACGCGCGCACCCACCCATCGAACCGTGCGCGTCCCGAAGGCCTCATGGTCGTGCGGAGATCAAGGATCGCCTGCTCCACTTCCAGGTCCACTACGAGGACACCGCCTCCCCATTCCAGTGGACCTTCACGCGGCGCGACCTTCACCGTCTCTTGGCCAAGCTTGCGCACCGGCCGCAGTGCCTGGCCGCGTGAACGACGGCCACGCATACGTCACCGTAATTGCGAGCCGGAGTACTTAGTTTAAGGATAATTTCAGCTCTATGTGGCAGGCCGAGTATACGGTTATCATCAACGCTCCGCCGGAAGCCGTCTGGCGCGTTTTGATTGACCTGGATAGTTATAGCCACTGGAACGCCTATTCAACCTCGGCAAAAGGCGATCTGCGTGTGAACGGCGTGGTCACGATTGAAGCCATGTTGGGACAGGAGAAGCAGCGGGTCAATAACCGTGTGCTGGAATTGATTCCGCATGAGCGGCTGTGCTGGCAGTCGATGAACATTTATCGCTGGTTGGTCACCGGGAAACGCTGCCGGACATTAACACCCCTGCCCGATCAAAAAACGCGCTTTCAGCAGCACGAAGTCTTCACAGGCATATTGGCAGGCGTGATCCGCAAAATTTATGAATCACGCATCCGGGCTGGCATAAAGATCGAAAGCGACGCACTCAAGCGCGAAGTCGAACGCCGCGAAGCTCGATGATTCAACCCCACTTATTTGTGATGGAGTGTGATGGAGTAGTAATGCCGCTGCCGTCATCCCTGACCACCGCATCGTCCATTCTCACCGTTCCCTGCCATCGTAACCCACACTGGAGCAACTGGGGTAAAACCGCCCACTGCCAGCCGGAGTATCCTTTTTTCTTCCGCTCCGCACGTTCACGACTCGTGTCTTTGAGGACTTCAGTGTACCCGCGCGTTCAAGGATCGCCGATGCGGCGCGGAATGAGACAGCGCTCAGGCCGTGTGGCTCGCCGTGGCGGGTGGCCTTCTGCTGCTCCCGACCAACTTGCCGGCGGAGGCGCCGCCGGGGTCGGGCTCGAGCGCGGCGCTGGACGGTGGCGACCGTGACCGCAAGGGGCGCAGGCTCGCGCTGCCGAACGGCGAGACGCAGCTGGAGTTGGAGACATACGAGTGGCTCGGACAGCAGTTGCTGCGGGCGAGCCCATAGAGAGACCAACGGAATGAGGTTCGGGCCTCACAACCCTCCAGGGCACGCGACTCAACCCCTGTCGCGGGAGGACGTTAACCCGCATGACACAGACTAGTTCAGCCGACCAACAGCCGGGCTCGGTACAACACGAAATGCTGCACGAGCGCATGTCACAGAGCGTGCAGACCCACGGGTTTTTCGCTGCTTGGCGCGCACACCTGCCGGACATCGCGCGCCACCACCGCGACGGCGGCTCCGTTGCGCACGCGCCGCTCTGGCGCTGGATGCAGCGCGACCCTGCGATGCGGGCGCACATCGACGAGCTCACGGCGCGTGCGCTGACCGCGGAGGTCGCGTCGCCATCGGAGGTCGCGGGCGATTCGCAGTCCCACCGCACGTTCATCGACCGGCTGCGCCACCGCCTGCGCCGAGCTGCGGAAGACTTCCCCGCCGTTCGAGAGGCCGGCGGCCGGCCGATACGCTGCCTGCGCGCCGAGCCGTTCCGCAACTGGGGGCTGACGGTCGCGCACACGCCTGCGCTGACGTTTCTGCCGCGCACGAAAGCCGGGTTGTGCAACCTCGTTCGATGGGCGCGCGCGGAAGGCAAGACGGTCCGCGCGGCCGGCTACCGGCATACATGGAGCGACCTCTACTCCGCGCCCGGCCAGGTGCTCGTCTCCATGCTGCCGCTCGACGTGGTCGAGACGCTGCCGGCGCCTGAGCCGGACATCGATGCCGCCAGCGAATTTCAGGGCATCGAACTGGTCGGCGCCGTCGTCGAGAATGGCGTGACGAAGGCGCTATGCAAGATTGGCGCGGGGACAACCAACGAGCAGTTCCGCCGCTGGTGCCTCGCTGAGCAAGGCGGCCGCTGGCAGTGGACGCTCCCGCTGAACGTCGTGATGGTGGAGATCACCTACGGCGGCAGCAACGCGTCGATCAGCCACGGCGCCGGCTGGCGCAATGCTACGCTGAGCGATCTGGTGCACGCGATCGAGTTCGTGAACGCAAATGGCGAACTGCAGATCGTCGACGACCCGGCCCAGTTGCGCTGCGCGGCGGGTTGCTTCGGGTTGCTCGGCGTCGTCACGGCGCTGACGCTCAAGCTCGACCCGATGACGTACGCGGTTATGCAGCCGCTGCGAAAGCCAATCGGACTGATGATCCCGCCACCGCCCGGCGCTGTCGTGCCTCCGCAGATCGACATGCGCGGCGTCACACCCGCCGACCTCGACGCCGCTTGGCAGGAGTTCGTGCGCCATTGTGAGGAGGACTACTACGCCGAGTGGTTCTGGTTCCCGTACCAGCACGACGGCTGGATCAACTGCTGGAAGAACAATGGGGCGCGCGCCGATGCGGTGGACTACCCTGACGCGCGCACGGCGAGCCATCAAGCGATGGAAGAGTACCTCGGCGAACTGGTCTGCGCGACGCTCTTCAAGCTGCTCCCAGGGCGGGTCCAGGCGGAGCTGTTCGCCGCAAACGCGATGGCGACGATGCCGGTCGACACGACCATCGTCACGCCGCTGATCGACGCGCTGCACTTCCGGCGCGGCATCCAGAATATGCGCGTGCTCAGTGCGGAATTCGAGATCCCGCTCCCGCCGCGCGCCGGCGATCCGGGGCGGCCCGACTGGGAGATCTGCCGCCGGGCGTGGTGGGCCGTGCTGCGTAACGTCTACGGCCGCCGCGACGCGCCGATGCGCATTACACTCGAGATGCGCGTGATGGCCGGGTCGAATGTCCTCATGGCGCCACAGGCAGGAAACGCGCTCGGCACCTGCTCGATCGAGGTGATAACCAATCTCGATACACCAGCGGTTGAGTGGAACGCCTTTGTGCAGGACCTGCTTGACGAGTGGGATTCATACACCGATGCGGCGGGCAACCGGCTGAATGTGCGTCCCCACTGGGCAAAGCAGTGGCAGGGGCTGACGATGCGCGGCCGGCCGATCGTCGAGCACCTCAAGCGGACGGCCTACCGCGACACCCTTGCGGAGTTCGGCCGGCAGATGCGGGCGATCGCTGTGGCTGGCGGGTACACGCTGGCCGAGGTCCGGCAGCTGTTCTCCAATCCGCTGCTGGATGAAATCTTTGGCGACGTGCTGCAAGGGGAACTATGAAAAACGCCGCGTGGGTCATAACGGCCGGGTGCGTGTTCCAGTCCGTCGGCTATGTGTACGGCCTGCCGGCTGGCGTTGGGCAGCCGGGTTGGTCGCCGCATGAGCAGTTTCATCTCATCCTAGGCACGTTCTGGCTTGCCGGGCTGAACCTGGTGCTCGTCGCGCTGGCGTGGGGACCGCTGCAGCGAAGGGAGCGCTGGGCGTTCTGGCTATTGCTGCTCGGCTTGCTCACGGCGCACGGCGGTCACTTCATCGCGTCGCTGATGGTGCCGGATGGGCGGCACCCCGAATGGTGGTATGACCTTGCGCTCGGCCTTGACGGGCTGATCTATGCCGTGGGGCTGGGGCTGGCGTGGCTGGCATACCGGCGACAAGGTTCCCCAGTCCACCAGACCCGTGAGGGCTCCAGCGCAGCGATGGGAAACGCTGCGCTGTACATCGTCGGCGGCTGCCTCATTCAGATCGGCGGCTACGCGTACGCCTTGCCCGAACATCTTGGCGACCCGACCTGGTCCAGCCATGCGCAGTTCCACCACATTCTCGCCTGGCTTTGGCAAGTCGGGCTAAACATTGCCTTGATGACGCTGGCGTGGCTGCCGATGCGGCGTGGCGAGCGCTGGACGCTTTGGCCGCTGCTGGCCGGGCTCGTCTTCGGGCAGACCGCGCACTTTATCGTCTCGGCGCTCTACCCGGCGGGGCGCTGGGCCGGCTGGGAGTGGTGGTTCGACTGGGCGCTGGCGCTGCAGGCGCTGATCTACGCCGCGGGGCTCTTCATGGCGCGGGAGGCGATGCCGCATCCCGGCGCCCGCGCCGGTTTTAGACACGCGTGAAGATCATCCGATGGTTGCAAGCTGGAGTTTTCCGCATGAGGGACAGTGCAACCGCCCCCCTGGGGCCGAGAACGGGCTTTCCTCAGAAAATCCCCCGCCGGCCGATCCTCGCGCTCAGGCTGCGGGTTCGAGGGTGACGCGAGAGCCTTGGCGTTCCAGGGTTTGAATGGCCCGGTGGCGGACCCGCTCGGCATGTCGGCGGTCGTAGTAGTCCGCGCCGGGGTCCTCGAAGGGATCTGGCGGGCCAGGAGGTGGTACGCGGTCACGAGGATGGCATGCGCCACCGCCACGATCGCTTTTTTGTGCCCCCGGTGCCGGACCCGGCGATAGCGCGCGGCGAAGGCACCGGTAGTGGAGCGGACGCTGGCGGCGAGCGCGGCCTCGATCAGGGCGGCGCGGAGCCAGCGGTTGCCATGGCGAGTCCGGCCGGAGCGATGCTTGCCGGCGCTCTCGTGGTTGCCGGGGCAGAGGCCGGCCCAGCTGGCGGCGTGCTTGGCCGTGGGGAAGACGTGCATGTCCGGGCCGAGCTCGGCGATGAGGATCTCGGCGGTCCGCTTGTTGACGCCCGCACGATCTCGACCAGCTGGGCGACGCGGACCCAGTTGGAGCCGAATCCGAGCACGCTTGGGTCGTAACCCCGCGAAACCAAAGAAAAGCGCCAGAGGGACCCTGTAAGCCGGGTCCTGTCCGCCAGCCGGTATCCTTGGCTGGCGTGATGGTCATTCCTCTCGACGGCCGGTCACCCGGCCGCTCCAGCAGCCTGACCCGAGGGCTCCGAGCGGGCCGCCCTTCGTCCCCGTTACCGGGGA
>DATAEH010000091.1:0-22835 GCA_036258115.1 Streptosporangiaceae bacterium
CCGACGATCGCCTTGTGCACGTCACCCGCGTCCTCCGTAGGATGCGGCGCTGGCCGCCCGCCGTTCGCGCCCGGGTTCCGCTCATCGAACTGACCGGTCCACTGGACGAACCAAGCCGCGTGGAACAGCCCTCGCAACACCTGGGGCGACGGGTCGGCCGACCACGCCCACCGCAGCGCGTTGAGATAGGTCAGTGTGTGCGTGACGTCCAGCCAGCCCCACTCGTTCGTGTCATCCAGGTCGAGCTCGATGTCGAACCTCGCCAGCCGCTCGGCGGCAGCCAGCCCGGTCGCATCGATCAGTGAAGCAACAGGCACGCCAGCCTCCAGCGCCCTGATCAGCCCCGATGCCGCGTCCTCGGGCGAACCATCGATCAGCGCCTTGTGGAATCTGGCCTGGTCAAACTCGCCCGCGCCGGCGACCCCGCCGGCCATGCGACCGCCAGCGCGCCCCGCCAGCGAGGACAGGTCAGGCTCGGCGGCCTGCCACGCGCGCAGGAACTTGCGCATGTACGGCAGCTTGTCGTACCTGGTCCCTAGCACCATCTCGGGCACCAGCGGTGACAGCACCGTGTCAGCTTCCTGCCAGCCAATCTGATCGAGCATCTCGAACGCCTTCTGCACGAAGATCATGGAGTGGCCGTAGGCGAGGAAGTGGTCGGTCACCGCCGTCAGCAACATGTGCCGCAACTTCTGCGGCGGGACGCCAGCCGCGATCAGACCCCGCAGCAGCGCCTCAGCCTCCTCGGCTCGCTCCTGATCGACCAGCACCGGGTAGGCCGCCATGGCATCCTCGACCGACCCGCAGGCGAGAACCGGCTCAAGCGGGTCGGGCCGCAGCCGATCAGGCCGCCTGACCTGATTGTCGGCCGCGACCGCCAGCCCCTGGATCACCGGCAGCGCACGGAGCGACTCGGCGAAGAACTGGCTCATCCTCAGGCAGTCGGTCATTGTCGCGAGCGAGTGGTCCCAGCCGTACTCTGCGCGCGGCGCCGCGTACCTGACACCCTCGCGAATCACGTCGGCGAGCGGCGTGCCGATCCGCTGCAGCCGCATTGCGTCCCGCGCCATCCGGCCGACGTCCAGGTCCTCCATCGCCGCGTTCAGGCTGGCGAACAGTTCAGGCCTGATCACCTCCGCAGCCGGATCCGTGATGTCGACGAACACCTGACCCTGACGAATCTCCACCGGGTAGGTCCTGATGTTCTCCCCGCCGAACGTGCAGACGCCGGTCCCCAGCTCGAACTTCCAGTTGTGCCACGCGCAGGTCAGCACATCGTCCTTCACATCGCCCCGGACGAGCGCGTAGCCCTGGTGCGGGCATCGGTTATCGGACGCGTACACACCGCGCGGCGTGCGGAACAGCGCGATCCGCTTGTCGAGGTAGGCGAACGACTTCGCGCCGCCGTCTGTGATGTCATCTACCGCCGCGGCGCGTACCCACGTGCTCATGCCAGCCTCCGTTACAGCGCGGATAGAAGCTGTTCAGGACGTTAGTTCTTCAACCGCGCTTTAAGTCAAGCGCCCAATTCGTGAATGACCGCCTCAGTGATGTACGGCTGCCAGCAGCGCCGCGTAGGAGCGGACCAGCGCCGCGTGCTCGAGCGAAAGAAGCTGGCTGTCGGGATCCCGGCCCTGGGCGACCCACTGGTCGGACAGGTCCATCGCCCTGGCCCGGTGCAAGGCGGCGAGCCTGACCGCCTCTTCTGGCTCTCGGTACAGGTAGCTGTACAGCCTGGTCACCGACTCGACGAGCTCGTCACCAGCGCGGCGCGGCTCGGTCGAGTACTGGTTCTCGCGGTGCGCGCGCCACCAGTCGACCTCCAGCCGCGCCGCTTCCGCGGGGTCGGCCGGATGACCGTAGCTAAGCCTGACCAGGCCATAGAACCGTCGCATGCACCTGCGGGCGCCGTCAGGATCGTTGCCGGGCACCGGCGCCCACAACTGATTCGCGCGCAGCACCAGCCACGCGCCGTGCAGCGTCCTGACCCAGTCCATCCCGAACCCTGACCGCACCAGCCTGACGGACGCCATTAGCACTTGCGGCCAGCGACGCAGGTAGTAGCCAACCCATGCCTTGTACTCCAGGTCGGCGATCCGGTTCGGATCGGACGACCGCAGCTTGCTCGGCTGGCAGACGGACATGCCGCCGTTAGCCGCCGCCTTGCCACCACCCGCTCGAACTCTCCCCGCGACCACCTCAGACTCCACCCAGGACCCCTCCGCCAATGACGGCAACATGCCGTCACCCGCACTGTATGACGGTCGTCGGCACGTTGCTGTCCTATCGATGCCGCCCAGATGATGACAGGGCCGGCCAGGTCCGGCAGACCATCGCCCTTCCTGCCTCTGACAGTTGACGATCGCGTGCTTCATATGTAAGTTTTCTCTTACAGATGTCAGAAGCTACCTGTGGAGCTAGAGCTGACCGGCAACGAACTCCTTGCGAGGCTGACTGCGATGGCAAACCCGCACCGGCTGCGCATCATCGTGGAGCTCAGGCGCGGCCGGGTGCATGTCAGCGAACTGGCGAGGCGGCTCGAGATGTCCAGACCTCTTCTCTACATGCACCTGGACAAGCTCGAGAAGGCCGGGTTCATTGTCGGGCAGCTTGAGCTCTCGGAGGACGGCAAGGCGATGAAGTACTACGAGCTCGCTCCGTTCGACCTCCGCCTGACGGCGGACGAGATCGCCGCGGCGCTCGAAACGGGCGGGGACCTGGCCGCAGGGGCCAGAATCAGCCCAACAGACGACAGCGAGGAAAGGTAACCCGATGACCGGCACGACAGCCCTGGCCACCGGAGGAACGAATTTCACAGCGATCAGCGTCACGCTCGGGATCCTGTTCATCATCGGCGCCGCGATTGCGGTGGTGGCGTGGTCATACTTCAGGCTGCAGCGCCACCGCGCCGATGCCGTGGCGATGGCGCACTACCGCAAGCTGGCCGAGGAAGCCGTGGAGAACCAGCGCGAGCTTCGCAACCAACTGGCCGAGCTGACCGGCAAGGTCGCCGCGGTCGAGCAGTTGATGCGGGACGTGGGATGAGCGCACATGGCGGCCAGGCAGCCGCGACCAATCGGCCCATCCGGCAGAGTCTCCCGCTGTATGCCAACCCAATCCGGCAGCTGTTTTCGGCGAGCACCTGGCGGGCGACCAGGTTCCTGCTCGCATACCTTGTCGTGTCCTGGGTGCTGTT
This sequence comes from Streptosporangiaceae bacterium, assembly GCA_036258115.1. Taxonomy (GTDB): domain Bacteria; phylum Actinomycetota; class Actinomycetes; order Streptosporangiales; family Streptosporangiaceae; genus Chersky-822. The sequence goes on from DATAEH010000091.1 coordinate 3,197, forward strand.
TGCAGTTGTTTTCACGGCCGCGACGGCGACCCTGACGCTAGCAATCACGCTCCTAGGGCTGCCCTTGTTGGTCGTGACGGCTGCTGTGATCCGCGGCTGCGCGAACGCCGAGCGACTACGGCTCCGCCCGCTTGTTCACGAGCCGCCAACCGGCGGCTACCACCGCACGTCCAGGCCGGGGTTGCTCGCCAACATCCGGGCCGCCTGGACGGACCCGGCTATCTGGCGGAACATTGCCTACCTGGTCGGCCTGTTCCCGTTCCTCTGGGCCCTGGACCTGACGGTGCTCACGGTCTGGGTGGCGTTCATCGGCTGCGTCGCGCTACCGGCCTGGTACTGGGCACCTCAGGACACGAATTCGGCTGGGACATTCAGAGGCGCCCAGTTCGGCTACTTTCCTCACGGCCCCCACGGGAAAGGCGGGGTAGGAATCTTCGTCGACACGCCCGCCAAGGCGATCGGCGTCGCCCTGATCTTCTTTGTTCTCAGCCTTCTCTTCTCGTACGTGGTCGTGCTGACCGCACGCATGCACGCCAGTGTCGCCTACTCCCTCGTGGGCGCACCCGAGGACCCGCTGGCTGAGGCTAGAAATGTGCTCAGCCAGCCAGGACCGCTTGGCCCGCTGCGCACCGCGCGCCGCAACGGCAGCTCGGGCCGGTCCACCGCCGCTACCTGACCTGTTCGGACCCAGCAAAGTAACGCCCTCGCTCATGAGGGGCTAGCTCATGAGCGAGGGACCAGCAACCAACCGCGCATAGCACCCGCGAAAGGAAAGCCATGTCGCGCCAGATGCAGAGTCCAGTATTGCCTGAATCAGATCAGAACCACCACCGACGAGCCAGGCCACGCGCCAGTGCCCCGATTGTCGAGCGCATTGCCGGATGGAGCGCCGGGCATCGCAAAACCGCCGTTCTCGGCTGGTTCGGCCTCGTGGTCGTAGTCTTCGTCGGCTGTCAGATGCTCGGCACCAAGGATCTGCCGTCGTACGACGCCGGGCAATCCGGCCACGCTGAACAGGTCCTGCACAGGATCGGCTTCACCCCTCCGCCGGCCGAGACCGTGCTGATCCAGGCCAAGAGCCCGGCGGTGACGTATCCGGCCAGCGCCGAGATGCGGCACGCGGTCGGCGAAGTCGCGGCTGCGCTGCGGGCCCTGCCCTCGCGGTCGGCCGCCAACGTCCGTTTGCCCGGCATTCACCGCCGAGCCGGGCTGGTTTCAGCTAACGGGCGCTCGGTTCTTGTCACCTTCAACGTGCATGGAAAGGGCGACGACTCCGTCGTGCCCGCCCAGCATGCTGTCGCCGATGTGCAGGCAAGGCACCCTGACCTGCGGGTGCAAGAGGCCGGCGACCTGAGCATCGACAGGGCCGCGACGGCAATGATCTCGCATGACTTCCGCAAGGCGGAAGAGACGTCGGTGCCGGTTTCGCTGGTCCTGCTGGTGCTGGTGTTCGGCGCGCTGATCGCCGCGGGCATCCCGCTGATCCTCGCCGCCACCGCGGTCATCTCCGCGATCTCCTTGCTGGCGATACCCAGTCAGTGGCTGCCGGTCGGCCAGAGCACATCAGAGACCGTCCTCATTCTGGGTATGGCCGTCGGGATCGACTACAGCCTGTTCTACCTGCGCCGCGAGCGCGAAGAGCGGGTGAGGGGTGCTTCGCACGCTGAGGCGCTGCGGATCACTGCCGGTACCTCTGGCCGCGCGATAGTCGTCTCCGGGCTGACCGTGATGACTGCGCTGGCCGGGCTGTTCTTCACCGGCTACACGGTTTTCAGCGGCGTCGCAATTGGCACGATCATGGTGGTCGGCGTTGCAGTCATCGGATCCCTGACCGTACTGCCCGCACTGCTGGCCTGGCTCGGCGGCTGGGCCGATCGCGGCAAGATCCCATTCCTCGGCCGCCGGCGTACCGCGGCACGCCCGTCCAAGCTATGGGCAGCGCTGGCCAGGCGTGTGATCAAGCATCCGCTGGCGTGGGGCACTGTCGGCGTGATCGCGCTGCTCGCGCTCGCGGCCCCCGCGCTCGGCATGCGGCTCAGCAGCCCGCCGAACGGCGGGTTCCCGGCCAATGCCCCAGTCATTCGCACGATGAGCAGGATTCAGGCGGCCTTCCCGCAGACCCCGTCGCCCGCGATGGTCGTCGTCACGGGTCATGACCTCGCTTCGCCGGCCGTCACGCATGCGATCTCCGAACTCCGCTCGGCCGCGACCAAGAATGGTCCGATAAGGCTGCCCGTCACGGCGACGGCGATATCCGACGGTCGAGGGCTGATCGTCCAGGTGCCGCTGGCGGGTGACGGATCGAGTCCCGTTTCGGGTCATGCTCTTGGCCTTCTTCGCGGAAAGTACCTGCCGGCGACGCTCGGCCAGGTTCCCGGCGTCTCCTATTCGGTCACCGGCGGGACCGCTTCCGACCACGACGACACCAAGGCACTGCACGACAGCACGCCGCTGGTCTTCGGCGTGGTGGCGCTGCTCGCCTTCGCCTTGCTGCTCGTCGCGTTCCGATCGGTTGCCATTCCGCTGGTCTCGATAGCGCTGAACCTGCTGTCGGTGGCCGGCGCATTCGGCCTGCTCACGGTGGTGTTCCAGGACGGCAGGTTCGAGGGCGTGCTCAGCTACTCCGGCTATGGCGGGATCGTGCCATGGGTGCCATTGTTCGTGTTCGTGTTCCTCTTCGGGCTGAGCATGGATTACCACGTGTTCATCCTCAGCCGGATCAGGGAACTCCGGCTCCGCGGCGCGACAACACCCGAGGCAATCGAGGGCGGAATCGCGAACAGCGCCGGCGTCGTGACCAGCGCTGCGGTGATCATGGTCGCGGTGTTCTCCATCCTCGCCACGCTGTCGGTCGTGCAGCTCAAGATGATCGGCATCGGCCTGGCAGCCGCGGTCCTGATCGACGCGACCATCGTCCGCGGCATCCTGCTGCCGGCCGCGCTCGCGCTGCTCGGCGAGCGCAGCTGGTACCTGCCGCGTTGGCTTGGATGGCTGCCAGGCGACCGGGACGCCAATGCGGCTCTGGCCGGATCAGGCTCCTGGCCAACGCCCATGGCGCCCCGAGTTGTGACAGGGCCACCTGCCGTCCCGGCAAACCCCGCCCGGCGGTGAGATCCGACCTCTAAGAAGCAGCCCAGCCCTGTCAGTGGGCGGCGCCCGCTCAACGCGGGCGCCGCCTGCTCAGGTTTGCGCCACCTACGTTGACCTGGCAGGAACTGGGGCTGGCGCGGGTTCGGGGCGATGCCTCACAATGGCGCCGTGCCGCATAGATTCCCAGCTCTTATCGCCGCTCCCGAGCCGCGGCAAGGGCGCCTTTGGTTGACCGGAGCCCGGCTGTTCGATGGCACCGGCGGCCCAGTTCGCGACGACGCCGCAGTCCTGGTCGAGGACGGGGTGATACGCCGCCTTGGCCATTCGTCCGAGCCGTGCCCGGACGGAGCGCGGGAGCTGGACCTGCGGCAGCGCACGATCATGCCGGGCCTGATCGAAGCGCACACGCACATCCTGAGCGAGACGCCGCAGACGCTGCGCGGGGCCGAGCCGTTCCTGCCAGGGACCCCGGCGCATTTCCTGCAGGCCGAACTGCGCGACTTCTTGCGCATGGGCGTCACGACGGTCAGGTTCACCGGCGCCCAGGGCGAGTGGCCGCAGGAGGCCCGGCAGGCCATGCGGTACGGCGCGTTCCGCGGCCCGCGACTGCTGACCTGCGGGAAGATCATTTCGGCCACCGCGCCTGGCGGCAGATTCTACGGCACGATGTACCGCGAGGCGGACGGTCCCGACGACATGCGGAAGGCGGCCCGCGAGCAGATCAGGGCTGGTGCGGACTTCGTCAAGGTGATGACGACCGGCGCTCGCTCGAACGAGCTGGAAGACCCCGACCCGCTGCAGCTCACCTCCGCCGAACTGGCGGCCGTGGCAGACGAGGCGCACCGGATGGGCTACCGCTTGTCCGCGCACGCCGAAGGGCTCGCCGGATGCGAGGCCGCGATCATCCATGGTGCGGACACCATCGAGCACGGGATCTTCTTGCACCAGCGGCCCGATCTGCTGGACGCGATGGCTGAGAACGGCCAGGTGCTGGTCCCGACGTTGTCGGGCTACTACTGGATGGCGGGCTTCGGCGACGCCGTCGATCCCGCCGAAGCGCGCCGGGCAACCGAGATGCCGCCCGAACTCGTGGACCTGGCCGATGTCAACTTGGAAAACGGAGCGGCCTCGATGCGGGCGGCTCGGAACGCCGGCGTAAAGATCGCGCTTGGCAGCGATATGGAGGTCTGCGTCGGGCTCGAGATCCAGCGGATGATCTTCCACGGGCTGACCGCTGCGGAAACCCTGGTGGCCGCCACGGGCACCGCAGCGGACGCGCTGGGCCTCGGCGAATTTCTCGGTACGGTCGAGGACGGCAAGCTCGCCGACCTGCTGATCGTCGACGGCGACCCGCTCGCGGAGCCCAAACTGCTAGCCGACCGCGCGCGCATCTGGCTGGTCCTCCAGCTCGGCACCCCCGTCGCAGGGCAGGCGCTGGAGCAGCAGCTCGTAGAGCCGAGCTCAGCCACCCGCTGAACCCCTGGTGGTGCTATCGCCGTGCTATCGCCCCACCAGGGGTTCATTGGTGGGGTTGGGTGGCGTGACGTCGTGGCACCATGTGCGCCATGGGCGATCAACTGGAACTGCACCCGGTGCGAGACAGCGACATCGGCACATTGGAGGCTCTCACTCAAGACCAGAAGACCACGGGCGAATTTCAGTGGTTCGGCTGGAATGACCTGCGCCTATGGCGCCGCGGCTGGACCGAGAACGGGCTGATCGGCCCGGACTGCGGCATTCTGATGGCGGTGCTGGGCAGCGAACGCCTTGGCTTGGTGAACTGGCGACGCAGGCAGATCACGCCCGCGGCGTTCTGCTGGGATATCGGCGTCATCCTGCTGCCTCATGCCCGCGGACGCGGCTACGGCACGCTGGCACACCAGCTCCTTGCGCAATACCTGTTCGCGCATACAACTGTGCACAGGATCGAAGCCGGGACCGAGGTGGACAACATCGCCGAGCAGCGAGCGCTGGAGAAGGCAGGCTTCACCCTCGAGAGCATCATGCGCGAGATCGGCTGGCGCAACGGCGCCTGGCGCGATGGCGTGCTGTACAGCCTCCTGCGCACGGATCCGCAACCGTCAACCGGCTCGGTGTAGCACCGCAATAACCGGACCCGAAGATAAGGAGCGCTAGAAGCCAACGGCGGCCAGCAGTACCGCGACGCCGATTACCACCAGAACGGCAACGAGGATGGCGACAGCCAGGAGCACACCCCGTTGGCTCCCGCCTCCGGTGGAATCCATCCCTGCGGCTCATAGCCTTGTCCGGGTCCCGGCCATCCCATAGCAGCATGATCCCACGAGCCTGGGGGGTCGGTTGCGGCGCGCGCTCGACACCCTGCGGCCGGCCATGACGGGGCCAGAGTTAGCTGCGGGATGCGCCATAACCGAGCAGGGCTGCGAGCCCTAGCACGCTCCGCGGCACGTATCCGATCCGCCAGAGCCCGCCGTGGCGGCCGCGTAGGCCTCGTCCTGCCACGGATGATCGTGCACGGGCCGGTCGGCGTGGTCGGTACCTCCAAGGTGCTCGTCCCCGCGCTGATCGGCCTGGCTTTGGTCATCACCTTCGTTCTGTACTCCTTCAAACCGAAGCACCCCTTGCTGGACCTATGGCTGTTTCGCAATCGCAGCCTCGCGGTCAGCATCGTCACGATGTTCTTGTTCGCAGTGGCATTCTTCGGTGGCTTGCTGCTGGTACCCACCTACTTCCAGCAGATCCGCGGCGAATCCGTGCTCCGGGCCGGCCTGCTGGTGGCGCCGCAGGCCATCGGCGCGATGCTCACACTCCAGCGGCCTGCCGGATACCGCATCCCGGGCGACCTATCTTGTGCATGGCGTCGCCCTGGTTCCGGTCGGACTGGCCCGGCGCATGGCCAATCTGGTCCACGGGTTCAGATACCTCAACCTGCCAGCACGGGGACACCTCGGTTGTCGTGCTCCGCTGGGAAGCGGCCCGCGCTGCCGGGAACCTCTTCGCGGTGCTCGGCGCCGGCCTGCATCGGGTTCTCCGGCGCCACATCGCCACGGCAACAGCACACGCCTTCGTCCGCCCGGTCGCCGGCATTCTGACCAACCCGCCCGACGTGACCGCGGTCTCGCCGGCCGCCTTTGCCCGGACCCGGCCCAGGACACGGCCGCAACCGCCCCAGCGCCTGTTAGCGTCAGGGGCCGCAGCAGGCAGGTTCCGTCCCGATTTCAATGGCCGAATAGCCGAAGGCCGGGTGCGACCGGGTGCAGATCGTGCACGAGCAGGCTCAGCAACGCAATCCTCCGGCGCTGCCCCTTGCTGTCGGCGATGATGATAGCCATGGATTCCTCGGATGCGGCAGGCGGGCGGCTGAACGTCCGGTTGAGCCTGGACGCGGGCGTGAGCGTGGTCTTGGTCAGCGGCGAGGTGGATGTCTTTACGTCCGAGGCTCTGCGCGTGCATCTGGTTCGGGTGATTACCGATGAGGCCTTTGGCGGTTTGGTCGTCGACCTGGCGGGGGTCGGATTCATCGACTCGACCGGCATCGGGGTGCTGGTGGGAGCATGGCACCGGGTCCAGGCCACGGACCGCCGGATGGCGCTGGCTCGGCCGTCAGGGCCAGTGCGGACGGTCCTTCATGCCGCTCATCTGGAGCAGATCCTCGCAGTGCGGGACAGCTTGGCCGCAGCGGTTGAAGACGTGAGGCGGTCTGCGGGCGAGTGACGTGGGGGACGGGAGCCGCATGTGCCGGCGCCTGCACCAACGGATGAACCCTGAGGCTGCCGCCTGCCGACCTGCCGTGCCTATCTCGTGACATCCCCGGCGCTTGGGCCGTCCTGCGCCGGCACAGGCCCTCATGCCTCCTGTCGTGAGGAACCTGTCAGGCATGGTGCTAAACGAGGAGCTCGCGGCGTGGCGGAACTGGGCTGCTGAACCGCATCTGGCCGGTCTAGTCGAGATCTGACGGCCGGCTCTGCCCGGCTCGGACTTCCGCCCGCACGGCGCCGGTAATGCAGGACCCGCTAGCGCGCCACGTGGAGTGCCCAGTCATGCTGGCGCGCGGTTGGCGACCCGGTGCTGCCGTGTATGCGCCACTGCGTCTTCGGCGAGGCCTCGACCTCGATGACTAGCTGGATCTTCTCGCCCACCACGACGCCGCGGGTCGGCAGCGCCATGTTGGCGGTGATGCCCCAGTTTGTGCGGTTGATCTCGCCGATGGCCGACAGGACGGCAGCAGCCAGATCGGCGCCCTCGACCTCGAAACGAGCCTCGCCTGCCGCGTGCTCACCGAGTCCAAGATCGTGCAGCACGGTGGCGACGAAGAGCAGGTCCTCGTCATAGTCGGCGTCATTCAGACAGCCCTCATGTCGGCCAGCAAGCGGGCGACGGCCCGGGAAGGTCCACCGGTTGGTGTTGCGTGTCGCCGGTGACGAGGCGCTCGAATTCTGGGAGCATTGCCTGGCAGGCGCCGGCGGGGCAAACGACCGGATGGGGGGTCGCCCTGGTCGGCCACGCGCGACGCCTGGCATGTCGAAGAACGTCACGATGCTGCCGGGACGTCGTAACCGATGTCTCTGATCTCCGGGTCGTCGGCGTTGACGCCTTGCCACACCAACCGCAATCTCAGCAACCGGCTGAAGAAATCGGGATTCGTCGCGAGGTCGCGAGGTCGGGGGAAATATCCGTATCTTGATGCAACCCGTCGAGCCTCACGAAACCCGTTCTTGGCATGACATGACAGCTCGGCGTCGACGTCCGGCTGTACTTCACTTGCCGAAGGTGGCGCCTTCCCGGTGCATATTGCAGCCCTGCTCCCGCAGCCTCCCGCTGTCGGCCAAATGAATCGCCCTGTCCCTGGGCAGCTTGCCGGGGTGCTGATGGACGGTCTAGCTGCGGGTGACAGTGTGATCTGCGTGATAAGCGCGCCAGAACCCGGTCACGGTGAGCGATGAAGGTCGCGATGATCGCGCCGATCGCGTGGCGGACTCCCCCCGAGCACTACGGGCCGTGGGAATCGATTGCGAGCCTGCTCACTGAGGGGCTTGTGGCGCGGGGAGTCGATGTGACTCTGTTCGCGACGCTCGACTCGTTGACGGCGGCGGCTCTCGACGGTGTCTGCCCGCATGGCTATGCAGAGGATCCTCAGCTGGACGGCCGGGTGTGGGAGGCATTGCACGTTTCGCGTGCGCTGGCCCGGTCTGGCGAGTTCGAGCTTGTGCACAATCATCTCGACTGGCTGCCGCTCGCGTTCGACGAACATGTGCGGGCGCCGATGGTGACGACCATCCACGGCTTCTCCGGGGCCGGCATCCTTCCTGCTTACCGTCGGTCACGCTCAGCGTTCGTCGCGATCTCCGATTCCGATCGCAACGCCGGGCTTGACTATGTCGCGACCATTCATCACGGCATCGACCTCCAGGTGCTCCCGTTCCGTGCCCGGTCCGGCGAGCAGCTTGTCTCGTTCGGTCGCATCCATCCTGACAAGGGAACTGCCGACGCCATCGAGATCGCCCGCCGTGCCGGACGACGACTGGTGATCTGCGGCATTGTCCAGGACGAGCGGTATTTCGCTGACGCGGTGGAGCCGCACATCGACGGGGACCAGGTCCTATTTCTAGGCTCGGTCGGCACGCAGCGCCGCGCGGACGTCCTCGGTGATGCGGCCGCGTTGCTGCATCCGATCCATTTCGATGAGCCGTTCGGCTTGTCCGTCGTGGAGGCGATGGCGTGCGGCACCCCGGTCGTCGCGTATCAGCGCGGCTCCATGTCCGAGCTCGTTGACGAGGGCGTGACCGGGTACCTGGTTCATGACATCGAGTCATCCGTCGACGCTGTCCGGGCGGCGGTGCGGCTGGACCGCGCGGATGTCCATGCCCGCGCCGCCGCCCGGTTCGGCGCCGACCGAATGGTCGAGGATTATCTCCGCACCTACAACGAGCTGCTCAGGTCGGCCAGAACCTCGCCGAGCGGTGCGTAAGCTACGCCGATTCGGCTGTCGTCGATGCCGTACGGAATCCACAGCAGGCCGTCGTGCACGAGGGTGCCGCACGAATACACGACGTTGGGAACGTAGCCGTCGCGCTCATGCGTGCCCGGAGACAGCAGCGGAGTCCTCGAACGGCCTATGACGTGGGTCGGGTCATCGAGGTCGAGCAGCATCGTGCCGATGACGTAGACCCGCATCGGGCCGACACCGTGGGTGAGCACGAGCCAGCCCTCGCCGGTCTCGATCGGCGGCCCGCAGTTGCCGACCTGCAGCAGTTCCCACGGCGCGGATGGTTCCTGCAGGACTACCGGGCGGTCCCAGACGTAACCGTCTGCCGAGCTGGCTAGGCTAGTGCGCTCGCCATCGGACCGGCACAGCGCGAGATGCTGCCCGTGTACCTTGCGGGGGAACAGGGCCATGCCCTTGTTCCGGGCCGCGGGCCCGGCCAGGCGATGAGCGCGGAACACGCGCAGGTCCGGGCTGGTGAGCAGGCGCGGGGCGATCTGTCGCCCGTCGTATGCGGTGTAGGTGGCGCGGTACTCGGCGGCCCGGCCATCGCCAGTGAACCGCGTGAAGCGCGCGTCTTCCATGCCGTTGCTCTCCTCGTCAGCGGACGGAGACAGGATCCGCTGGCCGAGGTCGGTGTCGCGGGCGAAGGAGGAATGGTAGGCCGACGAGACCACTGTGCGCAGCAGGTCGACGGTGGCGGCGGATCCTGCCCGGGTCAGCAGGTCGCGGTGCGCATCCGCGAGCGCCCGCTCGAGATCAACGCCGTCGAACTCGGCGGGCAGGGCGTGCAGGACGGCCTCAGCGAGTTCATCGAGATGTGCCTGGTCGGCCAGGACGGCATACAGGTGCGCCCTATTCCAGCTAGCGGGCGTTGTATCCGCCGTGGAGACCGGAAGTAGGCGCGGCTCGAAGTCCCACTGTGCGCCCGGTCCGACGACAGCCGAGCAGAAGCCGATTGAGGAGATGTGCCCTTCACCGATGCCGCGCAGGCTGAGCGCCACCCGAGCCTGGCCTGGACGCAGGCCGCTCTGGTCGGGGGCCAGGACTGCGCTCGGATTGCACACGGCCGCGCCTTCGGTCGCGTATTCCGCGGTGAATGCCGCTCCCAGCACCAAGGTGCGCGCCGCCGTCAGCTCATGTGCATTCTCGATGTGCGCGGAGACAATGGACGCATGCCGCTGCAGGAGGGCTTCGTAATTGTGGTGGCGACCGCCGAAGTCGCTGAGCAGGCCAGCGGCCAGCCGCTCGATATCGTCTTCCGCGAGGTTCATGACGCGGTCGACGACCTGGCGGGCCCGCGAGTGCGCACTCTTCAGCTCCTCGCCTGGCAGGAAGAGCCGCGCGATGACGCGGGCCGGATCGGGGCGCAGCTCGGCCTGTACGCAGCGCGTTATCACCAGATCTCGCTGATCCGGCGGGCGTGCTGGGCGGTAGAGAGCATCGCCAGCGTTGACTCGGCGCCCTGGTTGAGATTGCGGCCGCGCTGTTCCAAGCCGTCGTAGCCGCCGCCAGTAAGAGGGTCGAACATCGGCGTTGCGCTGTCGTTGACACCGAGGAACCAGGCCCACGCGAGGCTGATGCCCCGCAGCCAGGACGACTGATTTGTGATCCGGAACGCGCTCGCGCAGGCATCAGCGAGCGCGGACACCTCGATGGGCTGCTGGTCATAGCCGGGGCCGACATCTTCGCGGCCGCGGCCGCCTACCGGGGTCACCGACAGGTGGCCATCGCGAGTCTGGGTGCGCAATAGGAACTCCAGCAGGCTCAGTCCGCGGTTGAGGGCCGCCACATCAGGAAGGGCGTCACCCGCGACGATTAGCGCCTCGGCAATTGAGGCGTTTGCGTAGCTCATGCGCTTCTCTGGCCAGGGCCACCCGCGATCGCCGTCCGGCGGCTCGCCGATCAGGACCAGCGAATCCGCGAGCAGAAGCCTGGCAGCCATCTCGCCTGGTCGTCTTCTGAGCAGCTCAGCGGCTCCGAGCGCGGCGAACGCCATCGACCGAAGGTGCGGGGAACGACACTGGGCTGCAATGCGGAACCCGCCGAGCGCGCGGGCCCGCATGCCCGGCGTCTGCGCTGTCGCCGCCGCGACACCAAAGCCCCAAAGTGCCCGCCCCCACCAGTCACCCACGGCGGCCTTGTCGCGCCATTTCCCGTCGACGTCCATCCTGTTGTGGCAGGTCCCGGCGGGTTCGAGCGCGGCGAGGACGAATACGAGGTAGCCGGGGGCCAGGCGGCGCGCGCTCGGGCCAGGCTCTGGCTCACGGCATGTAACGACCAGCCCGCGGGCGACGTCATCGACGCAATAGCCATGCTCGCGCCGAGGGACAGTGCCGAGCGCATGCTCGAACAGGCCCTTGTCGTCAGTAAGCCGTTCGAGGTGATCGAATACAGGCTGGTGAAGATGGCTTGGGGGAGTCATGCTGCCGACGGTCATGCGGCCACGCTCGCCGCGATCAGCTGGCTGGCGAGCTCGCGATACTGGTCCGCGATGGCCGGCCAGAGTAGCTGCGGTGCGGTCGCGGCGGCGGCGGCGGCCATCCTCGTCATCACGTCCCTGCGCGTGATCAGCGAGCGCAGCGCCGACGCGATCGCGGCGGGATCGCGGTGCGGTACGAGCATGCCCGCTCCGCCTGCGAGCAGTTCTCTGGCATGCGGGAACGGCGTTGCCACCACCGGCTTTCCGGCAGCCACAGCCTCGATGAGCACCCCCGAGGTGACCTGCTCGGTCGAGTCGTAGGGCAGCAGGACCACATCGGCGGAACGGACGAGGCTGGCCAGGGCGCCGGCGTTCCGGTAGTGACCATCGAAGGTGATCCAGGATCCCAGCTCGGTCTGGCGGACCTGCTCGCGAAGGCGATCACGGTAGGCCTCGCCGTCGCGGAGCAGCACCTTCGGGTGGGTCTGGCCGGCGACCATGTAGCGCGGCATGGGCTGGAGATCGCTCAGCAGCGCCATTGCCCCGATGCCCCACTCGATGCCCTTGCCCGGGCCGAGCAGGCCCCATGTCAGGACGGTGAACTGCCCCGTGCGGAACGCTGGCTCTGCCATCGTTGTCTGCAGAGCGGGCGCGCCGTGCGCGATGATGCAGACCTTCGTCATGTCGGCGGTGTACCCGGCCGCAAGCCGTGCGCGCGCAGTCATCGTCATCGTGACCACGGCGTCTGCCTTTGCTATCACCGACTCGAGCACCTGACGCTGGTGCGGCGCCGGGTCGGTCAGCACAGTGTGCAGGACAACGATGCACGGCACCCGGAGCAGGTCCAGCAGGTGCAGAATCTCGCTGCCGTCGGCTCCGCCGTAGACGCCGTACTCGTGCTGCACGATGACGACGTCGCACAAGTTCAGCCGCGCGGCCGCCCGGCGGAGCGAAGCGGTGTCACCAGTAATCAGCTGTGCGACCACCTCGTCACCATGCGGCTCTGCAGGCCCGTCGACTAGCCGGACGACCCACCCCTCGTCAGTAGTGGAATGCAGCAGGGCGCCGCGCAGGCCAGCGGTGAAGGTAGCCAGCCCACACTGGGTTGGCGCGAAGGTACTGACGAAGCCGAATCGCATGCCCACAGTTCAGGTGCCTTCCTATAGGACGGCCCCGACGGAATCGAGAACGAAGCCTCACGCAAGAAAATGCTCCGGCTCGCGGGCAGCGTGTGTGCCCGATCAGCCGCTGCGACACGCCTAACCGACTGGCGTCGATCCCGAGGGCTCACTACCGGCTGCGCACTGCTGCGGGCGTACCCCAGGCGCACCAATAGTGCGACGACGTCAGCCTATCCGTAACCCAGGCTGCGCGTGACGGCGGCCGCGCAGCTGCCCGCCGAGCCGCACGACACCGAGAAGACCTCGGCGCCGGCCGCGTTGAGGGTCCCCAGGCCGGGTACCTTGATCGGGTAGCCCCAGTGGCCGTTCTTCTCGCTGACCACGAACCCCTGATTATGGCGTCGCCGTCCCGGTAGGACCCGCTGACCGCGCAGTTACCCGCAGCGGCATCTTCCCGCTGGCATTCCGCGACAGCTCGGTGGGATTGGCAGTCGGCGGGAACCTCGACGCGTTTTGACGCCGCGTTCGATGCGGCTGCACTGACTTACGACGGCGGCACGTCATGGACGCTGGTCGGCAACCACGCGCCCGCCGGGTTGCGGATCGGCCCTGCGTGGGTTCCCTCGATCCGCGATACCGTGATCGCTGTCGGGGCGACGGGAAGCGACGTAAGCACGATGGAGGCCAGACCTGGCGCTCGTTCGACCAGCGCTCCTTCTTTCACGTGGATTGCGCGCGGGACGGTTCCCGCCCGGGCGGCTGGTCCCGACGGCCCGCTCGCTCAGCTCGTAGTGTCACGAAATTGAGAAGAGCGCTCTCGAACTGAGCCGGCTATGCCGGGTCGCGCCCAAGATGACGGCGTCTGAGCTTCCCGAGATCAGGGCGCATGAGCCGTCGGTCAGGGACACATCTCGACCTGACAGAATTCGGTCCTGGTGATGAGGTCCAATCTGATGCGTAGATCCAGGACCACTTCGCCGTTCTCGTCGTGCTCCAGCTGCGCGAGCGGCTGGATGAGCGGCTTGACCCATGCCAGGCTCGTGCGGGGGTGAGACCGATTCCGGGTCTTACTCCGCGCGAGCTGCGGCCCACTTGCCGCCATGCGGCCGCCGGTGTGTTACCACTGGCTGATGGTGCACGATCAGGGTCCGGCCCGCTCTGGCGCCGGGAGGTCTTCCGGCGGATCGCATGACCTCCTCGGAGCGGTTCCGGGCTCGGCCGGACCTGGCGAGTCCGAAAGTGTCACAACGGTTCTGGTCGCCTTTAGCGCCAACGTTCTGGTGGCAGTGGCGAAGTCGGTGGTGGCCGTAGTGACCGGATCGGCCTCGCTGCTGGCCGAGGCGGCGCATTCCTGGGCAGACGCCGGCAACGAGGTCTTCCTGATGATCGCCAACCGGCGGTCCCGCCGCCCGCCCGACCTTGCCCACCCGTTCGGGCACGGACGGGAGGCCTACGTCTGGTCGCTGTTCGCAGCGCTCGGGCTGTTCGTGGCCGGTGCCGCGGTGTCCGTCACCCACGGCATCCAGGAACTAGTCACGCCGCAGCCAGCCGGTCACTTCCTCATCGGCTATATCGTGCTGGCACTGTCATTTGTTCTCGAAGGGATCTCCTTTCTGCGGTCGGTCCGGCAGGCCAAGCCGGAGGCCGAATCGATGCAACGGGACTTTATCGAGCACGTCCTGGCCACCTCCGATCCCACCCTGCGGGCAGTGTTCGCCGAAGACTCCGCCGCCCTAGCCGGCCTGCTCATCGCGGCCGCCAGCCTCGCTGCCCACCAGCTGACTGGTTCCCCGGTTCCGGACGCCGTCGGATCAATCGTGATCGGCCTACTGCTCGCGGTTACAGCGGTTGTCCTGATCAACCTCAACCGGCGCTTCCTGGTCGGCCAGGATGCAGACCCGCGGGTCCGCGCGGCGGCCATCCAGGCCCTGCTGGACGCGCCCGAGGTCGCCCGGCTGACCTATCTGCGGCTGGAGATCGTCGGACCGGGAATGGTCTCGGTCATCGGCGACGTAGATCTCACCGGCGATGACACTGAGGCCCACCTCGCTGTTCGGCTGCGGGCGCTGGAGGCGAGGATCAGCGCGTCACCGGCAGTCGCCGGCACCGTACTGAGCTTGTCCGCGCCCGACGAGCCGACGCTTGTCATCTGAGTTCCGCAGATGCCAACTCGATGACCGCACTTACTCCCGCCGGCCGAGCCTTCGAAAAGCGGCCTAACTATGATCGCAATGCTCCAGGCAGGACCGCTCAGTTTTCGGGTGGGGCAGACCAGGGCGGTTGCGCCGAGCCAAAGGCTTCACTGCCAGCCGGGAGCGGGACGCGTGCGCGCGATGAGCGCGCACGCGCCGGGCATCTCGCCCGTTCGTGGCCGCATGTCCTTATGTAGCCTGAGCCACAGCTGGCCGAGTTTATCTGCAAATCAGAACTGCAGAATCATCGTGCGCGGCCGGCTATTCCCGTTTGCCGGTTTGTTCAAGCGCGATCAGTGAATGAATTCTGCACATGTCAGGGCGTGAGGTGAGCGGTAGCGGATACTCGCCTAGAACCGCCGTGCTGCCCGGGTCGGGCACTACGCCGGTCTGGTTGCGGACCCGGGTGCCGATCCTGAAGCCGACCTTCCACTCATGACTCTGGTGGTGGACCACGTCGGCTGCGGCTGCGCATCCCGCGACACCGCGGCCGCGGCCCGGCCAAGGCCGAAGAATCCATAGCCGCCGAGGGAACGCCCTTGAACAAGGACGCCTGAGCAGTCTCGTAGACAATCGACACTGGCGCGCACCGCTACCCGAGTGAACGAGGTCTGAGCGGTCGTATGGCGCTGGACATGAGCCGAAGTGCCAAAGCTTGCTCAGAAGTCGAAGGCGGCTAACTATTTCGACTATTTCGCCCCGGTTCCCACCCGAATGCTTGTTGTGACATCGACGAGCTAGCTACGGGATGCGCCATAACCGAGCAGGGCTGCGAGCCCTAGCACGCTCCGCGGCGCGTATCCGATCCGCCAGAGCCCGCCGTGGGCGGCCGCGTAGGCCTCGTCCTGCCACGGATGATCGTGCACGGGCCGGTCGGCGTGCAGGTCGTGCACGAGCAGCGCCGCCATCAGGACCCGGGTGGTGTCCGGCTCGAAGACCTCTGCGCCGAACCGGTGAGCGCCCGCGTAGGCGGCGGCGAGCGCGCGGTTCTTGACGACGGACTTGGTCCTGGTCGGCGGGGCGACGTTCATGGAGACGGCAGTTCCGGCCTCGCGCGCCAGGCTGACCCGCCAGCGCTGCAGGCGCTTGGCAAGGGCGTAGTTCGGGCCCTGCTGGGCTACCAGGTTGTCGCTGATCCCCGGATCAGAACCTGGCTGGTAGGCCCGCCTCATCAGCCTGCCGCCGGACAACGTGCGGAGCGGGCGGCCCGCCAGTTTGAGAACAGCAGGCCGGTTCTGGTACGCCCGCACGGAGTGCTCGACAGCCTCGCCCGGCACCGCGAAGACGTCGGTGGGCGTCGCGAGGAAGGCCAGGGCGACGTCGTCGCGGGCGCCCTGCAGCCGGAGCGTGAGCGTGTCGGCCGCAGCGCACACCCGCACGTTCGCGGCGCCGTCGGCGTAGACGTAGTTGCCGAGAACCAGCGGGCCGTCCAGGCGCGACAGCCAGTCGGCGATGCCGGGCACCTCGCTGGTCAGGTCCGCACCAGCGGTCTCGGTCAGTTCGCCACCCTCCGATCCTTCTTTGCCGTCCGATCCGAAATCCACCGCGACCGGCACCAGCAGCGTTCCTCCGCTGGACCTTGCCGTCGTGAGAACCCGTTCCCAGATCCGCGGCTGCGGCAGGTCGATGCCGGCCACCGTCGCTCCCCAGCGGAGCAGGACCGGCAGCGGGCCGACCTCCGAGCCGGCGCCGAGCACGGCCACCGTGCGCCCCGGCAAGGGCAGCCACTCCGGGTGCGCGGCGACCTCGCGTACCGCGTCGGCGCACGACGGCTCGATGATGCCAGCGGCCACCCACGCGTCTAGCCGGCGCCCCAGGTCATTCCCGCGCAGCCATTCACCCCGGTACGGCAGCGCTAGTTCAGTTTCGGTTTCTGCCGTACCCGTGACGGTCGCCGTCCCGAGGTCACGGCTGGCTTCCTGCCGCAACAGCTCATCCAGGTCGGTCTCGTCGCCATCCGGGCGTACGGATCGCATCCGGCTGCGCAGCGAGGCGAGCCCGTCGGCGGCAATCGCAAGCGCACCGTGCCTAGATGACAGCCCAGCCTCGATGACCCGCCGGAAGTGCGTGAGGTAGCCGGACCGCCAGTTCGTCTCCTGCTCGGCGCCGAGCGCGCCGGCCGGATCGGTCTCCCGCAGCGCATCGGCGATCACCGCCCTGCCGAACGCCGACGTGCTGCGCCGGCCGTCGGCCGCTACCGGAAAGTCGACTCCGGGCTGGGCGTCAGCCTGACTCCTCGCTGACGTCCTCGCCTTTGCGCCGCTGGCCTTCTGCTCGCTCATCGCGCCGCCCTGGATCGTCCGGTTGTGCCCGCCTTGGCTAGTCAACACCCCGCGAGCTCGGCCGCGTCAACGCCCCTCGCAGCCAGCGCCGAATCCGCGCCCGCGGCCAGGAATCGCCCGGCCGGATCCGACCCGCGCAGCGTGGCATCCAGATGGGCGAGCGTCAGGCCGCGGACGAAATCGTGGGCCTGCGGGCCAGGGCAGAGCTCGGACATCGGCCGCATCGCGTCCGGGATCCAAGCGGCATCCCCCGGCAGCGTCATCGCGCGAAGAGCCTCGTGCTCGCCCTCGACGTCATCCAGGAAGTGCTGGTGATCGGCCCGGCGCAGCACGAACATGCGGCTGGGTCCCGGCGTTCGGTCGAACAGCTCCCGCACTCCGTTAAGCGGAATCGGTACGTCATCCTCGGCGGCGAGAAAGAGAACCGGGACGTCGCGATCCCACCCAAACGTCAGGCTGAGCGGCAGGATCCCCGGCCGCGGCCGCGAGCTGCCGCCTGGCCCCATGGCGACCACCGACCTGATCCGATCGTCCCTCTCAGGCACGGCGAGCACGGTCCACCCGCCGAAGCTGTGCCCGACCAGCCCGATCCGGTCTTGGTCGACGTTCAGGCCGACGCCGAGCACGTAGTCGATGAGGAAGCGCACGTCAGGGACCCGGCTGGCAATGATGGCGTCAACCCTGGTGTTGCGCTCCTCGGCGGTTTCGTACGCCGCTGCCGTCAGCTCGGCCGCGACCCGCTCGGAATGATCCATGGCGGCCACCGCGTAGCCATGACTCGCCAGGTGCGAGCACAAGAAGGTGGCCGACCTGCGGTCGCCGCCGCTGCTGTGACTAAAGACGATGAGCGGGAACAAAGCTCGCGAGTTACTGCCGTCCGGCAGCCAGATGTCGCACGGGAACAACCGGTTCCGGGCCGTATCGGCCGCCTGAATAGCCCGGGTTGCGACCTCGTATGTGCCGGGCTCAAACGGGTCATACATAGCGCGTGCCGCGTCAGGTCTTCTTGGCCCGGCTCGGAGCGACTCGGGGCGGCTCGTCCGGCATCTTCGGGTACACCGGCGGCCAAGGCGCGTCAAGCATGCCGTTCGCCCGGTCCCGCGCGTTCATCTCCAGCAGCGGCTCGAGGGACTGGGGCTCCTCGTTCATCGACTGCCACGGGTCGCCGACCTTCGCGAGCCGCCCGGGTATCGAGGCGATCGTGAACTGATCAGGGTGAATCTCGTCGAGCTCGCCCCAGGTGATCGGCGTGGAAACCTGAGCGCCTGGCCGCGCCCGCACAGACCAGGCTCCGAATACCGTCTTGTGCGGCGCGTTCTGGTTGTAGTCGATGAACACGCGCTGCCCGCGTTCCTCCTTCCACCACGCAGCTGTTATCAGGTCGCGCCTGCGGCGCTCAAGCTCTCTGGCGATCGCGACAGCCGCGGACCTGACCTGATAGGAATCCCACCGAGGCTGCAGTCGCACATAGACATGCAGGCCACGGTTGCCTGTCGTCTTCGGATACCCGGTGATGCCGACCTCGGCGAACAGCACTTGCAGCTCATGAGCCGCCTGGCGGATGTGCGTGAAATCGATGCCGGGCGTGGGGTCCAGGTCGATGCGCAGTTCGTCGGTGTGATCGGGGTCGGCGGCCAGGTACGGCCAGACGTGGAACCCGAGGCAGCCAAGGTTCACAGCCCACAACACATGATCCAGGTCCGCAGCGACCAGGGCCTGCGACGTCGTTCCGTTCGGCGTCGACACGGTCGTGGTCTGCAGCCAGTCCGGCGCGTTCTTCGGAACTCGCTTCTGGAAGAACGAAGGGCCGCCTGCTCCCTCAGGGAACCGCTGCAACAGCACGGGCCGGCCACCCATGGTTCGCATCAGCGGATCGGCAACTCGCTCGTAGTGCGCTGCGAGATCGCCCTTGGTGTCGCCCCGCTCGCCGAACAACACCTTGTCCGCGTGGCTGATCAGGGCATTGGTCATCCGGATTCGCCTCCCGTTCCGTCGACGGTACAAGTTTCCCGCATTCGCGAGGCGCGCGACGACTGACCACGATCTTGGGCGCCGTGGTTGGCTCTGTCCGATGAGCGACCATGGCGGCGTCTGGCTGGTGACGGGGATCCAGGCCGCCGGCAAGTCCACCGTCGCTGACCTGCTGGCCAGGCAGCTCGACCCGGCGGTACATATTCGGAGCGCTGGACCTGCGCTACCGGCTCTCCGCGATCACAGCGGATGAGTACTGCGAGGCCGGGTTCACCGTGGTGTTGGACAACATCTTCGGCGCCGACGTCGTCCGGTGGCTGGAACTGATCCGCAGCCGACCGCGCAGGCTCGTGGTCCTGCGACCCGGCAAGGACGTCGTGGCCGCCCGCGACGCCGCGTATTGGGCTTTGGCTGGATACCTCCGATCAGAAACCGTTGCCGACATCATGCTGCGTCGCAAGGAAGCGACGATTTCAGTACTGATCTGATCACAGGCCGTGCACAGTACAGCTAAGGCCGATTTGCCGCTGACACCAGCGTTATCGGCAAATCCAAATAGGCGTCCCGGGCTCACTGCCGTCCCACCGAACCGAGTACGG
>DATAEH010000092.1:0-3034 GCA_036258115.1 Streptosporangiaceae bacterium
CCCCTCGGAGGCCGGCGCACGGTTGCTGCGGGTACATGAACGTTCTTCGCCAGCCGGGCAGCCGCTACGGCGTGGGCAGCCTCCCATCCGGAGATCACCGGCGGCATCCTGGGCAAGGCTCGCGCCTCGCAAGCAGGCATCGCCATCTTCGGCCAGCTGCTCACCTAACCACCGCTGGACATTGTCGTTCACCGATCTCAGCCGTCCAGGCGATGAGCAGCGACCACGACCCGGCGCCGGTACAGCTGGACCTGCAAGGTTACCGCCGCCTCCATGCCCAGGGACGAGGCCGCCGCCTGGCCCATCTCTCCGGTGAGCGTCGCCATCGCCTGCACGACGGCGCCGAATGTCGCCTGGACTCGCTCGGACCAGCCGGCTGACTCGATGTACCAGTCGATCGCAAAGCCTGCGCCTTCAAGCAACGGGGCATAGTCGGGCACGGGATCGATCCCGAGCACCGGCAGCCCGTCGACCCGCTGAGGGTCCACCTCGAACGCGGAGAACGCGAAGCGGCCGCCGGCGCGCAGGATGCGGTGAGCCTCGCTGAACACCTGACGCTTGTCAGGTGCGTACTGGATGGCGTCGACGCTTAGAGCTGCGTCGGCGGCACTGCCCCCGATGCCAGTCGCCGCGAACGTGCCCTTCTGGTACCGGGCACGGTGCGCGATTCCGACCCGCTTGGAACGCTTGCGCGCCTCCGCCAGCCCAGCCGATGACGGGTCGATGCCGATGAGCGACGCACCGGACTGCGCTGCCACCCACAATCCCGGGCCGCCGGCCCCGCATGCCAGGTCGGCTAGCACCGCGTCCTCGCCGAGCGCCAGGTGAGCTGCCATGGCCCGAAGCTCGTCAAAGGTCAGAAAGCTGATGTGCGCGAACGCGGACGGGAAGGCACCCCCGCAGGCGTGCTCTGCCCACAGCTTCCGGAAGGTCGGGCTCGCTGCGACCGCGGGGTACACCGCGTCGTAACCCTCAACCACAACGCTGAACACGCCATCGTCGCGCACGCCATCGGGCAGCCGGCCCGGGTCGGGCTGTTTCACGACACCGATTGTGTCGCCCACGTTGTCAGCCGGCTAGCGGCTGAGCAGCCGTGGACCGAGGAACTACCGTGAAATGCAGTCTCACCTCAGGCGATCACGCTGGCCTATCTCATGCAATGGCGCACAGCCGCAAGCCGGTTGCCGCGTCCGCATGTCCGTGTGACTATACGGACGGAGGAGACTTGATGTCGGCTGGCGGTCATAATCATGCTGTCAACTCCGAGGGCGTCACCGCTGCCCGGGCCGGCGTGCTGTCGGTCGGCGACGCCGGGCGGCTTGCCGGGCTGCTGGGCATGCTAGCCGACCTCGGCCATGTTCCTGCCCACCCTGTCATGGGCCTGAGCGAACCGAATAGCGCGCACAAGTGAGAGCTGGGCAATGCTCAGGGTGCGTGTCGAGAGTTGGCCTCTCAGCGATTGCAGGGCGGAGCGGACTTCACCGGCCGACAGGTCCCGCAGCGGCCTGGTTCCGACCTTCGCCAGCAGGTGGCCGACAGCGTACCTATAGAGGTCCGTGGTGCGCTCCGAGCGTACAGGCAGGCCCTTGTCGAGCCATTCGTCGACTGCCTCGTTGACCGTATAGGTGCGGGACGGTTTCGGTGCGCGACCCCAGTTCCTCGCGCAGCTCGGCCAGGGCGACCTGGACGGCGGTCTTGGTACGGCCGGAGACCTTGCGGCGGATCCGCCTGCCCTCCCGTCGAACCCAATGGAGAGCGAGCCCCGCCAACGCCCCTGGCAGTGCCGGTGAAATCGGGCGTCCCGGCACTCGGTGTTCTTGGCGTGCTCGAAGGAGATGCCGTCCTCGCCACGACCCCGGCGTGTGGCTGCCACGGCGCAGATGCTAGCACCGCTGGCCCCAGTTAGGCCCCAAAGTTGATCTTCTTCGAGGCCCGCACCCCCTCTGACCTCGCGCCCCGAGCAGGACTCGAACCTGCGACCTACTGCTTAGGAGGCAGCCGCTCTATCCACTGAGCTATCGGGGCATGCCAGGCGCCTGGCTGGCGCCGCTAAGCCTACCGGCTTCCGGACCCGTGGCAGTAACTCACGTACGACGCTGGGCATGCTGGGCAGCGGCTGACATCTGGTCAGCTGCTTGGGCCCAACGTGGCGGTGCCGCGTCCAGCCGGACTTGCCGGTCTGATGCGCGTTGCCGAGGGCTTGGCTGGCGTGCTAGTTCCCGACAGTTCGGACTGAGCACCGTGCCGCTGGCGTGTTCTCGCGATCCAACGCCAGCGAGAGGCCTCCCAGGCCCCGTCAGCTACGCGCCGGGCGCCTGTTCCGCCGCCGATGTCGGCCTGGTCACGAGGGTGCCTCCAGCCTGCGGCCATGGGCGCTACCAATGAACTAAGCTGTTAGCTAAGGAGGCTGTCATGTCGGGTGACGCTGCGGGGCAGTTCAACATCCATGATGCAAAGACCAACCTGTCTCGCATCATCGAGCGGGTGGAGCATGGCGAGGAGATCATTATCAGCCGGGCTGGCCGCCCCGTCGCCAAGGTGATCCCGCTGCCGGGCAGGGTCAAGCGGACCGGGCGCGGGTCGCTGCGCGGCAAGCTCATCCTGGCCCCGGACTGGGACTCCGATGCGGTCAACGAGTCCATCGCGGCAGATTTCGGGATGATGTCGTGAGTTTGCTCCTGGACACTCACGTCGTACTGTGGTGGCTCGCCGATGACCCAAAGCTTCCGGATGAGATCAAGGACCGGCTTGATCAGGAGCCGGACGTCCGCGTTAGCGCAGCCACGATCTGGGAAGTCGCCATCAAGCAGGCGCTCGGCAAAATCACCGCGCCTGCGGATCTTCCCGAGCGGGTCCGCGACAGCGGCTTCCGGGAGCTCCCGATCGGTTTTGGCCATGCAATTGCTTCCGGGCGGCTGCCAATGATCCACCGAGACCCATTCGACCGGATGCTTGTAGCGCAGGCGCGCTGCGAAGGTCTCACCCTGGTCACTAGAGATCTTCTCTGCCAGCAATACGACGTGGCGATACTGCG
>DATAEH010000093.1:0-28455 GCA_036258115.1 Streptosporangiaceae bacterium
AGGCCGTTCCCGAGGAGGTCGAGCTGTTCAGCACCTTCGGCGGTAACCCGGTAGCCTGCGCGGCCGCGCTCGCAGTCCTGGCCGTCATCGAGGATGAGGGCCTGGTCGCCAGCGCCGCGGAAGTCGGCTCCTATCTCCGGCAGGGCCTGCTGACACTCGCCGAACGCCACCCACTGATCGGGGACGTCCGGGGCGAGGGCCTCCTGCTCGGCATCGAACTGGTCGATCAGGCGCGCGCGCCAGCGGCCGGGAACGCCCGCAAGGCGACAGAGGCGATGCGCGAGCGGGGAATACTGCTCAGCGCAACCGGCCCGGCTGGAAACGTACTCAAGGTCCGGCCGCCCCTGGTATTCCAGCACGAACACGCCGACCTCCTCCTCCAAGCCCTCGACGAGGTTCTCGCGTCCTCGTGACGCAGTGCCGGGTCAAATGGCGTCAGCCCGAACCTGACATGGTCGACGTTCCATGGATTGGCCCCCCAACCTGGTCCTGAACCTTTCGCATACTCAGCTGAGACGCAACACCCTTAACATCGGCGGTCAGTAGGAGGGGAACGGCACCTTGTGGCCTGCCGCGTCCAGCAGGGTCACCTTCCAGTACTGATCAGGGCCGGGGAGGCGGGCGATGAAGTACCGGGCGTGCGGCAAGCCGTACCTGGCAGGAAGCAGCCTGGTCGACACCACTACCGGCGTGTATCGCGGCGCGGTCAGCCGCGCCCGGACGGCTGACATCGGCGCCGGCCCGAAGTCGAACACTACGTTGCCCGGCCCTGTCGAACCGGTCCAGAATCCCGTAGGAGGAGGCGCCCTTCCCAGCCGCGCTCCCCCGCTCCAGGACAACATGCGTCCCCGGCGGATGCGAGACGGCTTCACTGCTGCAACCGGCCACAATAACAAGGGGCGGCGATGAGAATGCCCGCGCTAGCCGAACGCGCTCGACGTCGGCTACCAGCCATTCAGCACCTCCATGAGCTCACTTTCAGAACTGTATGTTCTGAAAGTGCTCGTCTTTGCCTCGTCCTAAGAAGGCCTGTTCGATAACGGCCCGCTGGACTATTTTGGTGAGATTATCGTTTGGTGATAACGCGCGGTCAGGCCCGGCCCCGGCATCGAATCGGATACGGCAGCCGAGACAGCCGATCGGCCACCGCTACGGCCGCTCGCATCCGTTTGCCGCTATTTCGAACGGTCATTGCCGCGCTGCTAGTTTGTGCCGTTGCTGGCTGCGCCGTGCTCGGAGCGGCGGTCGGAACCGCTGCAGCCCTGCAGGGGCCGGTTACCAGGACGTCAACGTAAACATCACGACCATTGCCGGGACCCACGGCGGGGGGAACGTCAGCGTCTCGTACAGGAGCGGACCCACCGGCGACGACCCGCAGGACTCGGAACGCGCCGAGCGCATCGTGTGGTCGACCCTCCGTTACCGATTCGCCACGCTGGTCATCGTCCGGGCATCCGGTCGCTGCGGCGGCCCTGTTTGCGTATCACAGTCACGCATACTCGCGCGCTTGACCTAATCGGAGCTGACCGCGAAATTCGGGCCGCGGCCGGCAGGCCTGGAAACAGCCGGCGGGGCGAGCGGGATCAACCTGCCTGGCTGGGTTATCGGGATCGCCATAGCAGTGGCGATTGGTGTCATGGCAGCAGCAGCGGTCCTCCTGACAATGCTCATCAGATCCCGGCGACCTACGTCCCGGTTCTTGTGACAGAGCGGCAGCCCCCCAGCGGCTAGGCCCTGCACTCGCGCCGGATTGAGGTACCCAGTTCGCGGGCATGGCATGGCAATTGGAGCTAGCACGTTCCACGGGGGCGATGACTATGACCGCAGAAACGGAACTTCGCGAGGGCTACGCCGATGTCGGTGACCAGCGACTGCACTATGTGGAGTCCGGCGAGGGGCCGCTGATGATTTTGCTGCACGGCTTTCCTGAGTTCTGGTACGGGTGGCGGCGGCAGATCGCACCCCTCGCGGCGGCCGGATTCCGGGTCGTCGCGCCTGACACGCGCGGCTACAACCTTTCATCGAAGCCGGACGCCATAGACGCTTATGACACTGCGAAGCTTGCTGCGGATATCCGCGGTCTGGTTCACGAACGCGGCGCCGAATCCGCGCTGCTTGTGGGTCACGACTGGGGCGGAACCATCGCCTGGGTCACCGCTATGAACCACCCCGAGGTCGTGGACAGGCTGGCGATCCTGAACGCGGCTCACCCGCGAAAGCTCTCGCAAGGACTGCACCACCCGGGTCAGCTCCGGAAGTCTTGGTACTTCTTCTTCTTCGACCTCCCGGAACTGCCAGAGAGCGTCGTGCACGCTGACCACTGGCGGTTCTTCCGCCACTTCCTGCGCGACGCCAACCCGGCCTACACGCCAGAAGAGATGGAACGCTACGTCGACGCATGGTCCCAGCCAGGCGCGGCGACCGGGATGATCAACTACTACCGATCCTCGGTGCGAACTCCTCCCAAGCGCGCGGAAGCAGCGCTGCGCCCGATCAAGGCGCCGACATTGGTCATCTGGGGACAGCGGGATCGCTACCTCGATGACGATCTTGCCGAGCCCGATCGCGACGACGTTCCCAATCTCGACCGCGTGGAGCGACTGCCCGATGCTTCGCACTGGGCCCACCACGACGAGTACGAGCGCGTCAACCACCTGCTTACCGGCTTCTTCGCCCCCGCCCTGCCAGCCAAGAACTGACAGGCAGAACGAACCGCGCTAGGCAGTGCCGCTGAGGCTGCCCGGTCAGCTCGGGCGTGGGCCCACCTACCAAGCCGCCTGATCGAAACCGAACTTGCTTGTGCCGGCGATAAGACGATGCTTGCCAGTTAGGCTTCCGCCATTGATCGCCGCGACCCAGAGCGAATGCCCGACGAGGTACAGGACGCGGTCGCCATGCGGCGCGATTGTGATCGGCATGAGCCCGCGCGGCAGTTTCGCGACGACACTCGTCTTGTATCCATCGCCGCTCAGGCTCACCCGGGTGATGGTGCCTGCCTCCGCGTAGCCCATCCTGGCGATCAGGACGGCCCGCTGCTGGCTCAGATCGCCGCTGACGAGCAGGGACGGGTCCTGGTAAGGATCCGGCACGAGGATCTTCCGCACGGCCAGGCCATCCGGGCGGAGCTTGACGACGATGAGGCTCTGCCGGCCGGGTGGGACCTGGTCGATGCCGGCTGTCCCCGCACCGGTGTTGGCGGTCAATGTCGCGGCTGCCTCGCTGGCTGTGATGCCAGGGACCACGATCAGCTCGTTGCCGTCACCCAGCCAGGTGACCTGGCCCTGGTTCAGGAGGTTGCCGCCGTTGCCGAGCAGCGACCGCAAGTCGGCGACACGGACGTGACCGCTGCGCAAATCGCGGACGGCGAGCTTGCTGAATCCGCTTCCGGTCGCGTAAGCGAGATACCGGCCGTCCGGGCTGACCGCCGGGCAAGCCCCTTCGGCAACGAAGCTGACCTTGCCGGTCGCAACGGAGATACGCCGGACCTCGACGGCATGGCCGGCCGAGCCGACCACGTACACGTCCTTCGCATCGGGCGACAGCGCGAAGCCGTTGCCCGTGCCGCCGCCGGCCAAGACCTTCGCGACGCGCCCGGTCCGCGCAGAGACCAACTCGATCCGCGACGCTGACCCGTGCCCCGCGATGGCCACCAGCTCCGGATCCGCCGCTGCGGCCGTAGCGCCGGCCACGGCGGGCCCGGCGCGCGTCCCGCACGCGGCCAGACTCAGCCCGGCGAGCAATGCCGCGACAGGGACCATCGCCGCCGCCAGACCAGCCGCACGACGCCGGCCATGCCGCGCCGTGCCCAGCCACCGTGACCGCCTCATCGTGACCTCCAGCAGCACAATCGCTATCGCAGTCGCGCTACACGACGTATGGCCCTGCCGACATTTCTAACGCCGTTGTGTCGAGCAACGCCGTACGCATCCGTTATAGCGCCGCCGACGCCTTTCGCGTAGCCCCTTCGGGAGCTGCGTTTCGGGCCGCACCGGCTTCGGTCGCGCGCTGCTACCCGGCAATCCTGGGCAGCACGCTCGCGGTGAAGGTGTCGATCTGGGCCAGCGCCTGTTCGACCGGGACGTTCGCTGCATCGTCGCGGACAATGAACTCCCCGACGCCGGCGTCGCGAAACGCGAGCAGCTGAGCCAGCACCTCGTCCGGCGTGCCCTGCACGTCCTGGAGGCCATTCGACGGCTCACCGCCTAGCCTCGGCCCGACCGATACGGTCCCTCCGCTGGCCCTGGCCACCTCACCAGGCAGGCGTCCAATGTCCTGGCAGAGCCCATCCAGCACGGCACTCTTGCGCGCGAAGTCGGTGGGCGTAGCCCACGCGTGCCACAGGTCCGCGTGCCGGGCTACCACCTCCAGGACACGCCGCCCGCGCCCGCCCACCAGCAAGGGGACCCGCGAGATTGGCTTCGGGTCACATGGCGCGTCGCGCAGTTGGTAGGCCGCGCCGTCAAATCTCGACCGGTCGTGGTCCAGCAGACCGCGGATCACCGCGCAGGCTTCCTCCAGAACCGCGATCCGATCACCTGCTGGCGGCAGCGCGATGCCGTACGCCATGTGCTCGTTCGGCTGCCATCCGGCGCCGATTCCCAGCACCAACCGGCCACCGCTGACCTGGTCCAGCGTCGCCGCCATATTCGCCACGACAGCCGGGTGCCGGTACGTATTGCCGAGTACGAGGCTCCCCAGCCGGACCGCCGATGTCTGCGTGGCCAAAGCGGCCAAGACGGTCCAGCACTCGAGCATGGGTCCAGCTACGGCCTGGCCGGCAGGATCATGCGGCATGAAATGGTCGCACACGTACACCGCATGCCAGCGGGCCGAATCCACCCGCTGCGCCAGCGCCAGGACCTGGGGCCACGAACGACCCGGGTCAACGCACAGACTCACTTTCATCGCGGCATCACATTCCCTGGCCCTCGGCTAGCCCACCGGGAAGGCGCCGACAGAAGTAGTTTGACCCATACCGGCTAAGGGGTAAGGCACCGGCGCGATCAGGACGGTTCAAGGGCCAGACGGGGTAGTACGTCGATGTCGAAGTCGCTGAGATCAGAGTTCGGCCACGCAGCGCCAGGTTCAGTCATCCGGTTCGCGGTTCAGGCCAGCTGCCACGGTCGCCGAGACGTTGGAACTTACCGTGGAACCTGGTTATTACGACGGCGGCGGCCCAGAGGTTCCGGATGATCTCACCGGAACGCTCGGGCGGGTGGTAGTTGTCGGTGCTGGCATCGCCGGGCTCGCTGCCGCGCACGCGCTGACGAACGCAGGGGTCGACTGCGTGGTCCTGGAGGCTCGAGACCGGGCTGGCGGCCGCCTCCACACGATCGAGCTGGCTGGCTGGCCTGTCGATATGGGCGGTTCCTGGATCCACTTTCCGGGCGGCAACCCGCTCAGCGCCCTAGCTGACCAGGCTGGTATCGAACGGCGTCCGGGTAACCCGCTAGGGGAGCTGGTGGCCTTTGACTGTGCCGAGCCTCGCCGACTGAGCGCCGACGAGTGGTCCGACAGCCTGGCCCTGCAGTATCAAGCCTTCCCTGACGCGCAGCACACCCTGCTTGCGAAGCTCGGCGCCGG
The DNA here is from genome assembly GCA_036258115.1 of Streptosporangiaceae bacterium. Taxonomy (GTDB): domain Bacteria; phylum Actinomycetota; class Actinomycetes; order Streptosporangiales; family Streptosporangiaceae; genus Chersky-822. Next base: position 5,584 of record DATAEH010000093.1, read on the forward strand.
TGCATCCATGGCCGATGCCGTCGATGTCTTCCTTGCCGGGACGGAACTGGAGGGTGCCGCGGGCCGGCTAGCCCGGCAGGCGTTGCGCGCCGTGATCGAGGCAGAGAGCGCCAGTGCGTGCGACGAGCAGTCCCTTCGCTGGATGTGGAACGAGCTGGAGTACGAGGGCGATTATTTCGGCGACCTCCCCGTCGGGGGCTACGCGGGCCTGGTCGCCGCTCTTGCCCGCGGAGTAGATATTCGCTACGGGGAAGTGGTGTACGACGTGGCCCTGAAGCCGGATGGGCTCATTCTGGGCACCGAGTCCGGTTCGATCGAGGCGAGCCATGCCGTCATCACAGTGCCGCTCGGGGTGCTCAAGCAAGGCCGCCCCCGTTTCGAGCCGCCATTGCCGCCCGATCGGATGCAGGCCATGGAGCGGCTGGGATTCGGCCTGTTCGAGAAGGTCGCTCTCGCGTTTGAGCGACCCTTCTGGCGTGACGCAGGCGCTGGCCACCTCGTCCTGTTCCCTCCGGACCAGAACGAACCCGCGGTGTGGGTACTCGGCCTCGACGGTTTGGGCGGCGGACCCATCCTGCTCGCAATGATCTTTCACACCTTGGCGCACCGCGTCCTCGGCGGCCAAGGCGCCGACTGGCTGCTCGGTCTTCTCCGGCAAGCCCTAGGTTCCGACATCCCCGCACCGACAGAGATAGCTGTGTCCTCGTGGGGCAGCGACCCATGGAGCGGCGGCGCGTACTCCCACATCAGACCCGGTGGATCCGCCGCAGACGCCGACCTCCTCGGACAACCGATCGGCGGGCGCTTGTGTTTCGCCGGAGAACACACTCAGAGCACGCGCCTCGTTTACGCCGACGGTGCCTTCAACAGTGGTATCCGCGAAGCCAAGCGGCTGCTCCGCTCGCCATCCGTGCAACTCCAATTTGGCGTCCACTGAGCCGCATCGGACGTGCTCCACGCGGACTGTAACAAGGGGTCGCAGCCGCGATGAGTTTCGCTATGGTGTCCAGTCTGTATAACCATGCACCCGATCTCGCGACTCTCGAGGAGAGTCATGACCGCTACGTACAGGAGGCAAGCGTGAAACTTCTTCTCACGTCCGGAGGCGTCACGAACCCAACCATCCGCTCGGCGCTCGTGCAGCTTCTCGGCAAGCCGATCGCCGAGTGCCACGCCCTCTGCGTCCCGACAGCACAGTGGGGTCACCCGATGTGCGGTCCGAAATCGGTGCGGGGCTTCGTAGCCGCCGAGCCCGATTTCCAGTATCTGTCCGGTTTGGGCTGGGCGTCGCTAGGTGTCCTCGAACTCACCGCACTGCCCACCATCGGAGCGGAGCGATGGGTCCCCTGGATCCGGGAGGCCGACGTGCTCCTGGTCGACGGCGGCGACGCGACATACCTGTGCCACTGGATGCGGGAGTCCGGGCTGGCCGATCTGCTGCCTTCGCTGCCCGACACGGTCTGGGTGGGAGTGAGTGCCGGAAGCATGGTGATGACGCCCCGGATCGGAAGGTACTTCGTCGAGTGGCCGTCCGCGCCGGACGACCGCACCCTGGGAGTCGTCGACTTCTCGATCTTCCCGCACCTGGACGCTTTCCCGACGAACACCCTGGCCGACGCAGAGCGGTGGGCTGCCGAAATCGGCATCTCTGCCTACGCCATCGACGAACAGACGGCCATCAAGGTCGTCGACGGTTCCGTCGAGGTGGTCTCCGAAGGGCAATGGAAGAAGTTCGGGTAATAGCCGCCCGGCATTCGGCGGTCAGCATGACTGAATCACTACTAGGAGGTCGGCACCCGTCTCGACGACCACCACCTGAAGCTAACAGTGCAGATGCTTCAGGTCATCGACTGCATGAGCCAGTTGTCGCCCGGCGTGTAGCGGTCGGAGTTCTGACGTCAGTATCGTCTGGGCGTGCGGTTCGAGCAGCGGCTGCGGGACGGGATTCACTCCGGCGCGATCGTGCTCGCTTTCCGGCGCTGGAAGCGCAGCCAAGTTGTGCCCGGTCACCGCTACCGCACCGGAATCGACATGGTCGAAGTCGAGTCGGTGGATGTCGTCGAGCCATCATCGGTCGATGCGGCGCAGGCCCGCGAGGCCGGGTATACCGGCGTCGCCGAGTTGCTGGCCGACCTCCGTGGTGACCCGGCATTGCCGGTCTACCGCATCCGGCTGAGACGCATCGACGAACCGGACCCAAGAGCCGAGCTAGCGAGGACAGCCAGCCTGACACAGGCAGACCTCGACGCCACCACGGTCAGGCTGGCCCGGATGGACAAGTCGAGCAGCCGAGGGCCGTGGACCGTCCCGGTGCTTGAGCTGATCGCTGACCGGCCCGGCATCGTGTCCACCGCCCTGGCCGAAGCCATGGGCTGGGAACGGCAGGATTTCAAGCTGCATGTCAGGCGGCTCAAGGAGCTCGGGCTGACCCTCAGCCTCGAGGTCGGCTACCGGTTGTCACCACGCGGCGAGTCGTACCTGAACTACCTGCGAACCGGGAACCAGCAAGAGCGCGACTGACCATCACTAGGTTGGCTGGTCAGGCCGAACCATTCCGGAAATGGCGTGCAACCGAGCGCCGCGTTTCGCCGTCTAACCAGCATGACAAAATCGGTCCTTGGCCGTTTCGCGGCACTGATCGCTGCTGTGGTGATCGTGGCGGGCTGCGGCGCGGCAACTGCGTCGGCTGGGCGACCGGTGCCGAAGTCGGCGGTGTCGCGGCTGATCAAGATCGCCAAGCGCGCCGCAAGACTCAACGGCGACCGGCATCCGCTATGGGCGACCGCCGTCCTGACCACGCACGAAAAGGCGCTGCTGTCAGCGACTCCCGGAGACACCGTCTCTAATAGACGACACGTCCAGGTCTACCTGGTAACCATCAGGGGACGGTTCGTCTGCAATGTCTGCACCGGGCCGTCCGGATCGAAAGCACCGAGAGGCAGGTATATCTCGCTAGTCATCGATGCGAAGACATTCAACGGGATGGATTACGGCATCGGCCCCAAGCGGCCTCCCGTTGCTCCTGCAAGCCTCGGGCCCGTTACTTACCTCATCGGCCACCAAGCCTGACCACCAGCCCTGACGATCGGCCTGGCCCTGATACGGAACCCAGGATCATCAATGCCGCTGGTGCGGTGTCAACCGCTTAACGGCCGAACTTCAACCATCTGGTGCGGCTGGGCGTTGACGGCATTGCCAGTGACAACCTCGCCATCCTGCAAGCCCAGCGGGGGCAGGCGCTGACGCCATCCTGGCTGACCATCATTCAGCCTGCTTGCTCCACACCGAGACGTGCGAACGGCTGTCGGTCGTGAACGGCTCCCGGTTCCAGCCAGCCCAGCGCTCCCGCAGTCTCAGCCCGGCGATCTGGGCCATCAGGTCCAATTCGGACGGCCACACATAACGGAACGGGACGGTCCGGTACTCCCCTGCCCCGCCGGCGAACTCGACGTAGTGGCCGGAGTAGTTCTGCGTGGAGTGATCGAAGCTATAGCTGACGATCCGGTCCGGGCTCGCCCGGTATCCCTGGATGTCCTGCCCAGGAGGCAGACGGCGCAACGGCGGGACGGCCGTCTCGATCACGAAGCAGCCGCCCGGGCTGAGGTGCCGGGCTGCGTTACGGAAGCACGCCACCTGCGCGTCCTGCGTGGTCAGATTGTTGATGGTGTTGAACACCAAGTAGGCGACCGTGAACGTGCCGTCCACCCTGGTCGTCGCCATGTCGCCGATGGTCACGGCGACCGCGTCGCCGCCTGGCTTGGCGGCGAGCCTGGCCGCCATGGCCCGCGAGAGCTCGATGCCGTGCACCGGCACGCCGCGCCGCGACAGCGGCACTCCGATCCGGCCGGTGCCGATGGCAAATTCCAGCGCCCGCCCGCTGCCCGCCAGCTCCGCGAGCAGGCTAACGGCCGGGTCGACCATCTGCGGCTGGTTCATTGGGTCTGCGGGATCGTCGTAGCCGGCCGCGACCGGTTCTCCGAAGTATCCGTCTGGATCGTTCACGGGCCAACAACCTAGTGGGCCCGCGCCCGTGCTGCCAGCGCGTTTCCCGCGGACGCTCAGCTGGGTCTAGGAACAGCAACGTGCCGCCGACGTCCAAACAGAACGGTCGACGACACTTCGCTGTTCTAACTTACGCCTGCGGCGGGGTGGCGCTGGGCTGGGCGGACGTGGCATGGCCCGGAGTCGGGTGTTACGTGCTGTAATGCGGTTCCCTGCCGGGGATCGGCTTGGCGATCAGAGCGACCGGGATGAAGAAGCAGATCTGGCCGATCGCCACGACGAGCGTCCAGAGCGCCTTCTCGTCATAGTGTGCCGTTGCCCTGGCGTACAGGTCGTCGGGCACGCGCTCCCCGAACGGGTTCGAGGTCAGGACGGCCTCGACGAGTTCCAGCGCAAGACGCTCGGCCTCGGTGAAGTAGGGGGCATCCCGCCAGGTCTCGACGGCTGTGATGCGCTCGTCTGTCTCCCCGGCCTTGCGCAGGTCGCCGGTCGCACGGATGGCATGGTACGTGCTGCGAACGATCTGCCCGGCGCGCAGGTGCATCAGGCTCATGGTGGTCTGCGGAATCGAGCCGTTCAGGGTGGCCTTGAACATGGCTCCGGCGATTTCCGCCACTTCGGGGACGAACTGGCTGGGATCTGGCAGCCGTGACCGCAGGTTGTCTAGTTCCATCGTCGCGGTTGTGGACATTGCGCGGCTTCCCTTCTAAATGACAGGTTGTTTGCGGCGTCTTGCTATTCCGACGACACAGCCCCAGGGAATGTCAGGTCCTGACCGTCCCGTCCCACCGCCATTGCGTCTCCCGCGGCCAAGGGCGACGCCGCCGCAGCAGTACAGCGGTACGCCGGCGGGGTCGCCGAGCGCCGCGTCCTAGACGCCATAAACGTGATACGCGCAGATCCGATCCAGCGGACTCCGCAATGCGATCGAGCATCGCGTAGAAGTACACATATCAACCATGTGCAACGCGGTCTACCAACAACTCCAATCCAGGTCAGCAGCTGCCACCCGCCGCCAGTCCAGATGGGCATCGGTGGTCAGTGCCGCGACCGACGCTCAGGCAGCCTCTGGCACGTCAGCTATTTCTGTCATGTGGTCATTTTCTGTCGCAGCTGGCTCTCGATGGCGTGGCAGCCTTGACGGATAGGGCGATACGTTCGAACAAGTGCAGCGCACAAGAGGCACAAGTTGGGTGGCGAGGTCATGAGCGAGATGACGCCGGAGGATGCGCTGCGCGAGGCGGGCGCGCTGGTGGGCGATGCGCTGAAGGAGACGGAGGCCCGGTGCGCCGTGCTCGGGCAGTACATCAACGACTGCGAGAGCAAGGGCTCAAAGACCTCAGCCTGGAGTGAGGTCCTGCGCGAACTTCATGCACTCCATGGCTACCGCGTCGGCCTCATGCAGCGGCATAGCCTGATTCAGCAAGCCCTCGATTGCCCAGTCGGCGAGCGCCCTGCGAAGGTGCAGCTGGCACCGCCGCCGAGCCGAGCTGTTCGGACACAGCATCAGGTTCAGATTCGAGCCGGGAAACGGAGAAGAGAGGGGCGATGAGTCAGCGAACAGAGGGAGCGACGATTCGCTTCGACGCCACGCTGTCCACAATCGATACATCGGCCGTATTGCGGTTGCCTGAGACGGCGAGCAAGGACCTGCCCTCGCGCGGGCAGGTGGCCGTCCGCGGAACGATCAATGGCGTCGAGTTCGAGACGGTGCTCGAACCAGACGGGAATTCTGGTCACTGGATGAAGGTCGATGACACGCTGCAACACGCCGCTGGCATCGGCATAGGTGACACGGCGACGCTCGCCATCGAGGTGACCAAGGACTGGCCGGAACCGGCCGTGCCAGAGGATCTAGCAACAGCTCTGGTAGCCGCCCCGGAGAAAATCCAGAACCTGTGGAACGAGATCACCCCGATGGCTCGCTGGGAGTGGGTGCGCTGGGTCAACGCGACGAAGAAGACTGACACGCGCAGACGACGGGTCGACGTGAGCATCTCGAAGATGACGAGCGGGAAGAGACGGCCCTGCTGTTTCAACCTCGCCTCATGCACCGACCCGGACCTGTCCAAGAACGGCAGGCTCCTCGAACCAGGCGACGACCACCCCTGACCGACGACCAGGACCCGGCCGCTTGATCCGCTTCCTGCTGGCCTCCTCGGCGTCGCAGCGAGCTCGGTAGTTCGAACGCACAGCCCGTGCAACGTCACGCGGGCCCGATGGCAGGAGGACCCGCTCGGCAGTTGCGAGAACGGCCAAGTATTCCCTATTATACGGATATGCAATCTAGCCAATTGCTCCAGACGGGTCACCGGCTCGGCACCCTGATCGGCTCGGTGCGCTCGGTCACCCAGCGGAAGCTCGGCTGGGGTCAGACCGCCAATCTGGTAGCCGAGCGGCTCAGGAGGCACCTGCCTGCGGCCGACGTTCTCACCGCTGATGAAAGGCGGGGTGATCCGGCCGGGTACCAATGCCATCTCCTGCACTCCGAAGCTGATGGCTCATTCTCGATCCTCGCCCTCGTCTGGTTGCCGGGCCAGGCGACCGCGATACATGATCATGTGACGTGGTGCGTCTCGGCGGTGATCCAGGGAACTGAATACGAGGAGCGGTATCTCCTGCACTGCAGCGGGCACCTGAAATCAGCTGGGACGGCCACGAACATCGTCGGTGACGTCTCGGCCCTGGCGCCGCCGGGAGACATCCATCGCGTCCGCAACGCCGATGCCGAGACGGCCATCTCGCTGCACATCTACGGCACGGACGTCGGCCGGCTCGGCAGCAGCATCCGCCGCGTATATGACCTGCCCATCCTGGCCGGGTTACCTCGTCGTGCCGGGTGAAGGCTGGCCACGCGAGTCGCCAGCCGAACGACTGGCTTAGATCTGGCTGGATGTGCCATGCGAGCGCCGTCTAGCTGAGGGCTCGAGGTGGGCCTCCCGCGACCTGATCAGCATCCTGCAGGATTGCGTGGCCCTTCACCGCTCCGCGGCTCTGCGAAGCCATCGTCGACCGGCTGACCATCGCCGACCAGATCATCGAAACCGGCACGACCAGCTGCCGGATGGCGCATTCTCCCGCAAAGCGTCCTCGAGCTAGCGCAGACCGAATAGGCGTCCGCGTTGCCTGCTACGCCGGACTCACGCCCCGATCGCTTTGGCCAGCGCAGAAGCGCTGCCTGACGTTCCGCGAGGCCCAACGGTGATATCGGGCCTGGTCATCGTGCCTCGTTGCCGGCCTGGCCGGTGTCGAGACGGCGTACGGAGATCAGGCAGAGACCGAGGTCACGGACCTTAGCTAGCAGCCCGTGCACCGCGGCCTGGTCCCTGACCAGGCCGCGGATTACCGTTTCCTCGCCCTGGACGCTGATGCGCAGGCCTTCGAACCAGTCGGTCCAGCGGCTGTCCAGGACACCAGCCACGCGGATCTCGTACTGGGCAGGCTCGCAGACGTTCACTCCATCTCCAGGTGCCGCTCGCGGGCGGGTCTTAGGGCCATTGCTTTGCTTCCTGCCGGTTGTGGTCCCTTCCTCTGTGCACGCTAGGAGCGGACGCTGGGGCATGGCGTCACCCGAAGGTGGCATGGGAGTGGAATCTTGCGATGATGAGACACCGATGGCTGACCCGTCTGACGCGGCCCCGGCGGGGGTCGCCATGTCCGGACAAGATGTCCTGGTAGCGACCAAGCTGCACGTACCCCGGCCGCAGCCAGGTTTTGTGCCGCGCCGACGCCTAGCGCGGGCCCTGGGCGACGGGCTGGCACGGGGGCGGGTGCTGGTATGCGCTCCGGCGGGATTTGGCAAAACGGCGCTGCTATCTGACTGGGCCCGTGATGCCGGGCAGGCGGTGGCATGGCTGGGCCTGGATGGCGGCGACAGCGACCCGGCCCGGTTCTGGCGCCACGTGGTGGCCGCGCTGGACCGCGCCGGGCCGGGGCTGGCCGACAAGATTGGCCCGCTCCTCCCGCGTCCGCTGGAGGGACTGGTCACGGCTCTGATCAACGAGCTGGCCGCCGATCCCCGTCCGGATGAGGTGCTGTTGGTCCTGGATGACTACCACCTGGTTGACTCCGGCCCGGTACACGAGTCGGTGGCGTTCCTGCTGGAGAACCTGCCGTCGGGCCTGCGGGTCGTGGTGTCTGGCCGAGCCGATCCGCCGCTGCCGCTGGCGCGGTTGCGTGCGCGCGGCCAGCTGGCTGAGCTGCGGGCTGCCGACTTGCAGTTCACCGGTGAGGAAGCGGCTGAGCTGCTGAATCAGGCGACGGGTCTGGACCTGCCCAGCACGGCGGTGGCAGCGCTGGTTGCCCGCACCGAGGGGTGGGCGGCTGGCCTGCAGCTGGCCGGACTGTCGCTGCGGGGTCGCGCGGATCCGGCAGAGTTCGCGGCGGCGTTCAGCGGCAGTCACCGCTTCGTGCTCGATTACCTGACCGACGAGGTGCTTGACGGCCAGACCGAGCAGATGCGGGCGTTCCTGCTTGAGACCTCGGTGCTGGAGCGTCTGTCGGGAGACCTGTGTGACGCGGTCACCGGCGGCGCCGGCAGCCAGGCGATGCTGCAAGACATCGAGCGGGCGGGCCTGTTCTTGATGCCGCTGGATGAGGTTCGCGGCTGGTGGCGTTACCACCACCTTTTCGCCGATCTGCTGCGCGCGAGGCTGCAGGCCGAGCAGCCCGGACGGGTTCAGGCGCTGCACCGGGCCGCAGCCGCCTGGTGCGAGGAGCATGACCTGGCCGACGACGCGGTGCGGCACGCGCTTGCGGCCGGGGACGCCGCGCAGGCGGCGCGGCTCGTGGAACGGCACGTCGAGACGCTGCTCGGCCGGAGCGAAGGCGTGACGCTTCGCCGCTGGCTTTCGGCACTGCCGGCGGAATCGGTACGCGGCCGTCCGCGGCTATGCCTGGCCCAGGCGTACGGCGCCACCATGGGCTTCGGTGTGGAAGCGCTCGAGGCCCTTCTCGATGACGCCGAGCGCGCCTTCGCGGCCGGGGGCGACGAGCCGTATGAGCCGTCCCTTGGACCGCCACACGGCGATAGCGTGCTCGCCAATGTGCCCGCGGGGATCGCGTTCCTGCGCGCTTCGCTGGCGCGCCTGCGCGGTGATGCCCGCCTCGCGGCCAGCTACAACCAGCAGGCCCTGGCTCAGCTGGCCGAGGACGAATGGCTGATGCGCTTGTTCGTGCGCTGGAACGAGGCGGTGACGGACTGGCTGGGCGGACGGCTCGGGGCGGCCGAGCGCGGCCTGGCAGAGGTGCTCACCGAGCGCCGTGCGGCTGACGAGTTCTTCGCCGGCTTCCTCCCCATGCGCGCCTGCTACGACCTGGGCGAGGTGCGGCGCGCCCACGGCAACCTGGACGCGGCCCTGGCGACCTACCGGCGAGCGCTGGAGGAGGCCGACGACGGCAATCTGACGGCCCTGTCGGGGCCGGCGCACGTGGGCATGGCCCAGGTCCTGTACGAGCGGAACGAACTGACCGCCGCCCTTGATCACGCCAACCAGGGAGTGGCGCTCTGCAGGCAACTCACGTTCACCCAATCGCTGGCCACCGGCCTGGCTGTCGTGGCCCGGATCCGGCACGTCCTTGGTGACGCGGACGTAGCCCTAGAGGCGATGGATGAGGCCAGCCAGACCGGCGTAAGCCCGCAGGTGATCACCCTGCTCAACCCGGTGCCAGCGCACCGGGCGCGGCTATTGCTGGCCCGGGGCGATGTCGGTGCCGCCGCCCAGTGGACAACCGCTGCTGGTCTCAGCCCGGATGACGAGCCCGATTACCCGCGTGAACCGGGCTATCTGGTGCTGGCCAGGGTGCTGCTCGCGCAAAACGAACCCGGCCAGGCGCTCACGCTGCTGCAGCGGCTGCTCGACCCCGCCGCCAGCGAGGGCCGAGCTGGCAGCATCATCGAGATCCAGGCGCTGCGGGGGCTCGCGCTCGTGGCCTCCGGCGATCACGCCAGCGCCCTCGGCGCGCTGGCCGAGGCACTCAGGCTCGCCCGCCCGCAGGGCTACGTCCGGGTCTTCGCCGACGAAGGCGCGCCAATGCGCGACTTGCTCGCCCGGCTGTACGCCGCCAGGCAGGGCGAGCCCCACGCGGCCCGGCGCGTCGACCCGAGCTACCTGGCTACGCTCCTGCGCGCCTGCGGCCAGACAGATGTCGCGCCGTCGCCCAGCGGGGCCGTCGGCGCGGCGCCTGGCTTGGCTGAGCCGCTCACGGGCCGCGAGCTCGAGGTGCTGCGGCTGCTGGCCGATGGCAAGTCAAACCAGCGCATCGCCCACGACCTGGTCGTTGCGCTCGACACGGTCAAGAAGCACGTGACGCACGTCCTGGGCAAGCTCGGCGCCGCCAACCGCACAGAGGCCGTTGCGCGGGCCCGTGAGCTGGGCCTCCTCCCTTGACGCCTCCCCGGCACGCGCCGGTAGCACCTTCGGGTGAGCGAACACCGCGCCACCAACATTCCACCCGGCATGCACCTTCGGGTGATGCCCCACGGCGACCGGGATTCGTAGCGTTCCCAGCAGAGCCGGAAAACCGATCTGCTCTTGGAGGACGCCATGTACGACCCGCCGGCCTATCTGTGGGCGATCATCATCGCCGGGCCTACTGCGGTTGCGATCCTGACCTGTATGTCGCTCTATGGCGGCTCGATGCGCGCCGGCATGGGCCCAAGGCGCGCAGCGCTGCTCGCCGGAGTCGCGGCCGTCGTGATGGGCGGCTGGATCGCCGCCAGCGCAGTGATCGCGAGTCACGGCTGGTACCGCGCGCTGCCGTGGTTCCCGGTCGCGATTGCCGGCTACCTGGGCTTGCTGCTGGCATTGCGGCAGATCCCGATGGTGACACGCGCACTCGCCGCGCCGGGCATGTCAGGCCGCCTGGAGCTGGCGCACGCGCCGCGCGTGGCCGGCGTGGCCTTTCTGCTCTACCTGGCATTCGGCCACCTGCCAGCGCTGTTCGCCCTGCCCGCGGGCCTGGGCGACATCGCCGCCGGGATCGCCGCGGCGCTGGTCGCGCGCAGACTCTCGCAGGGATCCGGTCGCCGAGGCGCATTGTGGTTCAACGCGTACGGCATGACCGACCTGATCGTGGCCCTGACACTGGGCGCCCTCACCGGGTTCGGGATGCTCAACGTCACCCCGTCCAGTGCGCCGATCGCCGGGCTGCCGCTCGCGCTGATCCCGACAGCGACCGTGCCGCTGCTCTTCGTCCTGCACATCGCGGCCGTGTCCGCGCTGGTGCGGGCTCCGCGGACACCGCTGCCCGCTGTTGCCCCGCTCGCAGCGGCCGCGAGATAGCGGCAAGCGATATGAAACGACACCTTGAAAGGACCGGAACCACCATGACCAGGATGACTGCGCTGCTCCCGCGCAACGAGCACTTCGCATCGACTTACAGCCCAGTACCTCTGGCCGAACCCACAGCACAAATGGTCATCGTCACCTGCCTCGACCACCGGGTCGACCCGGCTATCACGCTGGGACTGCGCCTTGGCGAGGCGCCCGTCATCCGCAACGCAGGGGGTCGCGTGACCGAGGCCGTCATCGACGACCTCGCCTTCCTCGCATACCTCGCCGAGCAGCTCTTCCGCGGCGAGGATGGCGACGACAGGCTCTTTGAGGTCGCTGTCGTCCACCACACCCAATGCGGAACCGGTTTGCTCGCCGACCCGACCTTCCGGCACCAGGCCGCGCAGGCGACCGGCCTGCAGGAGGCGGCGCTGGAAGCCTCCGCCGTCGCCGACCCGCACATCACCGTCAAGGCCGACGTCGAGCGACTGCTCACACCGCCCTTGCTCTCACCCAAGGTGAGCGTCTCCGGCCACGTCTACGACATAGCCACCGGGCGCCTCACAACCGCCGTGGACGCCCGGTACCCGTAGCGGCGCCCAGTCGGGGGCGGCTCGTCCCGCCCCCGACCACTGCCCCGCAAGGCCGATCAAAGCTCCTGACCCCTGAGACCCTCACCCGAGATGGCAATGGAAAAAGCGATCCTCACTAGTTCAGCGATCTTGGCCTATGTCCTGCTCACGCAATACGGGCGTCGCAGGTTCTCCTGGCGCACGTGGCTTCCGGCGATTATCGGCATCCTCGTCGCCGCCGCCGTGTATCTATCCCGAGCGCCGGCCAATCGCTACGACATCTACCTCTACCTCGTTGCGGCGGCGGCCGGCTGCGGGTTCGGGGCGCTGGCGAGCGCCGCCACCGGCGTGGAACGAGACCCGCGGGCCAGCCGGCTGTACACGCTATGTGGCATCGCCTTCGCCGCCACCTGGGTCATAGCTATGGCTACCCGGGTCACCTTCATCTGGGCGCTGCAGGAGGTGCCCTCGTTCGCGCGCAGCGCGGGCCCTTTCATCCGCGACCACCAGGTCGGGCGCAACGCGATTGCCGCGGCATTCGTGCTGATGGCGGTCATCATGTACGGACTGAGGTTCGCAGTGATCGCCATCAGGGCGCGGCAGCTGCCCCGCACATGAATGAGCGTTGCTTCTAGCAACCATGCCCGCGCTTCAGCCCAAGATCATTCTGGCTCGGCGATCGCCTCCATCGGTGGGCGTCTGGTAGCCCGCGGCTTAGCATCGGTGTATGACAGCTGAAACGTTCGTACCGCCAGACTTCGCGGTTCCCGATGGTCTTGTCGCGAACGACTTCCGGCTCGAACCGCTCGGCCCGCAGCACAACGACGCGGACTATGCCGCGTGGACGAGCAGCATGGACCACATCGCGGCCACGCCCGGCTTCCCAGACGGCAGCTGGCCGCACGAGATGTCCGCCGACGACAACCGCCGTGACCTCGAACGGCACGATCGCGATTTCGCCGAGCGCCGCGGCTTCACCTACACCGTGCTCAGCCCGGACGGCGGCGACGTCATTGGCTGCGTCTACATATATCCGCAGAGAAGTCAGGGGTCCGACGGGCCGACCGTACGTCAGGGGCATGCCGACGTCAGCTCCTGGGTTCGCGCCGATCGCGCGGACCTGGATCGGGTGCTATACGACACCGTCCGCGCATGGCTCGAGCGCGACTGGCCATTCACAACCATCGACTACGCGCCCCGCGGCTGATCCCGCCGAGTTCGGCAGCAGCAGGGGGACCAAGTCAGATGCTGGGCCGCCGCTTCCTCCGCCATCGAACGGAGAGATCAGCGCCAAAGTCTCCGTTCTCCAGCACAGCGAACAGCACCGTCAGGACCAGAGCGAGCACCCCGAGCACGAGCAGCCCCGCTATCGCCGCGATCGGAACAGCTACAAACAACGCCACCGGACGCGAGATGTAAGGCCGGGCCATCACGACACTGCCTGCCGCGTAGATCGCTGATCCGGCGATCAGCACGCCCAGACCGACCCGGGTGTGCAGCTCGCTGTGCCACGCGAACTTGATCATCTCCGCCGTGATATGACCGCCGAGACTCTGATTGCGGATGCTCCGCCACATGACCGCCGCAACCATGGCCACGCTTAGCACTTGGATGGACAGGCCAGATGCCACCCATGGATAACTTGACCGCAGCGGCCCAAAAATCCGTCGACTTCTGATCAGATCCGAGCGCACGCTGTACCTCACCGGCCATGCAGACACCATTGCCTTTATGATGCCAGGGCCACCTGGTGTGCTCTTGTCATCTCGACGCTTACATAGTCGATGCAGCCGCTTCCCCGGCTCGAGAATGGAGCGGGACAATCGGGGCACGGATCACAAGGAATGGCCGGGAGTTCGCAACTGACTGGTACGGTCAGCGGGTGGCTGACTTGGCTGATCTTTCGCCAGCGCGGTACGCCCCGCTGATCGCGCCAGTACTTGAGCGGCTCACATTCGCTGTGGTGAAAATGTCCGTCGCTCGCAGGCCGGGCGTGCCCGCACCGGGTGGCGCTCCGGCCGACGCCATGCGCATGTTCGCTCAGCTGCGCACTGCGCTCGCTGACCGCACGGTCACTGCTGCCGGGATCGCGGCGGTGTACCGCTACCGCAACCCGGAGGAGGTGCGTGGTGACCTGGACGGGCTGGTAGCGGCGGGACTGATCGAGGCAGCTGCGGGCGGCGCCATCGAGGCCACCGAAGCTGGCCGCGCCGTGCTCGCCGGGATGTATCAGACTGGCGCCGAGGTAACCGGCCAGCTGTGGAACCGGCAGGACAGCGCTCTCGCTGCCCTCAACGACCTGGCCGGGCGCGTGGTCCAAGCGGGCCTGGCCACCGGCGGCGACGCGTACCTCACGCTAGCTCCGCCGTATGAGCCGGCCGATGCCACAGTCGGCGTGCTACTGCATCACCGGCTCTCGGTGTTGCGCTACCACCGCGCCGATGCCCATGCTGCGGCGTGGCAGGCTGCCGGACTCACCAGCGACGCCGTGATGCAACTCCCCGCAGGTCCGGCCCGCGCCGCCATCGAAGCGGAGACGAACCTCCGAGCCGGCGCGCCGTACGCCGCCCTGAGCGCCGACGAGCGCCTTGCACTGCTCGCCGGGCTGGGCGCGCTTCCTGGCTGAAGGGAGACGCTTGACCGAGTGAGCTCGCGAAAGCGGGCTACGCCGCGATGACAATTGGTCGGAGCGCCATCAGCGAGGTCCCGATCCCACGCGGCCATCGTCGCACCGTATCGGGGCCAAAATGCGCGCCGCTCGTGACCGGGCCATGCTCACCACGGGGTGAGGAGATTCTGCTCCAGAATCTTCAAGGCTGCGTCATGAGCTTGGGTGGCGGCCGCGATTGCGTCCCGCACATCGTCACGAGACGGACCCGGTGCATGGGTACTCGGGTATTCGAAGCTGTTGCGGGCACGACGGATGCGGCCGAAGGACCTGAAGGCCTTGATGGTGGACCCGAACTGGGCTTGGGCCGCTTCTTGGATCGCGATGTGACCGCCACGACTGGTCGCGCGGAGGCCCTGCGCGGCCAGCAGGCTCGCGGCGCTCTTCCGCAACGCGTCGTAAGCGAGCTGGTATGCGCCCGACAGATCACTGGATGACAAGGCAGTCGCGGCCGTTGCCAGGTGCCGCCGAGCGTCATCGAGCAACAACTGCCCGACCCGGAGGTCGGCGGTCACTGGCTGAAGCTCTGCTGCTCCTAATAGCCCGGCAATCTTGTCCCGCCCTGGCTGCCACGTCACGGAATGCTCACATCTGCGAAAACCGGCACCAGCGGGTGTCCGGTCACATCAGCGTGGAAGCCATCCCCGCCCTCACGCCACCAAACCGGGGAGCGGATCGTGACGTTCACCTCCCTGGCAAGTCGGGCACTGGCTCGCTGTGCCGCCTCGTCGAGCTCGTCCCGGTCCGGATCGCCGATGACAAGCACGTCAATATCGGCTGGCGCCCGGCCGCCCTGTCCCGCATACCGAGCCGCCCACGAGCCGAACAAGAATGCCGATTCGACCCCGGCCACTCCGGCGAGCTCTTCGGCGACCACCTGCCGCGGCCCGAACGAGCGGAGCAGCAACTCCGCCAACGGGCCGGTGAGCGGCGAGTCCGCCGCAGTAACCAGCCGCGTGCTGCCGAGCCTGCGCGAGGTGACAACCCCGGCCTCTTCGGCCCTGGCCATCTCCCGCTGGGCCGAGGAGAGAGAAGAGCCCGCACGATCAGCCAGCTCGGTCAGCGACCACTCCCGCCCCGGAGTCAGCAGCACCACGGTGAGCAGTTCCGCCTGCAGCCGCGACCGCAACAGCGGCAGCAGCGGCGGGGCCGGTGCTTGCATAACATGCAATATACCTCCCATGATACGCAAGCAACGAATCGTCGCCCCCCGGCGCGCGTCACAGGTACGTGCATCTATCGGCCAGGAGAGCATGCTAGTTCGGGCGGGCGGCCCAACGAGGCATCCACCGACGACGACAGGCCGCCCGCCCAATAGCCGCACCGCGGGCGAAGGCACCTGGGCAAACCAGGGACGGCAGTTGGCGGCTGCTAACTAGCCGGGAGCGGGTCGACCTGGAGCGTGTTCAGCGAGCGGACTACTTCAGCGCGGAGCGATGCGGGGGCGTGGGGTCCGAACACGACCTGGGCTTGGAAGTAGCGCCGCCCGTCCTCGAATGTGACGACGTAGCCTTTCACGCCCCAGCACTCATACGGGCCAGCCAGCTGCCCGAGGTGCAGGTGTGTGGGCCGCGGTGCGAAGCCCGCATGGGAATACTCATAGAGAACGAAGAGTCCTCCGTTCGCAGGCAGCGTCTTGAGTGCCGCCGTGGGGGCGCAGCTCCCTCCGCTCGGTACCGGCCCTGTCCCTACCGCGAACAGCATGGCCGGGGACAACAACGCCGGGGCGGGGTGGTCGTTGAAGTGCCACGCTGCCGGGATGGCGATGGAAACTCCCACTGATGTGCCCTGCGAAGTGGACCAGGGTTGGCCCGTGTGCCGGACCCAGCCAGCAGGCCGCGCTGCTCGCGTCGCTGCTGATGAGTGGCTACCTAGCGGGGTCGCTGTCGTTCCATGGTGGCCCGGGGAATGTGCGGGTATTGCCGGCCGGGCGAGCAAGCAGTGCAGACCAATCCGGCCGTAGCCAGGAGCAGCATCCACCAGCGGATCATGTGATCACCTCGGCCAGTCTCAGGTCGGCAGCCATGGGCCTGCTTCATGGCGAAGCCAGCGCAGCATCTGGCCACGGCTCACCGGACCACGTGGCACCCATGGCGCAGGAAGATCCCTCGCGGCGGCTAGCGCGCGCTGGACCGGCCGATTGGCTGCGAACTGGTCGGCGTCGAGCGCACAGCGGACCGCATGCGGGTCCAGGCCGAACAGGTCGGCTGCGTTCAGGCCGAGCACGCGGGCCTTGATGTCATCGGTCAGTGCCGGGTAGCCGTAGCGGGACTGGTACTCGGCGGAGATGTGGAACGCGCGGAACGCCATGATCTGGGTTTGCGGTGGTCCGTACCAGACGCTGTCGGTGCCCCAGAGCACCCGATGTGCTCCCAGTCGCTTGAGCAGCTTGCCCAGCGCGTGTGCGGCCTGAGTCGGATCGCTCAGCAACACCCGCCAGGTGGTGGCTATGTCGGCCCAGACGTTGCTGTTGGGCGGGACATGGTAATCATCCAGCGCCTTGATCAGTGAATCGATGCCGACCGGATCGGCCGGGTTGTATGGCCCCTCGACGTGGTCCGGCAGCCAGGCCGCGTGGTAGATGACGAACTGCATGTCCGGGAATTGGCGGGAAACGGCGACCATGTCGCGCGGCTGATTCCATGTGCTCGCGAAATTGAGCAGCGGCAGGCCCTTGTGACCGCACATGATCCGCACGCCCAGGTCGTGGGCGTGCTGGACCACGGGCAGCCCGATCGCCGGATCGTCCAGATCAAACCCGCGGCCGCCCGGTCCCCACGCGGTGTAGACCTTGAACGCGGCCACGTCGCCGGTCTCGACGGTCTGCGTCATCTGCTCGAGCCGGGCCTGGAGCCGACCGAAGTTGGGCGCGAGAACGTTCTGCAGGAGCAGGCGGGAAGCCCCGCCCCGGGTGAGGCTCGCGGCAAGCTGCCGGGTGCCTTCGGCGTCAGCGAAGGGGATCGGATCATCTGATTGACCGGTGCTGGGCACGTCGGAGAGCAACGCGACAGTGGTGTCGCTGGCGAGGAAGACGTCATGCAGATACGCGCTCCGATCCACGCAGGTCAGCGGGTCCGAGGCCGTACAGTCCGGCGGGATCATCCCGAGGACGAGCTGGAGTGTGTCCGGCGCGGTCCGCCGCCATGGCAGGTGCGGCATCACATGATGGGTGTGGACGTCAAAGATGAACTCGCCGCGGCTGCCCAGCGCGTGGTCGCAAGCCGGCAGATGCTCCGGAGCCGGAACATGATAGCTCCCGCCGCGGTGCGGACTAGCCACGCGGCGCCCTGACCCGGTACATCCCGCGGCGTTGATAGCGCCGAGCAGGGCAGCCATTCCGCCCGCGCTTTGCAGGAACCTTCGACGGTCCAGGCCGAGCCGCCTGGCTGCCGTATCCGCTCGCTTGAGCACCTCCTCAGCGAGGCGGATGTCGCCTGGGCCAGCCGCTGCCGGGAGGAATTCGCCATTGGTCACCGGCCCCAGCACGAACGGCAGCCGGACCTGGTCATCGTCTCGCGGCACCTCGATCACCGTCCCCTCGGTATCCAGGGCATGCGTCCTCCGCCTGATCGCGTGTAGCCATCACTTCTGATACACGCCGGCGGCCCTGTTTGCTGCATTTCCAGCGGACCGAAATTGACCGGATAATTTCGAGATCCCGTGCAACACTTCGAGTTCCCGGCTGGTCCTTTAGGTAACGGAGGACGCTTGGCCGGCTCGGACCTCGGCAGCGACAGCTTCGGCGAATTTGTGACCGCGGCTCTGCCTGGCCTGCTCCGCTTCGGTCACGTGCTCACCGGCGACCCGCGGGAAGCCGAAGACCCTCCAGGAGGCGCTGGCCCGGTCATTGCGCTGCTGGCGCACAGTACGGAACAGCGACGCCGGCCCCTACGTCCGCCGGACCATGGTCAACACGCACATCACCCGCTGGCGGCGGTGGGATGCCCGCGTCAGGCTCGGCATGCCGCCCGACGGAAGCGCAAACGATCCGGCCCTTGGCCGCACCGACGAATGGGACCGGGTGCGCCGTGCGCTAGCCCAGCTTCCACCGCGCCAGCGCACAGTGCTGGTGCTGCGCTACTACGAGGACTTGCCGGATGCAAGGATCGCCCAGCTCATGGGTTGCGCTCCGGGAACGGTCCGCAGTCAGGCAGCCCGCGGGCTGGCCGCCCTCCGGCCGCTACTTGATCCAGAAGGCGTCCACGAGGGAGCTACCCGTGAACGATGAGGACCGGCTGCGCGAACTGCTGCGCGACCCGCGCTGGTCACTGGCACCATGGCCAGACGCGCAGTCGCGGGTGCGCCGGGCAGCCAAGCGGCAACGGCGGGCAGCCGCTGGCGTCGCCGGAGCGATGGCTGTCATCGTCGCGGCCGCGGCCGCTTTCACGCTGGTGGTTGTGCTGGGAAGCTCGCCAGCAAAGTTGCCCGGACGCCAGCCTGCGCTAGCCGGATCATCGTCGCGCCCGGCGCCAGCTAGCTCTCCCTCAGTGGCGGTGAAGCCAACCGCACTGCCGAGCACGCCGGCGATCGGGTCAGCAGCCTTTCCCGCCAGCATCTATCCGGCCCCCAAAGAACCCCGCATGACAACCGGCACGCTGGCACTTTGCCCCGATCCGGCCGGGCTCGAAGATCCCGGCCCCTACACGGCTGCCGCCGCGCGAACCGTACTCAGCGCCCTGGGCCGAGGACTAACCGGTGACCTGCGGGTAAGCGATAGATCGGCCTGGCCGTTCCTTGCAGACCGCGGGAAACTCGGCGACAACACGTTGCTCACATACGCGCGCACGCCAGTCCGCTTCGCCGGTCCGCTCCAGGCCGGCCTCGGCGTGCCGGCTCACCTCCGCCGCGCCGTCGCAGCCGGGTGCGGCACCCGAGTCGCTAGGGCCACCTGGGTCCTCAGCTTCCGACTGGGCAGAGAACCTGCGCTTCAAGCCGTCATGCTGTTCGTCACCCGGCGCGGCCATATGCTCTTTTACGGGCTCATCTAGATGCGCGGGTCTCCGCCAGGAGGGGCGGCCTGAGCACATCTTCGCACAACTGGCGGAAGCTCGTCGGCGTCGAGTTTTCCGGGGTCCGCTCGACGGCGTTGTCGAGACCTTCGTTCTTCGCCCAGGCCATGTCGGTCATGCCCTGAGCCATCGCCTCCGACATCCCGAACCCGAGGAACCTGTCCTTGTACGCATCGAAGGTCGTCTGCTGGAAACGGATCTCGTTGTCGAGCACCTCCGAGATGATTTCAGCCATGTCGGTGAAGGACAGATCCTCGGGACCAAGCAGCGGAACCTCGCCGACGCCGTTCCAGCCGTCGTCGAGCAGCAAGCGCGCGGCCGTGGCGGCGATATCGCGGGTCGGGACGGTCGGCAGCTTGCGCTCGGCGGCGATCGGCGAGAAGAACACGCCCCGGTCCACGATCGATTGTGTCTGGCGCATGGTGTTGTCCATGAACGACGGATTCGTCAGCGCCCGGTAGGCGACGCCGCTGCTGGCGATCAGGTCATCCATCGCCAGCGAGCCGGTGACGTAGCCGGCACGCGCCACCCACGGCGTGCCGCGGCCGAGCGCCGAGACGCCGACGACGCGGCCGACACGATGCGTCGAGAACGCCTCGGCGGCGGGCCTGGTGAAACCGACGAAGGCAGCGTCAACCGAGGGCGCCCGTGGATCTGGCGGCGTCAACCAGAAGACGGCGTCGGCGCCGGCGAATGCCTTGTCTACGAAAGCTGATGTGGTCGCCAGCGGTATCCGCCGACAGCGCCGCGTTCCGCGAGGCGTACCAGATGCTGCGCCTGTCGGCGGAGACGGCAGCGCGCATGGTCATGTCCGCGACCACCGGCGCCGCGCTTTCAGTGATCTCACAGCCCGATCTGTACGGCGACCCGGCCTTCGTCACGCAACTCCGCGAAGCGGTGATCGCCGCCGTCACGGTCGACGAGAACCCGCCGGCCGGCAAACGGCGGGCGCCTGTCGCAGCGGCACCGACGGTCGCAAGCGCGGCAGCGACGCTCAAAAGCAAGCTCGCCCACGAAGACACAGCGCTCTCCGCCCCCGAGAAAGCGCTGATGGAGCAGTGGCTGACAACCCTCCCCGACGCACCCGCGACGCCGCGGCGCCGACAGCGCTGACGGTCTACCGGTGGTGGTCCTCCGAGGACGACTACCGCTTCAGAGGTCGGAGATCCCGCAACGTGCGAGGCGATCATCACGTTCGCGGCTAGCTCTCGCCAGTCCCCGGTCAGCTCCGGATCAATGCTCTGCGGTCCATCCTGCAGAGCGGCAGCGGGAGTACGCTCCGGGGTTCGCGCCATTACGTGGCATTTACCAGCCGCACTCGCCGCTGACCCGGCATTTCTCCGCAGCAAGTCACATGCGGACGAACGCCCGGTGTCGGGTACCGTCACCGGCTCATTTCTGCGAGCGATTCTGGGATGTGATTTGTCTGAAGCTGAATGAACTGGATATCAGCGGCGTTCTTCTTCAGGGCTTCGCAGAACTCACTGCGTTGCATACGGAAGGCCCGTGCTGTGTAAAGAGCGGTAATGATAGCGCCAACCAACAGGCCCCCAGTTCGCCCGCAGCGACTTATGCAGCAGCAAGCATGTCCGAATGCTGACGAACATATAGGCTTCGGGAAGTCATTAAACAAGCTTCCGAGCAGTGTCATATCCGTCGGTCCGCGCGTGGCGGCGCCGCACGACGTTTCTCGGCGATCTTCATCCTGAGATGGAGGCGACATGAAACCGATCCGATCAGCACGCCTTTTCGTCGTGTCGGCCACGGTTTGGGCAATTGCCGCCACCCCGGCGGTCGCGTTCGCGGCGCAGGCAGACCATGCTGGCGGGGCGGGCGGTGGCGTGGCTCCGGCCGGCGCCGTCCCGAAGGGCTTTCGCGCGACGGCGATGAGCTGGATCTCGGCCAGTCGCGGATGGGTGCTCGGGACCGAGCACTGCGGGGCGAAGTACGGGAATTGCCGAGGCTCGCAGGTGATCGGCACCATCAACGGCGGGAAGACGTGGCATCTGGTCGGCAAGCTCACCGCGTCCATCCCCAAGATCGGGCAGGGCGGCACCGGCATTACTGAGATCAGGTTCGGAACTGGCAAGGCCGGCTGGGCATTCGGACCGGACTTGTACCGCACCGCCGACGGCGGAAAGACATGGAAGCGCGTGCGTGTCCCCGGCGCGGGAAAGCAGGTGCTTGACCTGGCCGTCACGGCGACCTCCGTCTACGTCATCACCTCGCCATGCGGCTTTGACGCCGGGATCTGCAAGGGCAAGCTGACCGCATGGCGGTCGCGTCTCACAGGGACCTCCTGGACCCGAATGAGTTTCCCGCGTCCGCTTCATGTGAACGTTTCAGCCGACGTCGCAGCCCATGGCAGCACGGTCTACGTGATCGACACGATGACCGAGGGCACGCGGCCGACACAGTTCTACGCGAGCATTAACGGCGGGCACCGATTTTCCGCACGGCACAATCCGTGTCCGGCGAGCACCATCCATCAACTTGTCCAGGCGGCTCCCACGTCGGCGACCAAGGTGGCACTGCTATGCGACGGCAATCCTGGCTTCGGCAAGGCCGTCAAGGCGGTCTACCTGTCGCGCAATACCGGCAAGAAAGACGCCTATGCGGGAACGATGAGCCAGTGGGGTATCCAGGCCCAGCTGACCGCATCGCCGTCTGGCAACCTCGCCGTCGCGACCTGGTCCATCGGCTCGTTCATCGACATCAACGACACCAAGGGCGGCACGACCTGGCATCAGGTAATCGGCTCCGGTGACGGCGGCGCGGGGTTTAACGACATCAGCTACGTGAGCAATAGGGTGGCGTGGGTCGTGGGCAGCCCGGCGAGCATGTTCCCGGCAGAAGGCAAGCTGCTCAAGAGTACAGATGCGGGGCGACACTGGCATTTCGTCCGGTTCTGACCCTGCGATGACCAGCTAGTGCCTTAACAGCGGCACGTAAGTGGGGAGTCGATGGCGGCTCTACCTGGGGGGCAAGGTCGCCGCATCGGCCGGGAAGTCGACCGGGTACTGCTGACCGAAGTCAGCGGACCGGCTGACCTCCGCCCAGGCATCAGACTGGGTGAGCTGGCTTTGCGAGTAACTCTGCGCCATCTGCAGCGCTCCGGCGCCCAAGATGAGATGGTGGGCAACCCGTGCCGCCTGACCATCCGTACCAGAATCTCGCCGGCCCGCTTGGGGTCACCCGAAGCCCTCGCACTACTGCGATAGCGCCGCATTTCGCCAACCGTCTGCTGGTATTCCTCAGGGATCTCCAGCACCTGCATGGACGCGCCGGCCCAGTCTGTGGCAAACCCGCCCGGTTCGACCACCAGGTACCGGATGCCCAGCGGGCCG
>DATAEH010000094.1:0-11759 GCA_036258115.1 Streptosporangiaceae bacterium
AGCGCCCTCGGTGGCTCAACTGTGATGGCAGAAACCCGCAGATGGCTCAGACATGCTGGCGATAGCTCGGATTCGTTGGCACAGGACAGCTGGCCCGCCATTCCGCCCGCCACGTTAATGATCTTGCAGTCTGCAGGCTTCTGCCGTTTCTGTCATCATCAAGCTCGCCAAAGCTTCGACTACACACCTAGGCATCAAGATGATCAAGGTCAGTCAAGTTCAAGATCAAAAATCGTACTGAACATCGACAGGAGGCAGTCGTGGCGGTGGTGGTCTCCATCGCCCGCGGGCATGACGCCTCGTACCCGTTCAAGACGATCGGCGCGGCCGAGGGCCCGGTGATCACTGGTGAGCGCGGGGCGGGGTATTACCTGTCGGCGGTGGAGAAGGGCGGCGAGCCGGCCGGCACCTGGGTCGGGAACGGCGCTGCCGCCCTGGGATTCAGCGACGGGGACACCGTGCGGCGTGAGGACTTCGAGCCGCTGTACGGCCACTTCCTCGACCCCCGAGATCTGGCCGGAAGCACCTATCTCGGCAATCCGCCACGCGTGAACGCCGAGCTGGCCTCGATCTACCAGGCCAAACTCGCCGCGCACCACGGAGCGACGGCCGATGAGCGGATGCGGCTCCTAGCCGAGGCCCGCGCCGAATACGACGGCCCGGTAGGCGTGCAGTACTTCGACACTACCTTCAGCGTCGACAAGACAATCTCGCTGGCGCACGCGTCGGCCCTGGCCTCGGCCCGCGAGGCGAAACTGGCAGGCGACCTGACCGCGGCGGCGCTGTGGGAGGCGCGCGCCGCGGGGATCTGGGCTGAGATCGAGAAGTCCGTGCGCCTGTACGTGGCGCACATGCAGCGGGAGGCCGGGTACGTGCGGACCGGGCACCACGGCCGCCGGATCAACGGGGTCGCGGCCGGCCGGTTCGAGGACGCCCGCGAGATCCCGGTCGCGATGTTCCCGCAGCACACCAGCCGCAACGGCGACCCGCAACTGCACGTCCATATCCTCTGGCTGAACCGGGTCGAGACGATCCGGGATGGCAAATGGCGGGCGATCGACTCTCGCGGCCTGTACCGGGAGAAAGGCGGCGCGTCCGCGCTGTCCGCGTTCGCGCTGGAGACCGGGCTAGCCCGCCGCTTCGGCTTCCATTGGGCCTACCGGCCCGCCAGCAAAGGCCGGGTGATCGCAGGGTTCCCAGAGAAGGTTATCGCCCGGTTTTCCTCGCGCCGCGCGCAGATCACCAAGGCCGCGCTCGCGCTTGCCGGAGAGTACGAGCGCGCCCGCGGGCACGCGCCAGACCAGCGCGCATTGTCGAGCATGCGCCAATTCGCCAACGCGCGCACTCGCCAGGGCAAGGCCGCCGGACCGCTGGACTTCGCGCGGCTGTTGCGCGACTGGGAACACGCTTCACGCGAGGCGGAACTCGGGACGTTGCGCGATCTCGCGCGCAGCATCTGGCGCGGCGCAATCGGCACAAACGCCCGCGCACGCGCAGACGCAGAATCACACGCCCACGCTGCACCGAGGGCGGAGCTAGACCGGATGACCGCGCGGCTGGCGTCGCGCGCGGAACTCACGCACGCGCAAGAACGCGCCACGATGGCAGCCGGGCTCGCGCAGACTCAGGAGGCACGCGCGGCATGGACCCGCGGCGACCTTGTTCACTGCATCGGGCAGAATGTGCCCGATCACGCGACCGGCCGGAACCAGGAGTACGCCTGGCAGCTCCTCAACAGTCTGGCCAGCCGGGCGCTCGCCGGCGAGGCCGGCGAGGAGGTGCTCTGCCTGGACGCCCCGGAATGGCCGCGCGTCCCGGACAGCCTGCGCCGCGCAAACGGCGAGAGCATCTACCGCGCGCACGGCACTGCGCTGTACGCCACCCGCGCGCAACTGTCCATGGAGGCGCAGCTGCTTGCCGACGCGCAAGCCGACGGTGCGCCGCATCTTGCGCGCGTGCACGCCGCACAGCTGCTCGGCGCCGACCTCGCGCAACTCGACGCGCAGATACGCGCACACGCCGACGCCGCTGCGCACGATGGCGTGACGCAAGGCGGCCTGCGGCTGGACCAGGCCACGGCCGCGTTCGTCGCGCTGACCAGCCCGCGCCGCGCCGCGCCGAGCTGATCGTCGGCCCGGCCGGCACCGGCAAGACGTACACGGCCGTGCGCATCGGCACCGCGTGGCGCCAAGCCGGCCTGGGCCAGGTCATCGGGATCGCCACCACCTCAACCGGGCGGAACGTGCTCCAGGAGGCCGGCATCCCGGTGGCCGAGAACACCGCCCAGTTCCTCGGCCACCTCCCCGACCAGCGGGAAGCACTCGGCGCGACCAGCCTCGGACCGAACGCGGTGGTCATCCTGGACGAAGCGTCAACCACATCCATGCTGGACCTGGCCGCCATCCTCCGGCACGTCATCCGGTCCGGCGCCAAGCTCGTCATCACCGGCGACCACGCCCAGCTCGGCGCGGTCCAGTCCGGCGGCGGCATGGCGATGCTCGCCCGCAAGCTCGGCTATGCCCAGCTCACCGAAGCGGTCAGGTTCCGCAGTGAATGGGAAGGCAATGCTTCCCTGGCGATCCGGGCCGGCGAAGTGTCCGCGCTAGCCGACTACGATGCCCACGGCCGGCTGCACGGCGGCAGCTACGAGGAGATGGCCGAGCAAGCCGTACGCGCCTACCTCGCCGAGTACCTCGCCGGGACCGATGTGGTGCTGACCGCGTACGAGCACCGCGAGTGCTTCGACCTGTCCCGGCGAGTACAGGAATACCTGCTCGACTGGGGACAGCTCGAGCCCGGCGTGACCTCGCCGCTGAACGACGGCGCGCAGGCTTACGTCGGCGACCTCATCGTCGCGCGGCAGAACGACAACCGCCTCCAAGCCGGCGACCCCGGGCACAGGCTCGCTAACGGCGATCTGCTGCGAGTCGAGGCGATCAGCGAGCACGACCTGACCGTCTCCCGGGTGATCAGGTCGGGCCGGGACGGCGCCGGGCTGACGTGGTCGGCGCCATTCGCCATTACCAGGGAATACACGAAGGATCATTGCGACCTCGGGTACGCGCTGACCTGGTACACGGTGGAGGGCCAGACCGTGTCGGTCGGCATCGCCCTGGCCAGCGACAAGCAGTCTCGCGAAGGCCTATATGTGGCCATCTCACGCGCGACCTTGCGCAACGAGGTCTACGCCTACCCCTCCGCGCAGGAAGACGCCGAGAGCGTGATCGGCCAGCCGCCGACCTCTGATCCGGAGTTTGGCCGGCAGCACCGGCTCCACGCCGACCGGGAGAACACCGGCCCCGCCCTCGCCCCCGGCGGCAAAGACCCGATCGCTATCCTGGCCCCGGTTGTCCGCCGCGACAACGCCGCTATGTCAGCGACCGAGACCCGGGAGCAGGCGCTATCGGACGCCGACCACCTCGGCGCGCTGCACGCGATCTGGCTAGACCAGAGCCGCGCGGAAGCGTACAGGCGGTACGACCACGCGGTCCGCGACCACGCTGAACCCGCGGACGCCGCCGAGATCCTCAAGGACACCGACCGGCTGTGGCGCACAGTGCGCTCAGCCGAGATGGCCGGGCTGGACGGCGGCCAGGTGATACGGGCTGCCATCAGCGGTCGGCCGTTCACCGGCGCGCGGTCGCATGCGGCGGTCCTCGATGCCCGCATCCGGGACATGACCGGCCACCTGCCCCCGCAGATTCGGACCTGCTGGTCCGATCGCCTGCCCCCGTCCGCCGGCTCCGAACTCGGCGCGTACCTGATCGAGGTCGCGGGCGCCATGGATGGCCGGCAGCGACGGATCGGCGAGCACGCCGCTTGCGAGGCACCGTTGTGGGCGACCCAGGCCATCGGCCAGGTCCCCGCTGATCCGGCCGGCCGGCCCGAGTGGGAACGTAAAGCCGGGCTCCTCGGCGCCTACCGCGAGATGTTCGGCTGGGACCACCCCGCCGAGACCATCGGCCCCGAACCCGCCCCGACGTTTCCTGAGGCACGCGCCGAATGGCACGCGGCCTTCGCGGTCATTGCTCGCGTCGAAGGCATCGACGTGAGGAACCTGACCGAAGGCCAGCTGCTGGTGCGCCGCCGCGCCTACCAGGCCGAAACATCGTGGGCGCCGAAACATGTTGCCGAGGAACTCCGCGCCGCCCGGCGGCAAGAGCAGTACAGCCAGATCGAGGCCACCCGTCACGGATACGAAGGCACCGCCGCGGTGCGGCGCGGCAATCCCGGCCAGGCTGCGCTCCACCAGCAGGCCGCTAAGTCCTGGACCGTGCTCCGCCAGCGTGCGGCGCAGGTCCGGCAAATGCTCGCCGAAGCGCACGACACCCGCTGTCAGTGGGAAGTCATGACCGAACCCACCCGCCGACTCGCCCGCGCAGCCGACATCGAACTCAAGCGCCGCGGCGTCCTCGGCCAAGACGACGTGCTCGCCTCGGCTGAGGCGGAAGGCTTCAAGTACGGCGGACGCGAAGAACGCTCGGCCGAGGTCTGGGTCCAGCCGCGCCTGGACGGCACCGTCGAACTGCCCCGCCAGCCCGAGCCAGAGCCCCTCGCCCCGGCCGAACGCGAACGGCGAGCACTGGAAGTTCTCGGCCTGACACTCGGCTACGACCAGCCCGAGCTGCCGCTCCAAGTAACCGAGATCACCGACTACAACCGCCAGCGCCAGGCCGAGATCGATGAACGCCGGTGCATGCGGATCCCCGCCGAAGAGCCCGACGAGGTAGACCTCGGCGAGGCCTGGACGGTCCTCGCCGAACGCCGCCGCGATGCCGTCATCCAGCCGCCCAAGCCACCCATCCCCGCCGCGAGTGCGGTACTTGAACGCGCCGACGAACGCGAAGCCGGCTGACGCCGTCATGGTGCATGCTGGAAGCAACCGGCGACGCGGCGAGGTGGCGACAATGGCCGAAACGATAACCCCACCCGGCAAGGCCCGGATCGTGCACTGCCCCGAATGCAAAGGCGTCTCCGGCCGCATATGCCACTACTGCAACGGCACAGGCTGGCACCTCATGCGGGCCTGCCCGCTCTGCGGCGACGTCGGCTGGGACTACATCAACGGCAACAACGACCAGGCCGGCATGGCCTGCCGTATCAGCTGCGGCTACACCTGGACCGCCGACGACCCCGGGTGGCGCGCCCAAGTGCTCCCAGGGACGACTGCTTAGAGCCGAGCCGCCAACGGCTCACCGGCGGGCGCATGCCTTGGCGCGATCTCGCTCAGAAGCACGGCGAGTCGTAGACTGACCCGCCAGGATCGCCGACCGGCGAGGGGTGGCGTGGGCGCGAAGACAGAGCGCGTAGAGCGCTCGATCCGGGACCTGATCGCATCAGGAGACCTCGGGCCAGGTGGACGGCTGCCATCGGAACGCCAGCTGGCGGGACAACTTGACGCCGGACGTACCACCATCCGGCTCATCCTGATGAAACTCGCCACCGAAGGCCTAATCCGCAGCGAGCACGGACGCGGCTACTTCACGACCAATCCCGACGATGACAACTCTGACCCGGCGTCGAGCGGCAGTCCCGGTTTGGACGCTGACTGCCGCGAATGAGGCCACATAATCACCACAGAGTGCTCGGATCACGGGCAATGCGGTGAACCCCGTTGCATATCGCCGATACGCGCGCGCCTGTGATGCGGGCGCTCCAAGCGCCAGGCGTGCCAGAACAGCCAGTTCTGTATGGCACGCGACGGTGCGGCTGAATCGAAAAAGCTCGAAGTGGTTACCGGCCACATGGCGCAAGGTCAACGCAGGCGGGCTTCCTTTGGGCCACGGCACCAGTTGATGGCACTGCGTCAGCCATGGGCCGTGGTGACTGCAGCGATTTTCCATGTCGGGCTCCGGTTGCACCTTGATATTCCCGTGGGTATCCCGTCAGCAGCAAGCCTGCAGGAGGTGTACCAGATTGGCTTGAGCTAATGTCAGCGATCGCCCGCCTAATGCTCGAATTGTGCCAGAGCGCCGAATCGGCGCGCCATTTTTTATGGCCCTGAGCCGCCGATCTCGGACGCGGATTGACTGTTTTGAGTGACCGCGGCCCTTGGCGCATACCTCCGATCAGCTTCCGCGGGTCGGCTGGCGCCAGTGCAGGCGAGGCCGAAGGACGGGCCGCGGACCGGCGGGCCGGCAGCGCAGCGGCGATGTCCGGGCGTTGGCGAAGGATCACGGCATCGCGGTCAGCGATCGCGGCCAGCGTCCGGGAGCGGTACGAAGCCGCCCAGTTCCGCTGAACCAGATACCGCCCCGGCCGGCACCCCGCCGCGTTCATCAAGTCCCGGCCACGGAAAGTGAACAGCAAGCAGGACCGGCCTGGCGCGTACCGCCGAATCGGTGCCCGGCTTCTGACATGTGCTGCTGCCAGGAGTGGCGGGCGTATTAACCATTCCGGCGCACGAGGGACTGGCAAGCAGGTTCGCGCGTCGCCTGGCGCCGGATGGGCGGCCGGTGCCTGCGGCATGGCGGGCGGGGCTGGGTGCGCATCCCGGGCGTGGCCGACGGCCGTGCTCGGCACCGCGCGAGGCTCGAGCGCAGCCACGGGGCTCTCGGTTCCGGCGAGCCGTTGAGCGAGCTCGATTTCGAACCGTGCGGCCTGATGCGCTCCAGGTGCCACCCGGGCCAGGGCGTCACAAGGCAGCAGACGCAAAGTGAGCCTGTTCGAGTCATGAAGAACGATCGCGTGATTGACCCTCAGGCCAAGCGCGGCAGCCGTGGCGACGGCCGCGGTCACCGCACGCGGAACCTCTGATGCCTTCATCATCGCTCGTCCCTCTCCGTTGTCCAGCAGACCAGGGTGGAGCGACAGCGAGGATCGCGACGTGCTCCCTGGTGATTGTCCCTGCACGCGATGCGCCCTGCGACTCACCGCCCTGTCTGACGACAGGATTTCTACATGGCCAACGTGCGGTGCAGAATGTGCCGGCAGTCCCGATCGGACGCGCGCCCATGGCAGGCTGATCTGCGTGCTGCGGGCGACGAATGGCTGCCTAAACAGTAGACATGCCTATTAGGCGATGATCATCTGATCGTCGACATTCCGCTATCGGAGCACGTGGACCAGGACTGGATCGGCTGGTATCACCGGCTCGCGGCTCAAGGGCATTGCCGCGCGCGCCGTAGACGGCCCGGAAGGCGGCATGGTCAGGGTCGAGGTGCCCGGATACGTTGAGCGCGACCGCATTCGCAGCCTGCTCGATGCGGCACGAGCCTTGCTGAAGGAAGCCGACGCAGCTGCGAAGAAGCCGCCGCCGATGGCGAAGGCAGAATATGCGGTCCGCTAATGGTGGTCCGAGCAGTCGCGGTAGGCGACAGCAAAAGGACATGCTGATGCGCTCCGTACCAGGTCACCGACTGCTGCGAACCGGCCGCGTCCGGTGCGCGGCGGTGCTGGCGGTCTTGCTGGCGCTCGCGGGCGCGGGTTGCCAGGCAGGGACGCGTGCTTCGGCCA
The DNA here is from genome assembly GCA_036258115.1 of Streptosporangiaceae bacterium. Lineage (GTDB taxonomy): Bacteria > Actinomycetota > Actinomycetes > Streptosporangiales > Streptosporangiaceae > Chersky-822. The sequence goes on from DATAEH010000094.1 coordinate 7,456, forward strand.
CGAGCGGCGGCGGCCCCGTCTCGACGCCGTCCGCCCCGGCGCCAATGCCGACCCCCAGGGCACGGGTGCCGACCCCTGCCGGCGCCGGGGCGGACGCCGCCTTCTGCGGCGCAGGCGCGGGCTGCCCGGGCGGCGGCGTGCCGGCCGCCCTCCGCCGCCCGATGCGCCTGCCGCACCTCGCGGCCGGCACCCGGTGCCCGGTCTCAGGACCCGCTTGCAAGGTCGATCCAAAGGAGAGCAGTCATCGGCCCCGGCCCGGTCTACGCGGTGAGCCTGTGGCGTTTCCATCATGCGGTCATGCCGTTCGTCCTGCCCTCGCCGGCGCTGTTCGGCGGCAGCGCCTGGGGCGGGCAGATCCTCGAATGGGTCGGCGCGCCGTCCTACCACGGCCCGGTGCTCGCCCGCGGCCGCAAGCTGACCGGCTCCGACGGGCTCGGCTTCGGAGACGGCAAGGTGCCATGGGCCGAGATGGACGTGCCAGGCGGAGCGGCGGGCGCGTCGGCGTCAACCCTGCCGGCTGGCGGCCGTGGCCGGGGTAAGCCCGAGTTCGTGGCCCGGGATGCTACGGCCTGCAAGGCGACGGGACCACGTTCAGCGAGGTCATCGTCTTCCGGGCCTGCCAGTCGAGCAATCCTCTGTGCCAGACCGGCCGCTGCCAGTCACGGTGACCGCTAGGGACGGGACATCCCCGCGATGAGCGGCACCACGTATCCGGCCCGTGGCCGCGCAGAATACGCACCTCTCGGGGGCGCAGCGTCTCATCTGGCCGCCGGGGATGCCCGCGCCGATCGGCGTGCCGCGCAAGGTGGGCAAGCAGCAGTCGTTACGGAACGTGGTCGTTAAAAAGTCTCCGCACTGTCCCTGCCGACTCGGTACTCCTCGTCCGTCCGTCATCATCAAGCAACCTTTGATCAGTGGTCCTACGACGACGTCCGAGCACACGCGACGGACATCCTGGCGCGGTTGCGCACCGGGTCGATGCCATGCGACGCCAGCTGGCCTTCAGAGCAGGTGGATGCTTTCAGCCGCTGGGTCGACTCCGGGACACAAGCCTGAGCGGTGCTGTAAGGATCTGGGTGCCCGGTTGACTCTCCCCCAGAGGGAGACAGGATGCTTGGCGACGTGACACAGAATCGGCTCCTTCGCATCGGTGAGTTCGCCAGGGCGTCGTGGTTGTCGGTCAAGGCGCTGCGCGCCTATCACGAGATCGGCCTGCTGGTGCCGGCTGAGGTGGACCCGCGCACTGGCTACCGGTCATACTCGGGCGCCCAGCTAGTGGAGGCCGCCGTGATCCGCCGGCTGCGGCAGCTGGACGTACCGCTGGATTCCATCCGGGAGGTCATTAATGCCCGGGATCCGGTTGTCACGCAGAAGGTACTCGGCGAACACGCGATGGTCTTGGAAGGGCGGCTTGCTGCCCTGCGGCGCACAATTGACGATCTGCACCTCGCCGTTGATGCGCCGGACACGCACACCCCGGTGCATCGCCGGCATGAGCTATCTCGCATCGTACTGACGTGCAGCGGGACCGTGCGCGAGGACGAGTTCGAAGGCTTCCTGGCGCGGTCGCGGGCCTTGCTGCTGGATGCGGCGGCGAGCAGTGCCGCAGTGGTTGCGGGCTCGTTCGGCGGCTGTTACCCGCCACTTCGCGACGACGATGCCCAAGATGTCGTCGCCTTCCTGCCCGTCGAGGTCACCCCGCTTGTACCGGCGGCATTCCGGTCGGCAGGCGTGCGGGTCAGCGACTTGCCAGCGACCGACGTGGCGGTGCTGATCCACGTCGGCGGCTACGAGACGTTGGAGGACAGTTACCGCATCCTCGGGATGTGGGTCGCGGCTCACGGCGATCCTGCGGACCTGCCGGTGCGGGAGATATACGTGGTCGGCGAAACGGAGGCTGACGCCCCCGACGAGTTCCGCACCGAGATCTGCTGGCCGATCACAGCCGGCACCGACTGGCGCTGACCATTCGACAGCGCCACCGTTCATCACAAGGAGCAGGCCATGACATCCATCATCAGGGAAACTCAGATCGCGGCAACCGCAGGCGATGTCTGGGATGCGGTGCGAGACTTCGTCGCCGTCGACAGGCGACTGGTTCCTGGCTTCGTTGTTGAGTCTCGCCCCGACGGCGATTCGGCGCGCCTGGTTACCTTCTTTAATGGCGGGACGGCCCGCGAAGTATTGGTCGGCGTCGACGATGACGCTCGACGGCTAGCCTATTCCGTCGTCAGGGGACCGCTCGGCGCCACGCACCACAACGCCTCGGCCCAGGTATTCGCCGCCGGCCAGAACGCGACCAGATTCGTATGGATCACCGACGTGCTGCCCGACAAGCTGGGTGTTGCTGTCGGCGAACTGATGGACCGCGGCATCGCGGTCATCAAGCAGACGCTGGAGTCTGAGGCACTGGATCACGCCTACCAGAGGTAATCAGGCCGCGAGAGTGCGCGGCCAGGAAACCGGCCGTGCACTCGCACGGTGCAAGCGCCCCGGAGCTACGACGACAGGCATGCCGATTTGAATGACCCTGATGGCACGCATCCGGCGCGCAGTCACCACGGTCTGGCCCGAAGGTGATCATGCCATCTGGTACACGAACAACTATTCGGTGGCAGACCAAGCAGCCTGCCGCCATGTTGGCAGCTGCGCCATATCGAGCCTTCGAGTGCCATCAGCTTGTCAGCACCACACACATAGCGTGATAACGTCGCCGACCGCGTTCAACTGAGGAAATCTTGGATAACGCGGATGAACTGGCGCGACGGTTTGCCGACCACGATCCGGTGCCAGACCGGATCATGGATGCGCGCGCACTCCGCGATATCGCGGCGGCGGTCGAGCGGCTGGCAGCAGCTGAGCGGGAGATCGCAGCGACCATCGCTGTCGCTCGGGGCGAGGGTCACTCGTAGGCCGCGATCGGCAAGAAGTGCGCCGGGCCAGCCGGGTGAGCTCAATCCGTTCCCCGGTGGCAGCCCATGGGAAACCCAAGAAGAGCAGCCCGCCATCGGAATCAGAGAGTTCACGCAAGGACTGACAGCCATCGCGACCGGCGCTCATGACGCGCGTGCTCTGAACGCACGCCAGGGTCATGACGCGAGCAAGACCCGTGCGCAGCAGCCGAATCGGCGTTGATGCGCGCGGGCACTTATGACAAGGCGCCAACCTGGACGTGACCAAGAGCACCACCGGGACCGCCGACCAGCAGACCCAGGTAGCGTGGCAGGTCCGCGACAACCGCGCCGAGGAGGCCGAACTCCGCGCCCGCGGCATCAACATCGAAAACTCCAGCGCCTGGGCCAAACACGGAAGTCCTGGGGGGCGAGGCGGAGCTGGACTCGCAAAGCTGCCCGCCAGGCGCTCGACATCGCCCTCGGGGAGCGAGAGTGTGAAAGGGCGCTACTGAGGAACAGGAGGTGGCACTGGTGTTGGAGTCAGCCAGCACGCACGCCATGATCCCTGTCAAGGATGTCGGCCGGGCCAAAGATTTCTATGGAGGCATGCTCGGACTCACGGCCAGCGACGAACGGCACGGATCTGGTATCCGGTATGAGACCCAGGCCGGTTCATGGTTCCTGGTCTACCGGTCTGAGTCTGCCGGGACGGCGAAGAGCACGTGCATGAGGTTCGAGGTGGAGGACGTCGAGTCCGCTGTCAGGCAGCTTCGCGATCGCGGGATCGTGTTCGAGGAGTACGACCTCCCGGGAGTGAAGACGGTCGACGGAATCGTCAAGCATGAGAGCGGTGGGCGGGGCGCGTGGTTCAAGGATCCCGACGGGAACATCCTCCAGCTCGGGCAGTACCCCAAGTGAGGCCGGTTCTTGCCTCGGTCATGGCAGGCCAGCACCGTGGCGGCTTTCTGTCCGGGCCATGCCGCGCAGGGTCACGGCTTAATTGACAGCAGCTCCCGGAGTTTCGCGTTGAGCCTGGACGTCTCGTCCAGGCTCAACACGGCCTCGGCCAGCTCGTGGTCATCGACGTCTGCGGTGTCTGGCCAGTGTGCCGGTGTCGGCCGGGATGCAGGCGCCGTTGACCGCGGATCCGCCGTCGCCGGCCAGGAACGTGATGAGCCCGGCGACCTCGGCCGTCTCGACGAACCGCCTGGCCGGCTGTTCGGCCGCCATGCCGGCGATCACGTCGTCGCGGCTGATCCCGCGCAGGCGCATGTGGTCGCGGATCTGGTTCTCGGTAAGCGGTGTGTGCATCCAGCCGGGGGCGACGGCGTTGGCGGTCAGGCCCGCCGCGGCGCCCTCGAGGGCGGCCACCTTCACCAGCCCGAGCACGGCATGCTTGGCCGCGACATA
>DATAEH010000095.1:0-58955 GCA_036258115.1 Streptosporangiaceae bacterium
TTGTGGCTGGCGGTCAGCATCGCGCCTGGCATGCCAAGGTGCCCGCTGGCGTAATAGAGCAGGTCGGTAGAACCCAGTCCAGCGTCGATCACGTCTGCGCCGCACGAGGTGACGCCGCGAGCGAAGGCATCGGCAAGAGGCTCAGACGAAGAACGCATGTCGTGCGCCATCACGATCGTCGGCGCCCCCGTCAGCCGTGCGAACCCGGCCCCAACGGCTTCGGCGACTCCCTCGTCGAGCTCATCAGGGACCACGCCCCTGATGTCATAAGCCATGAAGATCTTCGCGTAGTCGGCCACTTCGGTTGCCCTTCCCCACCGTCTCCGTGCGTCGCCCGGCTGGCGGAGCGCTCTGCAGATCCAGGCGGCCAGACTACCGTTCTCCGCTAGCGGACCTGGCTATCCGGGGCGGCCGCGATCGGTTGGCGCCGAGCGCAGGACCCGCAGATGACCTCTCCTGCCGATCTCAATCCCCTGCCCGACCGGCTCAGCGTCCTTGCGCGGCGCCGTCGCCTCACGGACGGCGTTGGCGAGCGCCTCCAGGTCATCGGCGGCGGCTTCCTGACTCGGGGCCAGCGGCAGCCTGACGATGTCCCAGCCGCGGGGCGCGGTGAGGCGGTCCGCATGCGCGCTGCAGAGGTCGTAGCAATGCGGCTCGACATAGGCGGCGAGCGGGCCGAGCACCGCCGTGGAGTCCCTGTACACGTACGTCAGCGTGCACACGGCGACGCGTTTGCAGGCCGGGCGCGAGCAGCGGCGAGAACTCAACGACCCACCTCGCTCACGGCTCTGTTCGGAATACCGCCGCCACGGCCGATGCTCCGGGCACGGAGGGCGCAAACCCGGCGTCCCGCCCATCGGGGTAGATGACCGGACGTGACGAGCGCCCTGCGCGGCCGGCCGATGCCGGTACCGCGTAGTTCGCTCACAACCGCTGACGGTATCGGTACGCATGGCGGTAACGCCACCACCCGGGGCACTCTGCGCGATCGTGTCTTGATGCCGTCGCCCAGCCGCGCGGCGACACCTGCTCGCCGTCGGCTGCCGCCGACACCAGCGGCGGGCGATCGGTATGCGCATCCCGTCCGCCGCCCGCCGCCCAAGGCCTCGCATCGTGCGCCGCCTGCGGCAGACAGGCACATTTGCATTACGCTGTGTGATTGTGCGACCGCCCGATAGCCGACCTCCGGCAACCGCACGGATCCGGCGCCGTGACCGGCACGGACGCGGCCTGCGCGGGCCTCTTGCCCCGGTTGGTTCGCCGCTCTACCGCAGCCGCGCCGAGCGCTTCGACGACCTCGTCCTGCAGGCCGTCGCGCAGCTCGAGCCGCGGTGGGAATCCGAGCTCGCTGGCGTCGAGTTCGTGGTCGAGGAAGTTCCTTCCGCCGACCCGCCGGCCGATCAGTTGCTGCCGGACGCCGATCCTGTCCCGCTAGCCCGCCTCGACCCCGCGTTGGCCGATCCCGGCAACCCGGCACGACCCGCGAGGCCAGCGAGGATCGTGCTGTACCGGCGGCCGCTGCTGGCCAGGGCGGACGGCGAAGATGAACTTGGCGACCTCGTGCTCGACGTGGTCATTGAGGAGTTCGCCAAGCTACTTGGCCTTGACCCCCAGGCGATCGACCCCGGCTACCCGGAGGAAGACTGACCGGCCTGCTAAGGACTGAGCACGTTCAGCATCGACTCACGGACGTTGGGCAGGTCGATCCTCGTCGGCGAGGAGTTGACCGGCAGTACCGTCACCAGCGTCCCGCCGGAGATGGCCAGCCTCGCCGCATAGACGGGTCCCGAACCAGGCTCTGGCGTGACCACGATGGCCGTCAGCGCCACCGACGGCCCGTGTTTAGGCAGCTTCAACTTCACCTTCGTCGAAGACCTGGCGGCGATCTTCACCACTTCGCCCTGCTGTGCCGTCAGCGGCGTGCCGGGTCCGGCCTGGGTGATCCTGACGCTGGCAGCCTTGGCGGGAGCTGACAGCACGATCTCGGTCGCGCCCGACGCGCCCGCGGGACCCGCCGCTACGACTCCCTGCTCTGTAATCGGGGCCGAGCCGCTGATGAACGCGCCCGGCGAGCCAGAGGGCCCACCGGACACCTCGAGCACGGCTGTCACGGGGACGTTCGCGGAGACCTTGATGGAGCCGGGGAATCCACCGAGCGACGGCAGCGCGATGCCGGTGGTCAGCCGGCCGAGCAGGCTGATGCCGTTCCCGCCGGTGGGCTGGTAGGTGCCGCGCGGAGTGATCGCCGTGACCTTGACCCGCGCAGCTCCGCCGCCCGGAACGGTGATGTACAGCTCCCTCGTTCCGGGCGAATCGGGCAGGCCGGTCAGCATCTGAGTCGTGGCAGGCTCCGGGGCTGGCGGCAGCCAGATGCCCGGCTGGCCGGCCTTGGCTGTTTCCCTGACCGCCGCGATGACCCGGCCCGTGCTGGTCGTCACGTGCAGCGCCGCCGCCTTGGCCGACCGCACGAGCTTGTCCAGGTTCTGCACAACCATCGAATGCGGCGGCACGATGATCCCGGAGTCCGGCTTGCCGAGCCGCGGACCGCTGTCGGTCTGGACGCCGACATGCGCGTCGGCCGGCTTGTCATCGGCGTTGATCAGGTACAGCTCGGTGCGCAGCTTCGTCGTTTCCGGGCCGACGAACCAGAAATCCGAGCCAGGCGCCTGGCAGCGCGCCGTCGGCTGCCCGCCTGGGCCGAGTTGTTCGACGTCGAACCCCTGCGCATCAGATCCCGTCGCCTCGACGATCAGCCCGCCATTGGCCAGGCTGGTCGGTACTGCGCCGCCAGCCATGCTCAGCATGGCGGACTTGGCTTTTTTCACAACAGGAGCCTGGTGGATGGTCTTGATTGTCAGCTGACCCGGCTGCGGCGCCGAGGCCATGGTCGTAACCGGATGGGTCTTGGTGATCAGATGCAGCGGCGTCAGGGCCAGCTGCCCGCTGCCCGTTTTGGCCGGGGCGCTCGCCACAGCGATATTGCCGCCGATCGGCAGGCCGAGTCCCGGCGACGGGCAGCCAACGACGGCCGAGCTGACCTGCAGACGGCCGACGGTGTTCACCGGCTTAACCGCCGCGTTGATCAGAACGGCGCGGCTAAGCCCGGCGACGCCGTAGAGCCCGGCGAGCGCAAGGACGACGAGGAAGGCCAGGATGAACCGGTTGGCGAGCTGACGGCCTCTAGCTGGCCGTGCCTTACGAGCCGTCACCAGCTATCTCCCTCGTACTCGGGCTCGAAGTCGGGCAGCGGATCGGCCCAGCGAGGATCGGGGTTTCGGGCATCGCCAAGCCGGCCCCAGTCGCCATCATCGGCCGACTCCCACGTGCGGCGCCGGCCCGGCCGCTGGCCTGGCTCATCCAATGGCGGCAGCGGCTCGAGTTCGTCGTCTCCGCCGGACCAGGCCGGGGACGATGCCGGGCTCTGCCAATCATCGCGATCCGGTCCCTGCGACCTGGCTGGCTGATCGTCGCCGCCGCCCCGGCGGCTCCAGCGCCGGTGCCCCCGTCCGGCAGATCTGCCTGTCTCGCCTTCCCGCTCCGGGTGACCTTGGCTCGAGCCGTAGGAACCATCCTGGGCGCGCGACCAGTCCGTGTCGGCGGGGCCGGCGTTGCCCCGGTCCCGACCGCTCTCCTCTGCTGGCACCCGCGGTGTGGGGCCAGCGTCCCGGCTCGGACGGCGGCCGGCACCGAAGTCGCGGTCCCAGCCGGGCCCGGTTTGCCGGTCTGGCCGGCGGTGTGCGCCGGCGTCGCGGCTCCGGTCAGCTTCGTCATAGGGCCACAGTCCGGACGGCGAACCAGGCTGGCTGTCCCCGTAGCCGCGCGTGCTGCCGCTATCCCGGCCGGCCCGCTCCCCGCCGGACTCATACGGATCCTGGCGGTACGAATCGGAGCTGTAGGAATCCCGGCCATCTCGGCCGAGGTCTCCGCTGTCGGAGTGGAGCCACGAACCGGCTGCCGACCGGCCGGAACGAGCCCGTCCCTCGTCGCCGCCCCGGCCGCGCCCTGATTCGACATCGAGGTCTTCATACGGCCAGTCCCTCGCCGGTGAACGGCCCGAGGGAGAGCGGCCAGGCGCGGTGCCGCGGTAGCCGCGTCCCTGATCCAGTTCGCCTGGGTCGCTTGACCAGCCCGAGCGCCCTGTTGCCGAAAAGTCTTCCTGGCGGCCGGGATCGACATCTGCCGCCGAGTACGGCCACTGCGCGGTGAGCGGATCTGCCGATCTGCTGCCGCTCGCGCGACCGTCGCCAGCGTACGGCCGGCCGGCAGCGCGCGTCTCGGGCTGGTCGTCGGGCGGTGCATAGGGCCACGCCGGCGCGAGCCTGCCGTCGCCGCGCCGGTCGTCCGGCCGCGCCGCAGGATCCGATCGGCCGTCCGGCGGCCCTGTCCTGCGGCGCCGGCCCGCGTCGGGCGGTTCAGCACCTGACCCGCGCCTGCGGCGTACGCTCGCCGTCGCGGCCAGTCCCGCCGCTTCCACCGCGTCGATGGCTGCGTCGGCTCCAGGAAGGGATCCTTCCCGAGCGCCGCGGCCGGTCCTGCCCCGGCCCACGCGGCCGCTCGCGGCGGCTCGCGCCAGACCTGCACGGGTGCGTGCACTCCGCCCGAACCCTGCGGTGCCGCCGCTGCCCGCGGCCGCCAGGTCGCCGCGTTCCGAGGCAGGAACGAGCGCTGTCGACTCGTCCGGTTCGGAGCCCGGGCCGGGCATGCGGTCAACAGCTGGACTGGCCAGGCCGCGGGCCGGCGTGCGCGCGGGGGCCCGTGCAGCGGACCGCCTTCCCGCCGCGCGGCCCGAGGCGCCCGCCTCCGCGACGGCGGCCGTGGCCACCAGCTGCGCCTCCAGCTCGGCGACTTTGATGCCGGGCAGGGCCAGGCTGGCGACGACGAGGAAGGCAAGCAACTCGAACAACAGCCACACGTCACGGCTCAGGCCCGGGTGGCCGATGGTCAGCGTGCCGCCGTCCGCTGGCAGCCTGAACGCTTGCGCCCAGCTGCCGGCCGGCGAGGGGACGGGTGAAAGCGCCTGGCCGTTCACGGTCGCTGTCCAGCCTCCGGCCGGCTCGGCCAGCAACAGCGTGCCTCCGCCGGCCGGGACCGAAGCGGAGACGCCGACAGCACCGGACGGAACCGCTACCACGGCGCCGCCCGGCTTAACGACGCTGACCCGCGATGGCGGCGTGGCCAGCTGCCAGAGCGAGTAATCCGGCGTGCTGCTGTAAGGATGCAGCCCGCTCACGTTGTTGAGCACCGTAGCCAGCTGCTTGTCGACCGGCGACTGCACCAGGACGAAGCCGATGTCAAAGTCGGCCAGGAGCTTCGCCTGGTCCGCCGCGAGCCCCCCGCTCGGCGTGGTCAGGGCCGACACGGTCTTGCTCAGGGCGCGCTGCCCGTCGGCGGGCGGCGTCAGCGCGGCGTCCCCCAGGGACGGGCTCGCGCCGCGGAGCAGCAGGTAAGAAATGTGGCCATTGTCGGAGCTGAGCACCAGGGTGCGCACCTGTCTGGCCTGGCCCGCGGCCACCGTGACTAGCTCGGGTACGACCGGGTTGCTGATCTGGTGTACCGGGCCGTTGACGCCGTTGCCGACCCAGACGACCGCCGCGAGCGCCGGTGTTGAACATGCGATGAGCCCGAGCATCGCGGCCCACGGCCCGCGGCCGCTGAGGATCGCGCGCCAGCCCTTCACTCCGGCAAGCAACCGTTCGAGCGCATCGGCTCCGCCAGCGGCGGCGAGCAGCAGGCCGATTGCGGCGATCGCGAGCGGCAGACCCGCCCACACCGCGATCTGGCCGCCGTCATCCGGCTGCACGACCAGGTGGCTCACCACGACGGCCCCGAGCAGCCCGGTCAGGGCAAACCCCCAGCCGGCGATGATCACTGTGCGCCTGCGGCCCGCGAACAGCGCCGCGAACGCGACCGCGATGAGGCCGCCGGTGACCCAGTACGGCGGCATCCCCGGTCCGCCCGGGCTAAGCAGCATCAAGGACTTGGCCGGGAGACCGAAGATCGGCGTTCCCTGCTGGGGCAGCCCAGCTTCGAGAAACAGGCGAGCCGGATGCGATATCAGCGTCAGGCTCCACGGCAACAGCAGAACCGGCGGCGTGAGTACCGCGATCAGGAGGTTGCGCAGCAGGCCCCGCCTGGTCGTGCGGAAGACGAGCGCGGCGAGCACGCTTGCGATGAGCAGGAGCACCCAGAGCAGCGGGACGAACGCGCTTGCGATGGCCGCGAGCAGGCCGGTCGCCCATGCGGCCCTGGTTGCCCGCGCGCCCGATTCGGCCACCATCCGGCCCGCCTGCGCGACGATCAGCGGCAGCAGCACGAACGCGACCGCCGTGCCGAACCTGCCGGACGCGATCACGCCGGTCGCGACAGGCAGCAGGCCGTAGGTCACCGACGCCCAGACGCGTACCGGGGCTGACGTGGTTACCTTGCGCACAGCCAGCATCGCGGTCATCCCGGCCAGCGGCACGCAGCCGATCAGGAGCACGTCGATGGCGAGCCACGGCTTTCCGGCCAGCACCGTCGACAGCGTCGCGATGACGGCGAGCCAGGCTGGCGCAGGCGTGGTCGAGCCGATCCCGGCCGGGTGGAACGACTGAATGTAGCTGGCCCACAGATCCGAGGCGCCGCCCCAGGTCGGCACCAATGAGCCGCCGCCGAGCGGGCCGCCGCCGAGCAGCGACCTGCCGGCCGCGAGCGCGACGCCGAGCAGCAAGACGAATGCCAGCAGCGACGGGCTGGTCAGTAGCCGTCGGCCGAGACCGTTATCGATGAGCATCGAGTCGTCTTCGGTTGGGTCATCGGTGGCGTGATGCGCTCCGGCCGTGTCGGGCTGTGACTTCGACAGCGCCGACATCATGAACTCGAGTAGCCGTCTGGCCGACCGTCCTGACGGCACATCCGCCCGCACCCGGCTGAATGCGGCGCGGCGGCCGCGCGCCCTGGCGCTGCGCATCCTGATCAGCCTGAACGGATGACAGAGCACCGACGTCAGTGCCCCGATCTCATCCATGGCCGCGGCGAGGCGCTTGGCGAGCAGGAAGAACGTGATCCGCAGCAGCGACACGAGGATGTTGCCGACCGCCGAGGTCACCATGTTCCGCAGCGGCAGGTTCCCGAGGAGCGTCAGCAGGCCGTTGCGCCGGTCCAGCATTCTCGCCCGCCGGCCGACCGAGATTGAGCGCCGGTGCTTGGTCGCCGCCTGCACGTGGTAGACGATCGCGTCGGTGATCACCCGGACGCGGAATCCGGCCGCGTGCACCCGCCAGCAGAAGTCGATGTCGTCCATGAACAGGCCCATGGCGGGATCGAACCCGCCGACCTGCTCCCAGACATCGCGCCGAACCAGCATCCCCGCGCTGCTGACCGCGAGGCAGTCGCGATCGCCGTCGTGCTGCCCCTGGTCGACTTCGCGGGGCTCGATGCCGGTCAGCCGCCTGGTTGCGGTGTCCAGCGTGAGCCCGGCCTCGCAGATGACGTCCCGGTTAGTCCAGTCCCGCAGCTTAGGGCCGAGTACCGCCGCTGTGCTGGTCTCGACCGTGCCGCGGAGCAGCTGCTCAAGCGCGTCGGGCGCCGGCTCACAGTCGTCGTGCAGCAGCCAGAGCCACTCGATCCGGTTACCGGACTGTCCGCCGCCATAACCACCCTGGCCGCCCATGCCGCCCGCCTGCATGCTGCCGCCGGCACCGGCTGGCCTGGGCACCTGGGCGTTGGCGGCGCGGTGATGCAGCGCGCGGGCGACGGCCGCGCCGTAACCCGTCGAGCGGTCCATGCCGAAGACCGCCTGCTGGCCAAACTTCGAGGCAAGGACCGCACCACTGCGGTCGCGGCTGCCCGTATCCACGGCCACCACGCGCTGCACCGGGCGGGTCTGCTCGAGCAGGGCATCTGCCAGCTGGGGAAGCCAAGCTGCACCGTCGTGCGCGACGATGACAGCGGTCACGATGTGCTGCGGGTAAGACTCGTTCGGAGACAAGTTGGTCCGGTTGCTGCTTGGGGGGTTGATCCCGCTGAGTCGGCAACTGCCAGGCCTGACCGCCAGCGGGCCGGTTGCTGTGAACGATACGCGAACCACAGTGCCCGGGACCGGCAGACGGCGAGCTTGCCAGGTCCGGCCCGAAGCGCGCAGCCGAGGCGCACACAACCACGTGACCAGGTGCGTGCGCAGCCAGGCTGTCAGGCGGTCAGGCTATATCCGGCGTCACGGCAATTTGGTTCTTAACCGGAAAAACGGTCAGGACCCCTGATGCCGTGCCTCACTGAGCCGCCGGCTAGACAGCCTGCCGCTTGAGCCGCCTGCGCTCCCGCTCAGACAGGCCGCCCCAAATGCCGAACCGCTCGTCGTGCTCGAGTGCGTACTCCAAGCACTCGGTCCGCACCTCGCAGCTCCGGCACACGCGCTTGGCCTCCCTGGTCGAACCGCCCTTCTCGGGAAAGAACGCTTCAGGATCGGTCTGAGCACACAGCGCCCGATCCTGCCAGGCCGGCTCCGCGGCCTCGTCCGCGCCGATGCCGAACGCGTCGTGCACAAGCGTGACGATTGCGTCAGTCACAGCGCACCTCCACCCCTCACTACCCCGTCCACTCCCTGACGCCCGGCCGAAGCCTGTCAGAGAATTACACTGATGAAATTACACGCGCGTGTCTTGCTAAACGTCAAGGCGGATACGTGATAAAGGTCGACCGCTTGCCCCGGATGGCCGGAAAGTCGCGTTGAAATGCTGGGGTCCCAACCTGCGAGCCCGCCCTGAGCCGGATCGGGTGCGGCCGCACCAGCGGTCAGGCAATGCTGAGCCAGCGCAATGACTCGGGTGTTGCTTGGCGGCGTCGGCGGCCAGGTCCTGCAAGCCCGGCCGGGCCAGGTACCCGCCAGGGCTGGCAGACTCGGCGCATGCGCATCACACTGCTCGCCGGAGGGGTTGGCGGAGCCCGCTTCCTGCGCGGACTGCTGCTCGCCGCGCCGGACGCGGACGTCACCGTGATTGGCAACACCGGCGACGACATCACGCTTTTCGGCCTGCACGTCAGCCCCGACCTGGACACGGTCATGTACACGCTGGGCGGCGGGATCAGCGAGGAACAGGGCTGGGGCCGTGCCGACGAGACCCACGTGGTCCAGTCCGAGCTGAGCGCTTACGGCGCCGGACCCGACTGGTTCAGCCTGGGAGACCGCGACTTCGCCACGCACATCGCCAGGACCGAGATGCTCGCGGCCGGGCTGCCCCTGTCAGTCGCGACGCAGCGGCTCAGCGAGCGATGGCGGCCAGGCGTGCGGCTGTTGCCCATGACCGATGACGACGTCCAGACGCACGTCCTCATCGACGACGAGACCGGCCGGCGCACAGTGCACTTCCAGGAGTGGTGGGTCAGGCTGCACGCCAAAGCTCCAGCGCTCGGATTCGAGCCCGTTGGCGCGGAGTCGGCTGCGCCAGCTCCGGGAGTGCTTGAGGCGATCCACGCCGCTGACTTCGTCCTGCTGCCGCCGTCTAACCCGGTCGTCAGCATCGGGATCATCCTCGCGATACCCGGCATCGCCGATGCCGTCCGCGCCAAGACCGTCGTGGGTGTCTCGCCCGTGATCAGGGGCGCACCGGTCCGCGGCATGGCTGACGCATGCCTCGCGGCCATCGGGGTGAAGACGACGGCCGGGGCCGTCGCGGCTCATTACGGTCCCGAACTGCTCGACGGCTGGCTGGTCGACACCTCCGACGCCGGTGAACTTGACGCCGCGGAGCTTGCCGGGATCGCGGTCAGGGCCGTGCCGCTATTTATGACTGACCCGGCCGCGACGGCGGCGATCGCCCGGTCGGCGATCGACCTGGCCACGGAGCTAACGAGATGAACGAGATCAGCATCCTTGGCGTTTCTGGACTTCCCGAGATCACACCGGGCGCCAACCTGACCGAGCTGATCGTTGCCGCCGCTCCCGATCTGGTCGATGGGGACATCCTGATCGTCACGTCGAAGATCATCAGCAAGGCCGAGCGGCGCGTTGTCAGCGCCGACCGGGACGACGCGATCGCAGCCGAGACGGTCCGGGTTGTGGCGCGCAGGGGCCCGACCACGATCGCGCAGACCAGGCACGGCCTTGTGATGGCCGCGGCGGGCGTCGATCGGTCCAACACCGCCGCAGGCACGGTCGTGCTGCTGCCCGAGGACCCTGACGGGTCAGCACGCCGGCTACGCAAGTCAATCGGCGACGTGACCGGTGCCAACATCGGTGTGCTGATCACCGACACGATGGGCCGCCCGTGGCGCAACGGCCAGACCGACGCTGCCATCGGCGCCGCGGGCGTGCTGCCCCTCCGTGATCATCGAGGCAAGCCAGACAGCTTCGGCAACGTCCTCGAGGTCACAGTCGCCGCCGTGGCCGACGAGATCGCGGCGGCCGGCGACCTCGTCAAAGGCAAGACCGACCAGGTGCCCGTCGCGATCGTGCGCGGCCTTGCCGAACTAGTGATCCCCGCGAGCCCTGACCCCTCGCCCGCCGCAGCCTGGGGGCAAGCCAGCGGAGATGGGCCGGCGGGCGCGTCGACCAAGCCTGCAGCGGCCCAGGGGCAAGCCGGAGGCGATGGACCCGGTGCCGCGGCGCTGATCAGGCCCGCAGCCGAGGACATGTTCCGGCTCGGAGCCGCCGACGTGCTGGCGGAACGACGCACCGTGCGCGACTTCACCGCCGATCCCGTCGACCCCGCCGCCGTCCGGCGCGCGATCGCGGCGGCCCTGACCGCACCCGCACCACACCACAGCCAGCCATGGAGATTCGCGGTCGTCGAGTCGGAGCACGCCAGAACCAGGCTGCTCGACGCCATGCTGGACGCCTGGGTTGCCGACCTGCGTGGCGACGGATTCACCGAAGAACAGATCGCACGCAGAACTCGCCGCGGCGAGCCGCTGCGCCGGGCACCCCTGCTGATCGTCCCCTGTCTGCTTGCCGAGGCCGCACACACCTACCCCGACGCGCGCCGCAATGCCTCAGAGCGGGCGATGTTCCTGGTCGCCATGGGCGCGGGCGTGCAGAACCTGCTGGTCGCACTGGCCGTGGAGGGACTCGGCTCCTGCTGGATTTCCAGCACGCTGTTCTGCGGCCCTGTCGCGGCCGAAGCACTTGACCTGCCAGAAGGCTGGGAGCCCATGGGCGCAGTTGGCGTTGGCCACGCCGCTTCCCCGCCAGCTCCCCGCCCCGACCTCGACGCTGAGGCCTTCATCATCGACCGCTAGTGCACTCTTGCCAGGCACGCCAGCAACTATGCCGTTGTGTGGATAGCGACCGTCGTCTGCACAGGCGCAACCGAAGGACGTTGTGCGGCCTTCAGCCGCTGGGCAACCGTGACGCTATGAGCCGCGAACTACCTATTGCGCTTCGGGACTTAGCGGAGCGTCAGAACGGTGTGATCTCTCGACGGCAGGCGTTAGCGGCCGGCCTCGGCAGAGACCTGATCGCAGGGCAGCTGGATCAGGGGCGCTGGCAGCGCTTGCACACTGGCGTCTACGCCATTTACTCGGGCAGCGTCGACAGGTATGCAGCGTTGTGGGCTGCGGTCTTGCGGTCAGGTCCAGGAGCCGCGCTCAGTCATCACACCGCCGCGGAGCTTGACAGACTCGCCGACAAGCAATCGGCGCTCGTCCATGTGACTATCCCAGTGTCCAGGCGAGTCACGCCAATCCGGGGCGTCGCACTGCACATCAGGGTGGATGCCGAGCGCGTCACTCATCCATCTCGGCTGCCACCAAGAGTGAGGCTTGAGGAAACGGTCTTCGACCTGGCTGACACGTGCAGCGATGCAATTGACGCGATCGGCTGGGTAGCCTCTGCCCTTGGCCGCAGGTTGACCACACAGGACCGGCTGAACGCGACCTTCAGCCACCGAGCACGAGTTCGCTGGCGCGACGACCTTGCCCTCGTGCTCAGTCCCGACCTAGCCGGGATTCACTCTGTACTCGAATACCGGTACGTCCGCGATGTTGAACGACCACACGCCCTGCCGACGGGCAAGCGACAGGCCACGGCCGTAAACGGCACCCGGCGCGCATACCGCGATGTCCTGTACAAGGACTTCGGGGTCATCGTCGAGCTTGACGGGCGCATTGCTCATCCCGATGACCGGCGCTGGCTCGACATCTCGCGGGACAATGCAGCGGCCGCGACAGGATTTGTCACCTTGCGGTACGGCTTCATTGACCTCTCACGCAGACGATGCCTCGTCGCGGCTCAGGTCGCCGACGTACTGAGGATCCGTGGATGGCAGGGAACGCCGCGGCGTTGCTCTCCGGGCTGCCCAGTGCGCTGATCTTGAAGAGTTTTGCGGCTATCAGGCGTAAAACTCTTCAAGATCACCGCCTGGCGAGGGCTATTGTCCCGAATGTGGAGTCTGGTTAGCGGGTTGATGAGGACGCGCTGCTGGCGGATTACCTCATCCGGGTGCGCAGGGCCGCGCGGCGGCTGCCGCGCGGTCGCCGCGAGTGGGTGATCGGGCGTGCTGGCGACCGGATCGCCATGGCTCTTGACGCCTACCACGCCGACGCGCCGGACGTGGCGGCGATTCTCACCCGGCTTGGCGAGCCCCAGCTGCTTGTCCAGTCCGTGGATGGCCACGTTCGGGGCGACGAGGCGCGATGGGCGGACTACCTCGCCGTCCTGCTGCTCGTCATTGGCGGGATCGCCTTCTTGCCGATCTGGGTCGGCGGGGCAGTCCTGCTCTGGGCGTCGCCGCGATGGCAGCTGCGCGAGCGGCTGATCGGCACGCTGATCTGGCCTGGTGGCCTGGCTGGCTTCTGGGTCCTGGCACTCAGGCCAAGCCTGGCTCGTACGTTCGGCTTGACTCGGGCCGTCTTTCCAGCTTTCGTGCCGCGGCTCTCGATGTCGCTGGCGAGCTACGGGCCGGACGCACTGTTCTGGCTCACACTCGCCGCACTCATGGTCATCCAGGCGGCGGCCGGCATCTGGCTGTTGCGGCGGGCCAGAGGACCCGAGCTGAGGAACCCGTGGGACTCTGTCACAGCTCAAGCCGACGGGACAGATCTGAGCTGAACAAGCCAGCGGGGTCGACCTCAGCGCGCACCCGGCGGAAGTCGTCGAGCCTGGGATACATCCTGGGCATCAGCTCGGCCGGGATCCGCGAGTCCTTGGCGAGGTAGAGCCTGCCGCCGGCCTCGAGCACCATCTCATCGAGCTCGGCGCAGAGCTGGCTCAGCCACGGCGTGCGGGCGGGGAAGTCAAGCGCCAGCGTCCATCCTGGCATCGGGAACGACAGCATCCCAGGATCGCTGGCGCCAAACCGCTTGAGCACTGTCACGAACGACGGCGCCCGCAGCGCGCTGATCCTCTCCAGCGATCTGACGACAATCTCAGAGGCCGCGAATGGGACCACGTACTGGTACTGCCGGAACCCGGCTGGCCCGTAGACCCGGTTCCAGTTCGTGATGCCGTCCAACGGGTGAAAGAACTTGCCGATCGTCTGAATCTCGCCGCTGCGATGCCTTGGCGCCTTACGGAAGTACGCCTCGTTCAGCAGGGCGATAGTGCGAGCGTTGAGCAGCCCGGACGGGAACACGCCGGGCGCGCCGATCAGCGCCGACGGCTTGAACGCCAGCGGCTTGCCGCGGTCGCGGCTGCGCAGGTCGCCAACGGCGGCAAAATCGCCGCTGTTGATGATCGACCGGCCGAGATTGCCGCGCGTCGCCAGGCAGTCGGTCCACGCGACGGTGTAGCCGTACTTCTCATCGCTCGAGGACAGATACGCCATCGTGTCGTCGATGTTGGGCGTCCGCACCGTGTCGACGATCAGCCGCGACGTTTCCACCCGCTTCATCTGGATGGTGGCCCGCAAGATGATCCCGGTGAGGCCCATGCCGCCAGCGGTCGCCCAGAACACGTCACGATCAGGCTCCGGCGTGATTGCCCGCACGGCGCCGTCAGCTGTCAGCAGCTCAAGCGACAACACGTGCCGGGCGAAGCTGCCCGCCGAGTGATGGTTCTTGCCGTGCACGTCGGCGGCGATCGCGCCGCCGACCGTCACCTTCCTGGTGCCAGGAGAGACCGGCACGAACCAGCCCGACGGCAGCAGGTCGATCATCAGCTGCTCCAGGCTCACGCCGGCCTCGCAGGTGACAACTCCTGACTGCGGATCGAACGAGAGCACGTTGCGCATGCCCGACGTCGAGATTACGAGCCCGCCGTCGTTCTGCGCGGCGTTGTTGTAGCTGCGCCCGAGGCCCCTGGCGATCACTCCGCCGCGGGAGACGCCCTTCACAAGCCCGGCGACGTCGTCGGCCGACCGCGGCTCGGCGAGTTCGGCTACGGTTGCCTCAGTACGGCCCCACCCGGTCAGCGTCGCGCTGCGAGTCACCGCTGGCATCTGCCACTCCCTGCCATTCCCGGCCTACTCCCTGCCCGAGTCCTGCGGGCGGCCACCAACTTCCAGCCCTGCCCGCTGCCTCGCACCACCCGCGGCGCAGGCAACCGCTTCGGCCGCCTAACGCTGTGGTCTTCCCGGGCTCGACCCGGTCAAGACCCCGCGCTGGGCAACGAGATCAGCGGCAGCGAACGGCCAGGATGACTCCGCACCGAAGAGCAGACGCCATCGGATGCAGCGGCAGCTGCCTGCCGTTCGTCCGAAGGCTCTCCGTACGTCGTCGTGCGCTGGCGCAGCGGCCTGTTTATGGGCGCAACCATATCCGTAAGCTGAGTGATCGTCTTGAAGGATCCGTTCTGCGAACCGGCCATCCTGCTGATGGTCTCCTCCATCAGGGTCCCGCCAAGGTCGTTGACACCGCCGGCCAGGACGTCGCGGCAAAGATCGTCGCCGAGCTTCACCCACGAGCACTGGATGGAATCGATCGCGCCGTGCAGCATGAGCCGGGACAGCGCGTGGACCGCCCGGTTCTCCCGCCTGGTCGGGCCGGGCCGTGCCAGCCCGGCCAGGTAGATCGGCGAGCTGGCGTGCACGAACGGGAGCAGCACAAACTCGGTGAACCCGCCGGTCTTTTCCGCGAGCGACCTGATCAGCCTGAGGTGCGCGACCCAGTGGGCCGGGGTGTCCACGTGCCCGTACATCATCGTCGCCGTGGTCGGGATGCCGAGCTCATGCGCGGTCGTCATCACCTCGATCCACGCCGATGTCGGCAGCTTGCCCTTGGTGAGCACCCACCGGACGTCATCGTCGAGGATCTCGGCGGCCGTGCCGGGCAGCGAGTCCACGCCCGCGGCCGTCGCCTGCTGCAGCCACGCGCGAACCGGCAGACCGGTCCGCGCCGACCCGTTCATCACCTCCATAGGTGAGAACGCATGGATGTGGATCTCCGGGCAGCGGCGCTTGACCTCGGCGGCAATGTCGAAATACGCCGTGCCAGGAAGGTCCGGGTGGATGCCGCCCTGCATGCACACCTCGGTCGCACCGGCCGCCCAGGCTTCCTCGGCGCGGTCGCCGATCTGCTCGAGCGACAGCGTGTACGCGTCGGCGTCGGTACGCCGCTGCGCGAACGCGCAAAACCGGCAGCCGGTGTAGCAGACGTTCGTGAAGTTGATGTTCCTGTTCACCACGTAGCTGACCGCGTCGCCATTGACGTCTCGCCTGATCGCGTCGGCTAGCCCGGCCAGCGCATCGAGCTCTGCGCCGTCCGCATCCAGCAGCGCAAGCGCCTCGGCGTCGGTCAGGCCGGCCGGGTCGCGCTCGGCGCTTCGCAGCGCCGCCGCCACCTCGCCGCCCAGCCGGGCAGGCGCAATCGACCCATCGCGCAGCCTGGCGGGCGCATCCGACTCACCGCGCAGCCTGGCGGGCGCATCCGATTCACCCGCGCCGCCGCCCGATGGCTCACGCCGCGCCAACGGCGATATCCGCTCCGCGATCTCCGCCCAGTTGCCGTAGACATCCTCGAAGTCGCCGCGCCGGTCGGCGGTCCTGCCTTGCGTGTCGATGCTGACGTGCAAGTCCGTCCGGCCAGCCGACTCACCCCAGCCACCGTCTGGTTCCTGCCACGGCAGGCCGGCGGGCTGCGCGTCCGGGGCGGCCAGTCCGGTAGCCGGATCGGCCAGCGCTGACACATGCGCGGCAAGCCGCGGATCAAGCCAGGGCTCGCGGATGTAGCCGGGATAGATCGTCAGGCGCTCCCGCAGCGAGAACCCGCCAGCAGCCGTACGGGCCGCGAGTTCCTCGATCTGCGGCCACGGCCGCTCGGGATTAACGTGGTCGGGCGTGAGCGGCGAGACCCCGCCCCAGTCGTCGATCCCCGCGTCCATGATCAGCTGATACTCCTCGCCGATCAGGTTGGGCGGCGCCTGGATCCGCATCGAGGGCCCGAGCACCAGTCTCGCGACCGCGATCGTGGCGGCCAGATCATCGATCTCAGCGTCAGGCATGCCGCGCATCTTGGTGTCCGGCTTCGCGCGGAAGTTCTGCACGATCACTTCCTGCACGCCGCCGTACTCGCGCGCCACCCCGCGGATCGCGAAGATCGAGTCGACCCGCTCGGCCAGCGTCTCGCCGATCCCGATCAGGATCCCGGTCGTGAACGGCACCGCCGACCGCCCGGCGTCCTCCAGCACCCGCAGCCGCACCGTCGGGTCCTTGTCAGGGCTGCCGAAATGCGGTGCGCCGCGCTCGGTGAACAGGCGCGACGAGGTCGTCTCGAGCATCATGCCCATCGACGGCGCGACCGGCTTGAGCCGCTGGAAGTCTTGCCAGGTCAGAACGCCGGGATTCAGGTGCGGCAGCAGCCCGGTCTCCTCGAGCACCCCGATGGCCATGGCCCGGACGTAGGACAGCGTGTCGTCGTATCCGTGTGCGTCCAGCCACTCCCGGGCCGGCCGCCAGCGCTCCTCTGGCCGGTCGCCGAGCGTGAACAGCGCCTCCTTGCAGCCGAGCGCCGCGCCCGAACGGGCGATGTCGAGCACCTCATCCGGCGTCAGGAACTCGTGCCCAGCCGGCAACCTGCCCGGCACGGTGACGAACGTGCAGTACCCGCAGCGGTCCCTGCACAGCCTGGTCAGCGGGATGAATACCTTGCGCGAGTAAGTGATCACACCCGGCCTGCGTGCCGCGGCCAGGCCGGCATCCCTGGTCCTGGCCGCGTAGCGAAGCAACTCGGTGAGCTGCTCACCCCTCACATGCAGCAGGATCGCGGCCTCTGACTGATCGATCGGCTTGCCGTCACGGGCACGGGCCAGCGCCCGGCGCAGCGCGTTCGGCGACGGGGGGTGCTCGGGTGGCGAAGGCACGAATCCGGCGGTTCGCATAGGTTCTACCCTAGGCGGGCGTGCTGCACGGTCCCGCCGCGCGGCCCCGCCAGGACGGCCGGGTCAGCGTCACAGCCAGCTGACCCTCGCGCTTTCTGGCTGGTCACCTGCTGGGGCGGCGGCAAGCTCGCCTGCCTTGACCTTGTCCAGCAGGGTCTGCACTGCCGCGGTGATCTCGCTCGCGCTCTGGCGCACGCTCTCGGCGTCGCCGGCGAATGACCCGTTGTCATTGACGCCCGAACGCCCAAGAACCGCGCCCAGATCTCGCAGCTGCTCCCCCAGCCAGGTCACGGGCGAAGCGGACAGATCCGGGTCGAAGACCCGCTCGCCCGGCTCCCAGCCGTTGAATTTCGGGTGGTGATGCGCCCTGTTCAGGCTCCCCGGCGGGCCGTCAACGGCCTCAAGCAGGTCGACACGCCACACCGGCCGGCCCGCCTCGATCGGCCTGGCCGAGTAGATCGACCCCCGCAGCTCGCCGTGCTCAAGCATCCGCACCTCCAGCCGCACGCCGTGCTCCGCGCTTTCCTGGCCGGCGAGGGGCTTCGGATCGACGAAGTACAGATCACTGACCAGCACGCCGATCCGCTCAAATCCGAACGCGTAGAGCACTGCTCCTCCTGACCTGTTTTTTTAAGTTTCAACGCAATTCTCGCTGCCTACTCACCCGCAACGCCAGCGGCTCGACAGGCGCTGGTCACCAAGTGCAGTGGCACGGCGTGCTTGATCCGCCCCAGGTAACCGATCGTGGTCGTGGCCATGAACACCGAGTTCAGGATGGCTTCCTCGACCGCATCCTGCACGGCGCCGAAAACTGGGTTCAGACCCGCGTCAGCCATCCCGGGTTCGCTCGCCGTACTGAAGGCGATGGCGTAGTCCCCGCTGCCGTGGGCGAAATCCGCGCCGGTCCTGCCCATGGCGAACACCGCCCGGCGCGCCACCCTGGTCAGCTGCCGGGAGTCGAGCCCGAGGTCCGTCGCGACCATGATCATGCAGGAGTTCCCGTCTGCCGGATCTCCAGCGTCGCCCCCCACGGCGGCCGCGGCGCCGGGATGAGGTTCGCCGGCTCCCGAATCCCTCGGCTCACGAGGCGCGGCGACTCGCACGCCGCGTACGGTCAGCACGCCGGAGAAGTTCGCCTGAACGAGCACGCCGACTGTGGTTCCACGACTCTCGGCGAGCGTGGCCGTACGACCCTCGGCGAGCGTGGCCGCGCGATTATCGCCGAGAGCCAGAACGCGCGAGGCCGTCCCGATCCCCGCCTTGAACCCCAGCGCCGAGGTGCCGGTTCCGGCGCCGACGGCTCCCTCGGCGACCGGTCCGGCGCTGGCGGTCGCTAGCGCCGAAAGGACGTGCTGCTCGGTGATCGGCCTGGCCCTGATGTCGGACAGGTAGCCATCATTGGTCTCCCCGACGACAGGGCTAGCCGAGGTCAGCCCCTCGTTGCCAGGCAACCGCAACACGTACGTCAGCAGGGCGTCGGCCGCACGGAACGCGGACAGCGTCCCGGTCAGGACGACCGGGGACTCTATCTCGCCGAGCTCAGCGAGCTGGGTGGCGCCGATGAGCTTGCCGTAGCCATTCCCCACGAACAGCCCGGCGGGAATCGAGCCCTCTGGCCGGTCAACGGCATCCGGCACGATCGCCGTGACCCCGGTCCTGACGCTGTCGCCCTCGATCACCGTGACCTGTCCGACCCGGACGCCGGTGACGTCGGTGATCGCATTGTTCTCGCCGGTCGGATGCGGCCCGAAATCCAGGCCGAGCTCGCGGGCGCGTTTGCGGAGACCGTCCGCCTGCGGCTGCTGGTCAGAAGGCACGGTAGTCGCGGATGGATAGCCGCGGGCCACGGCGCTCGGGACGGACTCCGCTGAACCAGGTCAGCAGGGACGCCCGGTGCCGGTGACCCCGATAGGGGGCGAGCAGCTCCAGCATCCCCGCGTCGTCAACTGGCCGACCGGTGAGCGCCATACCGACGATCGCGGGCAGATGGTAGTCGCCGACCGACACCGCATCAGGGTCGCCGCAGGCACGCTGCCTGACCTCGGCCGAGGTCCAGACACCGATTCCCGGCAGGGCTTGCAGCCTGCGATCGGCCTGCTCGGGCGGCAGCTGAAGGATCTCTTCGAGACGGCCGGCGACCCGCGCAGCGGCCGCGATCGTGCGCGCCCTGACCGGCTCGACGCCGGCCCGGTGCCACTCCCAGGACGGGATCGACGCCCATGCGGCCGGTCCGGGCGGTACTCGCGTCCCGGCGGGCGCCGGGCCGGGTGCCGGCTCGCCGAACCTGCGCAGCAACAGCCGCCAGCCGCGCCACGCCTCCTTGCCGACGACCTTCTGCTCGAGAATGGCAGGCACCAGCGATTCCAGGACCAGGCAGGACCGGCCGATCCTGATCACGCCGTGCCGCCTGGCCAGCTCGCGCAGCACCAGATGCTCTGGAACGAAATCCTCCGGCCGGTCATCGGCGCCAAGCAGGGCGGGGACGTTCTCAAGCAACCAGTCAGCACCGGGACCCCAGGCATGTGCGTCAGCCAATGTCACGCTGCTGCCAGGTCGATCGTCCGCGCCGACATAACGCCAGGCAAGCCTGATCGTGCCGGG
The DNA here is from genome assembly GCA_036258115.1 of Streptosporangiaceae bacterium. Lineage (GTDB taxonomy): Bacteria > Actinomycetota > Actinomycetes > Streptosporangiales > Streptosporangiaceae > Chersky-822. The sequence goes on from DATAEH010000095.1 coordinate 19,829, forward strand.
TCCGTCGGGGGTGCGGCAAGCCCGCCAGATCGCGCCCGTATGGTCGATCGCGAACGCGGGATCGCCGGTTCCGCGGCGATGCACCGACAGGACGCTGGCTACGTCAACGGCAAACGGCGCTACCCAGCGCCGCTCCAACGATTGCCACATCCAGGCCGCCGGTCACGAGCCCGCGGCCGCTGGGCCTGCTGGGCGCCCCGCTGACCTGGCCGTCGATGACGCAGCCCGGTCACGCATCGGTGGAGAACCTGATCGCGGTTCCCTCCAGGCGGACGCCTGGCCATACCCGGATTCCGCTGAGAAGCTCATTTCCGCCGCCGACGTCTGCTCTGGCACCGATCACAGCGCCGCTCAGCACCGCGCCGTCTCCGATCCTCGCTCCCGATCCGACGACGCTGGCCACCACGCTCGCGCCCGCGCCGATCGTGACCCCGTCGAAGAGCACAGAGCCGTCCACCGTCGCATCCGCGCCGATGACGCTGCCGGCGCCGACCGCGGAACCACCTGACACCTGCGCGGACGGGTCCGCGCTGGCATCATCCAGCAGCAGCGCATCGCCGCGTGCACCCGGCAGCGCCGGGGAGACGAGTTCACCGAGCACAAGATCGCAGGAGCCGCGTACAAAGGCCTCCGGGGTACCGACATCGAGCCAGTAGGCGGACTCGAGATAGCCCATGACGATCTCGCCGGCGTCGATGAGTCCCGGGAAGGTCTCGCGTTCGACCGACAGAACCCGGCCTGCGGGCATCGCGTCGATGTACCGCCTGGTGAACACGTAGCAGCCCGCGTTGACCTGGCTGGTCACCGGGTTTGGCGTCTTCTCGAGGAATGCGGTGACCCTGCCGTCGAAGTCGGTCGGGACGCAGCCGAACCTCGCCGGATCAGGCACCTCAACCAGATGCAGCGTGACGGCGGCATCGGCCTTGCGGTGCATGTCGATCTGAGCGGCGATGTCGTGACCGGAGAGCACGTCTCCGTTGAGCACCAGCACAGGATCATCAGGCCCGCTGTGCAGGCTGGCGGCCGCATTCCTGATCCCGCCGCCGGTGCCGAGCGGTTCCTCCTCGTAGACGTACACGATCTCGAGGCCGTACTCAGCGCCATCGCCGAACGTCTCGGCGAACATCTCCGACCTGAACGCCGTCGCTAGCACCACCCGGCGGACGCCCGACGCGCCGGCCTTGGCCAGCTGATGAGCGAGGAACGGCACCCCGGCAGTCGGCAGCAGCGGCTTTGGCATGCCAATGGTCAGCGGGCGGAGCCTGGTTCCCTGGCCGCCGACCAGCAAGATTGCCTCAAGCTGGGCGCCATCGCTGTCGCGTCCTTGTTCATCCCACCCGATGTTCGCGCCGTCGCTCGACATGACCAGGGAGACTACCCCTGCCTGGCCGCGGCTGCGCGCTCGTAACACGCCATGTGCGCCTGCGCTGACGCCGCCCAGTTGAACTCGAGGGATCGCGCGTAGCCGGCGTTGCCGAGCGCTTCGCGCTGGGCGCCGTCGTCGATGAGCGCCCGCAGCGAGGTCTTGATGCTTTCCGCGTCCGGCTCGGTGTAGGCGACCGCGTCCCCGCCGACCTCGGGGAGGGAGGTGCGGTGCGTGGTCAGCACCGGAGCGCCGCACGCCATAGCCTCGAGAACAGGCAGGCCAAAGCCCTCGCCGATGCTCGGGAACGCGACGATCAGCGCCCCGCCGAAGAATCCCGGCAGGTCGGTGAAGTGCAGGTAGCCGGGACGCACCAGGCGCAGGTGGGCGGCCACCGCGGCAACGGCGTTGTCGACTTCGTCGCTCCATCCGGTGCCGCCGGCCAGCACCAGGGCGGGCGGCTCGGCAAGGTCGGCGACGGCCTCGGCCCACCCGGCGATCAAGGCTGGCACGTTCTTGCGCGGCTCAAGCGTGCCCAGGTAGGCGACATACGGCCGGCCGTGCAGGCCGAGGCGGGCTGCGACGCGGTCGAGCTGTGCCTTGCCAGGGCGGTTGAAGAGCGTGTGATCTACTCCGTGGTAGGCCACGTCGATCTTGGTGGAGTCGGCCTCCAGCACTCGGACGACCTCGTCCCTAGTGGCCTTCGACGGGACGATGAGCCGGGTGGCCCGCCAGGCCGACGTCCTGATCGCAGCCTTGTAAAAGGTGGCCGTGACCGGGCTGTGCGTATCGGGCGCTGTGAAGAAGGCTAGGTCGTGGATGGTCACGACCGTCGGCAATCCAGGCCGCAGCGGCATGGAGTAATGCGGCGAGTGGATGACGTCGGCCTCGACCTGAGTCGCGACAAGCGGCAGTCCACTCTGTTCCCAGGCCAGCCTGGCTGGCCGGTGCGCGATCGCTGGGGGCCCTGGGACGACACGTGCGCCCGGCAGCAGCCGCTCGTATCGCTCCTGATCGGCGCGCTGACAGGCGAGGGCGAGATCGGCGCCGGCCTCGGACAGCGCCTTGACGAGGCCGTCGACGTAGCGGCCTAGCGCACCGCGGTCAACGGGAACGCCAGTCGCGTCGACGAGCACACGGGGACCCACCGAGCGTCAGGCTCCTCTCTGATGGCCCTTCTACGTTGTCCGGGAACTGCCACAGTGAAGTCTGCGCCCCCACCAACGTCCCCGCATTATCGAGCCTACGCCCTCGCGCGGTGCGACGTGGCCCGGCAAGCGCGGCCTTTGCCGCTTTCTGCACTGCAGAGCACAGGTGGTTAACGACAGGCCGTGGCGGCCGCGCGCTCTGGCGCCATCTTTGGCCATCGCGCGCCCTACGGCGAGGGCGAGGCGGACGCCGATCTGGTTGGCGATGGCGAAGGTATCGGCGTCGGCGAACCTCCCTGCCCGGTCTTCGAGGACTTCGCGGCCTTCCTGGCCTCGTCGAGCGCAGTCTTCATCCTCAGGATGTCGCGGTAATACAGGTCGAGCCTGCCATTCTTCAGCTCCGTCTGCGCCTGCGTGTAGAACTTGTTGGCCTGCTGCAGGAACTGAAGCACCTGCGCGTTCACCTGCCCACCCGGTGGCCCGCTAGGAGCCCCCGTGGTCGGCGGCTGGCCAGAGCTGCCAAACACTTGCGCAAGCGATAGAGCGAGGGTGTCGCCAAAACCCACCCGTCCCGTGCCGCCCGCACCGTTGTAATAGAACGTGAAGACCCGTTGCAGCTGCGGATACGAAGCAGGGTTCGTCTTGGCGGATGCGGAGACATACACCGGTTCGACCGATAGCAGACTGCCGCCGAGCGGCACGGTAACTAGGTTGCCGAGCGTCACCCTCGAGCCGCCGCCTCGGAGCAGCTTGAGTTGCTCGGAGGCAGGAGCGAAGGCTTCAAAGTTGCTCTGGATCTGCTGAGGGCCGGGTATGGCGGCGCTCTGCGGCATCTGCAGGATCTGGATGTGCCCGTAGCCAGGACTAATTGGATTGCTGTTGACAGCCATAAACGCTGCCGTATTCGCTCTGCCGCGAGGGGTGAACAGGGTAGTCAGCGAAAACTCTGGTGAGGCACGAGGCATATCCAGCGTGAGGTAGTAAGGCGGCTGGGTGATCGTGCTCTTCAACCCCTGGGTCGGATCGCCTGGTATGTCCCAGAAGTTCTGACCTCCATAGAAGGATGCTGGGTTGGTCACATGGAATTGTGCAACGATTTGCCGCTGAGCCTCGAAGAGCACCTCCGGATAACGCAGGTGAGCCATCAGTTCCTGTGAAATGTCGCTCCGTGGCGAGATCAAGCCGGGAAACGACTTCATCCAGGACCGGAGTATCGGGCTTGGGTGCTTGCCCCACTGGTACAGGTGGACGGCCCCAGTGTAGGCGTTGACAGTAGCCTTGACCGAGTTCCTGATGTAGTTGATGTCGCCACCCTGGCCGACTGCCAGGCCGCTAGGGCTGTAGCTATTCGACGTGGTCTGGTTGATGTTGATCCGCTTTGAGTACGGATAGTCGTTTGTGGTCGTGTAGCCATCGACAATCCAGACGATCTGACCGTGTACCACGACTGGATAGGGGTCTCCGTCCAACGTGAGGAACGGCGCAACCTTCTCGACACGCTGAAGCGGGTCCCTGATGTACAAGATCCGCGATTTGCTGTCGATGGCGCTCGACAGCAAGATGTTCAGCTCCCGGAACCTCACCGCGAACAAAAGCCGACTGCCAAAGGAGCCAACGGGAACTCCGCCGCTCCCGTTGTAGTGATTGTCTTGCTGGCCTCCAGAGCTCTCATTGGGGAAGTCGAGTTCCGGCTGACGGCCGCCGGCAATGACGTAGTCGGCGCCTTCGTGCCCGAAATAGATACGCGGCTGGGTAATGCCTAGCTCACCTGTTGGCGGGATGTCTCCCTCAATGAAGTTCGGGTTGCCATTGGCCTGTGTCTGGGCCGCTGTAGCAGCGGCTGCCCCGTAGCCATGGGTGTAGATCAGATGTGTGTTGACCCAGTTGGCCTGTCCCTCGGGCGGCCCCGCCATATCCCTAACGCCGATCACGATGTCCTGCGGAGACGGGTTCGCGCCGATGACGTACCTGTCCATCGCGAGCACGCCGGCGAACTGGTAGTACCCCTTCACCTGCTGGAGCTGCTGGAACGCAGTGGACGTGACAGCCGGGTCAAGGAGCCTGAAGTCTGGGACCCCTGCCGCCTGCTTCGCCAGCGCAGGGCGGCTCTCCGTCGGAGCAGCCGGATATGGGGTAACCGTGGCGCCCGCTACGCCATATGCAATCCGCGTGTTCTGGATCTCGCGATGGATGTAGGGCCGCTCCTTGACTTGCTGGTTCGGCTTGACCACGAACTGCTGAATGATGAACGGGTACACGCCGCCGATCAGCACAGCGGACAGCACCAGCAGGCCGAATCCGATTCCGGGAACGAGAGCGCTGCGGCGGAACGCTCCGGTCAGGAGCAGCACCGCGCAGATGACGGCGATTACGGCCAGCACGGTCTTCGCAGGCAGCACGGCATTCACGTCTGTGTAGGACGCGCCTGTCTGGACGACTCCCCGCTGGGAGAAGTTGATCCCGTACCTGTCCACCCAGTAGGCGGCCGCCTTCAGGGCGACGAACACGCCGGCCAGTACGAAGAGTTGGGCCCGGGCCCCTCGGGAAGGCCTGGCGTGCCTGGAGATCCGCAGGCCGCCATAGAGCACGTGCACCGCGGCGGAGAGCACGAGCGCGAGCAGCACGGCGGCGAACAGGAAGGACAGCAACATCCGCAGGAACGGATAGACGAAGACGTAGAACGAGATGTCGATGTGGAACTGCGGGTCCTTCTGCCCGAACGGCACCCTGTTGATGAACAGCAGCCAGGTCCGCCAGTTGCTCGCAGCGGCCAGGCCGGTAATCAGGCTGATGAGACCGAGCAGCACGATCATCACGCCGCGGCGGTGCGGGTCGATCGCCTGCCGGTACGCCTCGATGCCCTGATGGCCGGGCCCGGTAGGTGGTTCCTCGGGGCGCAGCCGGTACGCCAGAACCAGATTCGCGCCAACGACGCCGCTCATGAAAACGGCGGTCACCAGGAACAACAGCCACTTCGTGGTGTAGGTGGTCCCGAAGACCCTGGTCTGGTGCACCGAGCTGTACCACAGGTAGTCAGTCCAGATACCCGCCACGATCGCGATCAGGACGGCCGCGGCCACGATGATGATCACAGCTGGGATCACGAACCGCGGCCAGCGCGGCAGTACCACCTGGCGTCCGCCAGCCCCATGCGACCCGGGAACTCTGAAGGTCACCGCTCTTCCCTTCGACGCCAAAGCCACGTAGCCCGTGAGCCACTGGGCGCGTGGCTTCCGGCCGGTACCTGCCAGACAAGGTGGCCGCGGAGCCGCGAACGCAGGTCCTTAACGGCAACTTACCGGCAATGTAACTGGTTCCCCCGCACCGCGGGGGGATCCGGGGGTCGTCCCCCGTTCAAGCACCCTCCGCCCCGGCGAGGATTTGCGCCACAGAGCGCGACCACGTGCTAACAGCTGGGCACGGGCTTGCCGGCTTTCACCGCCTTCAGCGCGCCAATGGCGCCGCGCAGCGTGCTGACCTTGACCACGCGCAGCCCAGCCGGAACCGACCCGGCGGTATCCGAGCAGTTGTCCGCGGGCGCGAGGAAGACCGTCGCGCCTGCGGCGCGGGCGGCGGCCATCTTCTGCTGGATGCCCCCGATCGGGTCGACCGCGCCGTCGACCTCGATCTCGCCCGTCCCGGCGATGAACTTGCCGCCGGTCAGGTTGCTAGGTGTCAGCTTGTCGATGATCGCCAGTGCGAACATCATGCCGGCACTCGGGCCCCCGACATTGCCGATGTTGATCTTCACCTGGAAGGGGAACTTGAATGACTCGACCACGTTCACGCCGATGACCGGCTCGCCCTTGTAGCTGGCAGTTCGGAGGGCGACCGTGTGAATCTTGCCGCCTCGCGCGATCGTCAGCACGACGCGATGCCCGGCTGGACGCGATCTGATCATGGTCGCTGCGCTCGACTGACAAGTGACGGGCTTGCCGTCGACGGCCTTGATCACATCGCCGCGTTGCAGCCGGCCCGCTGCGGGCAGGCCGCTGATCGTGCCGCTGATGGTGTCGATCGTGGCGAACCTGATGCCGAGCTGGCAGAGCGCGGCGGCCTCGGCCGTCTGCTGGGAGTTGACCATCTGCTCGGAATCTTGCTTGACGACCTGCTGCTGGGTCTGGCCAGGCGGGAACAGTTCTTCCTGCGGCACGACGGCCTGGTGCGGGCTGAGCCACGCCTGGAGCGCCGCGAAAATGTTGAAAGGCGGGTTCGCTCCTGGCCCGCCGATGTAGGAGACCGTCACCATGTTCAGGTGACCGGGCGCGGTGTAGGTGCGGTGCCCTGAGATCTGGATGACGGGCTTGCCGTCGAGCGGGCCGAGCGTGTTGTAGGTCGGGCCAGGCAGAAGGGCGACATAGGGAACGGGCACCGCGAACACGATCACCAGGCAGGCGACAAGCCCGATCCCGGCGATCAGGAGCGTTACCGCGCGACGTGACATGCGGGCAAGGTTACGCGCTATTGACCCATTCGCTGTCACCACTGGTGAAGCGCTGGTGCTTCCAGATCGGCACCGTCGCCTTTAGGTCGTCGATCAGCGCGTGGCATGCGTCGAAGGCCGTGCCACGATGCCCGGCGGAGACGGCAACGACAACCGCCAGGTCGCCGATGGCCAGGTCACCGGTCCGGTGCACTGCAGCGACCGCGTAGAGGTCAAACTTCTCAGCGATTCGCTCGCAGACCTTGCGCAGCTCATCGACCGCGGATGGGTGCGCTGAGTACGACAGCCCGGTCACCGGCTTGCCATGATCATGGTCTCGAACGGCGCCGGCAAAGACGGCGATGCCACCGGCGGCGGGGTCGGTGACCGCGGCGTAAACCTCGTCGACCGACAGCGGGGTCGCCCGCAGCTCTGCGAGCTTGATGACGTTCACCCGGCCACGCTACATCGGGGCGCCCGCCGCTCAGGAATTCATCCCGCGCCAGCGAACTCAGCCGCGCACCGAGCCCGGATCTTCGGACTATGTGCCGCGGCTCGGGCTCAGGGCTTACCCAGCCTCTTCGACTCAGGACTCGCGGCGGCGCTTGCGGACCTGGCGAACGATCGCCGCTGTGCCGATGACCGCGACGGTCGCTCCGGCCGCCGTAATCGTCGCGTCCTTCTTCGCCAGCCGACGTCCCGCGACCGCGCGGTGACCGGCGCGTTGCTCGAGCAGAACCTGCAGCGCCTCCGCATTGGTCACGGTGGGGCGCCAGCCCACCAATCGCAGCGCCTGGCAGTCGACCACCCATGGGTAGACGACGTAATGCAGATCAGACACTGGCGCCGGGGTGATGCCCGCGCGATGCAGGCGCTGCGCCGTCGCGAACGTCACGCCAGCAGGCAGCTCGATCCTGCGCAACCCGGAGAGTTCTTCGACCTGGCCTTGTTCTAGCCAGCCATCAGAGCCCACAGCGAAGGCGCCTTTGACCTCGCCGGCTGCGGCCAGTTCGATCGCCGACAACAAGTCGTTCACGTGGCAGAACTGCCAGCTCGGCGCGCACCCTTTCACCACAAGCAGGCGCGGCGCCTCGAAGTGCCTGGTGATCAGGGTGTCGATGCCCTCGCCGACGAGCGCGGCCGGGCGTATGACGGTGACCGACATGCCTGGGTTGCTGCGCGGCGAGCGCTCCGCGAGCTGCTCGATCTCCATGAAGTCGCCGACGACGCTGCCGTCCGGATCGGCGGCCAGCGGCGCACTCTCGGTGATAGGAACAGGGTTATCCGGCTTGGCCCCGTACACCATCGCGCTGCTGATGAGGACAACACGGCCAACCCCGCCTGCGGCGGCCGCGGTCAGCACCGTCTGCGCACCCCGGACGTTGTGAGCGCGTCTGGCCCTCGGGTCCGACCCTGCCGCAAAGTCGAGGTCGGTGTGCACGATTACGTCGATGCCGGTTAGCCGGCCAGCGAGCGCCGGATCCCGGATGTCGACGACGCGCCAGATCACGCCGGTCAGGTCACCGCGATGATCGTCGATGGCTATGACGCGGCTGAATCGCTCGGATTGGGCGAGCCGGGCGGTGAGGGCCAGCCCGAGGTCATGGGCGGCACCGGTGACGGCAACCACCGGCAGGTCATCGCGGTGGGCCTCTTCGTCACGCCTGCGAGGAACTGACCGCAATTGCCCTGTTCGTTTACGCGCCCCGTCACGGTCGCCCGCTGCGCTCCGCCCTTGGCGAACCTTGCCAACTCGGTCGCTCACCGCGTAGCGCTCCTGGGATAACTTGGCGAATGTGATACTTCCATCCTGCCCGAGAGGCTATGACAATGAGTGAGCCTCCCTTCGGCTTCGGCCTGCCCGACCAGCCAGGCGACGATCCGGAGCGCGGGTCAGGCGGCGGTTCGGGCGGCGCCGGTAGCGGTTCCGGCGCTGGCGGTCCTGGCGGCCCGCTCGGAGACCCGCAGCAGTTCGCCGAGGCCCTGAGACAGTTCGCCGATGCCATGAGTTACCAAGGCGGGCCTGTGAACTGGGACCTGGCCAAGAACACCGCCAGGCAGACAATCGTCGCTAAGGGTGATCCCAGTGTGCTGAACAATCAGCGCACCGCGGTCGTAGACGCGGTGAGGCTGGCCGACCTCTGGCTGGAAGATGCGACGTCCCTGCCGAGCGGGATCCGCACGATCCAGGCGTGGAGCCGGTCGGAGTGGGTCGAGGCCACGATGCCGGTGTGGCAGAAGCTGTGCCAGCCCATCGCAGAACGCGCGGTCGACAGCATGGGCAGCGTGTTCTCGGTGAATGAGGCTGACCTGGGCGACCTGCCGCCCGAGATGCAATCGGTGATGGCCGCCCTGAGCGGGAACTCTGGTCCGGGAGGACTGTCGGGCGCTCTCAGCGGCATCAGCGAGATGATGCGCAGGATGGGCGGGATGATGGTCGGCGGCCAGGCCGGCGCTGCCGTCGGAACGCTTGCCGAGGACATCATTAGCTCGAGCGACATCGGCCTGCCGCTTGGTCCGGAGGGCACAGCTGCGCTGCTCCCGGCTGGTGTCACCGAGTTCGGCTCGGGCCTGTCCGTGGGTGAGGACGAGGTCAGGCTGTTCATAGCGATGCGTGAAGCAGCCCACCAGCGCCTGTTCAGCCACGTTCCGTGGTTGCGAGCCAGGTTGCTCGGTGCGGTCGAGGACTATGCGCGAGGCATCAAGGTGGACCCCGACTCACTGCGCGACGCGATGCAACAGATCGACCTGGAGAACCCTGAAGCGGCGATGAACGAGGCGCTCTCCGGTGCGGCTACGTTCCAGCCCGAGGACACGCCCGAGCAGAAGGCCGCGCTGTCGCGGCTGGAAACTCTGCTCGCGTTGGTTGAGGGCTGGGTTGCCACAGTTGTCGCCGACGCCGCAGATAACCGGCTGCCTGACGCCGACGCGCTCGCCGAGGCGATCAGGCGGCGGAGAGCGACCGGTGGCCCGGCTGAACGGACCTTCGCCACGCTGGTCGGCCTCGAACTGCGGCCGCGCCGGCTCCGCGAGGCCGCGACAATGTGGCGTGCGCTGACCGAGGACCGCGGGATCAGCGGGCGTGACCAGATCTGGGAGCACCCAGACCTGCTGCCGACCGCCGAGGACCTCGAAGATCCTGAAGGCTTCGTTCGAGGTCGCCCGGAGCTCGACCTGTCGGACCTCTCCGACCTGTCGAACCTCACGGGGGAAGAGCAGCCCGGCAAGGCAAAGACCGGCGAGGAAGGCAAGACGCCACCAGAGGCCGGGCCATCGACCGAAGATAGCTCAGGACCGGCCGACGACGGCGAATCCGACAAAGGCCGCGACCCCGACGCCTGAAACCGCGTAGTGAGGTGTCTCGGGCACCCTTGGCGGACGAGACGGCGCTGGGCTTCCAAGACCGATACGCCTGCCCACAACAGACGCGACCTTGTCCACAGTCGGTGGATGCGAAATCGGCAGTCCGGCATGACCGAATGGGCGGGCGTCACCCAAAAACCCACAGCTTATCCAGCCACTATCCACAGCAAAACTCCCCAGATTCCCCATGCTGTCCACAGAGTTTTCCACAGGACAGAATTGGCATCTCCTTGACCGAAGCAACGTCTGCCCAATGCGAGTTTTCCGACCTCATGGGACGGACGAAGTGTCTGGCGGCGGATTCCTGCCATTAACGATGCCGGCATCCCGACGCTCTTTCATTGTCGGACCCAGGTGTCAGGCTGCGGGCATGCGACCAGCTCTCAAGTCCGGCCTAATGCCGGTGTGGCGGGACAGGGACACCTTGCAGATCGGCATCGATCCGCGACGCGCGATCGCCTTATCCGGAATGCGCCAGGCGGGCTTCGTCATCGGTCTGCTCGACGGCAGCCGCGAACGCGACCAGGTCGTCGCCGCGGCAACCGCGCACGGCATTTCCGTCCAGGCCACGGAACGGATTCTGACCCTGCTGGCGGCCGGCGGAGCGCTCGATGATTTCCCGGCAGGCACGTGGCGCTCCATACCGTCGGCGCACCGCGCAAGGCTCGCACCGGAACTAGCGACCACATCGCTGGCTCATCGCGACGGCGACGGTGGTGCCCGGACACTCGCTCGTCGCAGGGCCGCGGTCGTTCGCGTCGAGGGCGATCAGCGGATCGGACGCCCGGTGTCCAGGATTCTGTCGGCAGCTGGTGTCGGGCGCGTCGAGTTCGTTCGTCAGATGCTTCCACAGCCTGACCGGCCTGACCAGGCTGACCAGGCTGACGTGGCTGACCTGGTCATTCTCGCGGGTCGCCAGCCCCTGAGCAGGCTTGCCCAGTTAGCCAGAGAACGCGTTCCGCACCTGGCTGTCGCCGCCGGCGAGGCGATCGGAGTGGTTGGTCCGATGGTCGTGCCGAAACGGACTGCGTGCTTGCTGTGCATGGATTACGTCAGAGCGGGCAACGATTCGGCATGGCCGCTGATCCTGGCCCAGCTTGGCCGCAGGCGGCCAGACCCGCCAGCATGCGACGCCGTTCTTGCCGCAGCAGTGGCTGCGCAAGCGGCGGCGCAGGCGCTCATCGCGATCGCTCAGAACCCGCTGTCGAGTGCCGCGGTCAACGGCACGCTCGAGCTCGTACTACCCGACTGGAAATGGAGACGCCGGACATGGGGCCCACATCCGGCTTGTCCGTGTTCAGGCACGTCGCCTGATAACCGACAATAGAGATCATGGACGATCTGCCGCGCCGTGCCGTCACAAGAACGGTGAAGCTTGCCGCCCTGCCGGCAGGTCTCGCTGGCAGGACTGTGCTCGGGATCGGAAAGCGCGTGGGCGGGCGTCCGGCCGAGATCGTGGCGCAGGAAATCCAGCAGCGGACGGCCGACCAGATCTTCCGCGTTCTCGGCGAACTCAAGGGCGGAGCCCTCAAGCTCGGCCAGGCGTTGTCGATCTTCGAGGCCGCGCTGCCGCCTGAGCTCGCGGGGCCCTATCGGGCAACGCTCACCAGATTGCAGGAATCAGCGCCCCCGTTGCCGGCCGCTACGGTGCACAGAGTTCTCGCAGCCGATCTCGGCGAGGACTGGCGGACCAAGTTCAGCGAATTCGATGACCGCCCTGCCGCGGCAGCATCCATCGGCCAGGTCCACAAGGCCGTCTGGCATGACGGGCGGCAGGTGGCGGTCAAGATCCAGTATCCGGGCGCGGGCAAGGCGCTGATCAGCGACTTCGCGCAGCTCAGTCGGGTCGGACGGCTGTTCTCGGTGCTGATGCCGGGGCTAGAGGTCAAGCCGCTACTTGACGAACTGCGAGCCAGAGTCGCGGAGGAACTCGACTACCGGCTCGAGGCGGCGAGCCAGGATGCGTTCGCCAAGGCCTTCGCCGACGACCCTGACATCTACGTGCCGCCGACGGTCCTGGCCACCGATCACGTCCTGATCAGCGAGTGGATGGACGGAACGCCGCTCGCCAAGATCATCAGTGACGGAACACAAGAGCAACGCAATCGTGCCGGGCTGATGCTGGTCCGGATGCTGTTCTCGAGCCCGGCACGGGCCGGACTGCTGCACGCTGATCCACATCCAGGCAACTTCAGGCTGCTGGATGACGGCAGGCTCGGCGTGCTCGACTTCGGCGCAGTTGACCGGCTCCCAGAAGGCTTGCCTCCGCTCTTCGGGCGGCTCCTGTTCCTCGTGCACACCAACGGGGACATCAGCGTCGCGGAAGATGAGTTGCGCCGGCATGGGTTCTTGCGCCCAGGCGTGTCGATCGATGCAGAGGCCCTGCGCGACTTCCTTGCGCCGTTGGCTGACCCGTCCAAGAGCGAGACGTTCAAGTTCAGCAGGGAGTGGATGCGGAGCGAGGCCGCGAGGGTCACCGATCTGCGGGGCGCGAACGTCGCCCGTCAGTTCAATCTGCCGCCGTCCTACATCCTGATCCACCGGGTCTCTACCGCAGGGATCGGCGTGCTCTGCCAGCTCGAGGCGGAAGGGAAGTTCAGGGCCGAGGTCCTGCGGTGGATGCCGGGCTACGGCCCGCAGGATGTCGCCGACATGATGCCGCTGGATGATCAGGACCCCGGAGCGCTCGGCCTCGCCACTGAACCGGCCAGCTGATCGGCCGGGGTGACGGCGGGCTATGCGCCCGCGGCCACCCCGGACCTCGCCGCGGGGTTTCAACTCAGGCCGCCACGTCGTTCTTACGCGGCCGGCCACGCCCGCGCTTCCGAGCAACTATCTCGCCGCGGATGAACAGCTCTCCTCCCCAGACACCCCACGGCTCCCTGCGCTGTACGGCGCCGGCCAGGCACGCGGGCCGGACCGGGCAGTCGCTGCACAGCGACTTGGCAAGCTCAACATCGTCGGGTGACTCGGCGAAGAACAGGTCAGGGTCGCCAGCGCATGGCAACGCCCTGGCGTTCCCGGCCTGCGGCAGGGCCGGCGCAGGCACAATTGCCAGCGGCATGCTCATCGCGGTCACCCGCACCAATTCCGCCTCGGCCACCGCGACGTCGTCGATGACGGCGGCGGTTCCCGGCAGGTACATCGGTGTCATCCCCTCTCATCTGCAGATCTGCGCGTCTTCGTCTGATCAGAGCTGTCGCGCGTCGGCTGGTCCGACGCGCGCGCCCCGGTTGGCACTGACAAACGTGGCCTCGCATGACTAAGGCCGCGAACCCGATGCTCTGGGTCCGCGGCCTTTGGGGATCTTGGCCGGTCTGGTTAGACCGGATCCCTTGCCGGATGCGGACCCAATGCACCACCACCAAGGGCGGCGATACGGGTCGTGCGGGCGTACTTCTTCTGGCTGGTGCGCTGCTGCAAGGCGGACTTCGCCTGGCCAGCCGCATGGGCGGCGTTGCCGAATGACACGGCGCTCGCGCTCGCCTGCGGTCGCAGGCCCGCGGCGACCGGTCCGGTGGCCGCCGGGCTAGCAGCCGCCGTCTCGGCACGCTCACGAGAAACGGCCGCGCAGCCGCCGACGAACGAGGCACCCGTGCGCAAACGCGCGCGCGTTGGCATCGCGTCATTGGCCGTCCAGATGTGGCTCAGCATTCCGGGCACCTCCTTCTTTCGTGCAGCATCACTCGACCGCCTTGCTGAGAGAACTTGCTTAGACCCTAAGCAAGGTCACCACAGGCAGGCAACTTATTTTCCGCGGGCGTCATCAGACGTTATAGAAAGGCAACAGTCCAGTTCAGGGCGCTGTTCGGATCAGTCCCTCCTGCACGACAGACACCACGAGCTCGCCCTCCCGCGTAAAGAGTTCACCACGGGCCAGCCCACGCGCGCCAGCAGCCACCGGCGACTCCTGGGTGTAAAGCAACCACCGGTCCGCGCGGAAGGGCCGGTGGAACCACATCGCGTGGTCGAGACTGGACCCTACGGTCTTGCCATCAGCCCAGGACAGCCCGTTGGCCAGCAGCACCGAGTCGAGCAGTGTCATGTCCGAGGCATAGGTGAGCAAGCAGACGTGCAGGAGCGGGTCATCCGGCAGCTCGCCGTCCGCCCGAACCCAAGCCATGCTGTGGGTCACCCGCAGCGACGGGTCGCTGACGGCCTCCAGCGACAGCGGGCCAAGGTGCCTGATGTCGATCGGGTTCGACCACGAGTACTCCGCGGCGGCGTCACCGAACAGCTCCTCCATCCGCTCCGCAGCCGATGGAACCGCCTCTGGCGGCGGTACCTCGGGCATCGGGCGCTGGTGCAGAACTCCTTCTTCCGGGTGATGGAAGGACGCCGAGAGCGTGAAGATCGTCTTGCCATGTTGAACGGCCGATACGCGCCTGGTGGTAAATGACCGGCCGTCCCTGACGCGGTCCACCAGGTAGATCAGCGGCGCGGTCGGGTCGCCTGGCCTGATGAAGTAGGCGTGCAGTGAATGCACCGGCCTGTCATCTGGCACCGTCCGCCCGGCGGCGACCAGCGCCTGCCCGGCGACCTGGCCGCCGAAGACGCGCTGCCTGCGCTCGTTCTCAGGGCTCCGGCCGCGGAAGATGTCGAGTTCGATCTGCTCGAGGTCGAGCAGGTCCAGCACGGCGTCCAGGGCCTTGCTCATCGCCGTGCGCCTCCCGTTATCCGCTTCTCGCCCGCGACCCGCGGCTTGCGGGCGCTGAGCAGCTTCCCGCTCGCGCGAGTCACCTCCGCGCGAGTTACCTCGGCGCGACTCATCTCGGTGCAAGTCATCTCGGTCTCCGAGGCACCGTACCCGTCCTGAAGACCAGCCAGGAACCGCGACGGCTGTCTCGTTTGCCTGCTGCCCGGGGACCTGGCCCGCGACCAGGACAAGAACAGGCGATCTCTCGCCCTGGTGATCCCGACGTACAGCAGCCGCTGTTCCTCCGCGATCGCCTCGGCACTGGTCGCGTAGATGATCGGCATGATGCCGTCGACGAGTCCCGGAAGGAACACAACGTCCCACTCCAGGCCCTTGGCCGCGTGCAGGGAGGCGAGCGTGACCCCTCCGGCCTCGGGTTCGTGGCCGATCGCGCTCCGTTGCTCAAGCTCGGCGGTGAGCTGCGCCAGCGTCGCCCCCGGCGCCGCCGCGAAGAAGTCAGCGGCCAGCCCGGCGAGCGCCTCGAGGGATTCCCAGCGCTCCCTTGCCTTACCGTGCCCGGCCGGCGGGTCCTTCGTCAGGCCGAGACCGCTCAGGACCGGCCTGACGGCCGCGGCCGGGTCCTCGTCAGGCCCGACCGATCGGGCCGCGACCCGCAGCAAGGTCACAGCCTGCTTCACCTCCGCCCGCTCAAAGAAGCGCTCCGTTCCGCGTAGCTGGAACCGGAGACCAGCCGAAGCGAGCGCCTCTTCGTAGCCGCGCGTCATCGCATTGGTCCTGACGAGGATTGCGATGTGGCTGGCTGGCGTTCCTGCCCGGATCAAGGCAGCGGCCTGACGGGCGACATCTGCAGCTTCGTCCGGTTCATCCCCATACTCGGTCAGCCGCGGCGCAAGACCTGCCGGCCGCTGTGCCGCCAGCGCCTGGCCGTCAGACGCCAGTATTCTGTTGGCCAGCGAAACCACCTGCGGCGTGGACCGGTAATTGCGAACCAGGCGGATCACCGTGGCGCCCGGGTACCGGTGCTCGAACCTGGTCAGGTACGCAGGCGTCGCGCCGGTGAAGGAGTAGATGGTCTGCCGGGGGTCGCCAACAACGCACACCTCGTCGCGCTCCCCCGCCCACTGGTCGAGGAGCAGCTGCTGCAGCGGGTTCACGTCCTGATACTCATCGACCACGAAATACCGGTACCTGTCTCTGACCGCCGCCGCGGCAACCGGGTGCTCGGCCAGGATCGCGGCCGTCAGCTCGAGCACCGACTCGAAATCAACCAGGTTCCGCTCTCTGCGCAGGTCCTCGTAGCGGGCGTAGAGCGCCGCAAGCCGGTCGGCGGGCAGGGGTCCGAACCGATCCGCCTTGCCAGCCGCCACCGGGTAGTCGTCCGGACGCACCTGGGTGACTTTGGCCCACTCGATCTCGGCGGCGGCGTCGCGCAATTCGGTCAGCTCGAGCCTGAGGCGCAGCCGCCGCGCCGCATCGGCGACCAATCCGAGCTTGGAGTCGATGACCGCGGGCGGCGGGCCGCCGACCGTGGCCGGCCAGAAATGCGTGAGCTGGCGCAGCGCCGCTGAGTGAAATGTCCTGGCCTGGACGTGTTCGAGCCCGGCACCGGGAATCGCCAGGTTGCCGAGCTGGCGCAGCCTGCCGCGCAGCTCGTCGGCAGCCTTTGTGGTGAACGTCACAGCGAGCACGCGGTCCGGGCGGACCACACCGGTCGCGACGGCGTAACCAATCCGGTGTGCGACGGCCCTGGTCTTGCCGGTGCCCGCACCCGCCAGGACGCAGACCGGCCCCCTGGTCGCCCTCGCGACCTCCCGTTGCTCGGGATCGAGGGCTGCGAGCACCGCGTCAGGTCCCTGCGCCGCGGCCGCTTCGCGGCATTCGTCGCCCGCTTCGCGGCATTCGTCGCCCGCTTCGCGGCTTTCGTCCTCCACCGGCGCCTCCTTGTCCGGGCGCCATCCTGCCGCATGGTGCCGACGTTCGCCGCAGGCTGACAGCGGACGAGGCGCACTCGTGCCGAAAAATCACCTCATACTCAGAGCGCCGGGCAGGAAGGTCCTCGCAGATCCGGATGTTAGTAATGTCAGGTGTTTCAATGGCGGTCAAGGAGGACTAGGTGGGCATGACCCAGCCACTGACGATGTACAGCACGCCATGGTGCGGTTACTGCCGGAGGCTCAAGAGTCAGCTCGCTCGGGAAGGCATCGAGATCACAGAGGTTGACATCGAGCGCGAACCGGAGGCTGCCGAGTATGTCATGGCGGTGAACGGTGGCTACCAGACGGTCCCTACACTGCTGTTCTCTGACGGCAGCACGCTGACGAACCCGTCCGTGCGCGCGGTCAAGCAGCGGTTGCAGGAGTTGGCGATACCACTATGTCCGAGTTGACCGGCCGATCGAAGCGTTCAGCGAACGGCCCGCCGGACCGGCCCGCCGCGGGCGCGGAACCGCAGTCTGGGGCTGTGCAGCCGAGCGCCGAGGCCGCTGAAGCCGCGGACCTGTCCGCGTTGGCTGAGGTCAGTGCCGACGATGCGGTCGTCCGCCGAACCAAGGATGGCTGGCGCGTCGGCGACGCGGATGTGTCGGACCTCACCAGCGCCATGGTGCTTGCCGACCTGATCTCCGCCGAGCTGGCCAGTCCGGAGGCGGCGGCCTCACCGGCGCCCGCGGGCGCGACAACCTCCGCCGCAGACACGGCTACAGACGCCGCCACGGCGACCGCCACAGGCGCCGACGCCGGAGTTCAGGGCAAGACCGTCACCGCTGCGGCACGGACCGCGACCTCGCCAGGCGCCGCCGCCACGCAAAACGGTGGAGATGCAGCCCAGAAAGGTAAGGGAAAGGCCAAGGGCAAGTCGGCCCGGTCAAAAGAGCCCGCACTTTCCGATACCAGCAAGCTGCGCACGACGATCGGGCAGCTTGAGCACGCGCTGACCGCGCGGATCCGGGTCGAGCAGGCCATCGGCGTGCTCGCGGAACGACACCGGATCCAGCCCCGCCAGGCGTTCGAGCAGCTCAGGACTGCCGCCAGGAACCGGGGCCGGCGCGTCATCGACATCGCCAGCGACGTCGTGGCCAGCGCGACCAACCCGCTGCTGCAGCTGCCTGACGAGCTTTCCCGGCCGCGCCCGGGCGGGCGGCAGCATCGTCGCAACCGCCAGACCCCGACCATTCTCGGCAGCGAGTAACTGCGGATTGACTGAACGTAACGGCGGGTAGACCTCGCCTCAGGGGCCGCGCCGCGGTCCGGGACGAGGGCCTGAAGGTGGACGACGGGGGAGATCCTGGACGCCTGCTGATCATCGGCGGAGCCGAGGACAGATGCTGCGGCTCCGGCGTTCTGGAACGCTTCGTGCAGCTCTGCGGAGGCGGCAAGGCGCGGCTCGTGCTGGTCACCACGGCGACCGGCACTCCGCGACAGGTTCTCGCGGAGTATGAGCGGGTTTTCCGCAAGCTCGGCGTCCGGCACATCAAGGAGCTGCCGATCAGCGGCCGCGCCGACGCCGACGGCCAGGCGGCCTCGGCCATGCTCAACAACGCCACCGGGGTCTTTCTCAGTGGCGGCGACCAGTCCAGGCTGCAAACGCTGGTCGGCTCCAACATCAACGACCTGCTCAGGCAGCGCCTCGGCGACGGCCTCATCGTCGCGGGCACGAGCGCGGGCGCGACGGCGCTGGGCAGGACGATGATCCTCGGGGGCAACGGAGCTGAGGTGTCCTCGGCTGCGGTGCGGATCGCGCCAGGACTCGGCCTGCTCCCCCGCGTGCTGATCGACATGCACTTCGGCGAGCGCGGCAGGTTGCCCAGGCTGCTCAGCGCCGTCGCCCTCGATCCAGAGCGGCTCGGCATCGGGATCGACGAGAACACCGCGGTCCTGGTTCAGCAGGACACCTTCGAGGTGCTCGGAAGCGGAACGGTCACGGTCGTCGACGCGCAACAGGCGCCGATCGTCCATGCCGCCTCCGACAACGACCAGATCACACTGTTCGACGTGCGTCTGCACCTGCTCCCCGCCGGGTGCGTGTTCGACCTCGCTGCCCGGTCGCCGGCCATCGGCCCGGCGCACGCGCGGTACTGAGCCTGGCTTGCGGCTGGCGATGACACCAACCTCAGGGAGCGAACGTGCGGCTTGAACACATGCGCCACCTCGGCGGTCCGAACATCTTCGGCACCAAGCCGGTGAGCCTCGCGCGGATCGAGCTCGACGAGCTGACCTGCAAGGAGACCACGGACCTGCCTGGCTTCGCCGAGCGCCTGCTCGAGTTGCTGCCCGGACTGCGCGAGCACCACTGCGCCGCGGGGCGGCCAGGCGGTTTCATTGACGCGATGAGCCACGGCACCTACTTCGGCCATGTTGCCGAGCACGTCGCCCTCGAACTGTCCGGGCTGGCCGGCCGTGACGTGCACCTGGGGCGCACGATGTGGGCGGGCGCTGACGGCCGCTATGACCTGATGATGGAGTGCCCGGCCGACGAGCCCGAGGATTCGGCGATACCTTCTGAGCTCTGCGCACTCGCCATCACCGTGATCGAAGAACTTTTGGCAGAACGGAGCCCAGACCTGACTGCCGACCTCGAGGCGATCGGCAGGAGCGCCGAGCGTGAACGCCTTGGCCCCAGCACGACCGCCATCGCGGAGGCCGCTCGCCGCCGGGGCATTCCGGTCCGGCGCGTCGGCGGCCTGTCCATGCTGAGGCTCGGCTACGGCTGCCATCGACGGCTCGTCAGCGCCGCGATGACCGAGCAGACGTCGGCGATCGGCGTGGACATCGCTAGCGACAAGATGCTCGCGAAGAAGCTCATGGCGCGGGCCGGCATCGCCGTACCAGACGGGGTCGTGGCAAAGACCGAGGTGGAGGCGATCAGGGCGGCCGACGCCATCCACGGAACCGTCGTGGTCAAGCCGCGGAACGGCAACCATGGCCGGTGCATCACCGTCGGCGTGCAAACACCGGCCGAGGCCCGGCAGGCTTACCGGCGTGCCGCGGCGGGGTCAGGCTCGTGCGAGGTGATTGTCGAGACCTACGTGCCAGGTAAGGACTACCGGGTGCTCGTCGTCGACGGACGGGTGGCCGCCGCCGCCGAGCTCAGGCCGCCGTGGGTGACCGGCGACGGGGAGCACACCGTGATCGAGCTAATCGATATGGTCAACGCCGATCCGCGTCGCGGTCACGGGCACTCAAGGCCGCTCACGAAGATCACCGTCGACGACGCGATGCTCGCTCACATCGCGGCCGCCGGCTTCCAGCCTGGCACGGTGCCGACCAACGGTCAGCAGATCACGCTGCGCAGGAACGGCAACCTGTCGACCGGCGGCACCAGCAAGGACGTCACCGATCAGGTGCACCCCGACGTCGCGGAGCTGTGCCGACGGGCCGCGGCGGTGACCGGCCTGGACATTTGCGGGATCGACCTGCGCCTTGAGGACATCGCCGCTCCGCTGTTCGCCCCGGGCCTCGCGGGCACCTCGCGGCATGGCGGCAACCGGCAGGCCGCTGCAGTCATCGAGATCAACGCGTGCCCCGGCCTGCGAATGCACCTCACGCCGGCCGATGGCATGGGGCGGGCGGTGGCCGAGGCCATCGTGGACAGGCTTTACCCGCCTGGCGCTATCTCCCGGATCCCGATCGTCTCTGTCACCGGCACCAACGGCAAGACGACCACGGTCAGGATGATCGCGCACGTGCTGCGCCAGGCCGGCCTGCGCACCGGCATGTCCTGCACCGACGGCGTCTTTATCGGCGGCAGGTGCGTGCTCGAAGCCGATGCGTCAGGACCACTTTCGGCGGAGATGGTGCTCGACGACACGACCGTTGAAGCCGCCGTGCTCGAGACCGCCAGGGGAGGCATCTTGCGCCGCGGCCTTGGCTATGACAAGGCCGACGTCGCCGTGATCACGAACATTTCGGCCGATCACCTGGGCGAGGATGGCATCGACAACCAGAAGGATCTGATCAGCGTCAAGTCGCTGGTGGCCGAGGAAGTCCGCCGCGGCGGCAACGTCGTGCTCAACGCCACCGACCATGCCACGGCCGCGATCGCTGATCGGCCGGCCGTGCGGCGAAACGAGCCCGTGCTCAGGTACTTCAGCGTCACTCCAGGTAATGCGCTGATCGAGCGCCATAAGCGGTCGGGCGGCATCTGCTACGAGGCGTCTGACGGCCAGCTCATCGAGACCGCCGGCGGGTTGCAGAGGCTGATCATGAACATCGCTGACCTGCCAGGAGCCTTCGGCGGCCGTGCCCAGCACGTAGTCGCGAACGCGCTCGCCGCGATCGCCGCCTGCCGGGCCGCAGGCGTAACGGTCAAGGACATCAGGGAAGCGCTCAGCACCTTCACGCCTGGCGCCGTCAACCCCGGCCGTGGCAACGTGTACGCGGTAACCGCAGGCCCAGCCGCGAGTACCGCGGCGGGGCCGGTACTCGTCGATTACGGCCACAACGCCGCGGCGCTGCAGGCGACTGGCCAGATGGTGGCCTCGGTCTGGGAAGGCGAACCGGTGGCGGCGATCACGCTTCCCGGCGACCGGCGCGACGACCTGATCACCGAATCAGCGGAGGCGATCGCATCCTGGTTCGGCACCGTGGTGATATACGAAGACCAGGATAGGCGCGGACGAGCGCCCGGCGAGATGCGCGAGCTGATCGCCACGGCGATGCGCAAGATCCGGCCCGAAGTGCACGTAACCTTCGCCGACGGACCCGGCGAGGCGCTGCGCGCGGCGGTCGAGCTCGCCGCCGGCGGCCCGGTGCTGTTCCTCTACGAGAAGCTCGACCCGGCGCTCGAGGCGCTGGAGTCGCTCGGCGCCACGCCGTGGCCTGAAGAGGACCTGATGGGTGACCTAGAGGGGGCTGCGCCCCCAGATGACCTGCCCAGCGACCTCATCATCAGCGGCAATCACGTCCAGGCAGCCACCACGAATACGCCAATCGGTCCCGCTTGATCTGAACGCGACCTCGCTGGCTGACGTCACGCCGGATGGATCCCCGGATCGATCCGACATTCACGGATGGATCCCTGGATCCATCGGCCGGTAGCCAATCGCATTCGGCATTGGGAGCGGCTAATCAGACTTGAGTAACCGTCCTATATCCGGCAACAGCGGGAGAGGCTACAGTATTCTGACGTGCTCGCCGCTGCTTTATTGCACCGGACGAGGTTTTCGTGAACGCAGTCGGGGGCGCGAGACTGCATTCGCTGCCTGGCCCCTGAGGATGAAGCGGTGAGCGACGACAACACGCCGGCACCAGCCGACGTCAACCCGGGTGACAAGGTCGCCGGGTATCTGCTGGAAGAGCAGATCGGCCAGGGCGGGATGGCTGTTGTCTACCGCGCGTATGACGAGCGGCTTGACCGCAGGGTCGCGCTTAAGGTCCTCGCCCCGAGCCTGGCAGCTGACAACGCGTTCCGTACCAGGTTCATCAGGGAGTCACGAGCCGCGGCAATCGTCGAGCATCCGCACATCATCCCGGTCTACGACGCCGGCGACGCCGGCGGCTGCCTGTTCATCGCAATGCGATACGTCCAGGGCGGCGACGTGCGATCGCTGCTGGCTGACGGCCATGCAGTGCCCCCGGCCAGAGCATGGAACATCGTCACCCAGGTCGCTTCTGCGCTGGACATGGCGCACTCGCTGAACCTGGTGCACCGGGACGTGAAGCCGGCCAACATGCTTATCGACGGCAGCGCCAGGGCTATGCCAGCGCGTGGCGATGACGCTCCGCAGTCCCCTGACTTCAACACCTCAGGCCCGGTGACCGAGCACATCTACCTGTCCGACTTCGGAATCAGCAAGCAGACCGTGGCGAGCAACCTCACCAGCACCGGCCAGTTCGTCGGCACGCTGGATTACATCGCGCCAGAGCAGATCGAAGGCCGTGGCCTTGACGGGCGCGCCGATCAGTACTCACTGGCGTGCGCGGCATACGAATTGCTCTGCGGTGTGCCGCCGTTCACCGGCCCGAACATTTTCGCGCTGATCAATTCGCATTTGTCTGAGCAACCGCCATCGGCAAGAAAGGTGCAGCCTAGCCTGTCGGCCGGGGTCGACCGGGTGCTCGCGAAGGCGATGGCGAAGGCTCCGGCGGGGCGCTACGCATCTTGCGCAGATTTCGCAGCCGATCTGGGCCGCGCCCTTGGTTTGATGCCTGGCTCGCTCGAAGCTGACGGCGGCCCCACGATGGTCCCGGTGCCCGACCCCGACGAGCAGGCCAAGCCGCAATACCAGGCCACCGAGCTCGCCGGGGGAGGCTTCGCGGCTGCGCAGGCCGTGCAGGCCACCCCGGCAGGCCAGACCGCGAAAGACCCCGCGAGGACCCCAGCAGGCGCTGTGATCGCCAGCCCGGGCGTGGCACCTGCCGGCATGGGCCCGCAGGTGACTCCGGACGAGCAGACGATGACGGCCGACCAGCAGAGCGTGCGAGGACTTCAGGCGCCGCCCGCCGGACAGCAGCAAGCCTGGCCGGAGGCCCCCGGACAACAAGCGGCGCCAGCTCAGCAGTGGCAGGGCCAGCAAGCGCCGGGCCAATCGTGGCAGGCAGGCGGCTCTGGGCATCAGGCACCCTACGGCCGGTTCCAGCCGCAGCAGGCCTATCCCGAGCCTGGCGGACCGAGCGGACCCGGCTGGCCGCAAAGTCCGCCGCAGCAGCCGCGGCGACGGTCCCGCGGACTACTGATCGGCGTCGTGATCGGCACCTTGGTGGTCGCCGCCGCCGCAGCGGCCGTCACATTCACGCTGCTCAATCGCAGCGATAACGGGCAGGGACCAAATGGCGGCGCGTCCTCTCCGCCAAGCTCATCGGGTCAGGCGAAGGCGGGCCAGACCCAGGCGGCAGCGATGAGCAGCCTGCTGTCCGCGATGACCCAGACACATATGACGCTCCAGACGGCGGTACTCGACATCGGAGACCACTGCTCCAGCCTGTCCCCTGACAAGATGTCCGCTGATGTCGGGGCGATTCAGACTGCCGCCAGCCAGCGTCAATCGGAATACACCAGGGCCCAGGGTCTCAAAGTGAATGCGCTGCCGAGCGGGAGTGAGGCGAAGACGGACCTTACGCAGGCCCTTTCCTACTCGCTGCAGGCCGACAACAACTATCTGACCTGGGCACAAGAGGAGCAGAAAGGTTGCTTCGTCTCCAGCCAGTCGAGCGCGTATAACGAGGCGAACAGCGATTCGGCGCAAGCCAACACGGCGAAAAGCAATTTCGCGAATATCTGGAACAAGCAGATAGCGCCGCCGTACAGCCAGCCCACCGTGGTGCCTGGCGACCTCTGATGAGGTTCATGGCCGATGCTGTGCGTCAACCCGCCGTGCCCGGTGGCCAGCGCCCGGTGAGGAAACGGATGATGGCGGCTTCAAGCGCGCGAGCTATTTCCTTCTGAACCTTCGTCGAAGTCAGCAGCGCCGCGTCGGCTGCGTTCGGCATGTTGCCGCACTCGATCAGCACCTTGGGAACGGTCGTCAGGTTCAGGCCCGCCAGGTCATCGCGGCGGATGTAGCCGTCGTGGCCGTAATAGTCAGAGATGCGGAATGGGGTGTCCGCGAGAAACGCCCGTTGGACATCTGTGCCGAACCGAAGCGAGGAGCCGACAACGCTGTCATTAGGCCCGTCTGCAATGGGTTCAAGCACAGTGAACCCTCGCCCCGAGGTGGGACCGCCATCGGCGTGAATGTCGATCGCGACATCTGCATGTGCCTTGTTGATGATCTTCGAGCGTTTATCGACGCACGGCCCCAGACCCTTGTTGTTCTGCCTGGTCATCACCACCGTCGCGCCATCCCTGCGCAGGTCTGCCCTGAGGTAGACGGCAACGTTGAAGTTGAACAGCGCCTCCGAGTAGCCGCTCGCTGTCTGCGTTCCCGTCGTGTCGCATGTTTCGCGTTCACGGCCGTTCCAGATCAGGTGATTCAGGAATGCAGGATCGGTGTGGTTCAGGCCGTTGTGGCCGGGATCGATCCCGACGATCTTTCCGGCCAGGGGCTTAGCGCGGGGGCTGGGACGGTGGCTGGGAGCCGACGGGCTGTCTGATGGCGACGGGTGCCGGCTGTGGTGCCCTGCTGAAGCAGACGCCGTGGGTGTATCTGCGTTTGATGGCGGGCTCACAATCGTGCACGCGGAACTTCCCAGGCTCGCTACCAAGCCGAGCGCAAGGGCCCACGCCATCCGGCCGCGGGAGTGACCCATGCGCTCTCCTCCAAGCCGGCTCGCGACAGCGCACGGCGCATGGCGACAAAGAAGGTCGCGCGATGAACCGCACGCTGTCGGCAATGATGTACCAGGAGCATAGTGACGAATAGCCCGATCTGGAACCGAACCAGTCAGCCGACGACACCCCGACCGCTGATCAGGGACTCGGCAATCACAGTGCGCAGAATGTCATTGGTTCCTTCGCCAATCACCATCAAGGGCGCGTCCCGGTAAAGCCGCTCGACGGTGAATTCCTTGGAGTACCCATAGCCGCCATGCACCTGCATGGCCGTGAACGCGCACTCGTAGGCGACCTCGGAGGCGTAGACCTTAGCCAGGCCGGACTCCAGGTCGGCACGGCGCCCGGCGTCGGCTTGCGATGCGGCCCAGTACGTCAGCAGCCTCGCCGCCTGCAGCTTCATGGCCATGTCCGCGAGTTTCAGCTGAACGGCCTGGAATCCCGAGATCTTCTGGCCGAACGCTTCTCGCTCCCCCGCATAGCGCAGCGCCTGGTCGTAGGCCTCCTGCGCGACGCCGACCGCCCGTGCAGCGATATTGACCCTGCCTTTCTCCAGCGCGGCGAGCACCTGCTGGAGTCCCCGGCCTGCGGTACCGCCGAGCAGGTTCGACGCAGGCACTCGCACGTCATCGAGAACGAGCTCGCAAGTCTCGGGTCCGCGGTAGCCAAGCTTGGGCAGGTCTCGCAGCACCTCAAAGCCATCAGATGCCGGGTCGACCAGGAGCACCGACATGCCCTTGTGCGCGGGCTTGGCTGACGGGTCGGTCTTGACCAGCACCGGCAGCGGGTCCGCGTGCCTCGCGTTGGTGATCCAGGTCTTGCGGCCGGTCACGATGTAGTGATCTCCATCCAGGCGCGCGGTGGTCGCGATGCCCTGCAGGTCGCTGCCCGCTCCCGGCTCAGTCAGGCCGATCCCGGTCCGACGCTCGCCGCTGGCGAGCGCCGGCAGATGGGCGCTCTTTTGCTCAGGCGTCCCGTAAGCCGCGATCATCCAGCAGGACAGGGAGTGGCTGCCGATGATCCCCGCGACGCCCATCCAGCCGCGCGAGATTTCCTCGAAGACGACCGCCAGCGACACCATGTCGGCCGCCATCCCGCCGTACTTCTCGGGTACCAGCAGGCCGAAGAGACCCATCTCCCGCATCGTGGCGACGATCTCTTCTGGGTACCTGCCTGATTCCTCCCACTCCCTGGCTACCGGGCGGATCTGCGCGTCGACGAACGACCTGATCGTGTCCCGTAGCAGCCGCTGCTCGTCCGACAGCTCAAAGTCCATGCAGGCTCCCCAGGTACGGCCGGTCGGGCTTGTGCCTATGAATGCCAGACACTACGGCATGCCGCAAGTCCGGCATTGCGCCCGCGCGTTGTGGGTCAGCCGGTAGCCAGCGCAGGGCTGGCCTTCGGAGACGGGCTGCCGGATCCCCCGTGGTTAACGCCACCGTGAGCCCACGGCCTGGTGAAGCCGATCGCTCCGACGACGGAGTACGGCTCGATCCGGACCGGAAGGCCTGGCGACGGCGCGTCGATCATCATTCCGTGACCGATCACGATGCCCACATGACCTGGTGCTTTCCTGGTTCCGTGCGCACCGGCGAAGAAGACCAGGTCTCCCGGCTGGACCTTGCTCGGCGCCACCCGCGGCCCCCACATCCACTGGTCGGCGGCAGTCCGCGGAATGTCCACCCCTGCCGCGCGATAAGCCATCATGGTCAGGCCGGAACAGTCGAACGCATCTGGACCGGTGCCGCCCCACAGGTAGGGCTTGCCGATCTGCAGCCTGGCGAAGGCGACCGCCGCGCCCGCCTTGGTGCTGGAGGTCAGGCCGATGGCCGGGCCGCACTCGGGCGCATTGCTGCCGACCGGTGAGCTGACCTGGAACCCGCCCCTGGCGTAAAGGTTGGCCCAGCCGAGCACCGACTCGACATAAGAGTTCAGGTGGTTGTAGGCGAAGATCGCGTTCGGAATGCTGGTCAGGATGCCGTGCTCGAGCAGGTACTTGGCCGCTCCGGCAATTGCGTCGGCCGGCTCGTAGACGCTCGCGATGCCATCTCCGTTAGCGTCCGTGGCGACACCGCTGACGTGCTCAGTGGCCGGGTGCACCGGCGCTCCGCCCCAGGTGTTGGTCGATGCACCGCCAATGCCTATCTGCATTGGTCCCGCGGCACCGAACGCGTTCGACCCGCTCCGCACGCCAGGCAGCGTGGTACGGCCGTCGTCGCTCTCGATCTTGCCGATGCCCGCGAGCACGACCCACGGCACCTTGTATTTGGCGCCGATGGACTTGAACAAGCTCAGGTAGTTGGCCGGGATCGAGTCGCTGGCCTGCGTGCTGACCGCTGGCTGCGCAGTTGTGGTGGTGCCTGACGCGCAGGTACTGCCGGTGGAGAACATGAGGCCGCCGCCAGCGAATAGCAAGACCGGCGCCAGCAAGACCCCGACCATGAGGAGCACGAGCAAGCCGGCTAGCCCGATCAGGGCAGGCTTGGCCAGGCCGCCGGGCAGCCGGATCACTGATTGCCGGCCGAGGCGAGCTCGATATCGCTGACCTGCCAGCTGGAGCCGGTGCCTGTCAGTGTGACGGCATAGTTTGTGACCTGCCTGTGGCTCCCCTTCGTGCTCATGATCCGCTGCGAGATCGCCACCACGAAGGTCAGGCTGGTCGGCCCGAACGCGCGCAGCGTCAAGATGCCTGCGGTCGCCGTCGCCACCTGCTTGGAGCTTGCCCTGGTCCCGGCGAGGCCTGGAGCCTGAAACGCGCGTCCGAGCACCGCGGCAAGCTGGTCGCTCATCAGCGACCGCATCGGTGCCAGATAGGCCTGCGTGGTCTCTGAGTAGGAGTACGTGCAGTAGTCCTTGGCGAACTCCGTCGTCACGGCTGCAGCGCTGGCGAGGCCGGCCTGGGTGAACGGAAGCCACTGATAGATGTCAGGCATCCCCTGGCCGGACGGGTCGGCACTGACCGAGGATGGGCTCGGCGTCGGGCTCGGTGATTGCCGGCGCGAAGCGCCGCCGTCGGTTGCCGCCGAAGGGCGCGGAAGGAACAGGTAGACCCCGAGCCCGGCGAGGACCAGCACGACCACGGCGAAGGCAGCTATCCGCTGGACGGTCGTCAGCTCCACGCCGACCAGCTACTTCCGCCGCCAGATCGGACGGCTCCAGAACGGGCTCGCAGGCGGGTCGTCTGCGGACCTGGGCAGCAGGCCGTAGGGCGCGCCGGACGCACCGCCGGCCGGTCCGCCCTGCGCTGCCTGGCGGCCGGAATCCCTCGCCGGCCGCTGCGACTGGCTGCCCCTGCGCGGCGCCTCATCTTGACGGGGCCGGTCCTGGCGGGGCTGGTCCTTCTCATCCGACCATCCCTGGCCCGACCTGCGCCATGGTCGCGGCGGGCGGTCAGCGGCCGGCGCCCGCTCCCTGCGCGGCTTCTGCGGCGCAGCCCGGTCAGCGGCAGCTCGCCGCGGCGCCGGAGCCGGGTCCTGGCGCGACCCGCCGCTGCGCGGTGCCCCGCCCCAGCCGGTCCTCCCGGCACCGCTTGAGCCACTCGCCACCGGCGGCGGAGCGGGCCGCCGCGGCGCCTGGCCCCGCGAGCTCCAGGAAGGCGGGATGCCCGCGGGGATGGAACCACCCGATCCGCTCGGAGCTGGCCGCCTCGCCGGAGCCGCCGGCCCGGTCGAACGCGAACCTGATCCCGCGGCGGTTGCGGCCGATCGGACCTGCCCGCCTGACGACGCGCCGGCCGATCTGGCCAGCGGCGGAAGCGGCGGCGCCGACCGGCCGTTCACCCAGCTGGCCGGAGTTCCCTGGCTCGGCGGAAGCCGTAGCGGCGGCGCATCGCTCGCCGACGCAGCTCCGGCGGATGCGCCCCATGCCCGCGCGCGGCCGGCCGCGGCGGCACCAGCGCTGGTGCCGGTCGGGTCGCCAGCCCCGGCGGCACCTGCCGGAACAGTGCCTGCGTGCTCCTCCGCCCCTGAGCCCTCGGCCCCCGCGGCCGCGCCAGCCGCTACGCCTGCCGTGCTCGCGGCCGTCGCTGCGCTCAGTGCCAGGCCAGCCGCCTGCGCCGGGTTCCGCCTGGCCCAGCGAGCGGCCCGGTAGGCCGCGAAGCCCGGCATCGCCAGGGTTGCGGCGCTCCTGGTGTTCTCCCTGGCCTTAGCGGCCGCCCGGCTGAGATCCGCCTCGGCGCGCTCGGTCGAACCGATCGCGCCGTATCCCGCAGCGGCGAACAGGTGCTGGAACGGCTTGCGGTAGATGACCACGGCCACAGTGACCAGCGTGATCATCAGGATCTTCAGCGCCCATGGCAGAACCGCATCCGAGGTGCCCATGATGAGCGCGTAGCAATAGAGCAGCACGCTCAGCGCGAGCGCCACCGCGGCCTGCTTGAGCAGGACACCGACCAGCATCTCGAACCACCGGACAGCGACCACCCGACCGAATCCAGGATGCGTTCCGATCAGCAGGAAGAACGGTCCGACGATCAGGAGCAGCAAGAACCCGAGCTTGAGCAGGATCAGGGTCACCGAAATCAGCAGCACAAGCACCCCGGCAACCAGGGCCGCGAGCAGTGCGGCGAACGCGATCTCGAGCCTCGTGGTCCATTGCTTGCCCTGGAAGAGCGGATAGACCGTTGGATCCTTGGTCTTGATGGTCTGCGCGATGCCCTCATAGGCGGCCTGTTTGGCGTTGATCAGCTTCGTGCTGGGCCGCTCATTGGCGGCAACGGCCTGTGCAAAGAGCAGCTGGCGCGCGTAGGCCGAGACCGCCGTCGGCCGGCCGTTCGCGGTGAACGCGGTCGTCCCGAACTCACCGTCCAGCCACGGCTTGCAGACCAGGACCGTCCAGAGCTCGTTGGCGTTCTGGTCGACGACCGTCCTGCCGGAGGTGTAGCTGTAGCTCGACCGGCTGATCTGTGGGTCGTGGCCACTCACCGGCAGGCAGCTGGACTGCCCTGGGCTGGGCAGATTGGCGAAGGCCGTGTTCAGGGTGGTGCTGATCCCGTCCGAGACGCCCTTGCCGAGCCCCGTGAAATCGGCCGGACGCCCGATCAGCCAGATAGCCGCCGCGCACGCCACGACCATCCAGATCGTGCCCTCAATCGTCCGTGTGCCGCGCTTTCTGATCAGCCCCTGCCAGGCCAGCCAGATGGCCGCGAGAATGACCACGATCGCCACGTACGGGAAGTAGACGGCATTGCCGAGCCCGGTGATCAAATGATCGGTCACGTTCTGCAGCCAGCCGAGGATGCCCTCACCGGCCGCTGACTGGTACACGGTGATCGTCACGCGGTCCAGCGCCTTGGCGAAGTCGAAAAGCATCCCGGCAACGTCGTTGCCGATCAGAGACGTCATGTCAGAGCACTGCAGGTCGGTCGGCGCCCAGTACTGCCCGGCCATGCCGTACTGGTTGTAAGGCGTGGCCACCGGCTTGCCGGTCGTGGCGGGTGGTTTGATCAGCGCGTTGACGCCAGTGGAGGCCGACTCTGGCTGGGGCACGCCGGGCTGGCAGAGGTTATTGATCCCGCCGAGGATCCCGGACTGGCCGAGCGAGCAGAAGCCGAGCAGGCCTGCGATGTCTCCGATGCCGGGCACCGAGCATGGACCGTCATCCGGCAGTGCGGCCGACGACGCCGACATGGTCCTCGCCGATACAGTCGCCGTCCTGCCCGAAGCCACCCCCGTGCTTCCCGCGCGACCGGCCTGATCAGGCGAGTGCGTGCCAGCGCGTACCAGGCCGAGGAGCACGGCCAGCAGGACCAGCGCGATCGCGGCCTTGCGAGGTGCTCGGCGGGTGGTGAACATCTGGTCGGCTCCGGGGGTTGGGGGTATGCGGTTGCGCCTATCAGGGAGCCGGCGCCTCGGCCGGAGCCGGCGGCCGGCCGCGCGCGGTGTGCTGGCCGCTCGGCTGCCCTGCGTGCCCGTTCTGAGGTCCCGCAGGCTGGCCCGACTTGGCTGGCTTGCCGGTAGCGCGCTCCCCCCTGGGCCCTGTTCCTCCTTGGTCACCCCCCTGTCTGCCAGCCTCATCGGGGCCGGAAACGGGAACCTGCGCCGACTGCGCCCTCGTCGGGTTGGTGTCCAGCCAGCGACGCAAGTCCTCGGAGATCAGGTCGACGACGATCCGGCCGGCGCGGCCATCCAGGTCCCTGAAAATGCACTCGCCGTTGCCGAGGCTGGGCAGGACGGCCTGATGTTCGTCGGACGGATCGACGCCGAGCAGCGACATCACCGATGCCACTTCGGAGCGCTCGGTCGACCGGAACGCGAAGACCGCCGACAGGCAGTTCGTCACCTGCTCATTGAGCAGGTCGCCCGCGTTCTGTGAGACCAGGATCAGAGCCGTGTTCCTGGACCGGCCCATCCTGGACACCTCAGGGATGAGCTTGGCCCCCTGCGGCGTCGACGTCACCGCCCACGCCTCGTCGAGCACGATGGCCTTGGGGATCCGACGGTCCATCCCGTTCAGCAGCCGCCTGGCGAACTGCGAGACCAAGTACAGCAGCGCCACGGACAGCCGCTGTTCGTAGGAGTAGTCGTCCCGCTTCAACCCGGACTCGGGCAGCGTCAGCCCCGCCAGCGTGAACACGGTCGTCCAGCCCTCAGCCTCAATTCGCTCACCGCCGGACGGGGCGAAGCAGAGCCTGGCCAGGCGCATCTCGGACATCGAGCGCAGCACGGCGCCCAGGTTCTTCGACGCCGCGTCCTCAGCCGCCTCGAGGTGCTCGACCACCTGGCCAAGGCTCGGCCGTTCCGTCGCCGCGACCGCGCCGACGGCCTGGATCATCGCGCTCTCGCGTTCCTCGCTCATGCCGGGCAGCAGCAACCGCAGCGTCTCGGCGGCCATGGTGCGCCGCTCGGCCAGGTCGTCGCCGAACGAGAATGGATCGAGCAATCCGGCCGCTGCGCTGCCGAGCGGCAGCACCCGTGCCAGCCGACCCCGGTGCGCGAGCAGCTTGATCAGGGACTCGGCATCGCCCTTGGGATCGATGACCGCCACCGTCACGCCGCGCAGCGCGAGCTGGAGGATCAGCAGCAGGGCGAGCGTCGTCTTGCCGCCGCCTGGTTCCCCGGTGATCGCGACGGCGGTCGGCCGGTTTCGAGCAGCCGCGACGAGCGGATCGAAATGCACAACCGATCTCGCCCGGCCGATCGTCTCGCCGATGTAGGGGCCGATCCAGCCCGCCTCGTCCGCAATCCGGTCCCCGAGGTCGACAGTCGCCGTCGGCATGCCGCCCGCGATCGTGTAGAGCGGCTGACGCTGCAGGTAGGAGGACAGGCGCACCTTGTCACCGGGCAGCGCCTCGTTCAGCAGGGAGAACTGATCGCCCGTCGAGTTCACCACGTCGATGCCGATGTCGCGGTAGTGCTCGATAACAGCCTCGGCGCGGCGGACGCATAGTTCCCTGGTAGGCGCCGTCACCGCGAGACGGTGCCAGCCGTAGACGAACGGAAGCCGCTCCTTCGTGATTCCGTGCTCCAGCAGCCGGGCGGCCTCGATCTGCTCGGCGAGCGCGAGCGGCAGGTCGGCGCCGGCCTCCCGGATGTGCGCGTCCATGTCCCTGGCGTGGGCGAGCCGGCGGCTGACGTCCTTGCTGGCCTTCGCAGGCGGGATCAGCCTCATCCGCAGGCTCGCCTCGACTGGGAAGGGCAGCGAGTCGGCGTAATGCAGCCACGGCTCCCCGTCGGGGAAATACATCACATCGGGGAACCGGGAGAACGACAGGTACGCGGTGTATGAATCTCCTTCCGGATGCACCATTTTCAGAACAGTGCGGCCGTTGTGAATTTCGCCCTCCACGAGCGATTCGATCTCGCCGGCACCCCACCGGCGCCGTCGCGCCGCGGAAGCCGGCGGATCGCCAAGGCAGCCGGTGATCGCGTGCCGCAGCAGCCAGGCGACCTCATCTGCCGACGCGTGCCTGCAGGCCAGCGAACTCGCCGCGAGCGCACGGCCGATCCGGTCGGCTTGCTCGGTCCACTTGGCGATCTCGCCGCGGGGCACCGCCTCGTCCTCGAGCCCCAGCATCTGCTCGCTGGCCTTGTAGGCCCTGCCGAACTGAGCGAACACGCCGCCCATGAGCTGGGCGCGGACCCCGCGCTGACCGATACGCACGCCCAGGTAGACCTCTTTAGTCCAGAAGTCCTTGGCCCAGACCTGGCGGTACATCTCATCGAGGTAAGGAACCCAGCCTGGTCCGCCGTCGGACGTCGCATGCAGGCCGGTCGCCCATTCGGCCGCCGGATAGCTGCGATGCGCGATCCGCAGATGCACCTCGGCATCGGCCATCCTGATGCCGGCCAGAGCGATGGTCAGGTTCGTCGCCAGGGCCTCGCGCTGCTGAGCGGTCATGAACTCATACGACATCGTCGGCACCCTGAAGTAGGCCCACGCATGTGTCTCGGTGAGCAGGATCCGGTCGTCGAAGTACCGGACGGACAGCCTGCTCCGCTTCGCCGTGCGCGCGGTCATCGGGGTGCCTGCCCGGCCGGCACGGGCTCATCGACCCCGTCATGTTCCGCGCTGAGGCCGGCGACCAGGACGCCGGCCAGCGCTGTGTACCCGGCCGCGGTGGCAGGGCTAAGTACGCCCGTCCAATGCTGGCGAAGCTGCGCGCCCGGCCCCGCGGGCAGCACCCGCCTGGCGACCTGGCCCTGCAGCTGGTCGTCCCAGGGGATCTTGACGATGGCACGGCACCTGCCCGCGCAGACCCGCTCGGACTGATCAATGGACGCCACGCTGCGGCGGCTGACGCCGTTCAGGACCATGATCGAATCCGCCGCAAGCCCGGCCTGACCGTGCGCCTCGAGCCACTCGAAGGTCATTGCGATCGCGCCGGGGGCGGCCCCGCTGGCCGGCGCGACGAGGATCAGCTGATCGGCAACGGCGAGCAATTTCGGCACCGCGACCGTCGCGGGGTCCGCGAGAACAAGGTCGTACCGGTCGGTCGTGGCCTCGAAGGTGATCGCATCGATGGCAGGGTCGCGCGGACCGGCTGCTTCTCGATCTCCTGCTGCCTCGGATCCCTGACCGCGAGGGCCGATGACGACGAGCCTGGACCGGCCGGTGAGGGCGGCCTGGCTTGGGGCGGGCCGAGCCTCGGAGCGTTTTGCCAGCGAACCCGGCCCTGGGTTGAGGTCCATGACGGCCACTTGGCCGGAACGCAGGCTGGCCAGCACCTCGCCGGTCAGCAGCGTGGTCATTGTCTGTCCCGCACCTACGGTGCAGCCGAGCACGACGACTCTCGGCTTGATGCGGATCGGCAGCTGCGCCCGTGCCCGGTCGCGTTGAAGGAGATCGGGCTTGCCAGGCCGGTGCCCGCCAGGAACGACAGACACGCGCCCCGTCCGAAGATCGCCGCGGCGAGCCGATGGTCCGGCGAGTGCGCTTTCCACTGAGGGCGGGGCTGTCTTAGCGGGCGCGCCGACAACGGTGACGGCCGATCGCCGCGGGGCGGGCGGCATAGCTCGAGCGCTCACGGCCGGCTGACTTGCGACAGTTTCGCTCACATCCGGCTGACTCGCCGCGACGAGATCCTCTGAGGGCTCGGGCGGCACCGACGTCCCCTGCGGCCTCACGAACTGCGGTGCTGGCGGCACCTGCTCAGCGCTGACCGGCTGATCGGGCGCAGACGCCCGCGCAGCGGCCGACCGACCGGACGCCACGAGCCGGATCTCGGCCCGGTTGACCTGCTGGCCGACTCCCGCCCGGCCTGAGGCGTGCGAAGCGGCGGGTTGCCCGAGCACTGGCAGAGCGGGTCGGGCGCTCTGACGCGAGCGCCCCGGCGGCAGCGGCTCACGCCGGAGGCTGGCGCGCGTGCTGACCGGCGGAGCCGGGGCCTGCATGGCACGAGCCGCTGCGGGGATCGGGCTTTCCGCGAGGCTCTCGGCATTTTGCCGGCTGGCCAGCGCCGCCCGTGGCCGCCACACCCGTGCGGTCACGAGGACAACGTCGCGTTCGGCTAGCGGAGCCATCCGGCAGAGGACCCGCGGCTCGGCCAGGTATCGCAGCTGGGACTTGATCAGCTCACCAAGTCGCTTGCTTTCCAGCACCGGCCTGGTGACCAGCCATGTCGCGATGCCCGGCGGAAGCACGTAGAGCCAGATCAGCGTGTGATTGAAAGGGAGACCGAGCACAGTCAGGAGCACCACGTACGGCACCGCGATAGCGGCGAACACCGCCACCTGGCCGATCGGCAGCGGCATAGGAAGCCTGAAGTCGTACAGCTTGTATAGCCGCTTCTCGATTCGCCAGATGCTCGTGTAGGTGGGCAAATCCACCTGCTGGTCTCCTTCCGCCTGACGCGGGCGAGTGCTGGGGCGCTCTTGTTCTCCGTGGTGGTTAGTGGACGCCAAGTGCGTGCGCGATGCCCATGGCGAGCGAGCGGACAATGCCGGGTACGTAGAAGACCACTGCGATCGCCACAGCGAGGACGAAGAACTGGACGAAGCGCAGGATCTCCCTGGTGAAGAGGAAGAAGATCGCCACGATCCCGACGATCCCGAGGAACAGCGGCCCGAAGAGCGTCTGCAGGTACGTCACGAGCCCCGAACTGCTGAGCGCCACAGGCGCCGCCGCGGCGAGTAGGTGCGTTGACATCATGACTCCGGGTGTGGGGAACGGGGGTTCTGCGCCGGACCGCGCGGGCTCATGGCGCCGGCCAGGGCTGGATGGCCGATGCACTGATCGACCGGACCAGCCAGCTGGCGCGGTGCCGGACGACTGTCATCGCGTAGCTCATGCTGAGTTCAGCGGGTGCGGGTCCAGTGGTCTGGTACGTCGCGGGCCGCGCGCCGACCTGCCACACGACGGTCACGGTCAGGTGCCTGGTGTCCCCGGCGGCTGCTGACACGCGCAGGCGGCTGATACCGGCGAACTTGACGGTCCCGCCCAGGCCGGGCAACGACGTGGCGGCCGCGGTTGAGGCCCCGCGGCGGACCGCGTGGTCACTGGCGTAAGCGCGGAAGAACGTCGGGAGCAGGAGTCTGAGGGTGCGCCCGGCAGCCGGGTCGAAGCGCGCGTTGGCCTCTCGTGGCGGGGCGGCTTGCGCCGGGGCAGGCAGTAGCGCCGGGTACCCGGACACGACCATGTGGCCGTGGTTGGCATAGATCGGGACGCCGAGCTCAATCAACGCGCCGTTCACCCTGGCAAGCAGCGTCACGACCGCCCGGTGCGTGCTAAGGATCCGGATGCCGGCGACCTGCTCGGATTGCAGCGTCCGCGTACCGGCACCGTTCCAGCCGAACATCGGGTCGCTGCCAGGAGGCAGGAACGCGGCCAGGCCCCGAGACCGCTGAGTGGCGTTGGCCTGGCTGAAGTTCAGGTAGACCTGACCGAACTGGAGCGCGTAGGCCTGGGCCAAGGCGGCTGGGAACTGGCCGGCCTGCCCGCCGCTCGCGGCCGGCGGGCTCGTCGAGGTTCCGCCCGGCCCCGGGTACCCCATGACGATCGCCGCAACGCCGCGATACCCGATCAAAAGCAGGACCGCCCAGAGCACGATCCGGAACACCCAGATAAGCCAGCGGCCGCCGGAGCCTCGCCACAACCTCGGCGGCTTGGTTCCGCCCTCCCGCTCGACCCGCTCCTCTGACGGCACCTGGTAGCCGGCCGGTCCAGACGATCCGGCCGATCCGGCCGATCCGGGGTAGCCGACCGGCCAAGCCGCCTCAGGCCAGACCGGCCGTGTCGCGTTCTCGGCTGTGACCGGCGGCCCGGCTGCCGCGTCTTCGGCCGACGCCGGAGCTCCGGGCACCACCTGGTGGCCCGTAGCCATCACCCCTCCGCCCGCTCTTCTGCGCCTACCCGGCCAAGAGCTGCGGCGCACCATTGCTCGTATCGGGCACCATTCTGCGCCAGTACGCCCCGCATCAGCGGTCTTTGCGGCCTCCGACGCGCCGATGACCTGCGAATTAATTCGGCAGCCGCAATCTAATCGGGACCTGCCTATTTCCAGATGCCATGCGCTTGACCTGCACAGATACGGTGAAGGCGATGGAATGAGGGATATATCCGGTCCTAGCGGGCTTAGCCTCTTTGGTCCGGCCGGATCGAGGTCGGCGCGGTGCGGGCGCATGAGCACCTGTCTTTCCCAGACGTGTCACAGATGAGCGGCAACGGTGCCTCGCGGCCCGGAACGCGCACGCCTAACGGTGCACGCAGACTGTGACTATTGGTGTGACACGCCAGGACGGAATGCCCGAATCGCAGGATCAGCCCTCGGCGGCCTCTCCCTTGCCGGCTGTGTTGACGATCCACGCCAGCGCGATGGCCTCTTCACGCCATGCGTCGTAGCGACCGCTGCGACCGCCATGCCCGGCAACCATCTCCGTTTTGAGCAGGAACGGACCTCCCTTGGCGGCCGCCTGCAGTTTCGCGATCCATTTCGCGGGCTCGGTATAGAGCACCCTGGTGTCGTTCAGGCTCGTGATCGCCAGGATCGGAGGGTAGACGGCGTCCGGCGCTATGTTCTCGTAGGGGCTGTATGACTTCATGTACGCGTAGACAGCGGGGTCGTGCAGCGGATCGCCCCACTCCTCCCACTCGGTCACGGTGAGCGGCAGTGAAGGATCGAGAATCGTGGTCAGCGCATCGACGAACGGGACCTGGGCAACCACGCCACCGAACGCGTCAGGAGCCAGATTGAGCGCGGCCCCGACCAGCAGACCGCCTGCCGAGCCGCCGCGCGCGACCAGGGTGTCCGCGCTGGTCCAGCCGTCTGCGACGAGGTGCTTGGCGCAGGCGACGAAGTCGGTGAACGTGTTCTTCTTGTTGAGCAGCTTTCCGTCGTCGTACCAGTGCCTGCCCATTTCGCCGCCGCCGCGGATGTGCGCGATCGCATACCCGAACCCGCGGTCGAGCAAGGACAGCCTCGGGATGGAGAACGATGGATCGGTGGAAAACTCGTAGCTGCCGTAGCCGTAGAGCAGGAAGGGGGCTGACCCGTCGCGCGGCGCGTCTTTCTTGCAGACGATCGAGATCGGGATCTTCGTGCCGTCCTGCGCCGTCGCCCACTCCCTGTGCTGCTCGTAGTCATCGGGCCGGTAAGCACCGCGGCCTGGCAGCTCGAGGATGGGACGGCGGCGCAGCAGACTGAGATCTCCGGTCACGGTGTCGAGGTCGTAGACCGAGTCCGGTGTCACCAGCGAGACGAATCCGAGTCGGAAGAGCGCGGAGTCGTACTCCGGGTTCGCGCCAGGCGTCACCGTGTAGACCGGCTCGCCGAACGGCACCTCGTATTCAGAACTATCAGCTCGCAGCACTCGCAGGCCGGTCAGGCCGTCCCTGCGGAAGTAGACGACCAGGTGATCGCGGAATGCACCCACGTCCATCAGGCGCGTATCGCTCCGGTGCGGCACGAGCGGCGTCCAGGCTGCGGGATCGTCGACGGTCGCAGTGGCGATCTCGAAGTTCTCCGCTCCGTCGTTGTGCAAGATCAGCAGCCGGTCAATGCCACCGTCGCCTGCCTGGTGGTCGATGCTGTACTCCACGCCCTGACGTCTGGGCGCCACCACCCTTGGCTCGCTGTTCGGATCGCCGGCGTCGATCAGCCATTCCTCGCTGGTCAGCTTCGATGAGCTGGAGATCACGACGAAGCGCTCGCTGCGAGTCAGCCAGACGCCGGTAAAGAACCGCTCGTCGGCCTCCTCGAAGACGATTACGTCCTGCTCGATCGGGGTGCCGAGCATGTGCCGCCAGATCCGGTACGGCCGCCAGGCGTCATCAACCGTGACATAAAACAGTGCCGCGCCGTCGCGCGACCAGGCCGAGCCATAGTAGGTGCCGGGAATCTCGTCGGCCGCCACCTCGCCCGTGGCCAGGTCTTTGAACCGCATCGTGTAGCGCTCGTCGCCCGCATAGTCGGTCGAGTACGCGAGCATGGTGCCGCCTGGGCTCACGCTGAACGCGCCCAGCGCGAAGTACGGCTGATCACCGGCAAGATCGTTCCCGTCGAGCAGGACCTCCTCGCCTTCCAGCGGCGAGCC
>DATAEH010000096.1:0-4479 GCA_036258115.1 Streptosporangiaceae bacterium
TCGGTATCCCGCTGATCCATGCCGACGCCCAGCTCTGCCCGCAGCCGGTCAAGGTCAGTGCCGCCACCGCTGTACTTAAGCTGGCGTGCCACCTTCACCTGCTTGGCCTTGGCTCGGCCGCGCCCCATTGGCTCGACCCCCTCGAACGTACGGGACCAGTCTGGTCCCTGTCACCGCGCTTGATGCCTACTGTGGTCACTCGTCCGAACTTGTCGGATTTCGTGCATGTCAGACTGCCCGCCGCAGCTCCTTCGCGTGGAGCCGAGCGTGGCTAGTGCCTTCGTACATAGACAACCGTACCTGTTTTGGGCGGCCCGCGCTTCCGGCAGCCCGTGCCAGCCGCGATCAGCTGCCCAGCCAGATGCCGCGCAGCCTGCCAACTTCTGACATCCTGCGCTCCGCAAGGCGGTCAGCGGCCACTGCCGGAGGAACGCCTTCCTGATCGGCAAGGGCCAGGATCCGCTTCGTTGTGGCGAAGATCTCATCGGCCTTCGCCCTTGCCCGCTCGAAGTTGAAGCCCTCGAGCTCGTCGGCGACCTGGATCACGCCTCCGGCGTTCACCACGTAGTCGGGGGCGTAGACGATGCCGTGGTCCTCAAGCAGCTTGTCGATCCCAGCGTGCGCAAGCTGGTTGTTGGCGCCGCCGCAGATGACCTTCGCCTGCAGCACGGCAACGGTGTCGTCGTCGATCGCGCCGCCCAGCGCGCACGGAGCGTAGATGTCCGCCTCGCCGCTGACCAGGTCGGAGCGGGTGGTCGCGACATTGATCGCCGGATGCTTGGCCAGGACGCGATGGACCGCGGCGTCGTTGATGTCGTACACCGTCACGGCCGCTCCGTCGTCGATCAGATGTGTGACCAGATGACTGCCGACCTTGCCGACGCCCTCGACGGCCACCGCGCGACCGCGCAGCGACGGTGTGCCCCAGGTATGCTCGGCGGCCGCCCGCATGCCCTGGAAGACGCCGAGCGCGGTCAGGACGGAGGAGTCGCCGGCGCCGCCATGCGGCTCGCTGCGCCCGGTTACGTGCCGGCATTCCCTGGCCACGATGTCCATGTCCTGGCTGTAGGTGCCGATGTCGCAGGCGGTGATGTAGCGGCCGTTCAGCGACTCCACGAACCTGCCGTAGGCACGGAGCAGGGCTTCAGACTTGATCACGGCAGGATCGCCGATGATGACGGCCTTGCCGCCGCCGTGGTCAAGTCCGGCCATGGCGTTCTTGTAGGCCATCGCCTTGGACAGGTTCAGGACGTCGGCGATGGCCGCGTCCTCGCTGGCATAGGGATAGAACCTGGTACCGCCGAGGGCCGGCCCGAG
Source organism: Streptosporangiaceae bacterium (assembly GCA_036258115.1). Lineage (GTDB taxonomy): Bacteria > Actinomycetota > Actinomycetes > Streptosporangiales > Streptosporangiaceae > Chersky-822. The sequence continues at coordinate 1,318 of DATAEH010000096.1, forward strand.
CGCGGTCGAGTAGATCGCGATGATCGCGCGCAGCCCGGTCGGGGCGTCGTGACAGAAGACGACTTGCTCGTGACTGGCCTGGCTCAGTGCGCTGCCCACGGTTCGGGCGGTGTTGCCTTCTCTGACGGCGTCGGCCTTGCCGGCCGGATCGGTGACTGTCGCCACGGCTTCAGCTCCCGGATTTGGTCCCGCGTCCTCGCTGACCCGGGCTCACACCAAGCGTATGCGCACGGCCCTGGACGGAGTATTGATGTCGCGCAATGCATGAAGCTGGCTGTGCGGGGCAAATACCTCGTGACAGAGCATGCCGTAGAACTGCGGAGGATTATCCCGGCACTACCGATAGTTGTAGCAGTCAGTGGGTTCTTCCGCAGCGGGGGGTAGCGAGACGGCAGGCACGCCGGCCTCAATTTTCGTCGTCGACGTGACGGTACGTGCCCTCCCGCGTACGAGGAGGTGAGTAGCGATCACGCACTACTTGCACAGTCCCACCCTGCACGGACGTGAGTGAACAGTCCGCGCGGATCTAGCTTGACCGACCTAGGTCAGTAGGAACGGCTACGTCATGTAGTCGGCAGGAGGCGGACATGACTTTTCCGAATCCGCCCGTTGCGACGGTGCGTGTCTGTAGGATCACGCAACGTGACTCAGATCAACGGGGGTAACGGGACACGTCCAATCTTCTGCTCCCGGTGGTCGCATTGTCACCGCTGGTGATGGCAATATGGTAACAGTGGACCATATGGGACATCCAAGGCAGGTTCCGAATGGAACCAAATCAACACAACGGACGCAGGATCGCAAGACAGGTCCAGGAGGAGAGGCCGTCATAATGTCTGCACGAACCCCAGAGGCCGAGCCGCTGCTTACGCCGGCCGAGGTCGCAACAATGTTCCGAGTGGACCCGAAAACGGTCACGCGTTGGGCAAAGGCCGGAAAGTTGACGTCCATTAGGACCCTTGGCGGCCACCGCCGGTACCGCGAGACCGAAGTTCGCGCCTTGCTTGCGGGAATCCCGCAGCAGCGCTCGGAATAAGGGCTGGCCGCGGCCTGGCGCCCGATCATCGGGGGCGGGCGCGTGTCGGAGCACGCCTAGTGCGGCTCAGCGCACAAATAGGGGGGTCGGCCCCCGGCGGCACAGCCGCCAGCGGGTCGTCATGCGCAGAGCGTTGGTGCTCTGGACGGATCCTGGCAAGACGCCGGGGCCGATCCGGCCTATGAAAGTAAGAATGCTAAACGCGGGAAACAGTTAGACGCGGGGGAACGGGGACTCGGGGAAGGGCCTCCTGGGATTCGGGAGGCGACGGGGATTCCGACTCAGGACGGGGCCGAGAGCCCGGCAATGCGCCATCTCGCTGCCCGGTTGTTCTACCCGTGGATGGGTCTCCGCCATGGTTGGCGCCCAATGCGGTTCCAGGTGTTGCGTCATCGCATTCAGCGACGCTCACCTCAGTTCTGAAGGCTGCCACTCTCTTTGCTGCCACTGGTTGGCATACCTTGCCATCCATGCCGCGTCGTCGCGCATTGCAGTCGTTCAACAACTTTGAGTAATCGCCCGTGCTCCGAGCGATCCGCGACCATACTTGTCGCGATGCCTCCGCTCGGACAGCTACCGCAGGCACGGGGGAACGCGCCTGCGGACGGCCACCCGATGACTTGAGTAGGGCTCGGCGCGAGGCACCGGAATGAGACTGATGCAGCGAGCGGCGCCCGGGGGCCTGCCAGACCGGCGGGAGCGTGTCGTCGCGGTTAGGGGGATCGCCATGCGGGATCCAGAATTGGTTTTCAAGGCGCAGTTGGCCGCATCGGGGCTGGAGCGGGCTTGGCAGCGCTGGCGGGTGATGCACGGCCTGATTGCCGACCCGATGCCAGCGATCTCGAGCTACGTCGGCTACTCGCTGGAGGAGCCGTGGGGTCAGCCGCGCGTGGTGTTCGGCCTGTCGGCGAAGGATGCCGAGCAGCTTTCTGCGCTGCTCAACCGTCACGACTGCATCGGTCCCGTGCATGCGGCCATCGCGGGCCAACAGAGCGGCGAAGGGCGCCTGCAGGCTGAGCGGCCGCAGCCCGCTGAGCCACCCCAGCAGAGCGACCTTAGGCCGCACGCCGACCTCCGGCAGCAAAGCGATGCCGCTACGCCAAGCAGGAATGAGGCTCGAGGGGAGGGCGACCCCCGGGCTCTGGGCGGTGCCGCGCGCCGCGGTTGGATCGCCCCGCCGGGTAGGGAGGTGCCATCGCGAGGCCGCGATACCGGACCGTTGGGCGACGGTTGGCTTGGTCCGCACGGCAGTGACACGGGTCCCCTGGGACGCGACGCTGGCCCGCTGGGCGCGGAGATTGGGCAGCTTGGGCTGCAGGCTGGGCCGCAAGAGCGCGGAACTGATCAGCGGGACCGGCGGGCCAGGCCGCATGGCCGGGGTGTGCGGGGTCAGGACACCGGCCCGCAGGACCGGGTGACGAGCACCCAGGGCCGTGAAAATGGCCCGCAGGAACTGGACACCGGCCCGCAGAACCGCATGGCCGGTGCGCGCGGCAGCGAGCACCGCCCGCGGCGCGGGGAGCATGTCCCGCCGGGCGCAGACCATGGCCCGCATGGCGACGATCATGTCCAGCAAAGCCGGGGGACCGGCCAAGAGGACCGCGGTCTGCCGGTCGGTCCCGGTGTGCCGCTGCCTGTTCCGCCGCAGGTGCCGTACTTCATCGCCGAGCAGTCGAGCACCGACGACAGTCGCTCCCCATGGAGGACGTGGCGGTCGGACAACGTTCCCGATGAGATGGACGGGCCTGTATATCGCCAGATCGCTAGGGCAGCGCGGGAAGCCGCCGAAGCGAAAGACGCCGCGCCGGCCAGCCTGCCCGCTGATCAAGGCGCCGCTGATCAAGGTGCCGCGGATCAAGACAGCGCTGATCACGACGGCGCTGATGAAGAGACAGCCGATCGAGGCTCCACCGATCCGGCTGCGGGACAGACTGCCGCCGAGCGAGGAACTGGCGAACCTGAGACTGGACCCGCCGCCGAGGAGGCGGCAGCAAATGCCACGGGGTTCGGTGCGCCCGCTGACCATGAGGCTGCCACTAGTACGCCTGCCGAGCCCTCTGCTCGCAGCGACAAGTCGGCGGAGCCGAAGGCGGGCACGGGCGCTCCGGCTCAGCCAAAGGTCGTCA
>DATAEH010000097.1:0-3415 GCA_036258115.1 Streptosporangiaceae bacterium
CATCTCGGCCCGCTCCTGCGGGCTCAGAACGACCGAGTCGTCCGAGCAGATCAGCATCATGTACTTCATCGTCGCCTCCCATGCCTGCCCATCGTCTTCCAGCCGCGGCTTACACAGCCTCGACTAACACAGGAACGACGAACAAGCCCGGGCCGGATGGACATGCTCGCCGGAACGGTCAGGTTGCCGCGGCAAGCGCGGTCGCCTCCTTCGCGGGATCTTTCGCGTAGGCCTCCGCCACCGCGGCCTTGCTGAAAACCCGCCAGGTCGTCACAGAAACGATCACCGCGACGACGAAGGCGACCCAGTATGGCGCGGTGATACCGAACCTGGCCGCGAACCCGCCCGCCAGCAGGGCGCCCGCGCAGTTGCCGCCTGCGGCGATAAACAGGTTGGTGCTGCCGACCCGGCCGAGCATCGACGGCGGCGTCAGCCGCTGCCGCAGCGAACTGTTCACGATCATCCACAACGCGCCGTGAACGCCGAACGCGAACAGGGCGACGCAGATCAGCGGCGTGTTGCGGGATGCGGCGAGGGTGAGATGCAGCCCGGCCTCGATCAGCAAGCCGACCCGGATCGTCCAGGTCGCCGTGACCCATGCGATCAGCCGGTCGCCGATCACCGAGCCGACGATCCCGCCGATGGCGATGAACGTGAAGAGCAGACCGTAGCCGACAGAGCCGAGGTGCAACCGGTCCCTGGCCAGCAGAACCAGGACGGCGAGCGCCCCTGTGAGCGTCACGTTCAGCAGGCCAATGAGCACCGCCATGGTCCTGAGCAGTCGCTGCTTCATCAGGAACCTGAAACCCTCGGCAGCGTCCGCCCAGACGGACCTGACAGCCCGGGTGCGGGCCGGTGAGTCCTCGGAGCGGTCTGGCCGGTAGCTGCCAGCGATCCAGGCGATCATCAGTGCGCTCGCCGCAAACGTTCCCGCGTTGGCCAGGAACGGGAGGCCCGCGGCGATGGGGAACAAGAGCCCGCCGAGGGGACCCGCCAGCATTTGCTGCGCAACGGTGTCGCCGCCGACGAGCCAGCCGTTGGCGCGCTCCAGGCTGGCAGTCGCAACGACCGACGGGATCATGGCCTGGCTCGCCGCGCGGAAGATGATCTCGCCGGTGTTGACGATGAACAACACGATGTAGAGCAACGCGATGCTCGCCCAGCCGGTCATGATGGCGGTGGCTAGCACGCCCATCGCCACGACCCTGATCCAGTCCACGATGATCATCAGCTGGCGCCGGTCCACGCGATCGACCAGCACGCCACCGGGCAGGGCGAACAGCAGCCAGGGCAGCCAGGCAACACCGAAGGCTGCCGAGATCACGAGCGGGCTGCTGGTTCGCGATGCGACGAACAACGGGGTCGCGATCGTGGCCAGACCGCTGCCGAGGGCTGAAATCGTGCTGGCGGCCCACAGCTTCGCGAATCGCGCGCCGAGCCCCGCGACCTCGTCCCTTCGTGACATCGCGTGCGAAAGTACCATAGCGCCAGGCGCCGCGCGATGAGCGCGCTGGCCATGACACTAGGCGCTTAACGCGCGCGCTCCGGCTGACGCACTCGGGAAACGTGCCTGTTCAGGGCACGTGGTACTGTTACCGTCTTTGTCATGCATTCCTCGCATTGGTCGTCCCGGGAGCGACTCAGGAAGCAGTTCCAAGTTGCGGTCGCCGCACTGGCTGTCATGCTTCTGGCCGGGGCCGTCCTGATCGTGAAGATTCTCGTCACCCCGGAAAGTAGCGGGTCGGCGGGTGCCGCAGCAGGCTCACCACAGCCGTCCGTGAACGGGCACAGCCGCCCGGCCGCCAAGCTCACCACGGGCTCGCCGCTCTTGCCGTCGTGGCGGGGCAACGGCAAGCCGGTCACCCTTGCGTTCGGCGGCGACGTGCACTTCGAGGGTCCGCTCGCCGTGCGGCTTGCCGACAACCCCGAGACCGCACTCGATGGCGACATCGCGACGCTGATGTCCGGCGCGGACATTTCGATGACGAACTTCGAGTCGGCGCTGATCTCCGGCCCTTGCAACGATCCGCAGCCTAAGCAGTACGTCTTTCACACCTCGGAGTCCGCGCTGACCGCGTTCAAGGCCGCGCACGTCACGCTCGTGACAGAGGCGAACAACCACGGCGAGGACTGCGGGCGACCAGGCCTCGCGCAGGCCCTGGCGATTGCCAAGGCCGCGCACTACCCGATCGTTGGCATTGGCGCAAACGCGGCGCAGGCGTTCAAGCCATACCGGGCTACCGTCCACGGTCAGCGGATCGCGATCTTTGGCGCGACCGAGGTGCTGGACTCGAACCTCATCACCTCGTGGACGGCGACCCCGACGCAAGCGGGTCTGGCGTCCGCCTATCAGGAGGGGGAACTGGTCTCGGCGGTGCAGAAGGCACGCAAGGACACGGATACGGTGATCGTGTTCCTGCACTGGGGCACCGAGACGCAGGAGTGCCCCAACTCAGTCCAGGCGCCGCTCGCCAAAGCGCTGGTGAAGGCCGGCGCGGACATCGTCGTTGGCAGCCACGCCCACGTGGAGCTAGGCGCTGGCTACCTGGGGACCGCGCTGGTCGACTACGGCCTGGGGAACCTGGCGTTCTACAACACCTCGCCGCCCGAGATTTACAGCGGAGCGCTGCACGTGACAGTCACCGGCCGCCACATCGACAAGTTCAGCTGGCGGCCGGCCCAGATCTCCGGCGGTCTCCCAGTCCCGTTGTCCGGCTCGGCGGCGACGACCGCGCTGCAGCGATGGGAAGGCCTGCGCCGCTGCACCGGACTGAGCGCTGCCCCAGGCCGCAGCTTGGCCACCACCCAAAGCCAGACGCAGCCCTTCGCCGGCCCGTCGATTTCCCCCCTAGCCGGCTGACCCCGCAGTGCCGCGGATGCGGCGCGGCTAAGGGGCGCAGCCGAGCCCTCCATAGAATCGGCAGCCATGAGCTCAGAAGCGCCAGCCGCCAAGCGAGTCCCTGTCGAGCGCACTTTTCACGACGACACGTTCGTCGACGAGTACGCCTGGCTCGCTGATAAAGACAATCCCGACACCATCGCCTACCTCGAGGCGCAGAACGCCTACACCGAGGCCTTGACGTCCGCCCAGGCAGGGCTGCGAGATCAGATCTTCGGCGAGATCAAGGGCAGGACCAAGGAGACCGACCTGTCCGTGCCGACTCGCAGGCGTGGCTGGTGGTACTACTCACGGACCGTCGAGGGGCAACAGTACGCGGTGCATTGCCGCCGCGCGGTGCGTGGCGAGGACGAGCGCCCACCGATGACCGAGGACGGCTCGCCGCTGGAAGGCGAGGAGGTCCTGCTCGACGGGAACGATCTTGCCGGTGATCAGCCGTACTTCGCGCTGGGCGCGTTCAGCGTGAGCCCAGGCGGCACCATGCTCGCGTACTCGACCGACTATGCGGGCGACGAG
>DATAEH010000098.1:0-58968 GCA_036258115.1 Streptosporangiaceae bacterium
GCCATCTGGCTCGCCGACGTCGAGGGCTACCCCTACCGCGAGGTCGCCGCCTTGATGGGCACCCCGCTCGGCACCGTGATGTCCCGGCTGCACCGCGCCCGCGGCAAGCTCCGCCACACCCTGGCCAGCCACCCCGCCGCCTGACCCGCCCTGCCCCGCCGCCTCCCGCACCCCCGCCGGAGGCGGCGGCCCGGCCACGCCCCCCGGGCAACGGCCACCCCGGCCCATCCCCAGGGGCCGGGAGCATGACTGGCACGGCAACCCCCGGCCAGGCCACCGGACTGGCACGAGCCCCCGTTCCGGCCAGCCCGCACAGCAGTGCCCCGCCGCCATCAGGCGGCGGGGCACTTTCCATTCCAGACGGCCTAGCGGGACGACGCGGCGTAGAGCCGCAGCACCACCGACTGGATCCGCCATGAGCGGATCAGATGAAGCCCCGACAGAATCCTGGTCAGCTGCGACGGCGCCGCCGACGACGTGGAGAGCGGATGAACCCACTGGACGGTCCAGAGCCGCCGCAAGTGAGCTAGCCTGCTCGCCACGACTCGCGGCGGAGCCGCGATCCCTCGGAGCGTTCCCGATGCCAGCGCTGAACTGCCGAGCCCGATATCGCGCAGATGGCGGAACGCGGCCGGATAAGCCTCTCCCACCGCGTCGGCATCGCGAGGCAGGTACAGCACCCCGTCGCCGGGCCGTTCATGTCCTGCAACTGCCGCCGCGACGGCTTTCAGATCGTCGGGGCGGGCGTTGACCTGCCTGATCTCTCGCTGCGGGCCGATGAGAACTCCCACGATGAGCAATGCGAGTACGGCCGACGGAGCCGCGGCAAGTAGATCCGCGAGCCGCGCGCGCAGGCCGCGCCCGGCGAGGGCCCGCCTTGTGAGCGTGACCAGCCAAACCAGCCCGGCCGCGACAAGGATGGCCAACGCAGGCAGGCAATACAGAACGTACCGCTCGACGTAGTAGGGATGAATAAACGAGACCACGATCAGCAGCACGGGCGGAACGACCAGCCAGGGCAGCGCTATCGCGGTTAGGGCTGGGCGCTTCTGACCGCCGCTAGGCCCGAGTCCTGCGGCGCATCCGAGCAGAGCGATCACGGCGATGACCGGGATCAGCGCCGTCGCTCCCGAGAAGTCGCGCACCAGCGCCGCCAGCGTGCCGAAACCGGGGCGCCTGACCCAGTTGAGCTGGGTAGATTGACCGGCGCTCAGAACTATGACCGGGCCGAGCAGAACGACCGCTGCGGCACACGAGGCCAGCCAGCGCCTGACCATGGCGGCGCTGACCGCGGCCGGCTGCCCGTCGCGGTCGGAGACCGCCGCATTCACCCTGGCAAGCCAGATCAGGCTCACTCCGTGCGCGATCACGAGCAGCACCGCAAACAGGTTGAACAGGCCGGCCAGCAGCAAGGATGCCGCATATGCCACCCACCACCGCCAGCGCGGTGACTCCAGCGCCCGCAGGAACGCGTAGCTCGCGGCGACCGCGAAGAGCGTGGTCAAGGCGTACGGCCTGGCCTCCTGCGCATAACGCGTTGTCAGCGGAACCGCCGCCAGCCCTAGGCCGGCTAGCAGTCCGACGATCGCTGGCCCCGGCAAGCCAGATGCCTGGGTGAGACGCCGGCCTAGCGCGCCGGTGAGACCGGCGGCGAGCGTCATCGCGATCAGGGAGGGCAGCCGGAGCACGGTTGCTGAGGTGCCGCCGACCGCGATGACGGGGTGCATGAGCACGTAATACGGCGCGTGCACCGCGTCCTGGTGCCCCACCATTGTCACAATCGCGGACAGGGACCGTTGGGAGCCTGAGATGGTCGCGGCCTCATCTCGCCACAGCGACGGAACGCCGATCCTATAGCCGCCAACAATCAGTTCTGCCAGCGCCGGGATGATCACGACCAGCCAGCCGACTGGCCATCCGGATGCGGGCCGCATTCCGGCTAGGCCCCCGGCGCCAGGCTCGGAAGGACCGGCCGACACAGCAGGTCCCGCCGACCCCGTCGAACCGGGCGCACCCGCGGAGTGAGCCGGACCGGCAGAACCGACCGCGGAGCCGGAGCCGGTCGCAGACGCGGAGTCGCGGGGCGTGGCAGAACCGGGCGCATCGCCCGAGCCCGCACCCGAGCTGCGGATCCAGGCGCCCTTCATCGGGCGAAGATCCGATCGCAGGCGCGGGCGGACGCCTTGCCGTCGTCGAGCGGGCAGAACCGAGCGGTGAACGCCGAGTGCGCCGCAGCGTATTTGGCCGCTACCGAGTCGATGTCGGCGACCGCGGCGACGACCTGATCGGAGGTAGCGAGCAGCGGCCCGGGCGCTTCCGACTCGAAGTCGAAATAGAAGCCGCGGAGCTTGTCGCGGTAAGACTCGAGGTCATAGGTGAAGAACAGCATTGGCCGGCCGGTCGGCGCGAAGTCGAACATGACCGATGAGTAGTCGGTAATAAGCGCGTCCGTGATACGCAGCAGGTCGCCGACATCGGGGTAGCCGGTGACGTCAATCGTGAAACCCGGAATCGCGGCGGCCTGAATCCCTCCGGCCATCAGGTGATGACCCCTGATCAGCAGTACCCATTCCCCGGCAAGACGATCCGCGGCCGCCGCCAGGTCCAGACGGAAGTCCAGCAGGTAACGGCCGGCCTCGTCGTGCTGGTTGTCGCGCCAGGTAGGCACGTACATCGCGACCTTCAAGCCCGGGCGCAGCCCCAGCCGCTGCCTGATCGCCGCGCTCCCCGGATCCGCGTCCCGCATGCTCCCATTGCCGCTTGCGGCTGCCGCCGCCACCAGGGCGTCGTTGCGGGGGTAGCCGGTCTCGCAAATCTCACCGGTGAACCGGAACGCCCGGCGCATGATCGGAGTGCTGAATGGATTCGGCGACAGCAACAGGTCCCATTGGGCGACGTCGGCGGCCATGTAGTCGAGGTATCTGACCCCGCTGGCCGAACTTGGCGTGCCGATATCAAAGCCGAGCCGCTTCAAGGGGGTGCCGTGCCAGGTCTGCACGTGCCGCTGGCCGGTGCGCTTGCGATAAGGAAGCGGAACGTGATCGTTGTAGATCAGGTGCCGGGACCTGGCCAGCGCGCGGAAGTACGCACGCGTCCCGATCAGCACAGAATCGGCTCCGGGCGGCACCAGCACCGAGCGGTCGTTGATCGCCCAGATGGTCTGCCTTGAATCACCTCTGCGCCGAAGCTCATCGGCTATCCCGCGGGGGTTATCGCCGCATAGCTTGCCGTGGAAGCTGCTGAACAATATCTGCTCGCGGATCGGCAGCAACCGCTGGGCCCGGTAGTAGATGTCGCGGAGCAGGCGACGGCGGATCCGCCCGCGCTCGGTCACTCCGAGGACCGGGCCGACGACCAGCACCAACCCGACGCCATCGGCGGTGCAGCGGTAGAGCTTGGGCCCGATCGGAACCGGCCTGCCGTCGGCCACGACCGCGCCACTACCGAGCGGCCCGTCAGGCCCTGCCAGCGTCACCGACCACCGCCCGTCCCGTAGCGGCTGTCGTTCGCCGAACACCTCGATAGCACCGACCGGGACGGCAGCGCGGAAGGTTCCGCCGGACACTTCGGCCTGGATTGTGTGCGTGTCCCAGCCGTCGAGGTGCCGTAGCACCACATGAACGTTCCCCGGTGCGGGAATGGCGGACGCGGCGGGAGTGCTGGGACCGGCGGGCGCCGCAGGCAGTGTGCCGCGCACGATCATGGTTCCGTTGCTGTCCCACGACTGCTCCAGCTCCGGCGCCGCCTGGCGATCGGCCGGGCCAACCTGACCTCGCCGGAGGCTCAGCTGCATCCGGCCGCCGGTCCACTGCACGTTTGCGAGCACGCCGGGAGCGACCTCACGGACGCCGGGATCGGCTGGCGGCGGGCCGGCCAGGTGCAGCCGCGTGGGCCGCCACACTCCGCGACCGCGGACCAGCACCACGAAGTCCCAGGTACCGGTCAGCCAGCGGCCGCCGTTCTTCAAAAGCCTCGCCGGAACCTGACACCGGAATCCGGCCCAGTCGTAGCTGTACCGGTCCTGACCAGAGGCGGCGGTGATGTCGGGACGCCTGACCTGCCGGGCAGGCAACACCAGCGGCGGCCGGCGGCTCCCGCGCGGCAACAGCGCCACGATCTTGGTGACGTCCCTGCGCCTGCCGATGTCCATCGCCGGCACGTACGCCCAGCCTTCGATCAGCAGGGAACTGTCCTGCCATCTCAGCCGGTCGATGCCGACGTAGGGATCGAATTCGCGCCGCTGGGGCTTGAACACCTGGTCCGGGATGTCGAGGGCAGGATCGTCGCGGAACGGCAGGTCGGCACGCAGCTTGAGCCTGCCGAGAGCGCCGAGTCGCGACAGGTGCCCGAGCCGCCCGAGCAGGCGCGCCTGGCTACGAGCCCTGACCATCGGCGGCGTCCGGCCCGGGTTGGCTGCCAGCCACCGCGCGAAATCAATCAGCTGATCGAGGTGATCATGGCCGATCAGGTAGTACGCCAGCTTGCGGGTCGCGGGCAGGTCGCCGGTCAGGCCAGGGGTCACCTGGCGGAGGTACCCGGCGGTCAGGTCCACGAACTCGCGCTGGTACGCGGCATCGGTTCCGGGCAGGTCGCCGACGTACAGCCAGAGGTCGTTGATCAGTGCCTTGTGCTGATGCTGGCGCAGCATGGACGGCGTTCCGCGCTCGCGGAGGAAGTCGTCGATCATGTGCAGGGCCGTGATCCGGTCCCTGATGTTCCCGATGTCCGCGCGGGACTGCGTGATCGACCTCGCGCCCTGATCCCGGTCGCGCCAGTGGTACACCGGCTCGGTGATCACGTCCACCGAGCGAGCGAGCGCGTGCGCCTTCGTCATCGCGACAAGGTCTTCCCAGAGCATGCCCTCGGGGAGGCTGAGCTGTGCGGCGTCCCAGAACGATCGGCGGAACAACTTGTTCCACACAGATATGTCGTAGAACAGCTCAGGAGCACGACTGATGTGCGTCTGCAGCCGCCGGGCCTTGATGGCCCGCGCGTGCAGCCCCGACCTGCCAAGGCCATCGGCGCTTAGCCTGAGTACGCCGCCCGAGACGAAGTCCGAACCGGTCCGTTCGAGCACCGCGAGCATGGTGGCGTAGGCGTCGGGCGGCAGCAGGTCGTCGGCGTCGACGAAGGCGAGGAACTCACCGGTCGCAGCAGCCACGCCCCGGTTGCGCGCCGCGCCGGGACCGCGGTTCTGCTGGCTGATCAGCTCGAATCTCGGATCCGCCGCGGCCTGGTCGCGCGCGATAGCGGCGCTGCCGTCGGTCGAGCCATCGTCGATCATGACAACTTGCAGGTTGCGGTACGTCTGCGCGGCGACTGAGGCCAGGCAGTCGCCGAGCAGGGCCGCGTTGTTGTAGAAGGGCACGACGACGCTGATCAGCTGATCTGTCATCGCGCGCCCTCCTGACGGCGGAACGCCGCGGCGGCTAGCGCCACCCGTCGTGCGCGCTATTCACCGCGCCAGGCAGGCGGCCGCTTTTCGGCAAAGGCGGATGCACCCTCCATCGCGTCCTTGGACCTGAAGATCGGTGCGATGATTTCGCCTTGCTTGGCGAACGCCTCGTTCGCGGCCCAGTCGGCCGACTCGACGATCACCCGCTTAGACGCGGCAAGCGCCAGCGGAGCCCCGAGCGCAACCTTCCTGGCGAGTTCCACGGCGGCGGGAAGTGCCTGGCCCGCCGGGACAAGCTTATTCACCAACCCGGCGTCTGCCAGCCTGGCCGCTGGGAAGTGCTCGCCGGTCAGCGCGATCTCCATCGCGATGTGATACGGAATCCTGGTTGGCAGCCTGAGCAGCCCGCCGGCCCCGGCCACCAGGCCGCGCCTTACCTCAGGCAGGCCGAACCTCGCCTCTTCGCTGGCGACAACCAGATCGCAGGCAAGCACCAGTTCAAAGCCGCCAGCCAGCGCGTAACCTTCGACGGCCGCGATCACGGGCTTGTTCGGCGGGCGTTCGGCGATCCCTCCGAAGCCGCGCCCTGGCGCGATCGGCGAATCCCCGGTCAGAAAACCCTTAAGATCCATTCCCGCGCTGAACGTGCCCCCCGCGCCGGTCAGCACCAGCACGCTGACGTCGGCGCGGGCATCGAATTCTTCGAGTGCGGCAGCAATGCCGCGGGCAACCTCGCCGTTGACCGCATTCCTTGCCTGCGGACGGTCGATCGTGATGATCGCGACGCCGTCGCTGACCTCGGTGCGGATCGCATCGTCTGACATGGCGGCGCCTCCGTTTCGCAGCGGTTACTTGGGCTGGAACCTGATGCCGCCGTCGAACCGGATGACCTCGGCATTCATGTAGTCGTTCTCGATCAACGACCGGACCAGCTGCGCGAACTCTGCCGCCGAGCCCATGCGCTTGGGAAAAACGACGGGCGCAACGAGCTTGGCCTTGAAGTCATCGCTGGCCGGGCCGGCCCCGTAGATCGGCGTGTCGATGATCCCCGGGCAGATCGTGTTGACGCGCATTCCGATCGCCGCCAGGTCCCGGGCGGCGGGAACGGTCATGCCGATGATCCCGCCCTTGGAAGCCGAGTAGGCGATCTGGCCGGTCTGGCCCTCGATGCCGGCGATCGACGCCGTGTTGATGACCACGCCGCGCAGCCCATCGGCATCGGCGGGCTCGGTCTTCGCCACCGCCGCGGCGCCGATGCGCATCAGGTTAAAGGTGCCGATCAGGTTGACGTCGATGACCTTGCGGAAGGCGCCAAGATCGTGCGGCGTGCCATCGCGCCCCACCGTGCGAGATGCCCAGCCGATGCCCGCACAGTTGACGATGACCCGCAAGGGTGCTCCGAGGCCTTCCGCGGTCGCTACCGCTGCGGCCACTGACTGCTCGTCAGCCACGTCGGTCCTCGCGAACGCGCCGCCGACCTCCTTGGCGAGTTCGGTGCCGCGCTGTTCATTGAGGTCGGCGACGACGACCTTGCAGCCCGCCGAACTCAGGTCCCGGACCGTCGCCTCGCCCAGGCCACTAGCCCCGCCGGAGACAATTGCTGCCGTTCCGTTCAAGTTCATGGCCGGAGCATACTGTGCTGTCCGCGGACGCAAAGAACAGGCTTAGGCGTTCAAGCGCGAATACACGCCTGCCCGCCCGTGACCGGTCCACGCCCTCTGCGTCGGCTTTCGCCCTGCGCGTAGCCGCACGATTTAGGCGGCCGGCCCACGGCGAACTGTCAGTACCTGCGCCTAACATTCTTAGTAGTAACTGATTCAGTTGGCCGGTCCGGGACCCCCAAACAGCCCGGATTGGTGTTCCGCAGAGGGAATAGCTGCGGCTCCGATCATCGCTGCAGCAAGCGCATGCCCTATCCGGCCCGGCTGCTGGCGCCGACTGCGGGGTGCGTTGCGGCAACTGTCAGGTTGCGTGGCGGCAACCGGGAGGTCTTGTCATCGTGCGAAAGTACCGCGGCAATCCGTGGGCCGTGCTCATCGTCATGTCGCTCGGGTTCTTCATGACACTGCTCGACCTGACGATCGTGAACATCGCGATCCCCGACATGATCTCCAGGCTGAACGCCTCCCTGGACGGGGTGCTATGGGTGATCAACGGATACGCCCTGGTGCTCGCCGTGCTGCTCATCACCGCAGGCAGACTTGGTGACCTGTGGGGCCAGCGCAGGCTCTTCATCGTGGGCGTGACTTTGTTCACGCTAGCCTCTGCCGCCTGCGGCGCCTCGCCGACGGTCGCATGGCTGATCGCGTTCCGCGCCCTTCAAGGCGTGGGGGCTGCGCTGCTGCTGCCGCAGACACTGGCCATCTTGACGACGGTGTTCCCGCCGCAGCGCCGCGGTGCCGCCTTCGGCATCTGGGGCGCCGTCGCCGGTGTCGCCACCATCGCGGGGCCGACCCTGGGCGGCCTGCTCGTCAGCGCATTCGACTGGCGGTACATCTTCTTCATCAACCTGCCGATCGGCGTCGCGGTGATCGCGCTGAGCTTCGTCCTGATCCCGGACGTGAAGGTCGGCGCCAGGCATCGGCTCGACGTCACAGGCGTGATGCTCGCCACCGCCGGGTTGCTCGCCATCTGCTACGGCCTTGTGGAGGGCCAGAAGTACAACTGGGGTCAGATCACTTCGTTCATCTCGATCCCGCTGGTGATCGCCGCCGGTGTTGTCATCCTCGCGGTGTTCCTGGTGGTCCAGGCGCGAACACAGGATAAGGAGCCCCTGGTTCCGTTCGCGCTGTTCCGCGACCGCAACTTCAGCCTGATGAACTGGGTCTCCGGCGTCCTGTCGGTGGGCATGATGGGCATCTTCTTGCCGTTCACGATCTACCTGCAGTCCGCACTTGGCTTCTCCGCGCTCAAAGCGGGCCTGACGATGGCGCCGGCGTCCATCATCTCGATGTTCGTCGCTCCCGTCGCCGGCCGGATGACCGACAAGATCGGCGGCAAGTACATCCTGCTGTCTGGCCTGATGTTGTTCGCCGCCGGCTTCGGCCTGACCGCGGTGATCGCGACTACCGCGTCCCAGTGGCAGGACTTCATCTGGCCTCTGGCCATCGCGGGCGTCGGCATGGGCTGCACGTTCGCGCCGATGACGACGGTGGCGATGAGGAACATCGAGCCGCGCGTGGCCGGCGCCGCATCAGGAATGATCAACACCGTGCGGCAGGTCGGAGCCGTGATCGGTACGGCGGCGGTCGGGGCCCTTCTGCAGAACCGCCTCGCTGCCTCGCTGCCGCCCGCGGCGACGCAGCACGCGAGCTCACTGCCGCCGGGCGCCAGGCAGAAGTTCATCACCGGGTTCGCCAGAGCTGCCCAGAACGGCTCGGCAGCGAACCCGACTCAGGGCGCCAACATCAAGCTGCCGCAGGGAACCCCCGCGTCGCTGGCCAGCGAGATGCACAAGCTCGCCAGTGAAGTGTTCTCAGCTGGGTACGTGACGGCCATGCACTCGACAATGATCTGGCCGGTCGCCTTGCTGGTCGTGGCGTCGCTCAGCTGCCTGGGCATCAAGCGAGGCGTCCGGCCGGCCACCCCGGCCGGCCCCGCCACGGCAGAGTCCGCGACGTTGCCGGAGGCATCGCAGGCTCCGGCGTGACCCAAGGCCGCACCGCGGAGAGCTCCCAAGACCCGCCTGAGCCGGGTCTCGCCAGTACGCCGGCGGCCACGACGGACGCCTACCGGCCTGCCCGGGCGAGCGCCAGCCAGCCGGTCGTCGCCGTGGATGCGATGGGCGGCGACAACGCGCCTGCGCAGATCGTTGCCGGCGCGGTGGCGGCGTACCGGCAGGGAATCGGGGTGGTGGTGGTCGGACGGCCAAAGCAAGTTCGTCCCCTGCTCGCCGAGCACGGTGTGACCGGCCAGGTCAGGCTGGTGGCAGCCGAAGACTCGGTGGCGATGGAGGATGGAGCGCTGGCGAGCTGGCGGCGGCCGCGATCTAGCATCGCCGTGGCCTGCCAGCTCGTGCACCTTGGTCAGGCGACCGCGATGGTGTCCGCAGGGTCCACGGCCGCGATCGTGTCCACCGCGAGAATGCGCCTGCGCCCTGTTGCTGGTGTCGTGCGGCCCGCGATCGCGGTCGCGCTGCCGACACAGCCCCACCCGACCGTACTGATCGACGCCGGCGCGATCGCCGATCCCAAGCCCGAGATGCTGGCCCAGTTCGCCCAGCTCGGTTCGGCGTACGCAGAGGTGGCGTTCGGCATCACGTCACCCCGGGTCGGGCTGCTGTCCATCGGCACTGAGGCGGGGAAAGGCAACAAGCTGACGAAGCGCGCGTATGAGCTGCTCAGTGGCGAACCGCAGCACGGCGCGGCCGCGATCAACTTCACGGGCAACGTAGAAGGATGCGACCTGCTCGCCGGCAAGGTCGACGTGATCGTCACCGAGGGCTTCGCTGGCAATGTCGCGCTGAAGACCCTGGAAGGCACTGCCGCCTTCACCGCATCTCAGTTCCGACAGGCGCTCCAGGCTTCGCGGTTGACCAAGCTGGGGGCGGCCCTGCAGCGCAAGGAATTGCGTCGGCTCAGGGAACGGCTAGACGTCGAGAGCTACGGCGGCGGCGCCCTGATCGGACTTGAGGGAACGGTCGTGATCGCGCACGGCTCGGCGAGCGAGCGAGGCGTGGCCGCCGCCTGCCGGATGGCCGCCGACCTGACGCGCGGCCGCACCGCGGAGCGGATCAGGGCACGGCTCGGCCCGAGCCGTGCTAGCCACTTCCTGCGCCGGACCTGATGCTTGCCGGCGCGGACGCGGACATATTCCGTTGCCTGCGCTCGATAGGCTGAAGCATGGCAGATCTCCAGGCCGCGCTGGCTGCGGACGTGAGCGCCGCGCTTATCGCTGAGTTCGGGGCTGACTATGCCGACACGGACCCGCTGATCCGGCCGTCGGATTTCGCTGACTTTCAGTCCAACGTCCCCCTTGCGCTGGCTAAGCGGCTCGGCAAGCAACCGCGCGAGGTCGCGACGCAGATGGCGGGCCACCTGAGGGGGTCTCCGATGGTGGCCGCCGCCGAAGTAAGCGGGCCGGGATTCATCAACATCACCCTGCGCGATTCGTGGCTCGGCGAGACCGCGACTGCGCAGCTGGCCGATCCGAGGCTCGATGTCAGGCGGGCCGAGAGGCCGCGGACTGTCGTGGTCGACTACTCAGGCCCCAACGTCGCCAAGGAGCTGCATGCCGGGCACCTGCGTGCGACCGGCGTCGGCGACGCGATCGTGCGCGTGATGGAGCATCTTGGTAATACCGTCATCCGAGCCGCCCACCTCGGCGACTGGGGCACGCAATTCGGGATGCTCATCGAGCACGCCATCGAGGTAGGCGAGCAAGCGACCTATGACCAGCTCGCGGCCGGCGAGTTCACAGACTTCTACCAGGCGGCCAACGAGAAATTCCGCACTGACCCCGCTTTCGCCGACCGGGCTCGGCGCCGCGTCGTCAAGCTCCAGGCCGGCGAGGAGCAGTCGCTGCGGCTCTGGCAGTTGCTCGTCACGGACTCGATGGAATACCTGCGCAAGCTGTACGCGCGGCTGCACATCACTCTCACCGACGCCGACATGGACCCGGAGAGCTTCTACAACCCGATGCTCGACGACCTCTGCAGCGAGCTTGAGCGGATGGGCGTCGCGACCATCAGCGATGGTGCGCTGTGCGCGTTCCCGCCCGGCTTCACCGGCCGAGACGGGGGCCCACTGCCGCTGATCCTGCGCAAGAGCGACGGTGGCTACGGGTATGCCGCCACCGACGTGGCCGCCATCCGGTACCGGCTCCTTGACCTGCACGCCGATCGCATCATCTATGTCGTCGGCTCAGAACAGCGGCAGCACCTAGCGATGGTGATGGCTGTCGCCAGGCAGGCAGGCTGGCTGACCGAGGCGGTCAGCGCCGAGCATGCGGTCATCGGCCTGATGACCGGGCCAGGGGGCCAGCGGCTGCGTACCCGGTCGGGTGGCCAGTTCAAGCTGGCCGAGCTCATTGACGAGGCCGTCGAACGGGCAGAAGAAGTGATCAAGGATCGCTACGACGACCCGGAGTTGCGAGCGAAGATCGCCGAGGACGTGGGTGTTGGCGCGCTGAAGTACGGCGACCTGTCCGTCGCGCGGAGCTCTGGCTATGTCCTCGACTTCAACCGTCTGCTCGCGCTGAACGGCAACACCGGTCCTTACCTGCAGTACGCTGCCGCGCGGATCAGGTCTATCTTCGCCAGAGCCAAGCTGGCGCCGGAGTCGGCGACCGGGCCGATCGTGCTGGGCGCGCCCGCGGAAAGGGAGCTGGCGCTCCGGCTGCTCGGCTTCGGTGCTGCCGTCGAGGAGACGGCCAAGCACGCCGAGCCGCACAAGCTCGCCGGGTTCTTGTTCGACGTCGCAAGCGACTTTACGACCTTCTACGAGCAGTGCCCTGTCCTGAAGGCGGGCAGCGCGGAGACCACGAATTCGCGGCTGGCGCTGTCGGCTCTGACGCTGAGGGTGCTGCTAAGCGGGCTCGACCTACTCGGCATCCCGGTTCCCGACCGGATGTAGCGAGACCCGGGTGCACCCGGAGTAACGGCCTTCTCAGCGAAATCTCAGGCTGCGCGCGTGGAGATCTCAGACTCCGCCTGCGCAGATCCCAGGCCAGGCTGGCAAGCTCACCGCCATGGACGAGGTGAACATTCCGCGAACCTTTGGCGACACCGGCTGGCCGCCTCAGCCCTCGCGGCGGCCTGAGCCCGACGCGCAGCGTCTTGGCCGGGGCGCAACTGGCAGTACCCGGGAACGACGCCTGGGCACCAAGGCTCGATGGGCAATTGGCCTCAGCGCCGCAGCTGTCCTGGTGGGCGTGTCATTGCTCGGCGCAACCCTGACCGGTGGCAGCGCCGGCGCCGACGCACAGGCTGCTGGTTTCGTCCTCATGGGGAAGGCAGCTTCGCCGTCGGGCGGCAACGGCCAGGGCGCCGGCGCCACGTCGGGCGCGTCTAGTTTCGGCGCCTCTTGGGGCGGGAGACACTGGGCTGCGGCACTAGCGGCGAAGGCCAGGTTCCACGCGTGCATCGCGTCGGCTAGGCACCTACGCTCCACGGGGCGTGAAGTTGCTGCCCGGACCAGGCTGCACACATGCCTCCGGCGGTTCCGCCGGCTGCGAGCCGCGATGATCGGGAGCGTGCAAGCCAGGGAAGCGCGGCTCGCCGTGCTGCTGCGCCGGACGATGCACGGGCAGGTGACGGTCGCGTCGAAGAACGGGCCGAAGACCATCGCGTTCGAGCGCGGGATCGTCCAGTCGATCTCGGGCAGCTCGGTCGTGATTAAGGCCGCCGACGGCGTGACCTGGACGTGGCGGATCGGCAGCGAGACACGCGTGTACCGCGACGACCACAAGGTCAGCTCGGATGTGCTGGCCGCCGGCCAGCGTGTCGCGGTCCTGGGCTTGGTAGCCGGGAGCACCGACCAGGCCCGCAGGGTCCTCATCGGCGACCACGCGGCCGGCCGGTGACGATCCTGGGCGCTAATCTGCGGATCTGCGCGCAGAAGTCCAGGCTGTGACGACTTGATCCCGTACTCTCCTGCTCAGGGCGTTGCAGCGCCATTCGATCAAGCGAACTGTGAGCCAGCATCAGCCATGTCCGAGGCAGAACGGATACCACGCGTGCTCGTCGTCGACGACGAGCCGAACATTCGCGAGCTAGTCCAAGTCGCGCTGAAGTTTCACGGCTGCACGGTGAGCACCGCGTCGAACGGCACCGACGCGATCCGCCAGGCAGAGGCGACCACGCCGGACCTGATCGTGCTTGATGTCATGCTCCCTGACATCGACGGCTTCGAGGTCTGTCGCCGCCTGCGTGCCGGCGGGAACGAGGTGCCGGTCATCTTCCTGACCGCGCGGGACACGTCGTCGGATACCGTGACTGGCCTTGCCATCGGCGGCGATGACTACGTGACGAAGCCGTTCTCGGTCGAGGCACTCGTGGCGCGGGTCCGGGCCGTGCTGAGAAGAGCGTCCAGGTCGGCACGGCCGGCCATTTACGGCGATCACGACGACATCTTGCGGGCCGGTGATCTCGAGCTCGATGAGTCCCGGTGGACGGTGCGCCGCGGCGAGACGCCGGTCGAGCTGTCCAAGACCGAGTTCCAGCTGCTCGCATATCTGATGCGCCACCAGGGCCGCGTCCTGACCAGGGCCCAGCTGCTGGAGAACGTGTGGGGCTGGGACTACGCAGGCGAGTCGCAGATCGTCGAGACCTACGTCAGCTACTTGCGCCGCAAGCTCGATCCGCTCGGCCCGCCGCTGATTCACACCCAGCGCGGCGTCGGCTACAGCCTTAGGCTGCCCGAGCATGCCGCCGCGCACCGGGCTCACCAGGCCAGGCAGACCTGGCAGTCCAGAGACGAACCTGGAAGCCCGGCCGGGAGCAGCGGGCCGGCCTCGGACCCGGGCGATTCCGTCGACATGGGTCCGGGCCGATCAGCATCGGCTGCCGGAGATCTGTGTGAGCACAATGACGAGGGCAACGGCGGACCCGACGATCCCGGGCGACGGGGGGCGGAGCCGGGTCAGCCATGAGCGCAGATCGTGCACATGCGAGCGGCGATCGGGCCCATACGCACGCGGCCGGGTCCCATGTGAACGCGGGGGCTCCATTTAGCAACGACTCCGCTCGCACGACGCTCGCGCGGACAACGACCGCTCGGGACGCACGACCGACCGCGCGAGCCGCCCAGGCCGATTCAAACGGGCACCCAGAATGGCAGCCGCATGCCGCAGGCATGCGCACCGAGCCAGGTGGCCTGTCGCTGCGCACGAGGCTTTTGTTGCTCCAGATCGCGGTCACCGCGGTGTTTTTGCTAGTCATGGGCATCGTCAGCACTGCGCTGTTCGCTCAGCATCTGCGGAGCCAGTTCCACGCGACGATCCTGGCAGAGAGCACACGAAGCCCGGCTGACATCGCTCTCCGGCCGGCCCAGGGTGTCTCGGCGGTCGAGGTCACGTTCAGCCCGTTCTCCGTCCGGCCGGTGACGCGGCCGGTATTGCCGGCTACCCGCGCACTGGTCGTGGCGGTCAGGCGCATGGGCCCGGCCGAAGTCATCAGCCTGGGCAAGAGCGGCCACTGGTTCCCGGTTCCGACCGTCGGATTGATTGACGGCCTGCAGGCGGCGGCCCGCCTGGTCCCGGCAACCGAGAACGTGTCCCAGCAAGAGAGCGTTGTAGTCGTGGCCGAGCAGTCGAAGACGCTGACCAGGCAGCTCCGTGGCTTGATCCTGATCGAGATGATCACCGGCGGAGGGCTGGTGGCCCTGCTCGCCATCGGCGGGCAGTGGCTGATCGGGCGCGGCCTTGGCCCGCTGGACCGGATGGCAAGCACCGCCAACGACATCACCGCGCGCGGCGATCTGACCGCGCGGATGACCGCCGCCGATGACCAGACCGAGGTCGGCAGGCTCGGCGCCGCCATCAACACGATGCTGGACCGGATTCAGCAGGCTTTCGGAGCCAGGCTCAACTCCGAACGCAAGGTCAGGGAGTTCGCCGCGGACGCGTCGCACGAGCTACGCACGCCCCTGACCACGATCCGCGGCTACGCCGAGCTGTATCGCCAGGGCGCCCTTGGCCCTGAGCAGCTGCCTGGCGCGATGCGCCGGATCGAGCAGGAGGCCCAGCGCATGTCAACGCTCGTCGCCGAACTGCTCGAGCTGGCCAGGCTGGACCGGACCTCCTCCCTCGACCTCACCGAGACCGATCTCGCGATCGTGGTGCGCGACGCCGTTGCCGACGCGATGGCGGTCGAGCCTGATCGCCCGGTCAGCGCCCAGGCGCCGCCCCGGCTGATCGCCGTCGTCGACGAGCGCAGGATCCGCCAGGTGCTCGCCAATCTGCTCGGCAACGTCCGTGCCCATACGCCGCCTTCCGCACAGATAGCGGTGCGGCTAGGCGCCATTCAGGGCGGGGTGCTCATCGAGGTTGCCGACTCCGGGCCAGGCATGTCGCCAGCAGACGCCGCGCGGGCCTTCGACCGGTTCCACCGCGCGGCCGAGCATCCTGACGGCGCGGGAGACTCCGGCGATGATGACTACACAGCCGGTGGCGGCAGCGGGCTTGGCCTGTCCATCGTCCAGGCGATCGCCACCGCGCACGGTGGCCAGGCCACGCTCGAGTCATGGCCAGGCCACGGCACTCGCGTCCGGATCTGGCTCCCAACCACCCGCCAGGCTCCCGCATAACTCCCAGCTGCGCCATTGCTCATTCCGGCGGGAGGTGATAATCAGGAATCCATTGTCGTCGGTTCAACAAAGGCGTCAGAATGACCGTTATACACCAAAGCCGGGCTCAGCGTGATGGCCTTCTCGGCGGGCTGGTTGCCGTGCTTGCTGTGGCTTTCGGCTTGGGCGCTGCTAATGCTCAGACAACCGGCGGCCGGATCGCTGCCTTGCTTGTTGGCGGCGCCATTGTGCTGATCATGCTCGGCGGGTGGATCCGGCTCATCGTGCGCCCCAGCCGTCTTGAAGTGTCGGCCGAAGCGATCACGCTGGTCGGCGCGAATGGCGAGCGGGCGACGCTGTCGCGCGAGTCGGGATCCCAGCTCACCGTGATCACGATCGGCGGCGGGCGGGTCAACAACCGGGGACTGGCCATCGCCGGAACGGGCACCGTAGTCTCCCTCGCTACCTTCTTCAGCCTGAAGCAGGTCAAGCGTCAGTGCCTGGCCTACGGCTGGACCTTCAGCGGAGCAGAGTAGAACCGCCGGGCATTCGGCGCCGAGCCGAGTCCCGTCGAGCGCAGCGCCTTAATCAGAGGCTGGCGCGCCGCCAGGCGTGGCGGGTTCAGGCTGGGTGATTGAGCGGGCGAGTAGCTGAGCCACGTCCACGACCTCCAGCGTGTCCTTGGCCTCCCCTGAGCTCTTCTTCGCGCTGATCGCGTCGCCGAGCATGACCAAGCAGTACGGGCAGCCGGTCGAGATCGTGTCCGGGTCGGTGCCGAGGGCCTCCTCGATCCGCTCGGAGTTGATCCGCTTCCCGATCCGCTCCTCCATCCACATTCGGGCGCCGCCGGCGCCACAGCAGAACCCGCGCTCCTTGCAGCGGTGCATCTCCTGCGCCTGGATGCCCGGCACCTGCTCCATGATTTCCCTGGGCGGCGTGTAGACCTTGTTGTGGCGGCCGAGGAAGCAGGGGTCGTGGTAGGTGATCTTCTCCGCGATCGGATTAACCGGCTTCAGCTTTCCTTCCGCCACGAGCCGTGCGAGCAGCTGGGTGTGGTGGATCACCTCGTAATTGCCGCCGAGCTGGGGGTACTCGTTCGACAACGTGTTGAAGCAGTGCGGACAGCTCGCGATGACCTTGCGCGCGCCGGCTTCATTCAGGGTCTCAACGTTCTGCTGCGCCAGCATCGAGAACACGAACTCGTTGCCCATCCGCCGCGCCGGGTCGCCTGTACACGTCTCCGCCGGACCTAGCACCGCGAAAGACACGCCGGCGGTGTGCAACAAGGTCGCGATCGCCTTGGTGGTCTTCTTGGCTCGGTCCTCAAGCGCACCCGCGCATCCGACCCAGAACAAGTACTCCACGTCTTCGCTAATCGGCCCGTCCACGACGGGCACCTCGAAGTCCAGTTCCCCGATCCATTCGGCGCGCTTCGCCTCGCCCATGCCCCACGGATCGCCCTTGTTCTCCAGGTTCTTCAGCATCCCGGACGCCTCTGTGGGGAACTCGGATTCGATCAGCACCTGGTGCCGGCGCAGGTCAGTGATGTGATCGATGTGCTCAATATCGACCGGACACTCGTTTACGCAGGCACCACAGTTGGTGCACGACCAGATCACGTCGGGATCGATCACGCCGTTGGCATCCGATTTGCCCACAAGGGGTCGTTCCGACTCTTTCTGCACTGACTCGGGCAAAGCGGCCTTCGCCTCATCGGACCCGGCCAGCAGATAGGGCGCCTTGGCGAAGGCGTGGTCGCGCAGGTCGAGGATGAGCATCTTCGGCGACAGCGGCTTGCCCGTTGCCCAGGCCGGGCACTGCGACTGGCAGCGGCCGCACTCGGTGCACGTGCCGAGATCGAGCATCCCCTTCCAGGTGAGGTCCTCGATCTTCCCGAGTCCGAAGATGTCGTTGTCGGGGTCAGCCTCCTCAAAGTCAAGCACCTTGCCGTTTGAGCGCATCGGCTGCAGGTCCCGCAGCCCGTTCGGGCGCCGTGAGAACAGCACGTTCAGCGGTGCGAGCGCGATGTGCAGGTGCTTGGAGTAGGTGACGAACACGCCGAACCCGAGGATCACGGCGAGCTGCAGCAGGATGAACGTGGTCTCGATCGCCATGTTCGCGCCGTGGCTCAGCGGCGAGAGCCAGTGCCCGGCGATCTGCGAGGCGAACGCGCCATGCGGATAAGGGAAGTCGCCGGTGTTGATTTGCGCGCCGCGGTAGATCAACAACGTCGCGATCACCAGGAAGATCAGACCCAGCACGAGCCACGCGGCGCCGGTGTGCGAGCCCGCGAACCGCGACTTCCGGCCCTCGGTCTTCGGGTTATTGCGGAGCCTGATCACGGTGAATGTCGCCAAGCCGACCAGCACGCCAACCGCGAACAGGTCCTCGAGGAACCCGACCCACGCCCACGTCCCGATGCCGGGGATGGCGAACGTCTTGCTGAACAGGGCGCCGTACGCCTCGATGATCGTCAGCAGCAGGATGATGAAGCCCCAGAACGTCATGAAGTGCGCGATTCCCGGGACGGTCCACTGCAGCAGCTTGCGCTGCCCGAAGACCTCGCTGACCTGGGTCTCGGCGCCGCGACCTGGGTGTTCCCTCAGCGCAGCAATCCGCTCGGGTGCTGGCTGCCCGCTCGTCGCCAGCCGGTACAGCCACCACAGCCTGCGACCCGCGATCGCCGCCGCGATCACGGTCAGGGCGAGTCCGATGATGATCCGCAGCGCCAAATTGACCTCCGGGGACGGCGTTGGGTGCCAGCGTACGCCGATCAGGATTACGTCCCGCTACTGACAAGCGACTCCGGTAATCCTACGATTACCGAACAGTAACTTAGCGCTTCCTGCCGGTAGCTGCGGGATGAAATTCAGCGACGCCAGGCCAGCACGATGCCGGACTGAACTGCCGGCGGGCCGAGCAGCTTGACCAGGTACGCGGCCAGCGGGGAACTCGCCGCGGTCACGGCCACGATCGCGGCCGGATGCCAGCCCGCGAGAGCCGCCCGGACCTGAGCGATCGGCGGCGGCTTCCCGGTCGGCGCGGGCCCGCCGCCACGGATCGCGACCGGTAGCCCGGCGCCGAGTGCGGCGGCCGCGAACGGGCTCCTCCCCGGCAGTCCAGAGGCCCAGAGCTGATCCAGATACCAGGCAACAGGGCTGACTCCGTTACCGCCGATATAAGCCTGGCCGCCCCAGCCCGGACCGATGAAGTAGCCGCCGACGATGGAGTCCGGCTGGCCGGTTTCAGCCCGCCAGCGCATCGTGACGGTCAGGATGTTCGTCGGCACGGGCACCACCAGGACCGGTGCTCCTGGGCGCAGATGCAGCGCGGTGAACGTTTGTGACCAGCCAACCGGCAGCGGTGTCACGACCCCTGCGACTACGGGGCTCGGCAGCAGCGGCAGGCAGCAAAGCGCTGCCGCGGGCAGCACCAGAGGTGTGTGCCAGCGCCGGTCGGCCAGCCACACGCGGGCGCCGTCGACACCGAACGCGAGCAAGGCAGCGGCCACGCCGTCGGCAACGATCGAGAACCGGTCCGGCAGCACCGACGCGAGTAGCTGATGCTGCTCGATCCAGTGCCATGGCAGGTTCACCGTCGGGCTCAAGGTGCCGCCGATCAGCGGATGGCCGCCGAAGGAAAAGACCCCGAGCACGACGAGTGCGAATGCGCAGGCCCGCCCCGCTGGCCTGCGCCAGCAGACGACCGCCGCCAGCACCAGAGCGATGATCAGCGGCCAGCCCAGGTACGCCAGGTACTCGGTCGCGCCGCCCTGGTACTTCGCGGCCGTTGTGGCCGTCCCCGCCGTGTGAAGAAGCTGGTACGAGTCTGGCGTGACGAAATTGGACGGGTCGTTGACGTAGTAGTCGGGCGGAAACAACGCCCCGTGCTGCACCAGCCGTCCGCTGAACTGCGTCAAAAGCGCGTGACCGGTGATGCCGAGGGTGATGATCGCGGCGACAAGCAGACCGCCGGCGGCCGGACCAGCTCGTCGCGCCGCTGCGGCAGGCCGGAAAACGGCGAGCCCGGCCACGAGCACCACGGCAGTGATCGCCGTGAGCAGCGCCAGTTCTTCGCTGACGAACAGCTGGGCCGCCATCAGCAGGCCGAGCTTCAGGCCATCCCACAGAACTGGCGGAACCCTTGCGAGCGGCCCGCCACGGCCGGAGCCCGGCTCAGGCAACGGCCCGTCGGCGCTCTCAGGCTTCGTGCGCAGATGCAGCCGGTAGGTTCGGCCTGGCGCCGGTGGCCGTCCTGCCGCGATCGCAAGCCCGGCGTCGACGATCAGCGGCGGCAGCACCGCGAACTGCAGGTTGAAGTGACCGAGCGCGGAGTGCAGCAGGGCGGGCGAGAACCCGTACACAGCTCCGCCGAGCGCGGCAGCGCCGGCGCTGACATTCCAGCGCCGCAGAACGTAGTACAGCGCGCCAGCCGATCCGGCGAATCCCAGCGTCGCCAGGACGCTCAGGCTGACCTGCGGACCGAACAGCAAGGTGACGGGCGTGAGTAGCACCCCTGGCAACAGCACCGAGGTGTTCCACATCAAGTTGACACCGACCGGGGCGTTCATGGCGGTCGTCACCAGGGCCGGCAGATGGCCATGGGCGACGGAGTCGGCGGCGTACCGCAGATACCAGGCGAACAGGTCGGCGTCGGTCGGGTTCCCCGCCACGGTCCTGGATGCGGGATCGGCCCACAGGCGCCAGGTCAGGGCAAGCGCGCCAGCAAGGTAGCAGGCAATGACGACAGCCGCTGTCCAGCGCACTGTTGCGGCCTGCCCGATCTCGGCGTCCTGCGGGGCCTCGGCTTCGCTGTCGGATGCGGCAACCGCACGTCGTCCTGCCAACGCCTCAAATCCTTGTAGTTAGCTATCGCCTAGGACCGGCCGCTAGATTGTGCGCACGCGAAGCAAGCGAAGGCGACCGAATGTCGCCGAACGTTACTAGGCACCGCAATCACACACAGACGGTCGTCTGCAACCAAGGTAAAGGCACGAGATCACTCGCGGGAAAACGAGAAGCATCAGGTGGACGACGAAGCCGGACGCGCAGCAGGCGGCGCCGGGCGTGTAGCAGGCGAAGCGGCCGGGCGCGAAGCCGAGCCGCCGGCCGGATACGAAGGAGCCGGGGCAGCCGGACGCGACGTGGGCGCATCGCCACCGTCAGGGCGGGCGGGATCGACGCGCGCCGCCGTCGTTGCCGGATCGATCGTCGTGCTGATCCTGGCGAGCCTGCTCGGCGGCGCGCTGGGCTCGATCGCCAAGGCCGCCTGCCGGGCCGGCGCCTGGAACGTCGGCGTCGAGCAGTACCAGGCGCACTGCTACACCGATATCTATCCGCTCTACTTCGTCGAGGGCCTCTCAGCGGGCAAGGTCCCCTACTTCAGCCGTCACGCCGCGGCCCCTCACTATGTCGAGTACCCGGTGGTGATGGGTGGCGTCATGCAGGCGGCCGCGTGGGTCGTGCACGGCGAGTCAGACGCCGGCCTGCGGGGCCGTGAGTTCTACGACGTCACCGTCGCGCTGCTCACCGCCTGCCTGGTCGGCGGCGTGGTTGCGACGGCCTATTGCGCTGGCCGCAGGCGCCGATGGACCGGTCTGCTCGTTGCGCTCTCGCCTGCCCTGATTCTCGGGGCGTTCATCAACTGGGACCTGATCGCGATGGCGCTCTCGATGGCAGCGCTCGCGGCATGGGCGGCAAAGCGGCCGGTCCTTGCGGGCCTGCTGCTGGGCCTGGCGGTGGCGACAAAGTTCTACCCGGTGATCTGCCTGGCGCCGCTGTTCCTGCTCTGCCTGCGCGCCGGCCGGCTCAGAGAGTTCTGGCTGACCGCCGGCTCAGCCCTCGGAGCGTGGCTCGTGGTCAATGTCCCGATCGCGGTGGCGGCGACCACCGGCTGGGCAACCTTCTATAGCTTCAACGCAGGACGCGGGGCTGACTGGGGTTCCATCTGGTATTTCTTCCAGACCGAACAGTGGCCCGTTCTCGGCGGCCTGTCGATCTCGGCGATCAATCTCACCTCAGCCCTGCTGTTCCTGGTCGCATGCGTCGGCGTGGCAGCGCTCGCCCTGCTGGCGCCGAGGCGACCGCGGCTGCCGCAGCTGATCTTCCTGATGACCGCAGCGTTCCTGCTGACGAACAAGGTCTGGTCGCCGCAGTACGTCGTCTGGCTAGTCCCGCTCGTCGTGCTCGCCAGGCCACGGATCGGCGGATACCTGTTGTGGCAGGCAGCGGAGGTCGCGTACTTCTACGCGATCTGGGGCTACCTCATCTTCGTGATCAAGGGCGGCGCTCCCTTCCCCGACTCGGTCAGCCCTGGATGGTATTTTGCCGCGCTGCTGGCCAGGTTCCTGACCGTCCTGCTGTTGAGCGCTCTGGTAATCAGGGACATCATTCAGCCCGAGCACGATGTTGTACGTGTCACCGGCGGGGCGGATGACCCGGCGGGCGGCGTCCTCAATGGCGCGCCAGATCGCCTTGTTCTGGCGTTCCAGCGGGAATAGCCGCCTCCACGGCAAAGTTGAGCCTAAGTGACTCAACTCATTTGACTTGACCTAGGCACGATGGCAAACTTGCGCCGACAAGACTCAATCTTCGGACGGCCGCGCGGATCATCGCGACCGGACTGAGGGCCAGGCCAAAGACGCAGGTCAATGGCACGGCCGAAGAATCGCACCGACAACAGAAACAAGGACTGACACATGGCACGAGCGGTAGGCATAGACCTCGGAACGACCAACTCCGTCGTCGCCGTTCTGGAGGGCGGCGAGCCCACGGTTATCGCAAACGCTGAGGGCTCGCGGACCACACCGTCCGTGGTCGCCTTCGCGAAGAACGGTGAAGTGCTCGTCGGCGAGGTCGCCAAGCGCCAGGCGGTGACCAACGTCGACAGGACCATCAGGTCGGTCAAGCGCCAGATGGGCACCGACTGGTCCGTCAAGATCGACGACAAGAAGTTCACCGCACAGCAGATCAGCGCGTTCATCCTGCAGAAGCTGAAGAGGGACGCAGAGTCTTACCTGGGCGAGAACGTGGCCGACGCGGTCATTACCGTCCCCGCCTACTTCAATGACGCCCAGCGGCAGGCCACCAAGGAAGCCGGCCAGATCGCGGGCCTGAACGTACTGCGGATCATCAACGAGCCGACGTCTGCCGCGCTTGCCTACCACCTGGACAAGGCTGGTGAGGCCACGATCCTGGTCTTCGACCTGGGCGGCGGAACTTTCGACGTCTCGCTGCTTGAGGTCGGCGAGGGCGTCGTCGAGGTCAAGGCGACCAGCGGCGACAACCACCTCGGTGGTGACGACTGGGACCAGAAGGTCGTGGACTGGCTGGTCAAAGACTTTAAGAACAGCTACGGCGTCGACCTGTCGGCCGACAAGATGGCGCTCCAGCGGCTCCGTGAGACCGCGGAGAAGACCAAGATCGAGCTATCCAGCTCGACCGAGTCCCAGATCAATCTGCCCTACATCACGCACTCCGAGCAGGGACCGCTGCACCTGGACACCAAGCTGACCAGGGCCGAATTCCAGAAGATGACCTCAGACCTGCTTGACCGGTGCAAGAGCCCGTTCCAGCAGGTGATCAAGGACGCCAGCATCAAGCTGAGCGACATCGCCCACGTGGTGCTCGTCGGCGGCTCGACCCGCATGCCCGCCGTCGTCGACCTGGTCAAGGACCTGACCGGCGGCAAGGAGCCGAACAAGGGCGTGAACCCGGACGAGGTCGTCGCCGTCGGCGCCTGCCTCCAGGCCGGCGTGCTCAAGGGCGAGGTCAAGGACGTCCTGCTGCTCGACGTGACCCCGCTGTCGCTGGGCATCGAGACCAAGGGCGGCATCTTCACCAAGCTGATCGAGCGGAACACCACGATCCCGACCAAGCGCTCGGAGATCTTCACCACAGCCGACGACAACCAGCCGTCCGTGCAGATCCAGGTCTTCCAGGGCGAGCGCGAGATCGCCGCGTACAACAAGAAGCTCGGTATGTTCGAGTTGGCCGGGATTGCTCCTGCGCCGCGCGGAATCCCGCAGATCGAGGTCACCTTCGACATCGACGCGAACGGCATCGTCAACGTCTCGGCCAAGGACCTTGGCACCGGCAAGCAGCAGTCCGTGACGATCTCGGGCGGCTCGGCGCTGGGCAAGGAGGACATCGAGCGGATGATGGCCGACGCCGAGAAGTACGCCGATGAGGACCGTCAGCGTCGCGAAGAGGCCGAGGTTCGGAACCGGGCGGAGACTCTGACCTACACGACGGAGAAGTTCCTGTCCGAGAACTCCGAGAAGCTGCCTGAGGACGTCACGGCCGAGGTCAATGAGGCGATCGCGGAGCTGAAGAAGACGCTCGAGGGCACCGACACCGAGGCGATCAAGACTGCCACCGAGAAGGCCGCGCAGGCGAGCCAGAAGATGGGCACCGCGATTTACGCGCAGGCCCAGGCCGAGGGCAGCTCCCAGCAGGCTGGCGAGCCCGCCGGCGAGACCCCGGCCGACGACGAAGTCGTCGACGCCGAGATCGTCGACGAGGAGAAGCCAGGCTCAGGAGGTGCATCAGCCTGATGTCGGCATCGGAACAGGACAGGCCGGAGGGCCCGAGGCGAGAAGCCGGCCCGCAGGGCCCGAGGCGAGAAGCCGGCCCGCAGGGCCCGAGGCGAGAAGCCGGCCCGCAGGGCCCGAGGCGAGAAGCCGGCCCGCAGGGCCCGATCATCAGGGACCGCAGGCGCATCGATCCGGTCACCGGCCAGGTACGACAGCCGGGTCAGTCCGCAAATGCCGCCGGCGAGACTTCTGGCGCGGGTCAGGCCCCACGTGGGCCTGGCTCGGCCAGGCCCGGCAAGCACTCGGCGTCCAAGCCAGGCGGCGGACGCCAGGATGCTGCAGGCGGGTCCGCCGGTCACGCAGGTGCCGGATCGAGCGCCGCCGCTACGTCCGGCAACGGGCACAACGGCGGGACGGCGAACGGCGCGGGCAAGGCCGACGGCCAGTCTGGCGATCTTGCCGTGAAGCTGGCCGAGCGCACAGCCGACCTGCAGCGGGTCCAGGCTGAATATGCCAACTACCGCAAGCGGGTTGACCGCGACCGCGCCGCTGTGCGCGAATTCGCCCTGGCGGGCGTGCTGACCGAGCTGTTGCCGGTGCTTGATGACATCGGCAGGGCCCGTGACCACGATGAGCTGACCGGCGGTTTCAAGGCCGTCGCCGAGGCGCTCGAGTCCGCGGTTAGCAAGCTCGGGCTGAGCACATTCGGGAAGCAGGGCGAGGCGTTCGACCCGAACGTCCACGAGGCGCTCATGCACTCATACTCGGCCGATGTGACCGAGCCGACGTGCGTGCAGGTGCTGCAGCCCGGCTACAAGGTCGGCGAGCGGATCTTGCGCCCGGCACGAGTAGCGGTCGCCGAGCCGACCGATCCAGCTGGTGCCAGGCCCGCGAGTGACGAGGCACCGGCCGAAGACGACCATGAAGAGACATCGAGCGAGACCGCCACTGCTGATGACCAGGCTGCAGAGCCCAACCAGAGCGGCGACTAACCCCCGGCCAGGAGGAGCCTGTTGAGCACCAAGGACTTCCTCGAGAAGGACTATTACAAGGCTCTCGGGGTCAGCAAGGGCGCATCGGCTGACGAGATCAAGAAGTCGTACCGCAAGCTCGCACGCAAGTACCACCCGGACGCCAACAAGGGCGACTCGGCGTCGGAGGAGCGGTTCAAGGAGATCTCCGAGGCTTACAACGTCCTGTCTGATCCGAAGCGCCGTGCCGAGTACGACGAGGCACGATCGCTGTTCGGAGCCGGCGCCCGGGTGCCCGGGGCCGGGGGCGGAGGCCAGTTCGGCGGCTTCGACCTAGGCGACCTCTTCGGGTCAAGCAGTGCGGGCGGACGGCTGGGCGACGTACTCGGCGGCGTGTTCGGCGGCCGCGGCCGCACGACTACGACCACCCAGGCCAGGCCGCGCCGCGGCGCCGACGTCGAGACTGAGGCGTCGCTCTCGTTCAGCGACGCGATCGACGGTACGACCGTGAGCCTGCGGCTGACCGACGAGGGTCCGTGCAAGGTGTGCCGCGGTACCGGCGCCAAGGCCGGTACCGTGCCGAAGGTCTGCCCGACGTGTCAGGGCACCGGCCAGTCCAGCCGGGATCTGGGCAATTTCGCGTTCTCGGAGCCGTGTGCCACCTGCCGTGGCCGCGGGCTGGTGGTTGATGACCCGTGCGCGACCTGCGGCGGCAGCGGACGGGCGATGAGCGCCCGGACGATCCAGGCCAGAATTCCCGCGGGCGTGGCCGACGGCCAGCGGATCAAGCTCAAGGGCAAGGGCGCGCCAGGTGAGCGCGGCGGGCCGCCTGGTGACCTGTACGTGCGCGTGCACGTATCGGGCCACCCGGTGTTCGCCAGGAACGGTCATAACCTGACCGTCACCGTGCCGGTGACCTTCACCGAGGCCGCTCTGGGCGCCGACATCAAGGTGCCGTCGCATCGCGGGCAGCCGGTGAACCTGCGGATCCCGCCGGGCACCCCGAACGGGCGCACGTTCCGCGTTCGCGGCAAAGGCGTGCGCCGGTCCGACGGCACCCAGGGCGACATGCTCGTCAAGGTCGACGTTCAGGTGCCGAGCGAGCTCACCGACGACGCGAGGAACGCGCTGGAGAAGTTCCGCGAGGCGACGACCGGCGCTGATCCCCGAGACGAACTACTGCGTAAAGGCCGGACGTGATGCTGCGTGACAACGAGCAAGACGTCCGGGAGAGGCAATCACATGGCGGACGAACTTAGACGGCCGCGCAGCGGCTCGTCCGACGCGCGCGCTGACATGACCACCGAGCTAACGGACGATACGCCGGTATACGTCATCTCGGTCGCCGCGCAGCTGTCCGGCCTGCACCCGCAGACGCTGCGCGCCTACGACCGGCTCGGCCTGGTTTCGCCGGGCCGAGCCGCGGGCCGCGGGCGCCGCTACTCGTTGAGGGACGTCCTCATCCTGCGCGAGGTGCAGCGGCTGTCGCAGGAGGACGGGGTGAATCTGTCGGGGATCAAGCGAATTCTTGAGCTTGAGTCGGAATGGCAGCGCAGCCGGCTGCGGCTCGCCGAGCTGCACGCCGAGATCGCCCAGCTCAGGGCCGAGCTCGAGTCAACCAGAGCGGTCGCGGCGCGCCTCGCCGGGCTGCTGCGGCACAAATCAGAGGGCGGCACACTCGTGCCGGTGCGAATGGCGGGCGGTACCAAGGCGAACGAGGCCGTGGGACCCGAAGGAAGGCAGTAATGGACGACAAGCTCACGCGCAAGAGTCAGGAAGCGCTGAGCGATGCCCTGCAGCGTGCCTCGGCCGCGGGCAACCCGAACGTTGACGGGCTGCACCTGCTGGCCGCGCTGCTTGAACAGGACGGCGGAATCGCAGTACCGCTGCTCCGTGCCGCAGGCGCGGATCCGGCCGCGGTTGCAAAAAAGACGAGTGAGCTGATCTCCCGGCTGCCGCGCGCGGCCGGCGCGACGCTCAGCGCGCCCGAGACTTCGCGCCCGCTGCTTGCAGCTCTCGCGGCCGCGGCGAAGCGGGCCAGGGAACTGTCGGATGAGTACGTCTCGACCGAGCACCTGCTCGTCGGCCTCGCCTCCGAGGGCGGCCAGGCATCGAAGGTCCTGAGGGAAGCTGGAGCCAGCCCCGACCAGCTGCTCGCATCATTCGAGCAGGTCCGTGGGCACGCGCGGGTGACCTCGCCGGATCCCGAGGGCACGTATCAGGCTCTGGAGAAGTACGGCATCGACCTGACCAGGAGCGCGAGGGAGGGCAAGCTCGACCCGGTTATCGGCCGCGATGCCGAGATCCGGCGCGTCATCCAGGTGCTTTCCCGCCGGACCAAGAACAACCCCGTTCTCATCGGCGATCCTGGCGTCGGAAAGACCGCCGTGGTCGAAGGGCTCGCCCAGCGGATCGTGGCGGGCGACGTGCCCGAGTCATTGCGCGGCAAGCGTTTGGTGGCTCTCGACCTCGGCGCGATGGTCGCCGGCGCGAAGTACCGTGGTGAGTTCGAGGAGCGCTTGAAGGCCGTGCTCAACGAGATCAAGGAGAGCGACGGCCAGATCATCACGTTCATCGACGAGCTGCACACCGTCGTCGGCGCCGGGGCGGCCGAAGGCGCGATGGACGCGGGCAACATGCTCAAGCCGATGCTGGCCAGGGGCGAGCTCCGGATGGTCGGCGCGACCACGCTCGACGAGTTCAGGGAGCGGATCGAGAAGGACCCCGCACTTGAGCGACGGTTTCAGCAGGTCTTCATCGGTGAGCCGTCGGTCGAGGACACCATCGCCATCCTGCGCGGCCTGAAGGGCAGGTACGAGGCGCATCACCAGGTTCAGATCTCCGACGCGGCCCTGGTTGCCGCCGCGACCCTGTCAGACCGCTACATCACGGCCAGGTTCCTGCCGGACAAGGCCATCGACCTGATCGACGAGGCGGCGTCTCGGCTGCGGATGGAGATCGACTCACGGCCGGTCGAGATCGACGAGCTGCAGCGCGCTGTCGACCGGATGAAGATGGAGGAGCTTGCGCTGGCCAGGGAGGCCGACCCGGCGAGCAAGGAGCGGCTCGAGCGACTCCGCGCCGATCTGGCTGACCGGCAAGAGCAGCTGACCGGTTTGCTGGCCCGCTGGGACCGCGAGAAGTCGAGCCTGAACAAGGTGGGCGAGCTGAAGAAGCAGCTGGACGACCTGCGAACACAGGTAGAACGGGCTCAGCGGGACGCCGACTTCGAGACCGCGTCCCGGCTCATGTATGGCGAGATCCCTGCGGTTGAGCGGGAGCTGGCGCAGGCCTCCGCCCAGGCTGGCGACGACGCACGCTCGGTCACGGTCACCGTCGACGGCGAATATGCCGATGGTGCCGCGGCCGAGGTTCCGGCCGCGGCCGACTCCCGTCCGATGGTCAAGGAAGAGGTCGGGCCTGACGATGTCGCCGACGTCGTCTCCGCCTGGACGGGCATACCGGCTGGTCGCTTGCTCGAGGGTGAAACCGGCAAGCTGCTGCGGATGGAGGACGAGCTCGGCCACCGGATCGTCGGCCAGGCCAGGGCCGTTCAGGCCGTGTCGGACGCCGTCCGCAGGTCCAGGGCGGGAATCTCAGATCCTGACAGGCCGTCTGGGTCGTTCCTGTTCCTCGGCCCGACCGGTGTTGGCAAGACGGAGCTGGCCAAGGCGCTGGCTGAGTTCTTGTTCGACGACGAGCGGGCCATGATCAGGATCGATATGAGCGAGTACTCCGAGCGGCACTCGGTCGCGAGGCTGGTCGGAGCTCCGCCCGGTTACGTGGGCTACGAGGAAGGCGGCCAGCTGACCGAGACGGTTCGCCGCCGCCCTTACTGCGTGGTGCTCCTCGACGAGGTCGAGAAGGCCCACTCCGAGGTCTTCGACGTTCTCCTTCAGGTACTCGACGACGGCAGGCTCACCGACGGCCAGGGCCGCACGGTCGACTTCAGGAACACGATCCTGATCCTGACCTCGAACCTGGGCTCGGCGTTCATCGCCGACCCGTCGCTGGATGACACGGCGAAGAAGGACGCCGTGATGTCTGTGGTCCGTTCGACGTTCAAGCCGGAGTTCCTGAACCGGCTCGATGACGTGATCCTTTTCGACTCACTATCGACCGAGGAACTGACCCAGATCGTTGACCTGCAGATCGACAGGTTGTCCAAGCGGCTGGCCGACCGGCGACTGTCACTGACCGTCACGCCCGCGGCCAAGGAGTGGCTCGCGGTCACCGGCTTCGACCCCGTGTTCGGGGCCAGGCCGCTACGACGGCTGATTCAGTCCGCCATCGGTGATCAGCTAGCGCGCCAGCTGCTGGCGGGAGAGATTGTTGACGGCGGGGAGGTCGTCGTTGACGTGGACCCCGAATCAGATGCGCTGACGGTCAGCGCTGTCCGCCCAGCTGCGGTTCGCAGCTAGAGGCACCTAGCGCTCAGGTACTCAGCATGCGGTCGAACTCGTCTTCCGGTAGCCGCAGGTCGTTGCGGATCCGGTAGCGCAGCCTGAGCAGCTCGTTCAGGCCGGGATACGGTGTGGCCTCGGCTCGCCCGGCCCCCTGCAGGATCAGCTCGACGCCAACGGTCGCCCATTCAAGGGCTCCGTTCAGGTCGGACTGCTCAAGCAGCAGCTCTGCGATCACCTCGCAGGCGCGCGGGTCGGACCTGCCCTCCGACAGCATGGTGTCGATCAGGGCCTTGGCCTCGTCGTCCCTGCCGAGCTGGATCAGCGCTCGGCACAGCGGCGCTCGCGGGTCCACCTCGACTGGCCCGCCATCTGCGATGGCCATCCGGAACCCGTCGGCCGCCGCGGCTGGATTGTCAGCCAGCAGCCATTGTTCGCCGGCTCGAACAAAAGCCTCGGCACGCGGCATCGATTCGCTCTGAATGCCCGTCGCCGCCAGCTCGGACATCCGTGCAGCGGCCGATTGGTGGTCACCCGTCAGAGTCGCCTCGAATTCGATCGCGTCGAATTCCTCCCGACTCAGAACTGCCACATTTACCAACGTACCCACCGGGCCGGGGCTTCCAACGCCAGGAATAGCTTCAACACGGCCCGCTATCGCCTAGCGCTTTCGAGCGCTTCCCAGAAGCCGCGCCGCAGTGAGTGACGGACCTCGTCGTGCAGCAGTGAGTCGATCGGAAGAACCGACCCCTGCAGCAGCCTGGCTTCCAGATCAGAAGGCATCCGTGGCTTGCGCGCAAGCACGGCCTCCAACCACAGGCCAGGCGCGTCCCTGCCGACCGACTCACCAAACGTAAAGCCTTCGCTGTGCGCCGCCCTGACCGCCTCGGGCAAAGATATGGCGACCGGCTGCGAGGCCCTGACCGCGGGGAGTGGGGCAGGTGGTTGTGAACCTTGGGCCGGCAGATGCGGCTGTGCTTGATAGGGCGGCGCCTGCCCCGGCGCATGCGGCTGGAATGAATGCTCGGCGGGCTGAGCATGCCCGTAGGAGTTTCTGACCGGGGCGTAGGCGTCCCTTGAGTGCATACCTTGCCCAGGCTGGCTTGCTGAGTACGGTCCCTGCTGCCCGCCGGCCACCTGGCCGGGGAAGTAGCCGGGGTCGCTCGCACCATACGGCGATGGCTGCCCGGCGCCCGTCTCTGCATCGAACCCGGCCGGGTTCACGTTCGCGCGCCCGCCACCGGTCCCGTTGCCACCAGCGGGAACAGCATTGTCAGCCGGATAGCGTGACCCGCCGCCGGTGAAGTCAGGATTGACTTGGTTGCCATTGTTGGAGTTCCCCGGCTGGTAACCGCCGAATGAGCCATATTGGCCTGGCGCATTCTGCGCCGATCCATTCTGATAGCCGGGCACTGGCTGGAGCCCAGTACCGTTCTGGCCCGATCCGTTCGGATAACTGCCCTGCTGGCCGCCTGCTTGCGCCGCACCATTGCTGGACGGCCCGGTGGAGACGCCATTCTGCGATGAGCCGACAGTGCCCGCCGGGAAACTCAGTCCCGAGAGGTGGTGCACCGTCGAGGTCTGCCCGGGGCCACTCTGCCCGGGGCCACCCTGCCCGGAGCTACTCTGCCCGGGGTCACTCTGACCTGGGCCACTGTGACCGGGACTGGTCTGTGGCGGAGCTGCCGGGAAGCCGACACCCTGGAAGCCGCCGCTCAGGAACTCACCGCTGTGGTACCCGCCGTTCTGGTAACCACCGCTCTGGTAGCTGCCGCTATGACCATGCGTGCCACTCGGGGCCGAGTCCGGATACCCGGTGCCCCGGCCGGTGTGGTCGCGACCGCCCATGGGCTCAGCCCCAGGGCCGGTTCCGACCGGAACGACGCCCGCAGGGCCGACTTGCTGTGCCACCCCTGGCGGTTGGGCACTGCCAGGCTGGGCACTGCCGGGCTGGGAATGGCCAGCCGGCTGGATCGGGCCGGTGCCCCCGTCGGGGTACGCACCCGCCTCGAGCGCTTCGAGGGCGGCATGCGCCGGGTGCTGCGCCGCTCTGCCTTGGGCCGCGCGCTGCGGCGCGGCACTCTGGCTCGCGTGCTGCCCGCCTGCGTGCTGTCCGTAATGAGTAGCTGCACCGTCGGCCATTTCCTGGCCCGCGCCGCGCATCGCTTGCTGTGCCTGCTCAGACAACGCATGCTGTCCCGCATGATGCGCCTGAGCGGTTGACGCTGGCTCCGCGATCACCTGCCGAGCAGCGCCCTCTTGCGGCAGCCCGCTGAACTGGCTGGTGCCGAACTGACCCGAACCAGCGTCGGACTCGGCGCCGCGCACGGCCATCAGCGCCTGCTCGGGCGCCGAGGATCGCCCGCTGTTGGCATACGGCTGAGCCGGACCATTATCCGGACCGCCTGATGCCTGGTAGGCCCCTGCCGGCGCCGGCTGAGCCTGGGCCGGCACACCGGACTGTGCGGGCGCCGCGGCCACCGAGCCGTCACTGTCAGCTCTCGATCGCGAGCCGTAACCCCCGGCGTAGTGTTCCTCAGCGGCTGGCTCTGCACCGCGGATCAGTTCGACGAATGGCCGCAGGTGCACGGCGGAGATCTCGACAATGTCATCGCACTCCTGGCGCAGCGGCTGCGGAATGGTCCAGCCGCCATCCGAGGCGATATGCAGCACAACGACCCGCAGGCCAAGGTCCTGGACCTCGGCGACAATTTCGGCAAGATGCTCGTCGGAGCTCGCGATGAACGCGTCGGCGATGGCGCCGCTCTTGGCAAGGGTCACAATGTCGCGCCGCAACTGGCTTTCGATACCTTCGCGGCGGCCTGGCCTGGTGTTGACCAGGCGAAGTTTTAGCCCGGGCATCTCGGCCAGGGCGTCATGTTCGGCGGTGCGGCCGCCGTCGGCGATCTCATACCAATAGCAACGCAGCACGGGCAGGCCGGTACGGTCTCTCGCCAGACCGGCGAGCAGCTTCAGAAGCCCGGCATGGTCCCAGGAGACAGAGTCCCGGCGCCGGGTCCCATGAACGGCCATGGCGCCATCTGCGAGCGCATAGCCTGCATCGACAAACAGCGCACAGCGATCCACGCGACACCATCCTTTCCTGACGCGAGACGTTACCAGCGCCTAGCGGCGTTCGTGACGAATAGCGCAGATCACAGGCCTAACGGGCCGTTCCGGCCAACGGCATAGTTGTGCGTTTCCGTACCGATTCCGCGGCTGCAAATCGCGTAGTTGCTCCGAGCGTGCGCGCGACCTGGGCCGCCCGGCAGGGCAGCAGCAATGTCATCGGGAATGAGCCGATATGACCGTACCAGCCGGCCCGTGACGCCTGCCGGAAGATCGCTAGGCTCAGATGCCGTGACCGACCGGAGCGAATTCCTGGACCAGATCAGATCCAAGGCCGTCGTCCATGGCGCGGTGACGCTGTCATCGGGCCAGCAGGCGGACTGGTATGTCGACCTGCGCCGGGTGCTGCTGGACGGACCTGCCGCGCGCCTGGCAGGCCGCGTCATGCTCGACCTCGCCGCTGGCCTGACCTTCGATGCCGTCGGCGGCCTCACCCTAGGCGCCGACCCGGTCGCGACGGCTATGATGCACGCGGCGACCGAACAGGGCAGGCAGCTGAACGCGTTCATCGTGCGCAAGGAAGGCAAAGCGCACGGCATGCAACGCCGGATCGAGGGCCCAGACGTAACCGGGCAAAAGGTGCTGGCCGTGGAGGACACGTCGACCACGGGCAACTCGGTGCTCATGGCCGTGGACGTGCTGACCGCCGCGGGCGCGGACGTGGTCGGGGTGGCGGTTGTCGTCGACCGGGGCGCTCGCCATCTGGTGGAGGAACGCGGCCTGCCCTATCTCGCCGCCTACGACCTGGCCGACCTCGGACTTAGCTGATACGGGCGAGCCCGCCTGCTGCCTGACCTACCGGCGCCGCGAGATACTGGGGACGCACGCGGGAGCAGAGGGAGCAGCCAGCATGCCTATCGCGACACCTGAGATCTACTCGCAGATGCTCGAGCGTGCGAAGGAGCAGGGATTCGCCTACCCGGCGATCAACGTGACGTCGAGCCAGACGCTCAATGCCGCGCTGCGCGGATTCGCAGAGGCCGGCAGCGACGGCATTGTCCAGATCTCGACGGGCGGCGCGGAGTACCTGTCGGGATCGGTCAAGAACATGGTCACCGGAGCGGTCGCACTGGCCGACTTCGCCCATATCGTCGCCGACAAGTATCCGGTGCACGTCGCGCTGCATACGGACCACTGCCCGAAGGATAAGCTCGACGGATACATGCGTCCCTTGGTCCAGATCTCCAGGGAGCGCGTCGCCCGGGGCGAGCAACCGCTGTTCCAGTCACACATGTGGGATGGATCGGCTGTGCCGCTGGACGAAAACCTGAAGATTGCGGCCGAACTCCTCGAGCAGTGCGCGGCGGCGAGGATAATGATGGAACTTGAGATCGGCGTGGTCGGCGGCGAGGAAGATGGCGTTACCGGCGAGATGAACGAGAAGCTGTACAGCACGCCAGAAGACGCGCTTGCCACTGCCAGGGCGCTCGGGCTCGGCGAGCGAGGCCGGTACATCCTCGCGGCGACATTCGGCAACGTGCACGGCGTCTACAAACCAGGTCACGTCAGGCTCCGGCCCTCGATTCTCAAGGAGATCCAGGACGCCGTCGGTGTCGAATACGGCAGGACAGCGCCGTTCGACCTGGTCTTCCACGGCGGATCGGGCTCGGCGCTGGAGGAGATCAGGGAAGCGATCTCCTACGGCGTGATCAAGATGAACGTCGACACCGACACCCAGTACGCGTTCACGCGCCCGGTGGCGGGCCACATGTTCACCAGCTACGACGGCGTGCTGAAGATCGACGGCGACGTGGGCCGCAAGAAGGACTACGACCCGCGCACCTGGGGCAAGGCCGCCGAGGCGTCCATGGCGGACCGCGTCGTGGTGGCGTGCCAGGACCTGCTGTCGGCAGGCAAGCAGCTCAGCTAGCGACGGAGGACTGGTCGTGCGGGTGGCAGTGCTGTCCGACATCCACGGCGTGCTGCCTGCCCTGGAGGCAGTCCTTGCCGACCCCGATGTCGCGGCCGCTGACCTCGTCGTCCTGACAGGAGACTTGGCGGCAGGCCCGCAGCCGGCAGAGACCATCGACGTGCTGCGCGACCTGGGTGACCGGGCGGTCTGGGTACGCGGGAACGCCGATCGCGAGCTGGTCGCCTACCGCACCGGCGAGCAGTCGTCGATCCCTGACCCGATTTCGCCCTGGGCCGCCGAGCAGCTAAGACCCGACCAGCTCGATCTTCTGGCGGGCCTGCCGCTCTCGGCGACCGTCGAGATCAGAGGGCTGGGGTCGGTTGTGTTCTGTCACGCGACGCCCCGCGATGACGAGGAGGTCGTGCTGGTGGATTCCAGGCCCGAGCGCTGGACGGAGGTCTTCGCTGGGCTGGATACTTCGGTCCGCGCGGTGGTGTGCGGCCACACCCACATGCCGTTCACCCGCCTGGCCGACCGCCGGCTCGTGGTTAACCCGGGCAGCGTGGGCATGCCCTATGGCGGCGCCGGTGCTCATTGGGCACTGCTCGGCCCGGGCGTCGAACTGCGTGTTACCGAGTTCGACATCGACGCGGCCTGCGACAGAATCGCCGCCGAGTCCGGTTATCCGGAAGCCCGCGAGTGGGCCGAGTACTACGTCAGGTCGTCTGCCAGCGACTTCGAGGCGGTCGCCGTCTTCGGACCGCGTGACGGCCGGGACGGAGGGTCCTGATGCCGGACCGGTACGGCGGGGCGGGAGCGAGGGCGGGAGGATGGGGTCATGACGTATCAGAACCTGATGGCTGAACCGACTCCGCCGCCGACGTTCATGCCAGAGGACACCGAGGCAGCCAGGGCGCTGGCGGAGGCGAAGGACCCGCGGGAGGCCGCCGGCAGGTTCCCTTCCTACAGCGCGGCGTGGGCGGTCCTTGCGGAGGAAGCCCTGCCCGGCGACCCGGTCACGGCGTACGCGTATGCCAGGACCGGATATCACCGCGGGCTCGACCAGTTGCGCCGCGCTGGCTGGCACGGATACGGGCCTATCCCCTGGGAGCACGAGCCCAACCGGGGCTTCCTGCGCGCGCTGCACTTCCTAGGTGCCGCCGCCGCTGCGATCGGCGAGGAGGACGAGGTCAAGCGGATCAGGGAGTTCCTGCGCGAATCCAGCCCGGAGGCCGCCGAGGTGCTGGAAGGCGGAGCACAGTAGCCGGCACCAGGTCCGACGCACCGGAGGCGCGGGCTCCAGTACCCGCAAGCATGCGATCGCTAGCCTGGTAGTCATGCCCGCCATCGTGATTGTTGGCGCCCAGTGGGGCGATGAGGGCAAGGGCAAGGCGACGGACTTGCTCGGCGACAGCGTCGACTACGTCGTCAGATATCAGGGCGGCAACAACGCCGGGCACACTGTCGTGATCGGCGACGAGAGCTACGCGCTACATCTGCTGCCGTCGGGCGTGCTCTCCGATCACGCGACTCCGGTGATCGGCAACGGAGTTGTCATCGACCCTGCCGTGCTGCTCGATGAGATCGACGGAATCGAGGCGCGCGGGATCTCCTGCGACCGGCTGCTGATCTCGGCAAACGCGCACCTGATCATGCCGCACCAGGTCGCCCTCGATAAGGTCACCGAGCGCTACCTCGGCAAGGCGCGGATCGGTACGACCGGGCGCGGCATCGGTCCGACTTACGCCGACAAGGCCGCCAGAGTCGGGATCAGGGTGCAGGACCTGTTCGACCACGCGATCCTGCGCCAGAAGCTCGAACTCGTGCTGCGGGAGAAGAACCAGGTCCTCACCAAGGTCTACAACCGACGCGGCATCGAGGCCGGCTCGGTATGCGAGGAGTACGTCGGGTACGGCAAGCGGCTGGCGCGTTACGTGGCCGACACCGGGCTGGTACTGAACAAGGCACTCGACGACGGCAAGGTCGTCCTGCTCGAGGGAGCGCAGGCGACGCTGCTCGACGTCGACCACGGCACCTACCCGTTCGTCACTTCCTCCTCGCCCACGGCGGGCGGCGCGTGCGTCGGCTCAGGCGTGGGCCCGACCAGGATCACCAGGATCCTGGGCATCCTCAAGGCCTATACGACCCGGGTCGGCGCCGGGCCGTTCCCGACTGAGCTCAACGACGAGCAGGGCGAGTACCTGCGCAAGGCCGGCGGCGAGTACGGCGTCACGACCGGCCGGGCGCGCCGTACGGGCTGGTTCGACGCGGTCATCGCCAGGTACGCGACCCGGGTCAACGGGGTCACGGACTACTTCATCACCAAACTCGATGTGCTCTCCGGGCTTGAGAAGGTCCCCGTCTGCGTCGGCTATGAGATTGACGGCGTCATCCGCGACGAGGTCCCGATGACCCAGACGGAGTTCCACCACGCCAAGCCGGTGTATGAATATCTCGACGGCTGGTGGGAGGACATCTCGCACGCCAAGGACCTGTCGGACTTGCCGAAGAACGCGCGCGCCTACGTGCTCGCCCTCCAGGACATGATCGGCGCTCCGGTCGCGGCAATCGGCA
The DNA here is from genome assembly GCA_036258115.1 of Streptosporangiaceae bacterium. GTDB lineage: Bacteria > Actinomycetota > Actinomycetes > Streptosporangiales > Streptosporangiaceae > Chersky-822. Next base: position 37,081 of record DATAEH010000098.1, read on the forward strand.
TCGGGCCACGCCGGGACCAGACGCTCCAGCTGAGCGATCTCATCTGACCCGGCGCGGGCACGGCGACGCAACCTGCCGTTAGGCTCACCGCGTGCGCGTTCTGCTACTTGGCTCAGGCGGCCGCGAGCACGCGCTGGCCCGTGCCCTCGCCACGGACGGCGACGTGACCGAACTGCACGCGGCCCCGGGCAACCCGGGCATCGCCCAGTACGCGGAGCTGCATGAAGTCGCCATCACCGACCCTGACGCCGTTACGACGCTGGCCAGCAAGAGCGCCGCCGACCTGGTTGTCGTCGGGCCCGAGGCGCCGCTGATGGCGGGCGTCGCCGACGCCTTGCGGATGGCGGGCATCAGATGCTTCGGCCCTGATCGGGCCGCTGCCATGATCGAGGGCTCCAAGTCCTTCGCCAAGCAGGTCATGCTCGCGGCCGGCGTCCCGACCGCGGCCTCGCGCACCTGCCGAACCGCGACCGAGGTCAGCGAGGCTCTCGACGACTTCGGCCGGCCCTACGTGGTAAAGGCCGACGGCCTGGCGGCCGGCAAGGGCGTGGTGGTCACGAACGATCACGCCCAGGCGGCCGAGCACGCCAGGTCCTGCGGTCAGGTGGTGATCGAGGAGTACCTTGCCGGGCCCGAGGTCTCGGTGTTCGCGCTCGCGGACGGCACGCGCGCGGTCCCGCTGCTGCCCGCCCAGGACTTCAAGCGCGCGGGCGACGGAGACACCGGGTCGAACACCGGCGGGATGGGCGCCTACGCACCGCTGCCATGGGCGCCGCCTGACCTGGCCGAGCAAACGATCACCGAGGTCATCAACCCCACCCTGGCCGAGCTCGCGCGCCGTGGCACGCCTTACCACGGCGTGCTTTACGCCGGCCTCGCCCTAACCAGCGGTGGGATCAAGGTGATCGAGTTCAACGCCCGGTTCGGCGACCCGGAGAGCCAGGTCGTCCTCGACCGCCTCCAGACCCCGCTCGCTGGGCTTCTCGTCGCCGCCGCCGACGGCGATCTGCCGCACGCCGCGCGGCCGCGCTGGTCCGATGGCGCTGCGGTCACGGTGGTCATCGCCGCGGAGGGCTATCCCGGCGCACCGGTGACCGGCGACGAGATCGAAGACACAGATAGGATGGAACAAGTTCCTGGGGCGTATCTCCTCCACGCCGGGACGGTCATGCGTGACGGGACTCTGAGGTCCTCCGGCGGCCGGGTCCTCAATGTCGTCGGGACCGGCGAGGACGTCGATGCGGCCCGGGCGGCGGCCTATGCGGCCGCCGCCCGGGTACGCCTCCGCGGCGGCTGGTACCGCACCGACATCGCCGCCCAGCCGTGGCCCTCGGTTCCAGCGCCCAGATGACCAGCGGCGAACCGGACGACGGCGGCCAGCCCGACGGCTACCAGCCGGCCAGGGTGACCACGCTTGAGCTGTTCTTTGATCTGATCTTTGCGTTCACGCTGACCCAGCTCGCGGTGGTCCTCGAGTCCGGCATGACCGACGTCGCGTCGCTGGGCCGGCACGTGCTGCGCGTCCTGCTGATCTTCGGGCTGCTCTGGTGGATGTACTCGGGTTACGCGTGGTTGACCAACACCACATCTCCAGTCCGGGCTCCTGAGCGCGTGCTGCTGGTGATCGGCATGGCCGGGTTCCTGATCGTCGGGCTAGCGATTCCCGCCGGCTTCGGTCGCGACGGCATCGCGCTCGGCCTCGGCTACCTGCTGGTCGTAATCGTCCATTCGGTGCTATACGCCCGCGTGAACAAGCAGATCCTGCGAATCGCGCCATTTAACCTGGCGTCGGCGCTGCTGATCCTCGGCGCAGGGTTCACCGATGGAATCGTCACCTACGTGCTATGGGCAGCCGGCCTGGTGATTCAGGCGCTATCCCCGCTGGTGGTGCGGCTAGGCGGCCGGTTCGAGGTCGGGCCTGAGCACTTCGCCGAGCGGCACGGCGCGCTGATCATCGTTGCGATCGGCGAGTCCGTCGCCGCGATCGGCATCGGCGCCATCGGCAAGCCTGTCAACGCCCAGCTGATTCTCGCGGCGGTCCTGGGCCTGGCGATCTCGGTCGCCTTCTGGTGGACCTACTTCGGCAGCGACGACGACGCGCGTGGTGAACGAGCCATGCGAGCCGCGCCGGCGGCTAGGCGCCCTGGTCTGGCCATCACCGCGTATTTCTATGCGCACATTCCGATGCTGCTTGGCATCATTTTCGTGGCGGCCGGCGTCGCTAAAGCCGTCAGCCACGGCCTCAAGCCGAGCCTGCCAGCCGCCCTTGTGCTGGGCCTTGGCGGGGCGGCGTTCGTCGGCGGGACCGCTGCGTTCCGCGCCGCACTACAGACCGGGCCGATAGCGCTGCGCCTTTCAGCGACCGTGTTCGCGCTGGCGATCATTCCCGTGGGCGCCCTGGTGGCGATCGAGGCACAGGTCGGCGTGCTGGTCGCTGGCGGAGTCGTCGGGCTGATGATCGAGTCCGTGATCGGCGCCGACCCGGTCACCAGACACAACGGCGCCCATGAGGCCGCGAGACAATGAGCCGGTGATCGAGCGCTACACGCTTCCCGAGATGGGGCGGGTCTGGAGCGAGGCGCACAAGTACGAGTTGTGGTGCCGGGTCGAGATTCTGGTCCTCGAGGCGAACGCGGAAGCCGGGATCGTGCCCGCCGACAGCGTCGAGCCGGTCAGGGCCGCGGCGCCGCCTACACCGGAGGCGGTCGCGGCGATCGAGGCCGTCACCAACCATGACGTCATCGCTTTTCTGACGGCCTGGGCCGACAACACCAGTCCTCGTGCGGCCGCCGCATACGTGCACTACGGCATGACCTCGTCCGACCTGCTCGACACCGCGCTCGCCGTCCAGCTCACTGAGGCGACCGACCTGCTGCTCGCCAGGGCCGTCGCCCTTACGGCGGCGCTCCGAGAGCACGCCCTGGCGCATCGCGACACGCTGCGGCCAGGGCGCACGCACGGCATCCACGCAGAACCCGACGTCTGGGGCCACCGGGTCGCCGACTTCGCGTTCGCGATGCGGCGCTGCGTGCAGCGGCTCAGGCGTGCCAGAACGGCGGTGGCGGTCGGCAAGCTGTCAGGTCCGGTCGGCACCTACTCGAGCGTCGACCCGGCAATCGAAGCCAGCGTCATGGCCGGCCTCGGACTGCGGCCCGCCGACGTCGCGACCCAGGTCGTGCTGAGAGACGGGATCGCAGAATGGGTCACCGTGCTGGCGCTGATGGCGACGGTCTGCGAGGCCGTCGCCATCGAGGTCAGGCACGGCCAGCGAACCGAGGTGCGGGAGCTCGCCGAGGCCTTTGGTTCAGGGCAAAAGGGCTCTTCCGCGATGCCGCACAAGAAGAACCCGGTCCGCTCGGAACGGATCAGCGGGCTCGCCCGCATCGTCAGAGCCCAGGTCGTGCCGGTGATGGAGGGGATACCGCTGTGGCACGAGCGGGACATCTCGCACTCCTCCGCCGAGCGGATCGCGCTGCCCGACGCCGCGATCGCGACCGACTACCTGGTCGAGCAGACAACCGGATTGATCACCGGGCTCGTCGTCGACGTCGAGAGAATGCGCGCGAATCTCGAGGTGACCGGCGGCCTGATCTACTCATCAGCCGTTCTGCTTGAACTGGTCGCCGCGGGGATGTCGCGCGAGGACGCCTACTCGCTCGTACAGCAGGCGGCGATGCAAACCTGGGAAACGGGGCGACCATTCCGCGAAACGCTGAGGGAGTACGCGGCCGCGCAAGGCCGCCAGCTTGACGAGGCCAGGCTCGACCAGGTCTCGCGCCCCGAGCGCTACGTCGCGCGCCTGGGCGGCGTCTTTGACCGGCTAGAAAAGCTAGATCCGGATGGCGCATGAAGCACCTTTATTCAGGCAAGGTCCGGGAGCTGTACGAGGCCGACGACGGGGTGCTCCTGCTGGTGGCGACCGACCGGATCTCGGCATTCGACTATGTGCTCGACACGCCCATCCCTGGCAAGGGCAAGATCTTGACCAAGCTGTCCCTGTGGTGGTTCGAGCGGCTCGCCGACCTGGTGCCGAACCACCTCATCGACGCCCCCGTTCCGCCCGAGTTCGCCGGCCGGGCGATGGCGTGCAAGCCCCTGCGCATGGTTCAAGCCGAATGCGTGGCCCGCGGGTATCTCGCGGGCTCCGGCCTGGTGGAGTACCGGCGCGATGGCCGGGTGTGCGGGATCGCCCTGCAGGAGGGCCTGGAAGATGGATCGCGGCTGCCCGAGCCGATCTTCACTCCGGCCACGAAAGCACCCCAGGGCGAACATGACGAAAACATCAATTTCGATCAGCTGGCTGCCTCGACGGGCGAGGAGCTGGCTGGCGAATTGCGCAGAATCACGCTCGCTGTTTACGAACGCGGGGCTGAACTGGCGGCTAAGCGTGGGATTATCGTCGCCGACACCAAGCTTGAGCTTGGCTTTGACGCCGACGGAACTCTCACGCTCGGCGATGAGGTTCTGACCCCGGACTCGTCTCGGTTCTGGCCTGCGGATCAATGGCAGCCGGGCAGGAGCCAGCCGTCCTTCGACAAGCAATACGTACGTGATTGGCTGCTCTCGCCGGAATCTGGCTGGGACCGAAACTCTGGTCAGCCGCCCCCGCCGCTTCCTGCCCGTGTAATCGAGCGAACCAGGGAAACATACATCGAGTCATACGAGCGGATCACGGGCCTGACCTGGGCCGACTGAATCACGTCTGGCGCTCTGGCCCGCCCGTCACAAAATGTTCGTGACCGGTTACGTTATGTATCGGCGTCGTCATCGTCCGGGGGGTCAGGCAGCAGTGGAATACTGGACTACGCGCGATACGGCCGGGACGACGCTGTCAGATCTGGCCGATGGCTTGTCGTACCAGGCCAACTCATATGCCTCGAGCCGGGATAATGATGTCCCGCCCCCCAGGGACAGGAGTTCCATCGCTATGACCAGCGGTCACAAGACCCGCTACCGCGTCGTCGGCGGCAATCAGCTGCAGGGAACCGTCTTCGTTCAAGGTGCCAAGAACGCGGCCCTGAAGATGATCGCCGCCTCCCTTCTCGCCGAGAAAGGCCGCACGGTCCTGCGGAATGTCCCAGTGATCGAGGACGTCCGCCGCGCTGTCGAACTCGCGCAGGCGGTCGGCGCGATGGTGAAGTTCCACGAAGTGGAGCGGACGCTGGTCGTCGATGCGTCCGAGTTGACCAGCCCAGTACTTCCCGGTGACATTGCCAGCCAGTTCCGCGCCTCGGTTTTGTTCGTGCCTGCGCTCTTGCACCGGCTAGGCGAGGCGGTTCTCGAAGGTGAGCCGGGCGGCTGCAACCTCGGCAGCCGGAATCTGGACTTCCATTACCGGGGTTTTGCCAGGCTCGGCGCAACGGTCGTCGAGGGCGAGAACCGGATCCATGTCAAGGCCGACGGCCTGTGCGGTGCGCACCTGTACCTGGACACCCCGTCGCACACTGGCACTGAGAACCTGATCATGGCCGCCTCGCTGGCACCCGGCACCACCGTGATCGACAACACCGCACAGGAGCCAGAGGTCCAGGACGTCATCGCGTTCCTGAGCAAGATGGGCGCCAAGATCAGCGGCGGCGGCACCGGCTTCATCACGGTCGAGGGCGTCAAGGAGCTCACCGCGGTCGAGCACACCGTGATGCCGGACAGGATCGACGCAGCCGTGTTCGCGATGGCGGCCGCCATCACGGGCGGCGAGCTCAGCCTGGTCGGCGCTTCGCTGGATCACCTGGGCGTCGTGCGCTGGAAGCTCGAGCAGATGGGCGTGGAGTTCGCCACCCAGGGAGCGATCCTGCAGGTGCGCAGGGACAAGCCGCTGCGTCCGATCAACGTGATCACGAGCCCGTACCCCGGCTTCGCGACCGATCTGCAGTCCCCGATCATGGCCGTGAGCTGTCTCGCGGAGGGCACGAGCTACATTCGGGAAACCATCTTCGACGGCCGCTACATGCTCGCCGGCGAGCTGAACAAGATGGGCGCAAAGGTCGAGGTCGCCGACACCGTCGCGCTCGTGCACGGACCGACGGAACTGCATGGAGCTGAGGTGACGGCGCACGACCTGCGTTCCGGGATCGCCCTGGTGCTGGCAGGCCTCGCAGCCGACGGCCAGACCATCGTCTCGCCTGGCTACTTCATCGACCGCGGCCATGCGTCGATCGCGGCCCGGCTGACCGCCCTAGGCGCGGACATCGTCGAGGAAGAGCTCAGCTAGCCCGGCTCAGCCCGCCAGGTAACCCCTGGCCACCTCGAGGAAGCGGTCGTTAGCTGCCTGCTCGCCGATAGACACCCGGACGCCCTCGCCGCCGAACGGGCGGACGCTGAGCCCGGCCTGGTCGCAAGCCTCGGCGAACCGCAGCGTTTCCTCGCCGAGCCTCAGCCAGACGAAGTTGGCCTCGGTCGCGGGCACGGTCCAGCCCATCTCGATCAGCGCGGAGCGGACCCGGTCTCGCTCGCCGACGACCATCTCCACCCGGTCGAGAAGTTCGGCCTCGGCGGCCAGCGAGGCGATGGCGGCCGCCTGCGCAACGGCGTTTACCGAGAACGTGAGCATGGTCTTGCGGGCGGCCGCGGCGATCGCCTCGGTCCCGACCATAAAGCCGACCCGGAGCCCGGCAAGGCCGTAGGCCTTCGAGAACGTCCGCAGCACCGCGACGTTGGGGCGGTCGGCGTAGAGCTCGATCCCGTTCGGCACGTCAGGGTCGCGCACGTACTCCGAATAGGCCTCGTCGAGCACGACCAGGCAGTCGGCGGGCACCCGATCAAGGAACCGGGCGAGTTCGGCGGTGGTCACGACCGTCCCGGTCGGGTTGTTCGGCGTGCAGACGAAGATCAGCCTGGTCGCGTCGGTGATCGCGGCGCCCATCGCCTCGAGGTTGTGCCGCTCACCGGTGAGCGGCACGGTCACCGATGTCGCGCCGGCCAGGTCTGACAGGTACGGATAGGCCTCGAAGGACCGCCACGCGTAAAGCACCTCCGTGCCTGGCTCGCTGACCGCCTCGAGCAGTTGCTGTACAAGCCCGACCGATCCGCAGCCAAGTGCGATGTGGCTGGTGGGCACCCCGTACCTGGCCGCGATCGCCTCGGTGAGCTGGACCGCGCCGTTATCGGGGTACCTGTTGACCTCCCCGGCCGCGTCGGCGATGACTTTCAGCACGGAAGGAAGCGGGCCGAACGGCGACTCGTTCGAAGCCAGCTTGTAGGTCGGGCCGCTCGTCGCCGCGGGCGGCTTACCTGGCTTGTACGGGGAGAACCGGTCAAGAATCGGTCGGAACCGTGGTGTCTGCACGGACATCATTGTCCTCTCTGTCGCTTACCGGGAATGAGCCCCCGGAAGCACTCGACAGCCTGGTCGGAACGGTGGGCTCGTCCTCGCGAGCCTTCATGACCGGTCGGCTGGCAACCTGACCTGGTGTCGCACGCAGCGCTGGCCTGGGCCTGAGCATAGGCGGGTGCAGGACGTCGGTGTCACCGCGCCGGTAGAGCTCGGCGGGCCTGCCGCCGGACGAGATCGCGGTGCCGGTGTCCACGAGGAAGCGCTCAGCCCCTGTCACCTTCCTGTGGAAGTTGCGCGGATCCAGCGGGGTTCCCCAGACAATCTCGTAGACCTTGCGCAGCTCGGCGACCGTGAACGAGTCCCTGCAGAAGGCCGCCCCAAGCGTGGTGTATTCGAGCTTCGCCCTGGCCCGCTCCACGCCGTCTTGCAGGATCCGCAGGTGGTCGAATGCCATCTCGGCCAGCTCATCGACCGGCTGCCAGCTCATCCGCGGCTGGTCAGGAGCCGGCAGATCCGGCGCGAGGCCGAGGTATGCCACCGCGACCACTCGTGCCCGCGGATCGCGGTCGGGGTAACCGTAAGTTTGCAGCTGCTCAAGATGGACTGGCGCGTCGGGAAGTCCAGCCCGCTCCGCCAGGACTCTGGTCGCAGTGGCAGGCAGATCCTCATCCAGCCTGATGAAGCCGCCAGGCAAAGCCCAGCGACCCAGATGCGGTTCGGCGTGCCGCCGCCAGACCAGCACGGACAGCTGGCTCGACCGCACCGTGAGGATCACCAGGTCGACGCTGACGGCGACCCGCGGGACCTCCATGCATTGAAACCTAGCGCGGACCCGGCAGCTTCGCTAAAGCGTCTAGTCTGGGTCTGGCCCGTCGGCCGGCTATGGCGGGTCCGTGATCGTCTCGTATCGTGAATGCATGAACCGCCTTGGAGACCTTGAGCGCGCCATCATGGAAGTTCTGTGGGAATCGTCTGACACCATGACCGTTCGCCAGGTCGGCGAGCGGCTTACGGACCGTGACCTGGCACATACGACCGTCATGACGGTGCTCGACAGGCTCGCCAAGAAGGGGTTCGTCCGCCGTCAGCGGGCAGGCCGGGCATGGCGCTACCGGCCGGCCGAGACCCGCGAGGCCTACGTGACCGAACTCATGCTGACGGCGCTTGACCAGACCGGCGACCGGCAGGCCGCGCTGACCAGGTTCGCCAGAAGCGTCTCCGGCGCCGAGGCGGAGGCGCTCCGCGCAGCTCTTGAGGCCCTCAGCGGGGGCGGCAGGAGCTGAACTCCGTGTCACTCGCAATATTCCTCCTCGGCGCCGTCGCGATCGGTTGCGTCGCCGCCGCTTACCTGCTTGCCGGTGCAAGCTGGTCGCGGCGGTCGCCGGCCGTCGCGATCGCGCTGTGGCAGGCGCTCGGCCTGAGCTGGGGAGTCGCAACTGTCGGTGCCCTCGCCGGCTTCGGCGCCTCTGACCTGCGCGGCCGGACGGGCAGCGGCCTGACGAGCGTCGCTACGGCGGCCACGCGGGCGGCCAAGCTGATGCTTGGTGCGGGGCCGGCGCGGCGCTGGGACATGCTGACGACTCTGCGCCTCGTGTCACTGGTCGCGGGCGTCCTGCTGCTCGCATTGCTCTGCTGGATCCTGATCGCCGCCGTGACGGCCGTACTGCGGGCCAGGCACCGGCAGCGCGCGCTGCTCGGGCTGCTGGCCCACGACGACCCGAAGGTACCTGGTGCGCTGGTCGTCGATCACCCGGTGGCCGCCGCCTACTGCGTGCCAGGTCTGCGGTCGGCAATCGTGATAAGCGCGGGCACACTTGATCTGCTCGATCAGGCGGAGCTTGCCGCGGTTCTCGCCCACGAGCGGGCACATATTCGTGCGCGGCACGACCTTGTGCTGCTTCCGTTCACTGCGCTGCTGCGCGCGTTCCGCTGGTCAGAGATCGCCTGGGAGGCGAACCGCGAAGTCGCGCTGCTAGTCGAGATGATGGCCGATGACCGGGCACAGCGCCGCCGTCCGGCGAAGGAGCTTGCGACCGCGCTGCTCAGGGTCGGGGTCTCAGGTGGCGGAGTCGCGCCAACGGGCGCTCTTGCCATCGGCGGTGGTTCCGCGGATAGGCACGGGCCGCTTGTCTCGATCGGCCGGCCATTTGGGCGGCACGCCGCGCCGATCGCGACTGGACCGGTTGCCCCACCAGCGCGCGCGATGGATGGCCAACTCGCGGCGCGAGTCACCAGGCTGCTCAGACCACCGCCCGGGCTTTCTGTTGGCGCCACCGTCCTCGTTGGCGTGGTCGCCGCGGCTCTTGTTGCCGCTCCGGCCCTCGCGATGGTGCTGCCGCTCTGACGCCCTAGTCCGCGATCCGGATGCGGAGGCGGCGGAAGCCCTTGCCCTTGTTCTCGATCTTGACGACCTCGATCCGCCCGATCTGGGAGGTCGTCGCGACGTGGGTGCCGCCGTCCGCCTGCTGATCGAGGCCGACGATGTCGACGATCCTGACCTCCTTGACCTCCGGCGGGACCAGGTTGGTCGCCGTACGGATGATGTCAGGGATCGCGAACGCGTCATCCCGTGGCAGCACGCGCACGTCGATGCGCCGTCCGTTCGCGATCTCGGCGTTGCATGCGTTCTCGACGGCGTCCCTGAAGCCCTCGGGCAGTTGCGGCAGGTCGAAATCCATCCTGGCCACGAACGGCTCCATGTTGCCGCCGGTCACCAGCGAGCCGAAGTCGCGGTAGACGACGCCGCACAGAACGTGTAGTCCGGAGTGGGTTCGCATCAGCGCGGTCCTGCGTTCGTCCTCGAGCGCGCCGCGGACGGTCGTGCCTGGTGGCGGCAGCGGGTCGCCATCGGCCGCGATCAAGTACAGGTCATCGCCCTTACGGGCGCCGACGATGTGCGTCTGCACGCCGCCCCAGAGCAGCACGCCGTGGTCCGGTGGCTGACCGCCGCCGCCAGGGTAGAAAGCAGACCGATCGAGAACGATGCCGTCCTCGCCCGACGCGAGCACTACCGCGTCCCACTCACGCAGGGTCTGATCGTCAAGCTCGAGCCGGTGGGTTCGCCACGCTGTCTCAGTCATCGGACATCACTCATATCGCGGGAGCATAGCGGGCCCCGCCCAAGGAAGTCGGCGAGCCTTGGTTGGGGGCTGGCTGGGCTAGGGCCGATGAGGACGCACGCTGATCTGACCAGGTGCCGCGCTGGCCGGCGGTGACCAGCTACCGCCCAGAGGCGATCAGTCTGCGCCGTGCTACCAGGGCCCGTACGGTCCCTGGCGGGACTGTCCGCCCGCGCCGAACTCACGCACCTTGGGACGCACGTCCGTCATATAGATCGCAGCGCCGATGAACGCCGCGATCGGCAGGATCTGGATCACCGAGACGTTGTAGGCGGCGCTGAAGAACCCGACGGCCAGACAAACACCTGTGATGATCAGCCAGAATGGCTTGGTCTTTTTTCCTGCTGCGGGAAAGGCCGGAGTCGGCCGACGCACGGCGTCGATGAACGCCCACGCCTCGACAACGAAGGCCGCAACCACGAGGACCCAGTTGATCCAGGTGAGCGGCGTGAGCGCGTTGAAAGTGAACACGGTGACAATCTATCTGTTGCCCGCGCCTGGCGCGTCCGTCCAGGGTTCAGCTTCTGCGGCGGCCACTTGTACAGCAATCGGGTCATTCTCTGACTCTTCGACCACGTCTGCGACGGTTTCGCTGCCCGTCTCGGCTAGCGTCGCTGGGCCAGACCCGATGTCAGCCTCGGCGGCGGCTTCGGCATCGGCCCCCGAGGCGCCGCGTGCGGCCTCGGCGTTGGCTCTGACCTCCTTGCGGAACGACTCGTAGATGTCGATCAGCATCTGCTTCTGGCGCTCGGTAATCTCGGCGTCGGCCTTGATCGCGTCAGTGACCGGAGATTCGCCAGGTTTCTCGTCGAGTATCCCCGCCTGGACATAGAGCGCCTCCGCGGAGATCCGCAGGCCCTTGGCAATCTGCTGGAGTATGTCGGCGCTCGGCCGCCGCAGGCCGCGCTCGACCTGGCTCAGGTACGGGTTCGACACGCCGGCGGCCTGGGCGAGCTGACGGATCGAGATCCTGGCCTGCTCGCGTTGCTCGCGGATGTACGACCCGATCGAGTTGACGTTCACCGGGCTCATACATGCAGTCTCACCTGCACTGCTTGCAATTGCAAGTTCCCAGCAAGCACCTCGTCCAGCCCAGGCCCCAGCCCCGCCCGGCCAGACCCCCGGCCTACCCAGACACGGCCCCAGGCGCCTGGCTGGCCTGACACCGGCTCAAGCCGACTTACCCCGAACTACTTTCATCAGAATCGGCACACACAAGGCATTTCGGTCCGAGATTGGGCAGTAGATCGGGCTAAGTCGCGGGCGTGCCTACCCGAGCTCAGCCAGCCGACAGCGGCGGGAGGACCGGGCGAAGCTCGCCGACCGGTACGCCGCCGCCCGTGGTCGGCGGGCCCGCGATCTCGGCGAGGACAGCGAGGTCCACGCCAGCCTCGTCGCCCACCAGCTCTGCCAGCAGCGCGGCGACGATGACCGGGGCGGCCCGCTGGGCGCCGTCGTCGAACTTCACGGCCCCGGCGCGGCCGTCGGCGAGCGCGAACGCGCAGACCCCCTCGGCGCCGCCCTTGATCAGCACGCCTGGCACCGCCGCCACCATCGCCGCCTCGGCCCGGGTCGTGCCGGACGTCCAGACAGGATTGGCACGCATCGCATCGGCCACCCGCCGCTCGGGCGAGCCCGGCTCGGCTAGCACCATCGCGCGGAACGCTCTGGCGAGTCCTGTCACCGAGATCGAGAACAGCGGAGCACCGCACCCGTCAACGCCGGTGGCTGCGACCTGCTCGCCAGCCAGCCGCTCGATTGCCTGCTTGATCCGCACCTGCAGCGGATGGCCAGGATCACGGTACGTCGCGGTCGGCCAGCCAGCCGCAACGCACGTCGCGAGCATCGCCGAATGCTTGCCTGAGCAGTTCATGTGGATTCGGTCGGCTACGCCTCCGGCGCGCAGCCATGCGGTCCTTGCCGCGTCATCGAGCGGCAGGTCTGGCGGGCACTGCAGATCGGCCTCGCTGAGCCCGGCGGCCGCGAGGATCGAACGGGCGCCGTCGACGTGGAACTCCTCGCCGGAGTGACTCGCGGCGGCGAGTGCCAGCAGGTTGCCTTCGAGTGAGAGTCCGCACCGGAGCATCGTGGCGGCCTGCATGGGCTTGTTCGAAGACCGCGGGAACATCGGCTCGTCCGGTTCGCCGGCGCCGAACAGCATCGACCCGTCGGCAGCCAGCACCGCCAGCGACCCGCGGTGTCGCGACTCGATGACGCCGGATCTGACGACCTCGACCAGCACAGGATTCGCGAAAACCGAACCGGGTGCGCTCTTGCCGTTTACCGCCGAGCGCACGCCGGCGCTCGTGTCAGTGCCGATCGGGAACTCCCAGCATCGCGCGAGCCTGATCTGGCGTCATCGCGGGACGCTGTGCCAGGCCAGCAAGCGTCGCTGCCCGCTCAACGAGCTCCGCGTTGCTCTGAACGGGCCTGCCACGGGAGAACGTGACTGTGTCCTCCATGCCGACCCGCAGCTGCCCGCCGGCCGCGAGCGCGGCGAACATCACCGGCAGCGTGGTCCGCCCGATACCAGTGGCCGACCACGTCGCCCCGGCAGGCAGCGCCGCCACGGCCGCGACGAGCGTCGCGGCGTCTCCCGCCATGCCACCGGGAACCCCCATCACGAGGTCGCAGTGCACATGGCCGCCGAACGGCGCGCCGTACTTGTCCAACAGCCTGTGCAGCGACGCGATGTGCCCCATGTCGAACAGCTCGAACTCCGGCACCACGCCGAGCTGCTGCGTCCGCTGGTACAGCTCGCACATGAACGGCCACGGGTTCATGAACACCTCGTCGCCGAAGTTCACGGTCCCGCACGTCAGGGAGCAGCCGTCGGGCGCGGCGTCGAGAACGGCGAGCCGGCGTTCGAACGGGTCCGTCACCGCCCCGCCGGTCGACAGCTGCACGATCAGGTCGGTCGACTCGCGCACGGCGTGCACCGTGTCCTTCAGCCTGCCAAGATCCAGCGTCGGCCGCGCGTCGGCGCCCCGGATGTGGATGTGGATCATCGCGGCGCCCGCCTCACAGCACTCCTTGGCCGTAGTGACGAGCTCCTCGAGGGTCACTGGAAGGGCGGGTACCGCGGACTTGTCCACCTCGGCTCCGGTCGGAGCGACGGTGATCATAGTGCCGGCGGGTCGGTTGCTGCTTTCAGCGGTCATCGGCGGAGAATGCCTTCTCGTGCGAGCTGTTGTTCAACGCGTCAGTGAAGCGAGCGTATCGGTAGCCGGTCAGGTGGTCAGCGAGCTGCCCGCCCCTGGGCTGCTCGTGCTGGTCGGCGTCACGCACGACGATACCGCTCAGACGGCCGCCACCCTCGCCAGCAAGATCTACAACCTGCGGATCCTGGAAGGCGAGAAGTCCTGCGCCGACACCGGTGCGCCGCTGCTGGTGGTGAGCCAGTTCACGCTCTACGCGCAGACGAACAAGGGCAGGCGTCCGACCTGGCAGGCGGCCGCTCCGCGGGAGGTGGCCGAGCCGCTGGTCACCGCGTTCGCCAATGCGCTCCGGTCGATAGGCGGCACAGTTTCGAGCGGCGTCTTTGGCGCGGACATGGCGGTCGCGCTGGTCAATGACGGCCCGGTGACTCTGATTCTTGAGGCATAACAGGGCCCGCCCGCCGGTCGCCTACGACACCGCGCTCGGAGCCCGCAGGTACTCCCTGGCGAACGCCAGGGACTCCTCAAGGTCGTAGTAGCGCTCCTGCTGGGTCAGGGCGCGCCGGGTACTGATCTCTACCACCACGACGCCGCGGTAGTCCATGTGGTGCAGCCGCTTGAGCAATTCGGCGCTCGGCTGGGTGCCGCGGCCTGGAACCAGATGCTCATCGGGCAACCCTGGCCGCGTCCCGTCGGTCAGGTGCACATGAGCCAGGCGCTCACCGAGCTCATCAGCCATTTGCAAGGCATCGGAGTCGGACACCGCGGTGTGGGAAAGGTCCAGGGTGACGTATTTGCAGTCGAGCTCGACCGGATTCCAGTGCGGCGCATACGCCGCGACCTCGGTCGCGCCAGCCCGGAGGGGATACAGGTTCTCGACGGCGAACTTCACGTCGGTCTCGGCCTGTGCCCTGGCCAGCCCGGCCTCGAAGTCCCTCGCGTAATCGCGCTGCCAGCGGAACGGCGGATGGACGACAACCACGTTGGCACCGAGCTGGCCAGCAACATCAGCGGCCTTGGTGAGTTTCGCCCAAGGCTCCCTGCCCCACACTCGCTGAGTGATCAGCAGGCATGGCGCGTGCACGGCCAGCACCGGGACGCCGTGGTATTCGGCGAGCCTTCGCAGGACCTTCGCGTCCTGGCTCACCGGATCCGCTGTCACCATGACCTCTACACCGTCATAGCCGAGCCTGGCAGCGATCTCGAACGCGTCCGTCGTGCGATCGGGGAAGACCGACGCCGTCGAGAGCGCAATAGGCACGATGCTGGCCTGCCGCTCCTTGTCCGCGCGCTCGGATGTGGCGTGCGCGTCTTTAGACCGCCCTCGGCCAGCGCCCTCGCCATTCGTCGCGCGCAGATGCGCTGCGCGAGCCCTCCCAGTCTCCCGCGCAGGCCCGGTCATGTCGGCGGCCTGCCCCAAAGCTCCTCCTGTTCGCAGTCGGCTCTGTCTGTAACAACAGACCGGATGCCAGCTTATGCCGCCGCCTGTTGCCGCTGGCCGTAGCCGGGGCGGGCGACCCGCAGCTAGCGCTCGGGTGTCGTACCCCATGGATACTGTTCCCGGCATGGCCAAAGGTTCCGCCGGGACGCTGTTCCAGTGCTCAGAATGCGGCTGGCAGACCACGAAATGGGCAGGTCGCTGCGGCGAGTGCCAGACGTGGGGCTCTGTGGCAGAAGGCACGGCCCCTGCCGCGCCTGGCCGGTCAGGCCGCGCGCTGCTCCGCGGACTGCCGACCGTTCGTCCGAGTGCTCCGGCAATGCCGATCTCCTATATCGACGCCGCAGGCGCGGCGGCGAAACCGACAGGGATGGACGAGCTCGACCGGGTCCTCGGCGGCGGCCTGGTGCCCGGAACGGTTGCGCTGCTGGCCGGCGAGCCGGGCGTCGGCAAGTCGACGCTGCTGCTCGAGGCCGGGGCGCTGGCTGCGGAAAGCTCCGTCGTGCTGTACATCACGGGCGAGGAATCAGCGGCCCAGGTCAAGCAGCGAGCCGACCGGATCGGCGCGATCACCGAGAACCTCTACCTGGCCGCGGAAACGGACCTCGCGGCTGTGCTCGCCCATGTCGACGAGGTGCAGCCCACGCTGCTGATCGTTGACTCGGTTCAGACCATCTCGGCAGCTGGGATCGAGGGAGCGCCAGGCGGCGTGACCCAGGTGCGCGAGATCACTTCAGCCCTGGTCAGCCTCGCCAAGCAGCGGATCCTCACGACCGTCCTGGTCGGTCACGTAACCAAGGACGGGTCGATCGCGGGACCGCGATCGCTCGAGCACCTCGTCGACGTCGTACTGCATTTCGAGGGCGACAGCCGGGGCAGGCTCCGGATGATCAGGGCGCTGAAGAACCGCTTCGGCCCGACCGACGAAATCGGCTGTTTCGAACTCGGCGAGTTCGGCCTGATCGGGCTGCCAGATCCGAGCGGGCTGTTCTTGTCCAGGCTGCACACGCCGGTCCCTGGCACTTGCGTCACCGTGACGCTTGAGGGCCGCAGGCCGCTCGTCGCCGAGGTGCAGACCCTGGTCAGCCCCGTCAACGGCAACGAGTTGTGCCGGCGTATTACCTCGGGCCTGGACCCGGCGCGCGTCGGCATGGCGGTGGCTGTCCTGCAGCGGCGGGCACACGTGCAGCTCGGCAGGTGCGACGTCTACGCAGCGACGGTCGGCGGGGTCAGGCTCAGTGAGCCCGCCGTAGACCTGGCGCTCGCACTGGCCCTCGCTGGCGCGAAGGCCGATCTCGCCCTGCCCGCCGACGTCGTCGCCTTCGGCGAGGTCGGCCTGGCCGGAGAGATCCGGAGCGTGGCGGGCCTCGGCAGGCGGCTGACCGAAGCAGCGCGGATGGGGTTCAAGCGCGCAATCGTGCCGGCCGACTCCGACGTCGTCCCGCCCGACTCAGCAATGAAGGTCGTCCAGGTAAGGGAGCTCAAGGCCGCGATCAAGGCGGGTTTCAGCGAGGAGCCCTAGCTGGTCTGCGGCCGCCATCGCCAGGCGGATGTCAGCGGAGGCGGAATCCGACGGGCGCGCTGGTGAGAGATGAGTCTTGCGCGTAGGCCTGGTATGTACCGGGCGAGACCAATCGGGCGTGACCGTTACAGCGCGGCGACGACGTCTTCTTGCTCCAGCCGATCGTTACCACGGTCGGCACCCCGCGCTGGAGGACGGCTACTAGGCCTCGCGTGGCTGCCACGCAGTCCGCGGAACTCCAGACCCGCACCTGACCCCTCTTAATGACGAGCGCGAGGTGTCCGGCACCGATGTTGAACGAGCAGTCGGCTCGCTGGGTGGACACCACGCTCACGTCGAAGGTCGGGCGCGCGCCCGCCGCGACCTTGACCTGCCTCACGCTGATCACGACCGCTTGGCGCGGGCACGCCTTCGGCCCCGAACCGCCCGATGCGCTGCTCGAGGACGATGGCGAGGGCTTAGGGCTCGTCCCTGTCCCGCCCCGGTTCGGCGGTTGACTCCTGGCGTCTGCGCCCGGAGACTCGCTGGCCAGGCCGTTGCCCTGGCCGGTCGCGCCTCCTGAGGGCGATCCACCGCCGCCACGGCCCGCCGCTCCGCCTTCCTGCCCGGACCCGCCCGGTAGGCCATGGCTCGTCGTCGGAGACTTCGGGCCGGACTGAACCGTGAACGCGTTCGACACGCTCCAGCCCGCCGCGGCCAACGCACCAAGGCACACAACCAGCACGATGAACCTGCGCCGCCAGTAAGTCGCAGCGGACGTGCCAGCCGGCACCGACGTCGTCTTCCACTTGCCCGGTCGCCTCGCACCAACCCGGACACCGCCCGCGGCCGAGGGGTACCGGACCGTGCCGCCCCCCATGGCGATGAGTATGCAAGAGTCGCGGCCCGCGCCAGCGCAGCCTCGCCGGGTGCGCGTGCGGACGTTGTCCGGGCAGGCGAGTTGCGGCTAGCTTGTCCGCATTGCGGCTCAGGTGCTGGCTGGGTGCCCGCATGGCAGGATCGGTCTCGTCATGAGCACCAGATTCGAGGCGACGCTCACCGGCTGGTACGCCGCTAACGCGAGAGACCTGCCGTGGCGGCGACCGGGAGCCGGCGCCTGGCCGATCCTGGTCAGCGAATTCATGCTCCAGCAAACTCCGGTGTCCCGGGTCTTGCCCGCCTACGAGGCTTGGCTGGCACGGTGGCCGACTGCGGCCGCCCTTGCGTCTGCCACCCCTGGCGACGCGGTCAGGCAGTGGGGCAGGCTGGGATACCCTCGGCGCGCGCTGAGGTTGCACGCGTGCGCCGAGGTAATTACAGCGCGGCACGGAGGCGAGGTCCCTGCCTCGATCGGTGAGCTGCGCGCGTTGCCCGGGGTCGGCTCCTACACGGCCGCGGCGGTGGCCAGCTTTGCGTTCGGCCAGCGGCACGCGGTGCTCGACACCAACGTCCGCCGGGTGCTGTCCAGGCTGATTGCCGGTCAGGACCTTGGCGCTCGGTCCTCGGCCAGCGTCGCCGAAACCAGACTGGCCGAGTCGATACTGCCGCCCGCTGAGAGGCGGCGCGCCGCGACCTGGTCGGTGGCCGTCATGGAGCTCGGAGCGCTCATCTGCACGGCGACCAGGCCCGCGTGCGGTTCCTGCCCGCTAGCGGACGACTGCGCGAGGCTGCTGAGCGGCAGCCCTGTGGCGCTGGCGAGGCATCCGGCTCAGCGCTATGAGGGCACCGACCGCCAGTGTCGGGGGGCCGTCATGGCCGTGCTCAGGAACGCGTCGAGGCCGGTCGCCGCGGCGTCGCTCGACGCCTGCTGGCCACAGCCTGGCCAGCTGTCTCGCGCGGTCGAGACGCTGATCGAGGACGGGCTCGCGACCCGCCACGATGGCGGGCTGATCGGGCTACCTGGCGATCTGCCGGACCTCGCCCCAGCGGCTGCCGACCAGGGACCGGCCAACTAACCCGGGCCAGACACGAACGGAGGCCCGCAGCTTCCGCTGCGGGCCTCCGTTTCAGTACTACTTGCTACGAGCCGGATGCCTCGCCTCGCTCTGGCGCCTCGACACCAGACCCGGTGGTCTTGGCGAGCTCGACCGGCGGCGTGTCCGGCACGACCTCCGGCTTGGGCACGCCCTTGAAGGTGAACTTGCCTTCCTTCCCGGTGCCCTCGCTGTCGACCATGATGATCTGGCCGGCCTTGACCTCGCCGAACAGGATCTTCTCGGACAGCTGGTCCTCGATCTCCCGCTGGATCGTCCGGCGTAGCGGCCTGGCACCAAGCACAGGGTCGTAGCCCCGCTTGGCAAGCAGCTCCTTGGCGGACTGCGTGAGCTCGATGCCCATGTCGCGATCCCGCAGCCGCTCCTCCAGCATCGCGACCATCAGGTCGACGATCTGGAAGATCTCATCCTCGGTGAGCTGGTGGAAGACGATGATGTCGTCCACGCGGTTGAGGAACTCAGGCCGGAAGTGCTGCTTCAGCTCGTCCTGCACCTTGTTGGTCATCCGCTCGTACGAGCCGGTCGACTCGGCGGCTGAGCCGAATCCGACCGTGATGCCCTTGGAGATGTCCTTGGTGCCCAGGTTCGTGGTCATGATGATGACCGTGTTCTTGAAGTCCACGACCCGGCCCTGAGCGTCGGTCAGGCGGCCGTCCTCAAGGATCTGCAGCAGCGAGTTGAAGATGTCCGAGTGAGCCTTCTCGATCTCGTCGAACAGGACGACCGAGAACGGCCGGCGGCGGACCTTCTCGGTCAGCTGGCCACCCTCCTCGTAGCCGACGTAGCCAGGAGGTGAACCGAACAGCCGCGAGACGGTGTGCTTCTCCATGTACTCGCTCATGTCCAGCTGGATCAGCGAGTCCTCGTCCCCGAACAGGAACGCCGCGAGCGTGCGGGACAGCTCGGTCTTGCCGACGCCTGACGGCCCGGCGAAGATGAACGATCCGCCAGGTCGCTTCGGGTCCTTCAGGCCGGCCCTGGTGCGGCGGATGGCCTGAGACAGGGCCTTGATCGCGTCGTTTTGGCCAATGACTCGCTTGTGTAGCTCGTCTTCCATCCGCAGCAAGCGGGCGGACTCGGCCTCCGTCAGCTTGAACACCGGGATGCCGGTGGCCGTCGCCAGAACCTCGGCGATCAGCTCCTGGTTCACCTCGGCGACGGCGTCCATGTCGTCGGCCTTCCACTCCTTCTCGCGAAGGTCCTTCTTCTCGATCAGCTGCTTCTCCTTGTCGCGGAGAGCCGCAGCCTTCTCGAAGTCCTGAGAGTCGATCGCGGACTCCTTGTCCCTGCGCACCTCGGCGATCCGCTCGTCGAACTCGCGCAGGTCCGGCGGTGCCGTCATCCTGCGGATGCGCATCCGCGAGCCGGCCTCGTCGATCAGGTCGATCGCCTTGTCAGGCAAGAACCTGTCGCTGATGTACCTGTCGGCCATCTGGGCGGCGGCGACCAGCGCGTCGTCGGTGATCGAGACGCGGTGGTGCGCCTCGTACCTGTCGCGGAGGCCCTTGAGGATCTCGATCGTGTGCTGGATCGTTGGCTCGGCAACCTGGATCGGCTGGAAGCGCCGTTCAAGAGCGGCGTCCTTCTCCAGGTGCTTGCGGTACTCATCAAGCGTGGTCGCGCCGATGGTCTGCAGCTCACCGCGAGCCAGCATCGGCTTGAGGATCGAGGCCGCGTCGATCGCGCCCTCGGCAGCACCGGCTCCGACCAGCGTGTGAATCTCGTCGATGAACAATATGATGTCGCCGCGAGTGCGGATCTCCTTCAGCACCTTCTTCAGGCGCTCTTCGAAATCACCGCGGTATCGCGAGCCAGCAACCAGCGCGCCCAGGTCAAGCGTATACAGCTGCTTGTCCTTGAGCGTCTCTGGCACTTCGCCCTTGACGATTCGCTGGGCAAGTCCCTCAACGACCGCGGTCTTTCCGACTCCGGGCTCGCCGACCAGGACGGGGTTGTTCTTGGTGCGCCGCGACAGCACCTGCATGACTCGCTCGACTTCCTTCTCGCGGCCGATGACCGGGTCGAGCTTGCCCTCGCGCGCGCCGGCCGTGAGGTTCCTGCCGAACTGGTCGAGCACCAAGGAGGTTGAAGGAGCGCTCTCCGACGAGGTGCCTGCAGCGGGCGGCTCCTTGCCCTGGTAGCCGTGCAGCAGCTGGATGACCTGCTGGCGCACCCGGTTCAGGTCTGCGCCAAGCCTGACCAGCACCTGAGCCGCGACGCCCTCACCCTCGCGGATGAGCCCGAGCAGGATGTGCTCGGTGCCGATGTAGTTGTGACCAAGCTGCAGCGCCTCGCGCAGCGAAAGCTCGAGAACCTTCTTGGCTCGCGGCGTGAAGGGGATGTGCCCGGACGGGGCCTGCTGGCCCTGCCCGATAATCTCCTCCACCTGCTGTCGTACGGCCTCAAGGCTGATGCCGAGCGACTCAAGTGCTTTCGCAGCGACGCCCTCACCCTCGTGAATGAGGCCAAGAAGTATGTGCTCAGTGCCGATGTAATTGTGATTCAGCATCCTGGCCTCTTCCTGAGCCAGGACCACAACCCGCCGCGCCCGGTCGGTAAACCTCTCGAACATGCTCGTTCGCTCCCTCGCCTAGCGACCGCGCAGCGACCACGAAGGCCGCAACCCTGCCGCGCACTAGCCCGTTGTCGGGGGAAGGCCTGGCTGCGACAGGCCACGGTCGGAAGCGGCCTACCGCACTCCATGGCAGACCTTCCCCGCTACACAGGCGTTCACCCTCATCCAACCTATGGTGAGGTAGCACTGTTCCCCGGTACGCCGCTAGCGAACGCGGCGCGGCTGACGGCACACCGGATATCTCGTCAATATCGACGAATACCGTACGTATGGTATGCCGCCAGCCGTTTGAGCCAACGATCAGATGCCGACCGACCTTGCCACAGCCCGGCACGGCTTCCCGGTCAGGTGGCCGAGGGGTTTCATTTCCAACAGACGCGCCAGCTTGAGCGCGGCGCTCTCCGGGGGTCGTTAGTGCGAAGCCTCGTACTCGGCGATGATGTTGCCGGGAATCCGCCCGCGCTCGCTGACCTTGTGTCCGCGCTGGCGAGCCCATTCCCTGATCTCCGAGCTGCGCTCCCGCCCAGGGCCGGTCCGTGCCTTGCGGCGGCGACTGGCACCGGTCGCCCTGCGCGCGTGGTCGGCGAATGCGCCGATCTTCTCGCGCAGTTCCTTGCTATGTGTCTCACATAGATCGATCTCGTACGCGTTGCCATCAAAGGCGAACGAAACAGACTCGGTCCCCTCGACCTCACCGTCGTGCGGAAGGTCACACACCACCGTCACCACTGTCTTCTGAGCCATGCTGCTTAGCCTTTCCCTTACTGCAGACTATTTAAGTAGCTTAACCTATAGCAGGAGGTTCGCCGACACAGAATAAAGAAGTACTC
>DATAEH010000099.1:0-34450 GCA_036258115.1 Streptosporangiaceae bacterium
GGACAAGGACAGGCCGATCGCAGCCCAGCAGGAAAGGGCAGCAATGGCTGACGAGACCTCCGATGCCGTGACGCGCGAAGCCGCGTGGCTTGCGCAGTCATACGACAGCCTTCCGGCGTTGCTCAAGTCCGCCGGCGGGCAGTGGGATGTCGTTCAGGGGTACTGGCCTGGTGATGGGCTGACCCGCGGGAAGTCCGGCATCTACGTGACCCGGGCCCGAGTGGACGACGACCATCCGAGCCCGTGGCGGTACCGGCCGCGGCACATCTTCCGGCTCAAGCTGATCTGGCCGATCGCGGCAGTGGCGGCGTCACCTCCCGAGACGGACGCGTCGCCTGGAGGGATTGAGTTCTCGCCTGCTGAGTCCGAGCCGTCGCCTGCTGAGATTGAGCAGCAGAACTTCGACAACGCGATCGGCGACTTGCTCGTGCGCATTCGCGGCCCGCAAGGCGACAAGACTCACGGCGGCAGGTTCCTGTCAGTGGCCGAAGTCCCGACAGAGGGATCGGTCAGCGTGGTGTTCGACGACCCGGAGATCACGATCCGCGCGGCGAATCAGCTACGGGCCACGGTCACTTATTACGCGGACGACTCGGAGTTCTCAGGCTGACCTGCTGACCCGTCGGCGGGAACGCGATACTGCTGGCATGAGCGAGCGGAATGTTCTCGGCGGCGAACTCGAGGCATGCGGCAACGACCCTGTCACCGGCTTCTACCGCGACGGTTGCTGCAACACCGGCCCGGAAGACATCGGCAGTCATACCATCTGCGCGGTGGTGACGGCAGAGTTCCTTGACCATCAGCGCTCGATCGGCAATGACCTGGTCACGCCGATACCGCAGTTCATGTTCCCCGGCCTGGTGCCCGGTGACCGCTGGTGCGTGACCGCGGTGAACTGGCTCCGCGCACACCGCGACGGCGCAGCGGCCTATGTCGTTCTCGCCTCCACCCACGAACGCGCGCTCGACATCGTCCCGCTCGAGGCACTCCGCGAGCACGCGATCGACGTGCCGTCAAGCCCTGGCTCACTCGAGGAGTGAGCCAGGGCTCCAGCCCTAGGTCCGCCAGCCGCGACTAGCTGTTGGTGAAGCCCGGAATGCCCGTGCCCGGGTGCACAGAGTCAACCGAGAGTACGGACTTGCCGATGCACTGCTGGGTGCTCAGCGGAACCTTCTGGGAGTGGAACTGGCCAGGCGGGAAGACCCGCAGTTCGGTCGCCTTGACCGGGTGACGGCAGACAAGAGAGGCGTCAGTAATCACGAGCACCATGTGCGTGGTGGCACCCGGGCTCAGGGTGACGCCGATCCGGTGGCCAGAGTGAGTGGCCGGGTGGCCAACCTGATGGCCCTGGCTGTTCAGCGCGGAAACGCCCGGATAGCCGAAGAACGTGCAAGTCGAGTGTCCAATATTGCTGAGCTCCAACTGGATGAACGAGTGACCGGTCGCGGCATCGCCAGGCAGTCCGTACCAGACCCTCGTGTGCACCGACGTGCAGGAGCGTACGGCGTGTGCGGCAGCGCGGGCGGACGCAAGCGGGGCGGAGGGCGCAGCCAGTGCGACGGCCGGAAGCAGCGCGGCCGCGGTCGCCAGGCCGAAGCCGACGGCAAGCCGCCGGCCCACGCGCGGTGTTAGTGACATGACGTGACTCCCTTGTCAGATGAACGAAAATCGCCACAACCTCTTCGACGTCGATCGACCCGATCTGGTTGGAGCGCCTTCGCCGCGATGCCGCGGTCACAGAATCGTCAGCCACGCCAATCTCTGAGCTCAGCGTCACGCAACCGGGCCAAGGGCCGGCTGTCGGCTGAATTGGCGAATCGCCTGCGAGGACCCGGAAATATCGTCGCTTGCCCGATCGGCGGACGGTGGGGCACTGTAATGACATGGCCGATTTCGGTGACCTCGAGTTCATGCAGCGAGGCCGGCGCTTCATCGTCGGCATCGTGATGCTGGGCCTCGGCGGCGTCATCGGCTTCGCCCTGCCCAAGAGCAACGCCGCGCCAAGAGCCGAGACCGGAACGACAACGTCGGTCGACAATGCCACCGTCAACGCCGGGATACATTTCGCGATCAAGGTGAAGAAGGTCGATCAGCCAGAGCAATTCCGCTGGCAGTATGCGACGCCGTGGCGGGACAAGAGCGGTCAATGGCATCACAAGGGCATGCCGACTTGCCTGGTCCCCGGATCTACCAAGCCGACGAAGGTGACCGTCGGACTCGTCGACGTAGCGTCGGCCAACTCGGCGCCAGGGGGCACTGTCGTCGTCTGGCTCAAGTGCTACAGCTGACTCCGTCCGGGCTAGCCGGCAGGTCCAAGATCACGGGCCGATACCTTTAAAACAGGTGGAACAGACCTCTCGGGTACCTCTGCCTGCCCTGGTCAGCCGCCGTCCAAGCTACGGATCCGCACAAGTCACAAGAACGACATCAGTGGACTAGCGATATTGCGGTAGCAACAGCGGTGGACCGACGATGTGTTACTCGTGAACCGAGAGGACCGGGAGGATCGGGTGAAGTACAAGCTTTCGAGGTTCGTGATCGGCCCGGGCCTGCACCTGCTCGCCAGGACCGAACTCAGCGGTGCGGAGAATGTGCCCGCCTCGGGCGCGGCGATCCTGGCCTCGAATCACGTATCGATCCTCGACTCGTTCTATCTGCCCCTGCTGCTCGAACGGCCCGTCACGTTCGCGGCTAAGTCCGAGTACTTCACCGGCAAGCGCCCCACCGATCGCGTCGTCGGCGCCTATCTTCGTGCCACCAAGCAGCTGTCGGTCGACAGGACGGGGGCGCGGGCGGGCCAAGAGATGCTTCAGGCGGCTCTCGGCCTACTCAACCAGGGCGCGCTGTTTGGCATCTATCCGGAGGGAACACGATCCCCTGACGGCAGGCTGTACCGCGGCAGAACGGGAGTCGGCTGGCTCGCTCTGCACGCCCAGGTGCCGGTCATCCCGGTCGCGATGTTCGGGACGAGGCGCATGCTGCCGCCTGGGCAGAAGCTTCCGCGGCCAGGCCGCATCACGATCAAGATCGGCAAGCCGCTGCAGTTCCAAGAGTTCTTCGACCAGCCCGCGGGAGCCCGGCAGCGGCGGGCGGTGACCGACCGGGTGATGGAGGCCATCCAGGAGCTGTCCGGGCAGGAGTATGTGGCCATGTACGCCTCGACGCGAAAGGAGCAGCTCGCGGCGGAGAAAGATTCCGCAGGAGCCCGACGCGCGGCCGGGCAGGACCACATCGACAGAGATCCGGTCGCCTAACCAGCCCGAGTCTGGCTACACCTGAGCTCGCCTAGTCCTGAGCTGAGGCTAGTCCTCGTAGCCGCCGGCTGACCGAATGCTGCCGTCGTCGTCGGCGGTCCTGTCCGGATCCCAGACGTAAATCGGCCGTTCACCAGAACCGCTGCGCCCGGTGCGCCCGCTGCGCCCGGAACCCTCGCCGGGAATGGAACGCCAGTCGGAGTCGGAGCGCCGGTCAGGTCCGGGAGCCTGCCGGGCGGCAGATCCGGCACTCATGTCATCGGAGCTGTCTCGCTCAGGATCACCGTCGAACATCGAGCTTGGAGGCGCGGAATGCATGGGGGAACTGGCATTCCAGAGTGACTCAGGCGGTGGCTGGCTCGGGCGTCCGCCAAATCCACCACTCCGGCCCGAGCCTGTCCCTGGTCCGGAGAGCACGGCCCAGGGCAGTTCGCCCGTCGGCTGTGGCGCCGGCTCCCATGGCGGCGTACCAGCGACCGGAGCATGCCGCAACGTGCTGGACTGACCGTGATCCTGGCCGCGCGGCGGGTCTTCCCGGTCCGCGCCGGCCCGAGCGGACCGGGCGCCCCAGGCGTCGCCGTCGTTGGCGTCATGGGCGTCGTCCCATGCCCCTGACCTCGACTCGTCGGAATCGCTCCAGCGATCCGAGTCGCTCCAGGAAGCCGAGTCGTTCCATGGAGCCGAGCCGCCCCAGGCGCCGGAGTCGGCGGTGTGCGGGGCCGGCAGCATCGGCTTGGGGGCGAACGCAGGGGTGAGCGTCGACCGGCCGGATAGGGCGGGTCGCGGCTGGTACTTGGGACCTGAGACGCCTCGCTGGGGTCTCGCGGGTATCCCGGCCGGGGCCGCTTGCGGACCGAAGAAGTCGAGCAGCGGGTCGTCGCCGATCCTGCGTCCGGAGGAACCCAGCATGCTGTGCTGAGCCCGGTCGGCGGCCGCCAGAGCCACTCGGCGGTCCCGTCGCTTCATGATGCTGCCGTACCACATGATCGGCACGAGCAGGCAGCCCAGAACTGCCGCCGAGATGAGCGCGTCCGTGAGCACGTCGCGCAAGATCAGGGTCAGGTTGGACGGCACGCTCGGCGCCGCTGGCCGGCGCCAAGGAAGCGCGCCATGCCCAGCGGGCTTAGCGTGCGGCGGCGGTGCCGTTGCGGCCGACATCCTGCTGTGGCTCATCGCCTGCAGGGCTTGGGCGGCTGTCAGGCCGGGGAGCTGAGACCGCACCTGCGAAGCGGCATGCGCGGGCATGGCAAAGCCGACGAGCGGCGCCGACGCCAGCCCAATCACTGCCACAGCCTGAGCGAGCCGGGGGAGTCTCAGCGGCACGATGTGGTGGCCTTCCGTCTATGTAACTCGCATTCTGCCATGTCTGTTGCGTTTCGATGGCGTCTCAGACCATTAATACACCTCGACCCCAAAGCGGAGAACCGGCGTATTAATTCACGCCGGAATTCCCGCCGCAATCCGCACTCTGGCCCCGGGAGGCAACGAAAGTCGCTCGGCCGCATTGCCGCCTCTGACCGCGAGCGAGATCAGGCCGGCGCTGTCGGTGAACGCGATCAGCTCGTCTGGCGCGGCGGACCCGAACGTCTCAACGTACGGCGCGGTCAGCTCCCGCCGGTTGCAGCGGATGATCACCGACGAGCCGATAGCGATGCCAAGATCTGTGGCGGCCTTCGACGGGATCGACAGCTGCACGTTGCCGAACCTGTCCACCGACAGCACCTCGCCCTCAGCCTCGCGGTCGAGCATGCGGCTGGTCGGGGCGGCCAGCATCACGAGCTGGCCGATGTCCACCTCCGTCCCAGCCTCGGTCAGCGACGTGCCGGTAACCAGGTGCGACGCGACTGGCATGAAGACGTCCCTGCCGTGAAACGTCGGCGAGACTGGGTGGTTCCATAGCGCATCGTTTGTGAGCTGAACCGCACGGGTCGCCCCGCCGAGAGCCGTGATCGCCCAGGACAGCACGCCGTTGTCCGGTCCGACCAGGACGCCGCCCTTGGCCTCGATCGCCACCGCCCGTCTCGCCGTGCCGACGCCAGGATCGATAACCGCGACATGCACGGCCGGCGGCATAGCGGGAACGGTCTGCGCCAGCACGGCCGCGCCGCGCCGGACGTCGCCGGGCGGCACCAGGTGCGTTATGTCAATCACTCGCGTCGCTGGGGCGATCCGCGCCGCCACCCCGTGGCAAGCGGCGACGAAACCATCTTCCAGCCCGAAGTCGGTCAGGAAGGTCAGGCAGCTCAGCGAGGTCACATTTTGTGACTGTACGTGCCCAGAACGTCCGTCGCTAGATCGCAGCGGCGAAGATCAGGCCTTAGTCCCCTACGATGAGCAAAGGGGAGAAGGGCCGGACTCAAGTGCAGCCGCTGAGCGAGCTAGAGATGCGCATTCTGGCCTTCGAGCGGAGCTGGTGGCAGTCACCTGGTGCCAAGGAACGCGAAATCCTCGACGTTTTCGGTATCTCACCGACCAGGTATTACCAGCTGCTGAACGAGCTCATCGACCAGCCGGAGGCGGCGCAGTTTGATCCGGGCCTCGTGGCCAGGCTGCGCCGGCGGCGCGCCGAGCGAAACAGGCTGCGCTCGGGGCGTGGAACCGGATGACCGGGGGAAGACGGCTTCATGTCGCACGATGCGAGCACGCGAGAAGAATCAACTTCGTGGATTAACAGGGCCTACCCCGAACTCACGCCCGCAGGCCGGGACGGCCTGGCGGCGCTGCTTAGCGATCCCGGGCGGGCCCTGATCGCCGTGGATTTCGACGGCACGCTCGCCCCGATCGTGCCCGACCCCGAGCAGGCGAGGGCGCTGCCGGCCGCGGTGGACGCGCTGCGCGAGCTCACGCCGTTGATCGGGACCATGGCCGTCATCACCGGCCGGCCGGCGCTGACTGCCGTCGAATACGGCTTTCTTGATCAGGTACCAGGCATCGTCGTGCTCGGTCACTATGGCAGGCAGCGCTGGCAGAACGGCCGCCTGGATGCGCCGCCGCCCCCGGCAGGGCTAGCCGTGGCCAGGGAACGTCTGCCTGCCCTGCTGGCCGCCGCCGCAGCTCCAGACGGCACCTGGGTGGAAGACAAGGGCGAAGCGGTGGCGGTCCACACCCGGCGCGCACACGATCCCGAGGCGGCGCTGGAGCAGGTACGCGAGCCGCTGCTGCGGCTAGCGGCCGAAACTGGCCTGCGCGCCGAACCAGGCCGCCTCGTGATCGAGCTTCGCCCTGACGGCTCGGACAAGGGCATCGCCCTGACGGCGCTGGCCGCTGAGCGGCCACGCTCAGCCGCCATGTTCTGCGGCGACGATCTCGGGGACAGGCCCGCGTTCGCCGCCGTCCGGCGGTTGCGCTCGGACGGCCTGCCAGGGATCGCGGTCTGCAGCGGCTCCTCCGAGGTTGTGGATCTGGCCGGCGAGTCCGACCTGGTCGTCGATGGCCCGGCCGGCATAGCCAGGCTGCTCGCGGGGATCGCGGCAGGGATTCGGTGATTCAGACCGCGTCGAGCGTAATGAGCTGGCTGGCAAGCCAGGCGGACGGCGGAACGGCGCTGCCCGCTGCCGCCAGCGATTGACACCGGCGCTTGCGTTCCTCCTCTGGCATCACCAGCGCTTCGTGCAGTACCCGCACCGTGGCGCTGATGTCGAACGGGTTAACTAGCAGTGCATCCCTGCCGAGCTCATCGGCCGCGCCGGCCTCGCGTGACAGCACGAGCGCGCAGCCGCGGTCGGAGATGATCGGGCCTTCCTTGGCGACCAGGTTCATGCCGTCGCGCACCGGGTTGACCAGCAGCACGTCGGCCAGCCGGTAGCCGGCCAGCGAACGCGGATAGTCGTCGTGCGCGCTCAGCAGGATCGGCCGCCAGTCCGGCGTGCCGAACTCATTCTCGATCGCGCCGGCCAGCCGCTGCACGCTGGCCGCGTACTCCCGGTACTCCGGCAGATCGTGCCGCGAGGGGTAGGCGAGCGCGAGCATCATCACCTTGCCGAGCCACTCCGGGTGCGACAGCAGCAGCTCGCGGTAGGCGGCCAGGCCGCGGACGATGTTTTTGGAAAGTTCGGTGCGGTCAACCCGCACGATCAGCTTCCGGCCTCCGACTAGCTCCGCCAGCTGCGCCATCCGATCGGCCACGTCGGCCTGGCCCGCCCGTTCGGTCAGCTCAGGCCCGTCGACGCCGAGCGGATGCACGCCGATCCCGGTCATGTGCCCCTCATAGGTGACTTCGCGCCGCACCCGGTCAGCCTTGGCTCCGAGCACGTGCTCGCAGCAGTCGATGAAGGCGTCCGCCCACCGCTTGCACAAGAACCCGGCGTGGTCGGCGCCGAGGATGCCGGCCAGTACCTCGGTCGCGACCGCGTCCGGCAGCAGCCTGAAGTAGTCGACGGGTGCCCACGGCGTGTGCGAGAAATGCGCGATCTTGATTTCGGGGGCGAGTTCGGCGAGCATCCGCGGAGCCAGCGTCAGGTGATAGTCCTGGACGACGGCGCGGACATCCTTGGCCGCTCCGCAGGACTCGGCCAGGGCCCTGGCGAACGCCATGTTGTACTCGCGGTAGGCATCCCAGTCGCGCCGGAACGCCAGCCCGAACTGGGGCTGATTCGGCGTGTCATAGAGCATGTGGTGGATAAACCACAGCACCGAGTTGGCGACTGTGTTGTAGGCCCGGTTAAAAGTGGCGGCCGGGATGTCGAGCATCCGCACAGCCGACCCGCCTGGAGTGCCGTCGAGCCCGAGCATGCCGCCAGGGGCGGCGTGCGCCGCGGCCCGGTCCGCATCGCTCAGCGCAGCGCACACCCAGAGCACGTCCTCGTGGCTGGCCACCGACGACAGGCCGGAAACTAGGCCGCCGCCACCCCTGCGAACCGAGATCTGGCCGTGGTCGTCTCGGCTGAACGAGACCGGGCCGCGGTTGGATGCCATCAGAATCCGGCGTCCCGCTGATACCTGGCCTGAGGTGGCCCGTTCTGACACTGTCGCATCGTCCACGCGGTGAGGTTAGCGCCGCGGGGCTCCGCTGCCGGCGACCGGTCCGGGTGATGTTCGCGATCTGCATCCGGCAAAGGGTCATATTGCCTCTATTGCGAGATGGGCGTGATAGGTTACATTATTTTTCGATCTGTGCAGATCATGATGTAAGGGCGGAGCGGTGAGCACGCCTTGGCGTCCCGGAAACGGAGGGCACCGGATGCTCAGGAGCGGGACAAGAATGTTGATAGCGGCCGCGGCAGTGGCGTCGGTTGCTGGCCTCGCGCAAGCGCCCGCGCTGGGCGCACCGACCACCACTGCGACGATCAGCATCTCTGCCAAGTCCGCACTGAAACCGGTTACCGGCGATGTGTTCGTGGTGTTCAAGGCTGGCAAATTCGCTAACGCTCACATCAAGGGCTCGGTGACGGGCGCGACGAGCGGCCAAGTGCTGCAGCTGTTCGCCCAGCAGTTCCCGTTCAAGAAGACACCGGCGAAGCTTGGTTCGCCGGTCACTCTTTCCGGCGCGAGCATGCGGTACTCGTTCCTGGTCACCCCGACCCTCGCGACTCGCTACCACGTCGAGCTATTCACCGATTCAAGCGAAACCACGCGCGTGGCGAGGTCAGCGGGCCAGATCGTCTATGTAACAAGTGCCGGCCGGTTCACGGGCATCAAGTCATGCAACCGACGCGGACAGCGACCTGTCTGTCACCAGCGCATACATGTCACCGTGACGGTTCCGCCGTCGACCATGCGCACGGAGCGGCCCAAGGCATGGCACCTGTACTTCGGCCTGAAGCTCCGCAGGATAGGGATACCCTCTCGGCCCAAGACGCTGAAGCTCAACGGCGGTCATGCCCGGGTAGTCAGCAAGAAGAAGCTGAATTCGCAGCAGTACGCCATGACATTCACGTTGTCTTTCAGGGTCGGCAACGACGGCTATTTCTTTGTGTTCAACGCCTGCCAGAAAGACACCGAGTCGACCGACGGCCTCAACCTGCCCGGGCACCACAGCTGCGGCAACAGGTTCATTAGCAGCAGGCTGCCGTACCTGGGCTAAGCCCAGATCGGCCTCGGCGGGCCATGGTGCACCGGCTCTGCGCCATGGCCCGCTGAGCTGCGCGAGCGAGCGCACCGCGGGCAATGCTGCGTGCGTTGGCGGCCAGGAAACGGGAGGGCACCAGAATGCGCAAGACCGGAATCCGCTCCGAGGATGGTACGGGCGGCGACTAGCCCCTGACGATCTTCGACGCGGGCGGCGGGCTGATCTTCGGCACGCTGTTCCACTGGCTGAACGTCACCGAGGCGTCCTGCTTCGGTGACCGGAACCCGATCAGGTAGTGGTGCCCGTTCTTGGCGAAGTATGCCGACTCGCCAGCATGCGAGACCTGATAGGCGGGCTGGCCCGCGAACGTCGTGACGGTCATCGGCACGTGAACCTTTGGCTCTGAGACGTTCTTTGTGATCTCCCCGGTCAGGTTGCTGAGGCTGACATTGGGGATGGCGCCCGGCGGGATCTTGACGTATTTGCCACAGATCACAGAGCAAGCACTTGCTGGTACGCCCTTGGTGACGTGCAGATAGCGGAAGAACGACCGGGAGACGAAGGCGTACGTGCTCGCACCGGACCGCAAAACCTGGATGCGCGCACCGTTCATCAGGACCGTGCCCTTGAAGTCGCCAGAACGCTGCATGCCGAGGTCCAGTGCCACCTGGCTGCCCTGCTGCTTGAGGTGTCCGGCGACGCGAAGGCTCTTGGCGTGCTCGAAGTCCGCACGCATCGAATGCACCAGAGATGCCACGGTGGGCTTGGCTGCCGTCGACCCGCTCCCGCCGGACGCGCACCCGACCAGTGCGGTTCCCACCGCGAGCGCAGCCGCCGATCCGCCCAGCAGGACTCGCGCGTACTTCGTTCGTGCATTTCCAACCGACATCGGTTCATCCCCATGGTGATGCTCTCCATCGCCATGCTATTGCGGCCCCTTCACGAAGCCGCGACGGCAGTTACATCGAGGCCGTCTGCGTAGTTTCGGCCTACCGCGATTCGTTGACCTGACTTCTGCTATGTTCTGATAATCCGTTTTCGACTTCTTCTTCTGTTTAGTCTGCTTGAAGCGGTTCGGTCACCGGAGGTGCAAGCGCGAGGGTCATGATGAAGGCCGTGATTTCCAAAGCCAGGTTCAGACGTCCCACGCCGGGTGCCGGCATGCGACGCCGCACTCCCCGCGTGCGGCAGATGGTCGTTCCTGGCCTGATCGTCGCCGGGACGGTAGCGTTCGCCCCTGCTGCCTCCGCTGCGACGTCCGTTACCCCGTCGCCCAGCCCCAGCCCGACGTCAGCGTCACCAAGTCCCGAGCCCTCATCGTCGAGTCCGAGCCCGACGCCGTCGCCGACGTCACCCACCCCGACGCCTTCGCCGACTTCGCCGACGCCTTCGCCGACATCACCCACCCCGACGCCGTCGCCGACTTCGACGTCGCCGAAACCAAGCCCATCTCCAACATCGCCGACGCGATCTTCATCGTCCACGCCAAGTCCCAAGCCGACCCCGAGCCGTACGCGAAGCAGCCAGTCGCCTAGCCCGGCACCGACCCCGTCGCCCAGTTCCTGGCCGGCCGGAGCGCCAGGTCCCACACCCCTGTGGCCGACTCTCGCAGCGCACACTGCGAACAAGTCTCACGCCAAGAACCGCGTCACGGTCGCGGCAAAGGCCCCGGCAACCGACCGTCCCGGCACAGGCGCGATTGCCCCCGTCGCCAATATCGGCGGAGCCACTGCACAGGCCGACGGGACCGGCCCTGCCGTCGTGGCCACTTTCGCCGCCCTGCTCGCTGGATTCGCGCTTTTCGCCGGCCGCTTGCTGCGCCTAAGCTTGCGGCGCCGCGCTCATCCGCCACGGCACGCCCTCCGCGCGCCGACTTCGTCGGGCGGACATCGCCGCCCACGCGGTGCCGACGACGACTGGATCTTCTAAGTCAGGACAGCGCGCCGTATTCCACCAGCGATCCGGCAAGGCACCCGAACGCAGCAGTAGAGACCAGCGCCCTGACAACATTCCAGGCTGCCCACTTGGCTTCGCTGAACCGACTGCGTACCGCTGCAAGATCATCCACACGGTCGGGGTTCCCCGCCGCCTTGATGGCGTCATTGAGCGGCACGTTGACGGCGAGAGTGATGATGACTGCGGCGAGGTACAGCACGAACGCGACCGCAACCCAGGGCAAGACCGAGTGATCATCCACATCTATCTGCAGGCCGGCCCCGAGGCCAGTGAGCACTAGAGCGCCGACAGGACTGGCCGAGGGAGCCGCAGAATGCTCCTCCGATGGTGTCGGCTGCCGCACAGCGGTCAGCTGGCCTGGGCTAACGGCCACGGTGGCCTGCGGATCGACGAGCGCCCACGTCAGCTCGTATCGGCCGATGCGCATTCGATCGCCGGGTACGAGCACCCGGCGCGCCACACGCGCGTCGTTCACGTAGGTCCCGTTGGTGCTGCCGAGATCGGTCAGCACCAATTCGTTGTCGACGATCTCGATCCGCGCGTGGCGCCGGGAGACATCGCGGTCGTCTAGCACGACCGCAGCCGTACCGCTGTCCCGGCCGAGGGTGGCAGGTAGCGCGCACACCCGCTGGGTGCTCTGGCTGGTGTGCCGATCGGTCAGAATTAGCCGGAGTTCAGGAATGGTAGATCACCGCACGGCACAGGTCGGCCCTGGACAGCGTGCCCACCAGGGCTCCGTCGTCGACGACGGGAAGTCTTCGGATTCCGCGGTCGATCATGACGATCGCCGCCCGCGCGAGTTCGTCTGTCGGGCGGACCGTCGCCGCGTCGCGTGCGACAAGGGGATCGATAACGCGGTCAGCGAGGGCGCTGCCGCGTTCAAGGAAGGCACGGAACGCATCGGCGAGCGAGCCGCCTGCGGCGGTCACGTCTTCGAAGCCAGGCAGTATGGCCCGCACGAGGTCCTCCTCTGACAGTGACCCCACGAATTTGCCGTCGTGGTCCAGGACCATCAGCTGACCGATCTCAGACACGCTGACCACCTCGGCCGCCCGCCGGATGGTGGCGCCGATCCGTATGTAGGCGGGGAACGGCGCCATCACGTCGATGACCAGCACGCCACCTCCCGGGTCCGTACGGGCCCGCACGATCCCACGGTGAAGTATGGATCGTCGCCACTTGGCCCTTGTCGGAACCTTTATGCCAGTCGAGTAAGCCCGATGGCTGTCTGCCGGTTGTAGCACACACTGCGGCGGACCGCACTCTTGCCGACGATCAAGAACATCATGCCCTGGTGGTCAGGTCGGCCGCCTAATTTGTCGGCCATGTCGGCTAGGCCCGAACCGACCGCCCTCGTCCTGGTCCCTAGCGGTCCTGCTAAGCTTCTTGGTGACCTGCAGGAGCAGGCATTTTCTGACGACCCAAAACTTCATATTGCTCATCCAGAGGGGTGGAGGGAACGGCCCTGTGAAGCCCCGGCAACCATCTCGATGAATCCGCGCTTGACGTATCTGCGTCAGTGAGGCCACTCGGGACTGGTGCCAACTCCGGCCCGCTGCCTACCGGCACCGGGACAGATGAGGAGAGGCCTCACCGTTATGACATCGCTCGCAAGTACTTCAGCGCTGCCTAGTTCTGCCTCGTCCACAGACGGCACGGGATCTGCGCCGTTCGGTCACGCCCGGGCCCTGACCTGCCGCGAATGCGGCGGCAGATTCGACCTGGGCGGCCAGCACGCCTGTTCGGAGTGCTTCGGCCCGCTGGAGGTCAGCTACGACCTGCCGGCCGTAACCAGGGAGCAGATCGAGGCGGGACCGCCCAACATCTGGCGGTACGCCAGCCTGCTGCCAGTCCGGCCGGACATCGCCGCCCGGCCGAACACCGAGCCGGGACGCACAAGGCTGATTCGGGCCGACTCCCTGGCAGCCGAACTCGGGATGAGGCGCCTGTGGATCAAGGACGAGCGCAGCAACCCGACCCACTCGTTCAAGGACCGTGTCGTCGCGGTCGCGCTGGCTGCTGCGGTCGAGATGGGCTACCGCGTCCTGGCCTGCCCGTCGACGGGCAACCTGGCGAACGCCGTCGCCGCCGCGGCGGCCAAGGCGGGGATCGCGTCGGTGGTCCTGATACCGGCGAACCTCGAGCCGGAGAAGATCCTGGCCTCGGCGGTCTACGGCAGCCTTCTGGTGAAAGTCGAGGGCGGCTACGACGATGTGAACAGGCTGGCCTCCGAGCTCGCCGAGGAACGTGAGGACTGGGCGTTCGTCAACGTCAATGTTCGGCCGTACTACGCAGAGGGATCAAAGACCATCGGTTACGAGATTGCTGAAGATCTCGGCTGGCGGCTGCCGAGACAGATCGTGGTGCCGGTCGCGTCCGGTGCCCAGCTTGTGAAGATAGATAAGGCCTTCCGCGAGTTCGCCGAGCTCGGGCTCGTTCCCGCCGAGGACGTGACCGTCTACGGCGCCCAGGCCAGCGGGTGCGCGCCGGTATCGGCCGCCTATGCCGCAGGGCACAACGTGGTCCAGCCCGTCAAGCCCGACACGATCGCCAAATCGCTGGCGATCGGCAACCCGGCAGATGGCCCGTACGTGCTCGACGTGGTGCGCCGGACCGGCGGCGCGGTGGGGGACGCGCCGGACCCGGAGATCATCGAGGCGATCCGGCTCCTGGCGACGACCGAAGGGATCTTCGGTGAGACAGCAGTCGGCGTGACCATCGCAGTGCTGCGCAGGCTGCTGGCCTCCGGGCAGCTAGACCCGGAGGAGGAGACGGTGATCATCAATTCCGGCGACGGCCTGAAGACACTCAACGCCATCGTTGACGCGGTGCCTGTGCCAGACACGATCAAACCCAGCCTCGCGGCGTTCACCAGCCTGTACGAAGCCAGGCCAGGTGAACAGGCACTGCCCCTTCGTCACTGTGCGTAACGGTCCTTGGGACGCTTATTCGGGTCCAGTCAGTATTTGCGCGCCGTTGAGGCCGGGGGTATCGACGTTCCTGCGATCCCGGCCAGATGAATCCGGCGCAAGCGGTGCGGCGCGCGCCTGCGTGCGTGGGGTGCGCTGGAATTGATGCGCATTCATGAAGTTGGAAAAACAACACAAAGATTTGTCTGATGTCCTACTGCATCCGGCGAAGTTCTCCGTCGGTGTCAGTCGTCCGGCATGTTCGGATGAACCATGACGAAAATCACGCGAATCCGGGATTCGCATGCTGGGCGCTGACCCTGCTGACTTGGCCACCGGGTGCGTCCAGTTCCCTGCGGTGGGCTGCACAGTCTCCGCGATAGCCTCGCTTGCGCGCTGTGCGCCCGCAAATCGCTCGCTCGGGATGGTAATTTGGTATGAAACCGGACCTGATTCAGGTCGCGATACGCGCCTGACCTCGGTCAACGCGTCGCTTGGACCTTGGGCCGGTATCGCAGTACGCGAGGCCTCCCGACCATGTAGTGTAATGTCCGGTCGCTGTCGGTACGGCGAGAACGGCAGGCAGAGCTTGCGCAGCACGTCCAGCCCGCTCCGCGATCAACGGGTTTCGCGTAGCAAGGGCGTGACCCGAAGCCCGAGCGATAGTTAGGGAGTTGTTGTTTCATGGCTCAGGGCACCGTCAAATGGTTCAACGCGGATAAGGGCTACGGCTTCATCGCGGTCGACGGTGGTAGGGACGTTTTCGTCCACTTCTCGGCTATTCAGTCGGACGGCTACCGCACGCTAGAAGAAGGTCAGCGAGTCGAATTCGAGATTACTCAGAGCGACCGCGGCCCGCAGGCGGAGGCTGTCCGCGCGGTGTAGTTCCGCGGATTAACGCGGTAGACCCGGTACCTAGGCTCGGGTACCGGGTCTTCGCGTGTCCTGGGCAGGGTATCGGTCTAGATGGGGAACAGCGCTCACGGCTTGCACTCTCGGGGTGAGAGTGCTAAACAGGTCGTTGGCACTCTCGGTCTGAGAGTGACAACTCACAGCGTGATCGGGGCGATGAGGCGGGCACGCAGCAGGAAGGGACTGACTGCGACCCAGCCGTCCGTCGCGGGCGTCGGCTCGGTCGGCATTTCGGCAGGCAATAAGTTCCAGGAGGACTAGGAGCCTATGGCAGCGAAGTTGATCGCGTATGACGAGGACGCCCGTCGCGGCCTCGAGCGCGGTATGAATCAGCTGGCCGACGTCGTCAAGGTAACCCTCGGCCCCAAGGGCCGGAACGTGGTGCTCGAGAAGAAGTGGGGAGCCCCCACGATCACCAACGATGGTGTTTCCATCGCCAAGGAGATCGAGCTCGAGGACCCGTGGGAGAAGATCGGCGCCGAGCTAGTCAAGGAAGTCGCTAAGAAGACAGACGACGTAGCCGGTGACGGCACCACCACCGCCACCGTTCTCGCACAGGCGCTGGTCCGCGAGGGCCTGCGCAATGTCGCCGCCGGCGCCAACCCGATGTCGCTCAAGCGCGGCATCGAGGCCGCCGTCGAGCGCGTGAGCGAGGAGCTGTCCAAGCTGGCCAAGGATGTGGAGACCAAGGAGCAGATCGCTTCGACCGCCTCCATCTCCGCCGGTGACACCGCGATCGGCGAGATCATCGCCGAGGCGATGGACAAGGTCGGCAAGGAAGGCGTCATCACCGTCGAAGAAAGCAACACCTTCGGCCTCGAGCTCGAGCTCACCGAGGGCATGCGGTTCGACAAGGGCTACATCTCGCACTACTTCGTGACTGACCCTGAGCGGATGGAGGCGGTTCTCGAAGACCCCTACATCCTCATCGTCAACTCGAAGGTATCGGCGAACAAGGACCTCCTGCCATTGCTCGACAAGGTGGTCCAGGCCAACAAGCCGCTGCTGATCGTGGCTGAGGACGTGGAGGGCGAGGCTCTCGCCACCCTGGTCGTCAACAAGATCCGCGGCCTGTTCAAGTCGGTCGCCGTGAAGGCGCCTGGCTTCGGCGACCGGCGCAAGGCCATGCTCGGTGACATCGGCGTGCTGACCGGCGGCCAGGTCATCAGCGAGGAAGTCGGCCTCAAGCTGGACAGCGCCGAGACGGACATGCTCGGCAAGGCCCGCAAGGTCGTGGTGACCAAGGACGAGACGACGATCGTCGATGGCCAAGGCGACCCTGAGCAGATCGCGGGACGGGTCAACCAGATCCGCGCCGAGATCGAGAACACCGACTCCGACTACGACCGCGAGAAGCTGCAGGAGCGGCTCGCCAAGCTGGCTGGCGGCGTTGCCGTCATCAAGGCCGGCGCGGCGACCGAGGTCGAGCTGAAGGAGCGCAAGCACCGCATCGAGGACGCGGTGCGCAACGCCAAGGCCGCCGTCGAGGAGGGTGTGGTCGCCGGTGGCGGCGTTGCCCTGATCCAGGCCGGCAAGAACGCGTTCAAGAAGCTCGAGCTTCCTGGTGACGAGGCGACCGGCGCGACCATCGTGCGCCGGGCGCTTGAGGAGCCGCTGAAGCAGATCGCCGTCAACGCTGGCCTCGAGGGCGGCGTGGTGGTCGAGAAGGTCCGTAACCTCAACGCTGGTCACGGCCTGAACGCGGCAACCGGTGATTACACCGACATGTTCAAGGCGGGGATCATCGACCCGGCGAAGGTCACGCGCTCTGCTCTGCAGAACGCGGCCTCCATTGCCGGGCTGTTCCTCACCACCGAGGCTGTCATCGCGGAGAAGCCGGAGAAGGAGAAGGTTCCGGCCGCTCCCGGTGGCGGTGACATGGACTTCTAGCAAAGTCCAGCTCGCACCGGAGGCTAATCCGGGCGAGACGAGAAGGCGGCCCTGGCGTAGCGCCAGGGCCGCCTTTGTGTGTTTGGGCGCCGATGTTTCGGTCGAAGCGGGTTCGGGCTGGCCGCAACGTCGGCAAATGGCGCTGGTGTCGTGCGTGCCGGCTCCTCAAGCGGCCATTAAAGGTGGATCATCGAGGCATGAATCGGCCTACCGAGCAGCTCATCCGCGACTACCTCAACCGGTTGTCGCTCGCGGCCAAGGCCGGACTTGAGCCAGGTGACCGTCAGGCGCTGCTCGACCACACCCGGGCGCGCATCGATGCCGAGTGCGGCGGCATCGCGAACCCTACGGCGGAACAGGTTCGGCGGACGCTGGCGGGACTTGGCGACCCGATAGCGCTGGTCGAGAAGGAACGTTCGCGTGTCGCGGCGCGCAGGGCGTGGGACGAAGACGGCGGATCGCGAGCCGCGACGGGTCAGCTGAAGCAGCCCGCCAGCGAAAGCCGTGCCAGCGGGCCGCAGCGGCAGGTCTGGCCGCCTGCTGCGACGCCGACGCTCGTTCAGCGGCCGCTCATGCCGCCGGTGATCCTGCCTCCGGCCACCGCGAACACCCAGGGATATGCCGTACGCCTGACAACGACCATTACCCCGTCGGCTCCCGCTGCCCTGGCTGCACAGGCAAGCCAGCCGGTTCTCGCTGGTTCTCAGGTGTCGGCCGGGTCGGATATCTCGGCATCGTCGGCGCCTGCCGGCCTGCCGCTTCCGGCAGGTGACGACGCACCTATGCGGCCAGTGACCGCGAGCAACGGCGCCTGGGCACGGCCGCCGATCTCGCCCAGCCAGGTGTCGGCAGATCAGGAGGCTTCGGCAGCCAACGGCTCGTCCCCGGCCGCAGACGAGCCAGCGGACAGATCGGCCCCGGAGTCAGATGACTCCGGTGGGCGATCGGCCCCCCCGCCGACGTCGCCGTCATCGCCTGTCTGCGTGGCGGCCACGCCGACGTCTGGGTCATCCCCGCGCGACGTGCCAGCCGAAAAGGAAGCCGGAGCACCGGGCGAAGTTCCGGCGGAAGACAACTCTGAGGCGGACCATAGCGAGCCCGCGCCAACCAGCGGCGCGGGCCCTGGCAAGCCCGGTTATGTAAGAAGAACCGGCTTGTCCGCTCGATTGCGTCCGCGGTGGCCGCGCTCGGGCGCCGAATCCACTGCGAACGCGGCGGTCAAGCCCGCCACCGAGCGCGGGCCCGCACATGCCGATCAGCAGCAACCGGTGAGCGCCGCGGAGAGCAAGCCCGGAGAGAAGGACGCACCGGGCATCGAGCCCGAACCGCCGGCGGAGCCGAGTCGGCTGCAGGTGATTGGCGCCGCCGGTGGACGGCGTCTCAGGCGCATTGGCGCAGCGCTACTGACCATCGCCGTGCGGGATCGGCTCGAAGCGATGGCTGTCGTCTCGCTCGGCCTCGGCGGGGCCATCTACCAGCCGATATGGCTTATCGGAGCGGTGATGGTGATGGCGTCGAAGAAGTGGGATCTTCGGGATAAATGGCTCGGTCTTGCCCTGCCCGTCCTGGCCGTGCTCATCGGCACGGCGCTCGAGATTACGCTCGGCTCGCCGCTGTCGGGATACCGGGCATATCTGGTCGAAGCATGGGTGGCAGCCGGTCGGCTGAGTCGCATTGCTGCCGTGATCAGTGCATTGTTCCTGCTGTGGCGAGTTCACAAATACCAGGGCAGACCGACCAGGCGCCTGCCACCGTGGAGCCCTGACCGCAAGCCCGGCCGGTGACCGGCTGAGGGCGCCGAGTCGGGATATCAGGCGGGCCGTCAGGGGCCTGTTCGGGTGCTGTCTGAGCGGCCGTTATTGCAGTGTCCTGGCGGGCGGAACAGGGTATGTTCGCCTCAAGACGCCGCCTTCGGGTGGTGTCACGGGAAGGGCGCAAGCAAACTTTTCAGGCATAACGTGCCGACTCGGTAAGCTCCATCTGGCCTAGCCAGTTGTCTCCGGGCGTGGGCGCACTGGGTCCCGACCGATAGCCTATATATACGCAGCAAGGTCGTAACGCATCATTTCTCACTCCGCGCAAAGGGTCAGCACGTGCCTACTGGCAAGGTCAAGTGGTATGACGCCGACAAAGGTTTCGGCTTCCTCACCCGCGATGACGGGGGTGAGGTCTTCGTGCACTCGACCGCGCTCGCGACCGCAGGGACCGTGTTGCGGGCGGGTCAGCGAGTGGAGTTCGGCGTGGCTGAGGGCCGCAGAGGCGCGCAAGCCCTGCAGGTCAGGACGCTAGAGCCGCCACCGACCGTTGCGAAGACCACGCGCAAAGGCACGGACGAGATGACCGTTCTCGTCGAGGACCTGATCAAGCTGCTGGACGGGCTGTCGAACACCTACCACCGCGGCAAGCACCCTGACGCCAGGGACTCCAAGAAGATTGCGGCCGTGCTCCGCGCGGTCGCTAACGACATCGACGGCTGAGCACGTCGGCTCAGATCGGCCTCCCGCCTTGCCCCTGACTGGCCCTGTCATGGCCCGGCTGGTGCGCCGAAGCAACAAGGTGCCCCGGATAAGGCTGGTGACGGTGCCGCAGGTTCCGCCGCCGCCTCGCCGCCACGAGTGCTGCCAGGGATAGGGCGAGGCCAGCCGCCGCGACCGAGAGGCCGGCTACTCCGCTGCCGGTGATGGACAGCAGCAGGCCGAGCAGAGCGCCAATGACCCAAGAGAGCTGGTGCAAGGTCTCCGAGGCGGCGAACGTGGAAGACCGCACGTCAGGGCTGATCTCGCGCTGCACGATGGAGTCCAGCGCGAGCTTGACGAGCGTCTGGCCGAGCGCCGCGGCGAACGCAACGATGACCGCCGCCCACAGCCCGAAGTACAGCGCGCACAGCGTCGTCACGACCAGCGTCACTGCCAGCATCCCGAACACGATCATGAGCGGCGCCCTGGACTTCAGCGCGGCGCCGATCGCGGTGCCGATGAAGCCGCCAACGGCCACCGCCGTGATCATTTCGGCGAGGGCGAGGTGATCGGACACACCGAAATGAACGGTACGCAGGATGAAGGCGAGGAAGAAGATCATGAAACCCGAGTACGCGCGGAGCGTAATGTTCGCGCCGAGCGCCTCGCCGACCACGGGCCCGACCGGC
Organism: Streptosporangiaceae bacterium; assembly: GCA_036258115.1. Taxonomy (GTDB): domain Bacteria; phylum Actinomycetota; class Actinomycetes; order Streptosporangiales; family Streptosporangiaceae; genus Chersky-822. Next base: position 20,074 of record DATAEH010000099.1, read on the forward strand.
CTCGGGAACAGTTTCCTGGGCAGCCGCCGTTTCCGCCCGGCCCCAGCATGGCCGGGCTCTCCTGCGCCGGGGTGTGCTGGACCCGGATGGGCTGACCCAGGCTGTCCCGGGCTGGCACTTGTTCCATCGGCTGCCGCCCTGCCATCTGGCGGAACTTGTGCCTGCGCTGCGTCGGCGGCAGGTTCGTCGACGCCGCTGGGCAGCCGGAACCCGGGGATCATCGCCAGCAGGTATACCACCGTGCCCACGCGCAGCACCCACGCGGCGCCGCCCGCATGACCGCCCGCCAGGGCGTCGATCCCGGCTGCGACCGGGACGCCGACGGTCGTTGCGATCAGGGACGCGAGCGCGCATCGCGAGTTGGCGGTCACCAGGGTGATCTCTTGCGGCAGTAGTCGTGGGGTGACCGATGCCCTGGTCACGCTGTAGACCTTCTGCAGCAGCAGGACCCCGAACGCGGCCGGAAGCAGCGTCAGCGTGTCGTTGTGCTGGACCGCACCAGCCATGCCCCAGCACAACAGGCCGCGGGCCAGGACGGTGCCGATGAGGACGTAACGGCGGCCGTGCTGGATCCGGTCCAGCATCGGGCCGATGAACGGGGCCAGGAGGGCGAACGGGGCCATGGTGATGAGCAGGGCGAGCGCGACCCGGCCGCGGGCCTCTGTGGCCGAGGCGCTGAAGAACAGCGTTCCCGCAAGCGCGACAGCGACGAAGCCGTCACCGACGCTGCCCGCAGCGCATAGCTCTATGAGCTGAGCCAGACCGGTCCGGCCCGCACCTGAGGCGTGGGTCATCTTGTTCACGGTCCGGCGCGTGCCGTTCGCGGCGGCGGCGCTAGCCCGGCCGGCCGTCTGCGAGGCAGAAACGAACGTTCGCGCCGCCTGCCTGGCGCGGTCGCCGGCCCGCGATTCTCCCATGGACAACAGTATTGGCCCTGTGCGACTGATCTCAGTACCACCACCGCCCGGGAATTGCCCGCCAGAGGGGCCAGGGAGTTGTGCGACGACTCCGGTCTGTGCGCGGGCAGTAACCGGGATGCGGCAGAATGAGTGATCGTGAGCCCGCCAACGACACGTCAGGCCGAGCGTGATCAGGCCTGCGCAGATGCCGTCGAGACTGCTCGCGCCGCGGCCGAGGCCGATGCCGGTCCCGGCCAGGTCGGCGCGCACGTCGGTATGGAGGTCGAGGGCGACCGGATCGTCACTCACTTCTTCGAGAGCCTGGACCCGGCTTACGTCGGTTGGCGCTGGGCGGTGACCGTGACCCGGGCATCGCGCTCGAAGACCGTCACGGTCAGCGAGAGCGTCATGCTGCCCGGCCCCGAGGCGCTGCTGGCGCCCGCCTGGGTGCCCTGGACCGAGCGGGTTCGCCCTGGCGACCTGAAGGCGGGCGATTTGCTCCCCGCCAGGTCCGATGACGAGCGGCTCGTCCCCGCAGTGGCAATAGCTGGCGAGGCTGGCCTGCTCGACTGGGATGAGAGTTATGCATGGCGGCTCGGTGATAGGGCGCCTGGCGTTTCTGGCGAGCCAGGCGCGGCGGCCGTTGGCTCAGCCCAGCCTGGCGACGACCCTGCGGGCCGGACCGCAGTGGATGACCAGGTCGGCGAGGCCGGGCCGGCCCAGCCGGACCAGGTAAACGCTGGCCAAGAGGCAGACGCCCCCAGTCAAGGCGACGCCAGTCAGGCTGTAGCCGGCTCAAGCGAAGGCGAATCCGGCCAGGCTGCGGCCGTCGCCAGCGAGGCCGCATCAGCGCCCGGTCAGGCCGCGCCCGCTCCCGTTCCCGCTACGGGCGAACCGCGCGGCCGAGCCCAAGGTGGTCGCTCAAGGTCACGGCGCCGGTCAGGTCCTCGTGACCGGGATCGGACTCCCGGCGTGCTCCGTCCGGCGCGCGTGCTGTCCGCCGTCGGCCGCGACGAGGCCGCCTTCCGCTGGTACACCAGCGACCAGGGTCCGAAGTCTGAATTGGCCAGCGCTGCGCCAGCTAACTGCCTGACGTGCGGCTTCATGGTCAGGCTCAGCGGGCCGCTCGGCCAGGTGTTCGGGGTTTGCGCGAACGAGTTCGCCCCCGATGATGGCAAGGTCGTCTCGTTCGACCATGGCTGCGGGGCACACTCGGACGGAGTGGTGGCCGCGGAACCTGCCGCGCCCGACACGGCGGCGCCCACGGTCGATGAACTCGGCTACGACATGCTCAATACCGGCGCCACCGTGCCAGACAGCGTCCTGGAGACTCTGGACCACGAACAGCTGTAGCCCGGCCTCGTCAGCTGCTTTCGGTCCGCCGCTTGCTCGCGCGGGCGCGCGACCTTTGCAGATACGGGATATAGACGACGCCGAAAAGACCAAGGCCCACGCCGGTCACGCACGTCCAAATCCACCAATGGCTGTCGTGCGGCAATTGACCGCGCAACGAGAACACCACAATCAGCGCGACCGCCCAGACGGCCGTGCCGATGGCCGCGATCTGACGATCATTGCCCTCGAGCGGGGGCGGAACCTCGCGATATGGCTTGGCCACGTCATCAGGCTAGCCGAGAAGCATGGACGCCAGCCCGTGGCCGGGTGGCCTGCATGCCATCCGCAGGCGGGCTTGGCGGCGCATCACGTTACGAACACGGCGTTTTCGCGGATCGGCCGAGGTTATCGCGCAGCCTGGCATCGGTGGCGTACCTTGTTTCGTGCTTGGCCGGCGCCGTTGATGCCGACCAGCCAGGCAATCGTCCGACCGGCTGCCGACCGTAGCTCGCGGAATGAATCCGCGACGTATGCGGTTAGCAAGAGTAATGAGCGAAGCTAACGATTATGACAACTCCCCAGTCCAGGTCGGACGCGGGGCTGGCCACATCCCTGCGGATCTCCGTAAGCCGGCTGGCGCGCCGGATGCGGGCCGAGCGGGTCGCTCAGGGGCTGCAACCAGAGCTCTCCGACTCACAGCTCGCCGCCTTGGCGGCGCTCGAGAAGCGCACGATGACACCCGGCGAACTCGCCGAGCACGAGAAGGTGCAGCCGCCGTCGATCACACGGGTCATCGCATCTCTCGAAGAACGCGGCCTGATTCAGCGGATGCCACATCCAAGCGACCGCCGGCAGGTCGTACTCACCGTGACCGTCCAGGGTCGCGACGTGGTACGCCAGGTTCGTCAGCTGCGCGAGGCCTGGCTGGCCCGCCGGCTCAGGGATCTGACCCCGGCCGAGCAAGCGGTGCTCAAGGAAGCAGTGCCGATCCTGGAGAAACTGAGCCAGTCCTGACCCATGCGGCCGGCGCGCTGTCCGACAAGCCGCGCCGGCGGACATTTAGTTCGCTGGCGGTCAGGAATTTCCGCCTGTTCGCGACCGGGCAGGTCGTCTCGAACACTGGCACGTGGATGCAGCGGGTCGCCCAGGACTGGCTGATCCTTCAACTCACCCACGGCAGCGGCGTGGCGGTCGGGATCGCGACAGGGCTCCAGTTCCTGCCACTGCTGCTGTTCAGCCTGTGGGGCGGGATGATCGCGGACCGGTATCCCAAGCGCCGGGTTCTGATGGTGACCCAGGCGGCGATGGGCGGGCTCGCGCTGATCCTCGGCATCCTGGCCGTAACCCATACGGTCCAGCCGTGGCACATCTACCTGCTCGCCTTCGGGCTCGGCCTCGCCACCGTGGTGGACAACCCGACGAGACAATCGTTCGCGATCGAGATGGTCGGCCGCGACGATCTGCAGAACGCGATCGCGCTGAACAGCGCCGTCTTCAACCTTGCCAGGATCACCGGTCCTGCGGTCGCAGGCTTGGTGATCAGCCTGATCGGCATATCTGCCGCATTTTTCCTGAACGCAACCTCTTACCTGACTGTGATCCTCAGCTTGCACATGATGCGCGATTCTGAGTTGCGTCCAGCGGAGCGGATCGCGCGAGCCAAGGGTCAGCTGCGTGCGGGACTCGCATACGTGCGGTCCAGGCCGGACTTGCTGATGACGATGGTGCTGGTCTTCTTCGTAGCGACGTTCGGCATGAACTTCCAGGTGACGACCGCGCTGATGTCCCGGCTGGTGTTCCACACGGGAGCGGGCCGGTTCGGTATCGCCTCGGCTGTGTTCGCGCTCGGCGCGCTGATCGGCGCGCTTGTCGCGGCCCGGCGCAGCAAGACCGGCATACGGCTGCTGATCTGGACAGGTCTGGCGTTCGGGCTGCTCGAGGCGGTGACCGGGCTAATGCCGTCCTACTGGTCGTTCCTGATCCTGCTGGTGCCGACCGGGATGGCGGTGATCAGCTTCACCACGCTGGCCAACGCCTCGGTGCAGCTGACCGTGCCAGCCGAGATGCGTGGCCGGGTGATGGGCATCTACATGCTCGTCTTCCTCGGTGGAGCGCCGCTTGGATCGCCGTTGACCGGATGGGTAGCCGAGCAGTTCGGCACGAGGCTCAGCGTTCTCGCGGGCGCAGTGATCTCAGTGATCGCGACCGTCATCGTTGCGGTTGTGGTCGCCCGGTTCCGCGGCATGCCGGTGCGCACTTATCTGCGCCAGCCTCGCCTCGCCCGAAGCCCCGCCTAAGGCAGCTGAGAGCACGCGCTCCCCGGGTAACCCGGGTCTCGACCACCCGATGAACTCCTGGTGCGCCTATAGCACCACCAGGAGTTCATCGGTGGGGTTGGATTGCGGCGCTCCGGCACGCGGGGCTGGTAGCAATGGGGGATGCGACTGTTCGTGGCGCTGACACCGCCGCAGGACGCGCTCGCCGAGCTCGACGCGGCGGTCGCGCCCCTGCGGCCGGAGTGGCCCGGGCTGCGCTGGGCCAGCGCCGAGCGGTGGCACGTGACGCTTGCGTTCCTCGGGCAGGTCGATGAATCCCGACTTGATGGACTGCGCGAGCGGCTGGAACGAGCGGCTGCCCGGCACCACGCCTTGCAGCTGCGGATCGGCCGCGGCGGAGCGTTTCCTTCCGCGGGCCGTGCGCGCGTGCTCTGCGCGCACATCAGCGGAGAGCCGGCGGTGCTTGATGGGCTGCGCGGGTTGGCCTCGTCCGTCGCCGCCGGTGCGCGGCGGGCTGGTGCGCCGCCGCCGGATGAGGGTCGCCGCTACCGGCCGCACCTGACGCTGGCCCGATGCAGGCAGCCAGCCAATCTCAAGCCGCTGGTCGAGTCGCTGAGCGGATTCGCCGGCCGGGCGTGGGACGCAACTGAGGTGGAGCTCATCCTCAGCAAGACTGGTCCGCAACCGAGCTACCAGACCATCGCGAGCTGGCCGCTGAAATCCCAGCAGTAAAAGACGGCATCGATCTCGAATTGCGGCCGGTGAGCATCTCGTGGGAAGCCCGCGACCCATGTATGCGGCCGCGGGCTTCCGTGGTCGTCCGTCCCGGTAGCGCTTTGCACCGCACTCGGGCGACACGAAGGTTAGAGGGGTACGGCGCCATCGACTGATTCGGTCTGAAGCACTCTCTGGCCGGGACTTTGGTCGCTGAACGATGCCCGTATGTGCGGTAGTCGGCGGATATAGCCGACGTCCGGGCTCAGACGTCGTGGTCGAGGACGTCCGCGGCGCCGGGTACCTCCCTGACCGAACGGGCAGCCGGGCCGACGTACCTCGCGCTCGGCCTGATCAGCCTGCCTGTCTGCTTCTGCTCCATGATGTGCGCCGCCCAGCCAGCCGTGCGGGCGCATGTGAACATCGAGGTGAACATGTGCGGCGGGACCTCGGCGAAGTCGAGCATGATCGCGGCCCAGAACTCGACGTTGGTGGCCAGGACGCGGTCCGGCCTACGTGCGTGCAGCTCATCGAGCGCGGCCTTCTCCAGCGCGGCGGCAACCTCGTACCGCGGTGCGCCGAGATCACGCGCGGTCCTGCGGAGCACGCGGGCCCGCGGGTCCTCGGCACGGTATACGCGGTGCCCGAATCCCATCAGCCGCTCGCCGTTGTCCAGTGTCTGCTTGACGTAGGCGGCCGCGTCGCCGGTGCGTTCCACTTCCTCGATCATGTGCAGGACCCGGGCCGGGGCTCCGCCGTGCAGCGGACCCGACATCGCGCCTACCGCGCCCGACAGGGCGGCTGCCACGTCAGCGCCGGTGGATGCGATCACACGCGCCGTGAACGTCGAGGCGTTCATGCCGTGCTCTGCGGCGGACACCCAGTATGCGTCGATCGCCTTGACATGCTTGGGGTCCGGCTCGCCGCGCCACCGGATCATGAAACGCTCGGTGATGGTTTTGGCCTCGTCGACGCGACGCTGCGGCACCATAGGCTGACCTGTGCCGCGTGCGGCCTGAGCGACGAACGACAGCGCCATCACCGATGCCCTGGCAAGGTCATCGCGCGCCTGCTCATCGGAGATATCGAGCAGCTGGTGCATGCCCCATGCGGGCGCGAGCATGGCGAGGGCGCTCTGGACGTCGACCCTGATGTCGCCGGAATGGACAGGGATCGGATACGGCTCGGCGGGAGGCAGGCCAGGCTCGAGGGCGTTGTCCACCAGGAGCCCCCAGACATGCCCGTAAGTCACATGCCCGACAAGCTCCTCGATGTCCACGCCTCGGTACCTGAGCGCTCCGCCTTCCTTGTCAGGCTCGGCGATCTCTGTTTCGAATGCGACGACCCCTTCAAGGCCAGGCGTGAAATCGGACATCTGGCTCTCCTCTTCCTGTCGGCCGGCCGTGCCATCAGGGGCGGGCAACCCGGCCAAACGCCGCTAAGCTTACGACCCTTCCTGAGCGGTCACGCGGCGGCTGTCCGACGCGCGCTCCGGTCACCACTCTCATCAACTTCTCACACCGTTGGCCACCGATTCTCACCCGCGCATGGGGTGTCCACGACGCAGTCGTGGCTGTGTGAAGATCTGTACCCATGAACGTGGCGACAAACGCGGCGGACTGGCCGACCACGGGCCTCGACGAGGGCATGATCGCGGCGGACCCGCACGAGCAATTCGACCGCTGGATGGCAGACGTCATCGAACTTGGCCTGCCCGAGCCCACCGCGATGGTGCTCGCCACTGTCTCGGCCGCTGGGCAGCCGCGGGCCAGGACGGTGCTGCTCAAGGGGCACGATCAGGAGGGCTTCAGCTTCTACACGAACCGGACCTCCCGAAAAGGGGCCGACCTGGACGAAGTACCGAGGGCGAGCTTGTTGTTCCCCTGGCATCAGATCCACCGGCAGGTGATCGTCGAGGGGACGGTGACGAAGCTCTCCACGGAGGCGAGCGAGGCGTACTTCCACACCAGACCTCGGGCGTCGCAGCTGGCCGCGTGGGCGAGCCGGCAATCGAGCGTGATCGGCTCGCGGGCCGAGCTCGAAGATTGCTATGCGCGGATGGAGCAGCGCTGGCCGGATGACCAGGAGGTGCCGCTGCCCGAGTTCTGGGGTGGTTACCTGGTCTGGCCGCAGGTCATCGAGTTCTGGCATGGCCGGGCAAACCGGATGCACGATCGGCTTCGCTACCGTCGGCTCGACTCGTCGTGGGTAATCGAGCGCCTGGCGCCCTGAGACGGCCGATCTGACGCCTGGCCTGGACGCATCGCCTCGCCTTGAGCGGTATCTGCAGTGCCAGATTCGCCGTAGCATCGGAGCGAAGGGAGGCACCGGTGGCGGCGCACGGCCTGATCGACACAACCGAGATGTACCTCCGCACGGTCTTCGAGCTGACCGAGGAAGGCATCGTTCCGCTTCGAGCACGGATTGCCGAGCGGCTCTCGCAGAGCGGCCCGACCGTCAGCGAGACAGTGGCCAGGATGGAGCGCGACGGCCTCCTCACGGTCATCGACAACAGGAGGCTGTCGCTGACCGACGAAGGCATGCGCCTCGCGACCAGGGTGATGCGCAAGCACCGCCTGGCGGAATGCCTGCTGGTCGATGTAATCGGCCTTCCCTGGGAGGAAGTGCACATCGAGGCGTGCCGCTGGGAGCACGTCATTTCCGACAGCGTGGAACGGCGACTAGCTGACTTGCTCGAATATCCGGTCCGTTGTCCGCATGGAAATGTCATACCAGGACTTGAGGAGCTCGACGTCCCTGAAGTCGCAGTTGACGGGGCGCAAGCCGCTGCTCAGGAGCCTGACCAGGCGATGACCGCCATTGCGGGGGCAGAACCGGTGCACGTCATTGTTCAGCGGATCACTGAACAACTCCAAAGCGATGCCGCACTAATGCTTAAACTAAAGAACATCGGGATACAGCCTGGCCGCGAGGTAACCGTTGCGGCGGGTGTAGACGATGTTCGGGTGACGAGTTCAGGCACGGACGGTGAGAGCCCTGATGTCAGCGCGGCGCTGCCCAACGACATCGCTGCGCACGTGTTTGTTGTGGCGACGTCCTGAGTGCCCGGTAGTCGGGTTATGACGGGAGGCGACGAGGCTGCCGCGCGGGACCAGGCGGTACGGGCGGACGACTCCTCCCCCTCCAGCCTCACGACGGACGAGATCCTGGGCAAGGTCGAGACCGCGGTCATCGTCGTCGACCATGACGGCTCACTTCGCTACGCCAATTCCTTCGCGGCGCAGCTTTTCGGCTTTCCCGACGCCGCGCAGCTGACGAACGTCCCCTTCCGGCATCTCGGCTTCCACGAAGAAGACATGGGCAAAGTCGAGAACCTGGAATACCAGGCCTGCCGAGGCCGGGACTGGGAAGGCACGCTCGCGATAAGGCGTCCCGACAAGTCGAATTACTTCGTCAGGATGTACGCCGCCCCGCTGCGCGGGTCGGCCGGTGAGGTCGCGGGCACGGTGATCATGGCCAAGGAGGCCGTCTTCGTCGGCACCTCGTCCGGAACCGGTCGCCCTGGCTTGCTCGACCGGATCGGGGAGCGGCTAGGCGGATCGCTGGCCCTCGGCGACACCCTCGAGCGCGTCGCGGACACCCTGGTTCCTCAGTTCGCCGATCACTGTTTCATCGACCTGCGGACCAAGGAAGGCCTTGTCCGCAGAGTGCTGGCGAGCGCCTGGGACTGGACGCCGTCGCGCGGCCGGTGGGCCGGCATCGGCGAGCTAGTGAACTATCCGCCCAACCACTTGGTTAGACGAGCGATCGCGCAGAGCGAGACGATCCTGATCGATGATCTTCACGACGAGGAGCAGTCGGCGCCGACCGCGGCGGCCCTGGAGGCGAGCAAGGAAGCCGGGATGAGTTCGGTGATCGCTGCGCCGCTCATCATGCGCGGCGAGGTGCTCGGCGTTATGACGCTCGCGCTGTCCAACCTGACAGAACGCAGGACGCGGCACTATGTCGCCGATGACCGCGATCTGGTCGCGGCGATCGCCAGCCGGGTCTCGATCGCGGTCGACAACGCGATGCTGTTCGAGGAGGAGCGGGCGACCGCGCTGGCGTTCCAGAACAGCCTGCTTCCGGCGAAACCGCCCGAGCTCGACGGCCTTGAGGTGGCCTACCGATACGTGCCGGCCAAGCCGCTGGAAACGCACGGACAGGGCATCCAGACGCAGGTTGGCGGCGACTGGTACGACATCATCCCGCTGTCGGCAGGCCGGGTCGGGATCGTGATCGGCGACGTCGAGGGCCGCGGCGCCAGGGCCGCAGCGATCATGGGCCAGCTCAGGTCCGCGCTCCGCGCATTCGCGCAGGACGATAAGGCTCCCGCCGACATCTTGCGCAGACTGGATGACTGGTGCCGCAAGATGACCGAGGAGGGCGGTGACCAGAACCTTGACCCGCCGACGGCGAGCTGCACCTACCTGATCTACGACCCGTGGACCCGCAAGCTGACCATCGCCAATGCCGGTCACATGTCCCCGCTGATCATCAGCGACGGCGACGTCGGGCAGATGAAGCTGGAGTACGAAAACGTTCTGCTCGGCGTGGGTGTGCCCACGTACCGCGAGGAGTCAAGGGCGCTGCCGGCCGGGTCCACCCTGATCTTCTACACCGACGGTCTGGTCGACCGGCGCCATCGCGCGGACGGGCCAGGGCACTATGACGACGCCGAGGTGCTCGACATGCTCCGCACGGCCATCAAGAGGGTCGCGACGCAGAACGTCGACAAGGTCGCGCAGGCGGCCGAGAACGCCGTGCCGGGCGAGATCGACGACGACATGGCGATCCTGGTAGTCAGGACCGCAAGGCAGGACCTGCCGAGCTGGAACCTGAAGAGCCCGGCCGAGCCCATTCGCGTGTCTGAAGCCAGGAAGATGGCGTTCGGCACGTTCGTTGAATGCGGGATGGACGACGAGCAGGCTGATCTCGCCTGCTTGCTGGTGTCCGAGGTCGTCACCAATGTGGTTCTGCATACCTCCGCGGCGCCTGCACCGCGGAACGAGTTCGTGTTCGGCGCGGTCGGCAAGCGGCCGGCCGGCGTCCTCGAGAACTGGATCGACGCGCCACTCGCCGAGGACTTCGCCGCGGTGAACGGCAACTCTGGTGCGCTGGCGGGACAGGAATTCTGGCTGCGCATCCGCAAGGGAAAGAGCTCGGTCTGGGTGGAGGTCTTCGACTCCGACCTAAGGCTGCCGCGGCTCAGGCTGGCCGGCGAAAACGACGAGGGCGGCCGCGGGTTGTACCTCGTCGACCAGCTCGCCTCACGCTGGGGATCGCGGCCGACCGAGGACGGCAAGGCTGTCTGGTTCGAGATGCCGATCAAGCCGCAAGCCACGGGGATGTGATCGGGCCTGGGCCGGCCCCGGCCGCTAATGCCGTTGGCTCACCCAAAGGACGAGCACGGCAATCGCGAAGCCGCTGACGGCTATCGCGAAACCCCGTCCGCTGAAACGCATACCGAGTCGCTTGCCGCCCCAGGCCACGCCGATGGCGAACAAGACGGCTAGCACGCCGAGCAAGATCAGCCCGTCGGTCACCGCGCCCCACCGCCTCGGCCCAGCCGCTATGCAGGCGACCGCAAACAGCCGCTGTCGCGCTTTGTTCCAGCATAACGGGATCCCCGGCGCCCACGAGGTGCGCAAAGCCGCCGGAATCGGGCCGGGACCAGGTATGGCGTTTGCCTTACTGCACGGTAACCTCGGAATCGGAACAGCGTTCTCATCCCGTGCGTGGCGGCAGTGGAGGTAGTCGTGTCGGAGGCATACATCGTCGGAGCCGTGCGTACGCCGGTAGGCAAGCGCAACGGCGGTCTCGCGTCGGTGCATCCGGCCGACCTGGCCGCCCACGTGCTGACCGAGCTGATGAACAGGACTGGGGTCGATCCTGCCGCCGTCGAGGACGTGGTGATGGGCTGCGTGTCTCAGGCCGGCCCGCAGGCGATCGATATCGCGCGCACCGCGTGGCTCTCGGCCGGGCTGCCCGAGTCGGTGCCCGGGGTGACCATCGACAGGCAGTGCGGCTCGTCCCAGCAGGCGATCCACTTCGCCGCCCAGGGCGTACTGTCCGGGACCCAGGACCTGGTCGTCGCGGCCGGGATCGAGAGCATGAGCCAGGTCCCGATGGGATCAACGGTGGCGCCGCTGCTCGAGAAGGGTCTTGCGCTGCCGTACGGCAAAGGCTGGGCCGAGCGTTACGGCAAGCAGGAGATCTCCCAGTTCCGGGGCGCGCAGCTGATGTGCGAGAAGTGGGGCATCAAGCGCCAGGCGCTCGAGGAGTATTCGTTCGAGAGCCACCAGCGGGCGATCAGGGCGATCGATGAGGGCCGGTTCGAGCCCGAGATCGCGCCGGTCAACGGCGTCAGTGCGGATGAGGGTCCGCGCCGCGACTCGACGCTGGAGAAGATGGCAGAGCTGAAGCCGCTGCGGGACGGATGGGAGATCACAGCCGCCGTCGCCTCGCAGATTTCCGACGGCTCGGCCGCCGTGCTGATCGCCTCTCCCGAAGCGGTGCAGCGGCACGGCCTGACCCCGCGGGCGCGAATCCACACGCTGACCGTGACCGGCGCCGACCCCGTGTTCATGCTGACCGGGCCGATCCCGGCGACGGAGCGAGCGCTGGCCAAGGCCGGCCTCAGCGTCGATGACATCGACGTGTTCGAGGTCAACGAGGCCTTCGCGCCGGTCCCGATCGTCTGGGCGGCCGAGACCGGGGCGTCGCTGGAGAAGACGAACCCGAACGGCGGCGCGATCGCGCTTGGTCACCCGCTCGGCGGAACCGGCGCGATCTTGATGACCAAGCTGCTGCACGAACTCGAGCGCACCGGCGGCCGGTACGGCCTGCAGACCATGTGCGAAGGCGGCGGCCAGGCCAACGCCACCATCATCGAGCGCGTGTAAATGCCCGCTCCCGGCGCCTAGCGCGCGATCTGCTCACAACGATGAACCCCTGCTGGGGCCACGGCACCAGCAGAGGTTCATCGTTGTGCGGCATTGGGGGAGCGAGTTGCTTGCCGGTGCGGCGACACGCCTGGGTCCTGTTCAGAGTGAAAAGAAGCTCTAATTTGACTTTGAAGTTTGATCTGAGTATGACTGTAGGTAACTGAGGTCCAGGGTTGGATCTCATGCCAACGGAGGTGGATCACAGTGCTGCTGACTTCATTCGACCCGTACGTGCTGGACTTCGACAGGCTCGTCCAGCGGACGTTCGGATGGGCGGACGGCGTCGGCGGGCGCTCCGCCGTTCTGCCGATGGACGTCATCCGGCGTGACGGCGAGGTCATCCTTCGGATCGACTTGCCCGGCGCGGACCAGGGCAGCGTCGACGTCACGACCGACCACGGCGTCCTGACCGTCTCCGCGAAGCGGAGCGAGGAGTACGGCGAGCAGGAGCGGCCGGTCGTGCGCGAGCGCCTGATGGGCTCGTACACCAGGAAGATCAGGCTGGCCGAGACCGTCGACTCCGAGAAGATCGAGGCCGCTTACGAGAACGGCGTGCTGACCATCGTCCTGCCGCTGCAGGAGAAGGCCAAGGCGCGCAAGGTGGAGATCAAGGGTGCCCCGGCGCCTGAGCTAACCGCCTAATCTGAAGTCAAGGCGAACGGGCCGGGCCGGCGGTGCTGACCGCTTGCCCGGCCCGAGGCAATGCTGGAGTGTTGTGCCGTGTTCCCGTTCGAGGATGAGAACCTGCCCCTCTTCACGGTCGGGCAGGTCGCCGAGATGCTCGAGGTTCAGCAAGCGTTCCTGCGCAGGCTGGACGAGTTCGACGTGGTCCGGCCTTCTCGTTCGGCGGGCGGCCAGCGCCGCTACTCCCGCACCGAGGTGACGGTCGTCCGCTACGTCGCCCAGCTCGCGGACGAAGGCATGACGCTCGCCGCCATCAGGAGGGTGCTCGAGCTTGAACATCAGCTAAGAGCGCTCCAGGCAGAACGGGACGCACTCCTGACCGCCCTCGCCGAGCGGGACGACCTGATCGTCGCACTTACCCGCGGCCGGCGGCAGGCTCCCTCGGTGACTTCCCCTGACAGCGGGTGATGTTGCGCTGCTCGGGTCACCGACGTGCCCGGGGTGCCCGTGCTGGTCGGGCTGTTCGGATTCGCCGTCGCGCTCGGTGTGGTCGGCCGGGCCCGGTCAGGGCCGGCCGAGCTGCTCACCCATCTCGACAGCTGGGTAGCACGGCGACGGCTCGCCTCGCGACGGTTTCGTCAACCGGTGTCGATGGCCGTCGCCTTCGGCGCGTTGCGCTTGCAGGCAATATCTAGACAGTTCCGATAAGCGCCGGTTATTGTCGCCGCCAGAAACGGTGATCGAAAGGCTGTCCCCATGCGGGTCCGGAGGCTGGTATCCGTGTTTGCGGGCCTGACGGCCCTCGCCGGTGCAGGCACGATCGTCGCGGTCGCCGCACCGTGTCCCCGCTCGGCGCACTGGCAGACCATGGCGTGATCGCATCGGGAACTATCGACGGCAAGGCATGGCGGCTCAGGCTGACAAGGAAGTATTCGCAGTATGGGCCGTGCTCGCAACGGTCAAGCGGTTGGTTCGCGGACTGCACGATGCAAATCGGCGGTCGGCTGAGTCACCGGTTGGATTTCCGCGGACCGGCGGCAATTTGGGATCAAGACCCGGTGTTCTACGGTCCCGTGCGTGCCAACGTGAGCCGGGTAAGCCTGCGATTGTCCGACGGCATCGTGCTGATCCTTCATCCCGTCAAAGCCTTCGGCCACAAGTGGATCGGCGTGGTGCTGCCACCGGGACTTGGCCCCGTGAAGGCGGTTGCCTATTCGCGCGAGGCCGAGCTGGCGCACGCGGTCGCCTTCCACGATAAGAAGTTTCGCGATTATGAGTTCCTGAGCTGGCTGTCACCGGGTAACGACGGCCCGAGCCGGATGAACAAGGTGATACGGGGCGGAGGTAGGACGCTCATACTCCACACAGGTCCATGGGGAAATTGCCTGGTCGACGACTATGAGGGCTGGTCATTCTCGCTCGACGATCATCCAAGCGGCGCGCTGGAGGGTGGCGGCGCGCTGCCAAGAACCGTCGCGATGGCATTCCCATGGCCTGCCTGGTTCATGACGCTGGTCATGTCGAACGGGACGACTCGTCGTATCCGGCTGGTGCAGGGTGCTGGGCTGGCCTTTGCGCTCGT
>DATAEH010000100.1:0-4789 GCA_036258115.1 Streptosporangiaceae bacterium
GCCGGCGCAGCGTGCCCTGGCCGAGATGGGCGGCGTACTTCCTGGCCATGGTCGAGATGTCCGCAATAAGCAGCTGCCCGCCCGGGCGCAGCACCCGCATGGCCTCGTCTAGAGCGCGATATCGCTGCTTGTCCGACGGGATGTTGTGGATCAGGAGCGCGCTTGTCACGACGTCGAAAGAGCCGTCCTCAAACGGCAATGCCGTGATGTCAGCCGTGTGCACCTCCACCCGTTCGGCGACCCCGGCCGCGGCCGACGAGCAGATCCGCCAGCTTGCGAGTACCGGTTTCAGCCGCCCGGGCCATGAGATCCCGCAAGAGTTCCTGGACGACGTGCGCGGCATGACCTACCACTCGTTCACCGCGATAATGCTGGCGCCCCGCGACTACCTGGAGCAGCGGGCGCTCCCGGATCGCCTGAAGGCCCTGCGCAGACCGCTGCAGGTGATCTTCGGCGACCAAGACCGCAGATGGCGCACCTCGTCCGCCGCCGACCTACCGCGCCGTTCCTGGAGCGAAAGTCGAGTGGTTGCCCGGTGTTGGCCACTCGCCCATGCTGGAGGATCCGCAGCGGACCGCGGCACTCCTCCTGGCCTTCACCGGATCCATCGTCGAGTCCCGAAGCACATCATGAGAGCCAGGACTAGCGCGGATTAGGGCGCTAACGACCGACAGAACAGGCTGCAAATGCCCTCAGGATTCGCGCGCGATGAGAAGGTCGCGAGGTTTGCGGGCGAAGACCTCACGCACCATCGGCAGGAAGGTGTCGAGCGGCTCCGTCGGGTACTCGGGATCGAAGGAGACTTGGTCCCAACGTTGGCAGAATCTTACGCAAGCTCCGAAGTAAGGACTCGTCCGGTAATGATCACGGAGCCTTCGGTCCCTTTCCAGATAATGAAAGTAGTAGTAACCCTGGAAGATGTCATGGTGCTTGACGACCCACCAATTCTGCTCGCTCACATAGGGCCGCAAGATCGAGGCGGCGAGTTCTGCGTGGTTCTCCGGCGCCAGCACGTCCCCTATATCGTGCAGCAGAGCGCAGACAACCGTTTCAGTGTCGGATCCATCGCGTAGGCAGCGCGTCGCCGTCTGCAACGAGTGGATATAACGGTCGACGGCTGCTCCTAGAGGATCTTCGTGCTTGAGCAGCACAAGCTGGCTGAGCAATGAATCGACCGGAAATGCCGAAGCCGTGCCTGTCAGCTGAAGGGCATCCTCTGCTGACATTCGGTCCATACGGGTGTACGTCATAGGTCCTCAACAGCGCTCAGAATGACTCCGGTGTTTGATATGCGCCGTGTCCATCAGAACAAGGCACGCCCAGACCGTCAAGGGCAGTCCATCCGTCAACCGGGCGACTTCGCTGAACCGGCTACGTCGCGCGGCGCGGCTGGCGCCGTGTCACGATGAGCCATGCGTGTTCAGCGGTTTGATGCCCGGATCGCAGCCGACCCCCGAGGCCACGTGCTGATCCTGGTGCCCTTCGACCCGGATGCCGAGTGGGGCGCTAAGGCGCTGCATCACGTGAGCGGAACGGTAAATGGCTGCAGGGTGCGGGTAACACTCGAGCCGGTCGATGGCGGCTGGGGGTTCACTATGAACCCGGCCAGAATGCAGCATGCGAGCATCGCCGCCGGCTCGCATTTGCCTGTCGAGCTGTCGCCCGAGGGACCACAGCGCTCTGACCTTGCCGAGGACATCGCCGCCGCGCTGGCGGCTAACCCAACGGCAGGGGCGTTCTTCGACACGCTCGCGCAGTTCTACCGCAAGGGCTACCTGCGTTATATCGACGCCACGAAGCGCCGGCCTGACGTGCGCGCGGCCCGGATCGCCGAGGTCACGGGCCTGCTCGAAAACGGAGTCAAGGAACGGCCGCGTTCCTGAAATAGCACCTGTCCGTCGAGCAGTCGCTGCTGCCAGCCATCGCAGCGTGAGCTGGGCTGATCGAGCCGACTATCAAGCAGCGATATCGCTAGGCCCTGTCTGGTTTCCGTGATGGGCTAAAGCATGTAACCCATTCGGCTGGCGATGTGATGGCGAGTCGAAACTGTGCCCACAGTACGGGGCCTGGTGACTTGTTATCAGCCGATCGTCGGTATATAACACTGGCATGACTAAGCAGGCCATGCAGGAACCGACCTTCCTGATTCTGACCGCGCTCGCCGGCGGGCCGCAACACGGGTACGGCATCATGACCGAGGTCACCAGCATCTCTGAGGACCGGGTCAGGCTGCGGGCAGGGACACTGTACGCGGCGCTAGACCGGCTGCTCGGTGACGGCGTCGTTGGTGTGGTCCGCGAGGAGGTCGTCGACGGGCGGCTGCGCCGCTACTACCAGCTCACCCCCGCGGGCGCCGATCTGTTGGCCGCCGAGACGGCGCGGCTCAGCGCCAACGTCAGGATCGCAGCCCGGCGGCTGCGCAGGCTGCGGGAGAGCGCCGCTCCGGCTGGCGGGACGGCGTTGGCCGGGGGTGCGGCGTGACCGGGGCGGGCGAGCTGGAGCGCCGTTACCGTCGGCTGTTGGCCTGGTACCCGGCAGAGCACCGTCACCGATTCGGCGAGGAGATGATCGGCGTGCTGCTGGCGGCCGCGCCCGACGGCGCCCGCCGCCCGGGGCTGGCCGGCGCTGCCGACCTGGTCCGGCGCGGCATCCAGGCCAGGTTCCGGGCCGGCATGCGTTGGCTCGTCGGCACTAGCTGGCCGGACGCGCTGGCTGTTTGCAGCATTGCAGTCCCTGTCATCCTGGCCAGCTACTTCACGGCACGCTGGCTGCGCCAGGTCGTCGTCGGCATTCTGTCCGGCTATGCCTACGCCAACCCAGTGCACGTCCAAGTGGAAAGTGCCCTGGTCGTGGCCGCGCTCGCGGCGCCTCCGCTGCTCGGCCTGTGGTGGCGGCGCACAGCCGTCGCGGTGGCACTGGCACTGGTTGGCTGGTACACAGTCATTGTCTTCGGCTCGCTCCCGGAATACATCTCCACCTTGGGGATATCCGGCCTGGGACAGTGGACCTGGCTCGCTAACGGCGACGGCCTCAGCGCCTCGCTCGCCCTCTTCCTCGGGCCGCCGCCCTAGCCTGGTCACCCGGACCACGGCGCGGCACCCAGATCCTCGGCCCGATGAGCTGGCTCGTGCTGATCACGACGGGCGCAGCTATGGCGCTGACCCAGCCCTACCTGTGGACCCAGCCCCTCTGGCTGGTGGCTCTCATCGTGATCGCGGCGCTCGCTGTGGCTGCTGGCGGTCTCATGCTGACCATCCCCGGCCCGGCCGCCCGCTGCATAGTTCTCCTGCTCGCGGTTCCGGCTTACCCGGGCGCAGTTTGGGCCATCGGCTATAGCAGGTACTACACCAATCACGTCTCGGGATTCCCGTTCAGGATCCTCTTCGCACCAACCGTGCTGATTGTTTGCATCGCCACTGCCGCGGTGTGGCGGTCCCGTAGCCGTAGCGCAGCGTAAGACCGGACAAGCGGCACTGGGCTTGCCTCCGCCACTACAGACAACGCGGGCCTGTTCGCCACGGATTTTTGTGACAGGTATTGGTATTCGGATAAAAGGGCGGCCTCGGCGAGTCCGGGTGATCTATACGCGGGCGGGCGCTGACCATAGGCTGAGGGCATGGCCAGGTATTTCGACATCCACCCGGCCAATCCACAACAGCGCGCGATCGCGCAGGCCGCCGAGATCGTGCGTGACGGCGGCGTAATCGCCTACCCGACCGATTCCTGCTATGCCCTCGGGTGCCAGCTCGGCAACGGCGAGGGTATCAACAGGATCAGATCCATCCGCGATCTCGATGAGCGGCACCACCTGACGTTGGTGTGCCAGGACTTCGCCCAGCTCGGCCAGTTCGCCTATGTCGCCAACCCGGTGTTCCGGGCCATCAAGGCAGCGACCCCCGGCAGCTACACCTTCATCCTGCCTGCGACCAAGGAAGTTCCGCGCAGCCTGCAGCACCCGCGGAAGAAGACGGTCGGAGTGCGAATCCCGCGCCATATCGTCGCTCAGGCCCTGCTCGCCGAACTCGGCAAGCCGCTCGTCTCGAGCACCCTCCTGCTGCCCGGCCAGGGCGAGCCGCTGACCGACGGCTGGATCATCGCCGAGCAGCTGGATCACGCCGTTGACGCGGTGATCGACTCCGGCGACTGTGGCATCGAGCCGACCACGGTGATCGACTTCTCACTGCCAGAACCCGAGATCGTACGCCGCGGGGCAGGCGACACGTCCGGGTTCGAATGAACGACGACGGAAGGATGCAGGGCTCGTTATGGACGCTCCCGTCCACCAGCATCACCCGCCTAGGTCATGAGAGCTGCCAGGAGACGGGCGCATCGAACTGGGTCCTCCGTCAGCCCATTGCTAAGACCCCTTAGCCAGTAGTCCACCGTCCGGAATTAGACCCAGTCTCGTGCGCGGTCTCTGGCAATCCCCGCCGCAGCCACGACTGTGTCGAACTGCCGGACTATGTCGGATGCGGTCGGCATCTCGTCCAGCCTGGTCCACAGAACGCGGCCGAGATCGTATTCGACGTCTCCGCGCAGCAGTTTCGGGTCGACTGTGAGCAGCGAACGCGAGCAAGCGGGGTTGACGACGAGCCCGCGGAAGCAACGGCACCGCACTGACTCATAGGCCGCCGGCCGATGAAACCCTGCCCGCGCGCCGGTCTAGTTTCGTAAAGACACGCAAGAGGAGGAGATCTGATGACTGACCTGCGCAGCGTCCTTCAGACTCACGTCAGCAACGGATCGCTGCCCGGAGCTGTTGGCCTGCTTGCCCGTGGCGACTCGGTCG
>DATAEH010000101.1:0-12796 GCA_036258115.1 Streptosporangiaceae bacterium
GACCCGTCGACGGTGCAGATATGCGTCGTCCCGCCGGCTTGATAGACGTCGGCCAGTTCACCGCTCGACGACTCCCGCACCGCGGCGGCGCGCGGTTCAAGACGTGCGGGTGCCAGGAGCGCCTGGCCGTCGGCGTCCTCACGCAGGACCGCGGGCCGGTCGAATGCCGCCTGGCGAGCGGACTCGACCAGCAGCGGTGCCCAGGAGTCGTCCTGCGGATCGTCCGGGATCCCGGCCTGCTCCGCGATCCAGGCACCGGCCAGTGCGAGATAGCCCTGCGAGTTCGGTGGCACGGTCCACAGCGTGCGCCCGAACGCCGCCAGCCCGAGCGGCTCTGCCCAATCGGCCTGCAGCACCCGAAGGTCTTCCTCGCTGAACTCACCGGCGCCTACGGCAAGGATTTCCGCTCCAACCGCATCTTCATAAAAGGCCGACCGCCCGCCGGAGGCGATCGCTGCCAGAGCGCGGGCGATCCCGGGCAGCCGGATGCTCTGCCCGGGAACCAGCGCGGCGCCAGTGCCGAAGGCGGCATCGCGGTCCTGCTCATGAAGCCATCCAGTGGCATCGGCCAGCCCCGTGGAGACCGGGAATCCGGTGGAGGCGAGCCTCCGGGCGGGGGCGAGGAGTTCGCCCATCTGCAGCGACCCGAAGCGGGAGTGCAGGGCGACCAGGCCATCGACGTACCCGGGAAGTGTGACGGCCCGGACGTCGTGCTGAAACGGCATCCTGAACAAGCCCTCGGCCCGAAGCGCGGCCGCGTCGGCGCCTGAACCGGCGCGCCCCGAGGCGTTCAGCGCCGTAATCGGCTGGCCCGGCCACGCGATCACCGCGAAGAGATCGCCGCCCAGTCCGCACATGTGTGGCGCAACAACCGCCATCACGGCCCCCGCGGCGACGGCCGCGTCGGCAGCGTTTCCGCCCTGGTCGAGCATCACGACTCCGGCGGTTGCCGCAAGGTGATGAGCGGCAGCGACGGCTCCGGTGGGGGCGTAGCGCGTCATCACAGGCCCGGGATTGATTCTGTTGCCACTCGGGTGACGGGCGTCGCTGCGCGGGGTGACCGGCGCAGGCGGGTTCGAAGCCCGAGGTAGGCGACGCGCATGCCGGGCCACCTCTCGCGGTGTGTCCTGTTCAAAGAAAGAAGGCAAAACCTTTTGGCAAGGTAGCCAGGGCTCAAATGGTGTGTCAAGAGGCCTAGCGTCCTGGCACCTCCAGCAAGCCGCCTGTTGACGCCCGGACCTGCAGCGTCGCGGGCACATGGGCCGACGGCTGCGCGGGATCTCCGTCGAGCCGGGCAAGAAGCATCGTGACTGCCGCCTCGGCCATGCGCTCGGGATGCAACTCGAGCGCCGTGACCGGTGGATCGCCCTCCCAGGCGAATGCGCCGTCGACGCCTGCGGCGATGAGCAACTCGCCGGGCACGCGCTTTCCTGACGCCTGAGCGGCCCGCAGCACTCCGCGGATGAACCGCTCGGCGACCGCGAAAACGGCATCTGGCGGCGTGCGCGCGGAGAGCAGGCGCTTGACCGCCTGGAAGGCGCTCTGCTCCCCCGGCTGCATCGCGACCGGAGTCACCAGGCTCGGAAGGCCATGCTCGCGCGTCCATGCCTCATAGGCCTGCAGCGTTTCGGTTGCCCAGGCCCATTCGGAGCGCGGCGTAAGGATCGCGATCCGCTCAGCGCCGCGAGAGGCGAGGTGATCGAGCAGCAGCCTGGTGTTCGCGTTGGTGTCAAGTTCCACGTACCACGAATGGTCGGGGCGGCCAAGGTCGCGGCCGATCGTGACGGACGGCAGGCCCTGGTCGTCGAGGACGGCGACGCGAGGATCGTTCGGCGACGGGTCGGCCACGATTCCGCCGTCGATCGCCAGACCACCGAGCCAGGCGCCGCCGATTACCGGCGGAAGCAGCATCAGCGCGTGCTCGCGCGCGAACGCCGCGGTCGCAGCGGCGCCGGCGAGACGCATGTAGTAGTCCAGCCGGAGCGTCTCGTCAGACCGCACGTCACCGCTCACCGGAAGGAGCAGGCCGAGCGTTGCCGAGCGGCCTGAACGCAGTCCGCGAGCATGCCGGTTGGCGCGGTAGCCGAGCCGGTGAACCACCTGGGCCACCAGCGCCCGCGTCTGCGGGTCGACCCGACCCTTGCCGTTCAGAGCATGCGAAACGGTTGTCACCGAGACGCCAGCAGCCTTCGCGACATCATGAATGGTTGGCCGTGATACCACTGGTCCGCGTCTAACCTGGGCTAGAGCCTGGCTTACCAGGCGGAGCGTGCCGATTCAGCATAACCGGCTTGGTGAAAGAGGGCGGTCTGGGCATCTTGCTGACATGTGCCACACCGTCTCATGCTTTCTCTTGACACGTTCGGTTTCACGCTCATACTCTGCCAAAAGGTTTCGGCAGCCCTCCAGGAGCCGTCGTCCTCAAGCCCGAGAGGCGGGTTGGGATGCAGGCACGATCTCGGCGGCTCAGCCAGCCGGTTACGCGCCAACAGAGCCGATTCCCTGAATCCTTGACGACTCAATGTCGCATGCCAAAGGCGCGCTATTGCCATGAGGCAAAGGCCGTAGCGCGATCACGCAAACCCCGGAGTTGATGCGCGGGCGCGGCCCGCACTCGCTCCGGGTGAATGCCAGGACGCCAGTTGGAGCCGATCGAGAGGCACAAAATGAGCGACGAGCTGCACAAACTCCAAACCGACTACGTCCGCGGGCAGGTCACGCGCCGCGAGCTGCTCATCAGAGGAGGAGCACTCGGCCTGTCAGCCCCAGCAATCGCCGCTTTCCTGGCGGCCTGCGGTTCAGGTGGCGGGTCCACCTCGAGCACCGGCCAGGGTTCGAAGCCTGTGATCGGCACGACCGTGCTGACGCCCTCGGCCAAGGGCGAGGTGGGGCGCGTCAACTGGGGGCTGTTCTATGAGCCGTCAGGCCTGGACTGGATCTATTCCTATAACTACGAAGAGAACACGGTCGTCACCAACATCACTGAGAGCCTGATGCGGCTGACCCCGCAGTTCACCATCGAGCCGTCGCTCGCCGAATCGTTCTCCCAGCCTGATCCGCTCACCAAGGTCTACAAGATCCGCAGCGACGTGAGCTTCTCCGACGGTAGCCCGATGACTACCGCCGATGTCGTCTTCAGCCTCCGCCGGAACCTCAACCCCGCCTCGTACTGGTACTTTGCCTATACCAATGTCAAGAGCGTCGACCAGACGGGCCCGAACGAGGTAACGGTCTCGATGAAGCGGCCAGACGAGGTCTTCCACCCCCTGATGGCCACGCCTGCCGGCGGCGTCGGCAAGGCCTCTTACATTCAGGCCAAGGGCAAGTCCTACGGCACCCCGAGCGCCGGCCCGATCGGCACGGGGCCGTTCGCTTTCAAGAGCTGGAATCAGGGCTCATCCATCGTTATAACGCGGAATGAGAAATACTGGGACACGAGCCACAAGCCAAAGGCGCAAGAGTTCTCCTTCAGCTTCATTCCGCAGGAATCCACCATGACAACGGCGCTGCTCTCCGGGGAGATCGATGGCGCCTATCACACCCCCTATAGCGGTCTCGGCCAGCTCCGCTCGACCTCGAACGGCAAGCTGTACCTGGGCAAGAGCATGATCTTCACCGAGATAATCTTCGCGAGCTCGTCAGGCCCGCTCGCCGACTCGAAGATCCGCAGCGCCCTGCTGCTGGCCATCGACCGGACGGCGCTGGCCAAGGCCGTCTACAACAACGCGGCGACGGCGCTGCGGAACACGGTCGTCCCGCTGGCCGAGTGGGGCTATGGGCAGGCGCAGGCCAAGGCGGCGTGGGACAAGCTCGGCGCGCCGGCCGTCGACGTGAAGAAGGCTCGTCAGCTCGTGTCTGCGGCCGGCTCGGCGGCGAAACAACCGATGACGATCGCGACCCGCGCGTCCTTCCAGCGCTACATCAACATCGCGACGATCGTGCAGGCCGCCGCCGCCCAGATTGGCCTCACCGTCCACATCAAACCCATTTCCCCGAACAGCTATGGCGACCTGTTCTTCTCCTCGAAGGCCAGGAGCGGGATCGACATGTTCATCAGCGAGAACTACGCCGACATTCCCGAGCCGCTCGAGATTCTTTACCCGGCGGTTGTGCCAGGGCAGGCCTACAACTACACCGGCTACAACAACCCGACGGTCACCTCGAATCTGAATGAGGCCATTAAAGAACCCGACAATGACAAGCGTGCGGGGTTCGTCATCAAAGCCCAGGCCGTGCTGGCCAACGACCTCGCCGCGATGCCGCTTGCGAACCCGTCCGTGCCCTTGTTCCTCAACAAGCGGATCACCGGCGCGCCAGCGTCGTTCTGCTACCTGTACTACCCGTGGGCGCGTGACATAGGGTCCTCTGCCTAATGAGGTTCGTCTCGTTCGCAGCGTCACGGCTCGCAGGGCTGGCCGTGACGCTGCTGCTGACGAGCGTTATCGTCTACGGCGCGCTGTTCATCGCGCCGGGAAACCCGGTCGCGACGATAACCGGCGGCCGTCCGCTGCCGCCGAAGACCATCAACGCGATCCAGGCCGAGTACGGGCTTAACCAGCCGTTCCTGTTTCGCTATGTGCACTGGCTCGGGAATGTGCTGCGGGGCAACTTCGGCCAGTCCATCGTGTTCCGCGAGAACGTCTCGACCCTGATCGCGGCGCGGGCCAGCACGACAACGTTCCTCGTCGCGTATGCCGCATTGCTCATCATCTTGTTCGGCGTGGTCCTGGGCGTCGTTTCCGCGCTGCGAAGAGGACCAACAGACACAGCGATCCTCGCCGGGACCACTATCGGCATCGCCACGCCGTCTTTCGTCGCGGCAATCTTGCTGATCTCCATCTTTACGCTCGGGCTGCACTGGTTTCCCGCCATTGGCGCAGGCAGCGGATTCGCCGACCGGCTCTGGCACCTCACGATGCCGGCGGCGGCGCTGGCTCTGGCCGGAACCGCCTACGTCGCCCGGCTGACGCGCGCCGCCGCGACCGAGGAACTGGCGCGCGAACACGTCGACACCGCGCGCAGTCGCGGGATCCCCGAGCGGCTGGTGGTCCAGCGGCACGTGCTGCGGAATGCGATGATCCCGGTCAGCACCGTGGCCGGCCTCACGGTAGCGGGCCTGATCGCGGGCTCCGTCGTCGTCGAGAACGCCTTCGCCGTCAACGGTCTCGGCTCCTACCTGGTCACGTCCGTTGAGCAGAAGGACTTCCAGGTCGTCCAGGCGATCACGTTGCTTCTGGTCGCCGCATTCGTCGTGGTCAACACGTTCGTCGACATGCTGTACGGGGTGCTTGACCCCCGAGTCAGAGTCTCGGGAACCAACCGGTGAACGTCCTGACCCTGACTGCCACGAGGGCTGCCCGCCCGCGGCCAGCACTCGTGCGCCGCCTCGGCCCGCTCGGCCTGGCCTGCGCTGGGCTCATCGTGTTGCTGGCGCTGGTTGCCATCTTCGCGCCGGCCATCGCCCCGCACGATCCCAACGCGGTGGACTTGCTGCATACCTTCTCAGGGCCGACGCTCCTGCATCCGCTCGGGACCGATGACACGGGCCGGGACCTGTTGTCTCGCCTGATCGTCGGTTCGCGTACCAGCCTGCTCGGGCCACTGCTGATCGTCACGCTCTCGGTACTGCTCGGCGTTCCGCTGGCGATCACGTCGGCCTGGGTCAGAGGTCCGGTGGACGCGCTGATCTCGCGTCTGCTCGACATCCTGTTCGCGTTTCCCGGCGTGCTGCTCGCCATTCTCGCGATCGCCCTGTTCGGAGCTGGCCTGCCAGCAGCCGTCATCGCCTTGGCGCTGGCGCACATGCCGTACATCGCCCGCGTCACGCGGGCGGCTGCCATTCGTGAGCGCGAACTTCCCTATGTTGCCGCGCTGCGGGTGCACGGTTTCTCCGCCCTGCAGATCTGCTGGCGTCATCTGGTCACGAACCTCGCGCCGCTGATCATCGCCCAGGCGACCGTCTCGTTCGGCTACGTCATGGTCGACCTCGCGGCGATCTCGTTCCTTGGCCTGGGCGTCCAGCCTCCTTCAGCGGACTGGGGCGTGATGATCGCGAGCGGCGAGCCATCGATCCTGGAAGGTCACCCGCAACAGGCGCTGTATGCCGGCGTTCTCATCGTCATCACCGTGTGCGCGTTCACGATCCTCGGCGAGCGACTGACCGACAGTGACCGCGTGCTCGTCACCGTCTAAGTCAGCATCGCCGTTAGCTCGTCAACCAGCGTGACCAGGGCCGAACTTCACTGAGCCCGTGTGCCATAGCCGCGGAGTTCTCGCGGCGTGCTAACGTAATACGTATCTTGCGTAATAGGTATCGGGGGAGTAGATGCGACTGAACAGCAAGGGCCAGGTAACGATTCCGGCTGCCCTGCGCGAGCGCTACGACCTGCATGAAGGCGATGAGGTCGATGTGGTCGAAGACGGCAACGTCCTGCGGATTGTTCGCGTCCATGGAAGCCAGACCCGTGCGCAGCGCGCGGTGGAGAGGATGCGCGGTCGAGCCACGACGAAACTAAGCACAGACCAGTTGATGGAGCTGCTACGTGCCGAGTGAGCTGCGTGGGAGGCTGGTTGACCTGGGAGTTCGGCCAATTACGTTGGTTGATTCCAACGTTCTCTTTGACGTGATGACAAATGATCCGGCCTGGGGGCAGTGGTCCGCCGACCGGATTACGCAGGCGCTGGACGACGGCCGGTTAGTGATCAACCCCATCGTTTACGCCGAGGTTTCGATCGGCTTCAGACTGATTGAAGAACTTGATGACGCGCTCCCACCATCCGAGTTCGAGCGTGAACCTCTTCCCTTCGAGGCTGGCTTTCTTGCAGGCAAGGCGTACGTTTCCTATCGGAGGCGCGGCGGATCGAGGCGATCCCCGATGCCTGACTTCTACATCGGGGCGCATGCAGCCGTGCGTGGCTACAGGCTCCTGACCAGGGACGCCAAGAGATACCTGACCTACTTTCCAGGCGTGGAAGTCATAGCGCCCTGAAGCCGTGAAGTGGTGACGTCGGAGCCGGTCACCGTGGGCTGGTGAGCAGTCCGGCGCGGATCCTAGGCATCGCGCGGTCACACAGGGAGTCAGCTGGTGATGGCTCAATCTCGGCTGGCTGATCGGCCAGGGCTGCGGCCAGATGCGGGTGCGGGCCATCGGCGGCGATGGGCAGCGCTCAGGCGAATTAATCGCTTGTAAATGCAGCGCAGATTAGGTCTAGCGTGCCATGAGAGGTACTTTGAATTTGATTTGCAGTCGCGCGCAGCGTCCCGGGCGGTCCAATTAGCCGGCCAAACGTCGACCCAAACTGAACTTGTTTGCCTAATGGCCCGGGTAGTAAAGTTCGCTGCGTGCCCACCGAGACCACGGTCGGCGCCCTTGTCGGCCGTGACTCCGAGTTGGCCACGCTAGTCAGGCTTGTGACCGACCTGGCTGGTGGCAGCGGTAGTTCCGTCCTGATCGAGGGCGAGCCGGGGATTGGCAAATCCACGCTGGTGCGCGCCGCCCTTGCCGGTGCGGCGGCCACGGCGTGCCGTGTGTTCCGGGGAGCGGGCGATGAGCTCGGCCAGGCCCTGCCGTTGCTACCGCTGCTGGAGGCATTAGAAGTACGCGAACCTGGCGCCCGTGGTCCCCGGCAGCAGACGATTCTCCGATTGCTGCACGGCGAGGTCGCCGCGGAGCGCGGCACCGACGTGTCGGCCGCAGTGGCTGAGCAGTTGATAACGCTCATCGCAGAGCAGGCAGCGGCCCAGCCGACCATCCTCGTCCTTGATGATCTGCAGTGGGCAGACGCCGCCACGGTGGCGCTGTGGGGCAGGCTTGCCCGTTCGACGAGCCATCTGCCGTTGCTGCTGCTGGGGATGCTTCGTCCGGTCCCGCTGCGCGAGGACCTGATGGCGCTTCGCCGCGCACGGGGCGACGCCGTCAGGATCCAGCTCACGGGTCTGTCAGACTCCGCCGTGGCCGAGCTGGTCGCAGAGCTGGCTGGGGGCAAGCCCGCCGACAAACTCCTGCAGTTGGCCGAAGGGGCGGCAGGGAACCCGCTGTACGTTACCGAGCTCGTAGCGGCGCTGGCCCGCAGTTCTAGTCTGGAGATCACCGACGACGGCCGTGCCGAGCTAACGAGCGGCCAGGCCCCGAATTCGCTGTCCGCGGCCATCGCCGACCGGCTCGGCTTCGTCTCGGGCCCGGTGCGTGAGGTTCTGCGGGCGGCGGCACTGCTCGGCGTGGACTTCACCGTCTCGGATCTCGCTATCGTCCTGAGGCGCAGCGTGGCCGACCTCCTGGCCGCTGTCGATGAGTCGCGCGCGGCAGGCGTCCTGGTGGAGTCGGGCAAGGCGCTGGGCTTCCGGCATCCGATGATCCGGGCCGCACTGTACGACGAGATGCCGGAGGCGGTGCGCTCGGCGTGGCATCGCGACGCCGGGCAGGCTCTCGCCGAAACCGCAGCGCCGCCCGATCGAGTCGCGAGGCAGTTGCTCGCCGCGCTTGGCGAGCCCGATGACATGCCGCAGAAACACACGATCGAGCCGCTGGACGAGTGGGTCTTGATCTGGCTGATCCGGACCGCAGATCTCCTCGTCGGCCAGGCGCCGCAAGTAGCAGCCGACTTGCTCAGGCAGGCCGTCGCGAGCTGCACCGTAGGCTCAGACCGGCATGACAACCTCGTCGGTCATCTGGCCGAAGCACTGTACAGAGTCGGCGACGCAGCCGCGGCCGAGCAAGTAGCGGATAGCGCGCTTGCGCATGCGGTCGATCCAGACTTCATGGTCGATCTGCACTGCACTCTTGCCCAATGCCGGATGCGGGTCGGTCGCTCCGCCGAGTCCATCGAGACTCTCACAACAGCACTTCATGCTCCGAACATGTCGGGCCGGCACCGTGCGCGGCTGCTCGCTCTTGCGGCGCGGACGCACTGCAGTCTTGGCCAAGTCGAGAAGGCCGGGCAGGTCGCCACGACTGCGCTCACCGCGGCCTCGGAGGCCGACGATACGTGGGCGATGGGATGGGCACTGCACGTGCTGACGATCGTGACCGCGGTTCAGGGCCAGCTGACCGATGCGCTGCCCCTCTTTGACCGAGCCTTGCTGGTAACTCAAGCCGATCCCGCGCTCACCGACCTGAGACTGCTCCTCCAGATCAATCAGGCGGTGGCGCTGGGCAGTCTTGATCGGCACAAGGAAGCGATCGCGGCAGCGAGGAAAGCGCGACAATTCGCTGACCAAGTCGGCACCGTGGTCAGGCTGGCGCAGGCTCACAGCGCTCTGGGCCAGTTGCTCTTCGACACCGGCAGGTGGACCGAGGCGCTCACGGAGGTGCAGACGCTGCAGGAAGACGTCAAAGAGCCTGCTGCAGCTTGCTGCGACCTCGGCGTCGCAGCGGCGATCTCGTTCCATCGCGGCGACGTCACCGGCGCCCGCGAGAACCTGGCCGCTGCAATTCCGCATGCTGACCGCCTGGGCAGCCGGATCATCGCGCCGCTAGCTCTGGCCAGGAGCCTGGACTGCGAGCACGCTGGTGCGCTTCCTGAAGCGCTCGCGGTGCTGAGCGCAGGCTTTGGCGCCAATACCGAGGAACTTGAGGAGATCGAGGAGCTGCTTCCTGACGCGGTCCGGATCGCTACGCAGATTGGCGACTCGGGAACGGCCAGGGCGCTCGCCGGTCATGCTGCCTCACTTGCGATCGACTCAGAGATCCCGCATCGCCAGGCGAATGCGCTGCATTGTCGGGGGCTAGTTGATGAAGATGCCAGCCGGCTGCTGCGCGCGGCTGAGCGTTATGACGATGCCAGCCGTCCGCTCTTGAGGGCACAGGCATTCGAGGCGGCTGCCAAGTGCTTCGTCGATGACGGCGATCGGGCGGAGGCCCGAGTGGCGTTCATTCAGGCCGTGGAGATCTACACCGCTCTTGGTGCGGCCGCCGACGCCGCGCGGGTTCAAGCCAGGTTCAGGACCTACGGCATTAGGCGCGGCCCGCACGCGAAGCACCGGCAAGCGCGGAGCGGATGGGAGAGCCTCACGCCGACCGAGACCAAGGTCGCCGAGCTCGTTCAGCGCGGCCTGTCCAACCCCGAGATCGCCGCGCAACTGTTCCTGTCCAGGCGAACGGTCGCGACCCATGTCTCGCACATACTGAAGAAGCTGAATGTTAACTCTCGGACAGACATCGCACGCGAAGCGGCATTGCGCACCCTCGGCTTGAAGTGAGGGTCATGCCCGACAAGTTGCCCAGAGCAATGTCAGAAGAAGTCGCGGCTGTCACGGCGCACCGAGATTTCCTCGGGATCGTCGTCGCTGAGATCGTCCTGCAGGGCCAGCGTGAAGTACACAGCCTTGCCGCCCGGAGTACGGTAGACGCCCCAGTCGGTCGACAGGCTGGCGACCAGTGTGAGGCCGCGTCCGGCCTCCGCGTCGGCCGCGGCGTTCAGCGGAACCGGCCACGTTCGCGAGCTGTCGTGGACGTAGACGCGCAGATGCCCGCACGAGCAACTGACGAAGAGCTTGACCTTCTCCCCGGTTTCGTGCCTGATCGCGTTGGTTACGAGTTCGCTGGTGAGCAACGCCGCGACGTACGGGTCGACGGGGACGCCCCAGGCGTTGATCGCTGCCAGGACGTAGCTACGAGCTTCGGCCGCTGCCGCAGGATGAGCGTTGAGTGCTAGCCGGAGCGGGCGTTGCACGTCCTGGCGTGCTTGCGCCAAAGTGCTCATCAGTATTCCTCGCCGCGGTTACGCCGCCGGTCTGGCCGCGCGGCTCACACCTGCGCGGCCAGGCCGACAGCTTCAACAACCCGCTAGATCTGATCGTGCCTAAACAGGTTTCACGACAAATGCTGGCGAAACCTTCATCGAGAGACATCGGTCTGCTGACGGATGTTCGACATGCAATTGAAGCCCGGCAGTGCCCGACCGGCGGAGCTAACCCGAGAGCACCTAGGTCAGAATGGCCTGGTCGTAGTCGATCGCCAGCTCGACTGGCTCTGGGAACAAGTTCCGAGCGCCGATCCAATCCTGGGTCGCGTCAAAGACTTCCCTGGTGTAGGGCAAGAACACGATCCGCTCGCCGGTCCCGAATGAGCGGACGTCGACCTTGTCTTTGTACTTCTCGGGGACCGCGCGGCGGTGGTAGTGCTTGTAGAGCTCAGGGCGCAGGTCAATCTCCATCTGGGCGCTGCGCAGCGCGGCTAGGTACTTCTCGACGTCGGACTTGCTGACATCCTCGCCCGTCACGAGGAAGCCGATCATGAACGTGGCGTCGACGATCTTACGGAAGCCGAACGACTCGGCGATGTACAGCGGCACGCCCCAGGCTGTCGCGGCCTGCACCTGCCGGTCGAGTAGCGCATCAAGGCGCTCGTTCGGTGGTCCTTGGAACGTGAGCTTGACCTGGTCAATACCGAGCACCGGCTCCAGCGCCTGCAGGGTAGCGAAGTGGCTACCCGAGTGGTAGCCGACACCGACAGGCACACCGGCCAGGTCCTCAGGCTTGCGGATCGTTGACTCTGGCGGCACGACGATGGCACACGGCGCCACGGAGTATGCGGTGGTGATGAGCTGTCCTGATCCCTCGCGCGCGGCGGTGTTCGTCGCCCAGTGACACGCACAGCTGACGTTGGCTCCGCTCCGGCCCGCTTCGAAAGTCTCGAAGGCGCCGGTCTTGACCTCGCCGCCAGAATCTCGCGGCGCGCCGCCGATGCCGTAATCCCCGTTGGTCACGAAGCTGTACTCCAGGCCCTCGGCCGTGAAGTAGCCCTTCTCTTGCGCCACCCATTCCTGGAGCCGGCCGTGCGGCATGATTTTGAGAGCCATCCGAAAGCCTCCTCAGCCCGTGGCCTCCCGATGGGTCCAGGCTAATCGTGCCTCAGGCTCGGTCAACCCCAGGAGCGCCGGGCGTAAAGTCACAAAGGACGGCCGTCCAGCCAGCCGCACGCTGCCCGCATGCCGGAGCCGGTCAGCTTCGCAGTCGCACCGAAGGGACATCGCCTATGTCCGAAACCGTTGACAGCAGCCCGTCGACCCGGGTGCAGCCACACGAGCTGCCCGGCTCGCTCCGCGAGGCCGGCCTGGACAACTGGATTCGCGAGCCGCTGGACGACGCCGTTGACAGGAGGCGCCGGATCATCATGCCGCCCGCGGCAGCCGTGATGGGAACGCCTGCCAGCGCCTTTAAGGGCGCTCTGCTGGCCGAGGCGAAGAACCCCGACACGATCTTCATGATGGGCGATAACCCTGCGCTCCCGAAGATGCCCGAACGGCCAGCGCTGAAGGACTTCTTCCAGCTCCGCTTCAGCAAGATCGGGGCCACGCACCTCATGCAGAGCGCGCGGGTCGCGCGCGAGAACGGCATGGACGAGAAAGTGATCACCGCGTGCCTGTTGCACGACATAGCCATTGCCGGGCTGCTGTCGGCCAATCACGGCTACTGGGGCGCGCAGATGGTGACCCCGTACGTCGACGAAGAAGTGGCATGGGCGATTCAGAAGCATGAGGCACTGCGCTATTTCGCCGATGAATCTGTTGGCTATAACTATCCGCAGGCGTACATCGACTATTTCGGGCCGGACTACCGACCGCCCAATTACCTGCGCCGCGAGGCCGAGGAAGCCAGGAAGCACCGCTGGTACATGAGCTCGCGTCTGCTGACGATCAACGACATCTACTCCTTCGATCCCAATGTGGTCGTGGAGTTCGATGAGTTCGAGGACGTCATTGGCAGGAACTTCCGCCAGCCGGAGGAAGGGCTCGGTTTCGACGGATCACCGGTCGCGCACATGTGGCGGACCATGATCTGGCCAAACAACTTCCT
>DATAEH010000102.1:0-15478 GCA_036258115.1 Streptosporangiaceae bacterium
CAGCCGTGCCGCCCCACGGCACCCAGGATCGTAGATAACCAAACTCTGTACGACCATGCCGGGGCATGCAAGCGCGTGATCGGCGCGCCCGCCGTCATTGCTGGCCACGTCGTGCTCGGCGCACTAACCGGGGCGCAGTACCGCGCGGCGGTTACCGCTGCCAACGCTCGGGCCGACCGGTGCGCCCTGTTCGGGACGGCGCCGACCAGGTATCCGCGCCCCGAGCTCGGCAGGCAGAGATTCAGGAATGGGTCCGGGAGCTGATGAATTCTCGATCAGCCTGATCACGCCGTACTGGTAGCCGTGGCGCCGGTACACGACGCTCGGCGCATCCTCCTCGATGTCGTGGAACAGGTAGAAGTCGTGGCCGACGAGCTCCATCTCGAGCAGGGCCTGGTCGATCGAGATGGGCTTGGCGTGGTGGAACTTCTGCCGGACGACGAGCGGGCCGTCACCCTCCATGCTTATCGGGACAACGCTGTGGCTTTGCTCTGCATCCTCCGCCGAGGCCGAACTGGCGAAAGTGTCCTGCTCGGATACGTCCTCCGCGGCGCTCGTCTCTGCTGCGGCGGTACGAGCGCCTGTCCTGCCAGGTGGCCCGTTGCCTCCCGATTGACCGGCGCTAGCTCCCGTGGCAGCGCCGGTTCCCGCGGCGTAGTGGCTCTTCCTCCTGTCGAGGGCGCGCCGAAGGCGCGAGTCGAGTTTGGCGAGGGCAAGGTCAAGGGCTGCCATCCGGTCCTCAGCCGCGGCCTCTGCCCTGATAGCCGGGCCCCGCGACCTGATCGTCAGTTCCACCCGCTCCTTCTGGCTTGCCTGGCGCGGGTTGCGCTCGACAGAGAGCTCAACGTCGACCCTGATCGCTCTCTGATCCAGCTTCGCCAGCTTGTTGAGCTTGGCGGAGGCGTACTCCTTGAAGCGTGCAGGCACGTCCGTCAGGCGACCCTTGAAGATGATTTCCATGCCCGAACCCCCTTACCTCGGAGTGGAAGAGCACCCGTCCGGCCGACCTGGTCTTCGACCCCACATCCGCCTGCTGAGGACTTCGCGGCTCGCTTGTGCCACTACTAACCTTCTCCCGTTCCCGCCGGCATCTGGCCAGCGGGACGAGGCAGGACTTACATCTAAACCGCACCGTGATCAGTCGACGAGAAGTCGCCTTACGTGGGCCGTTTCGCCTGCGGCTGGCATCGGCTTGCTGGAGCGGCCGCCCCGCTATCGGGGCAGCGTTCCCAGCGCAACCACGGACCCGGACGGGTGCCACACAATGACGGTAGCTGGATGCGGCCCCGATGTCAGGACCCAGGGCCGCCTCACGTTTATCTGTCTGTAACCAAGTCCAGCCGAAGCGGCAGCACTTCTCAGCCAGGGAAGACGGGTGTGAGGCCCTTGCCCACCTGCTGCCAGTCGGGGTTAGGCCACCCGCCCCGCGACAGCTGGATCGTGCCAGGCGAGCCGTCGGTAGTGGGCGCGATTGCCACAGCGACCGATGGCTCGGCATTACCGCTCGGCCAGTCCGCCGTCACGGAGGTCACGTGTAGCGGCGTCGCGATCGGCATCGACTGCCCGCCGTTCAACGGGACCGCAAAGAGCTGATTTCTGCCGGAGCTCAGGCGACCCAGCACCAGCAGGTGATCCGGATCCAGCCACGTCAGGGCCTTCGGGTCAGCCACGTCGGTGCCGACCCGCAATACGCTGCTGGTCTGCGCAATGTAGGTGTACACACGACGGTTCTTGCTGATGGCGGCAATTCTGATCTTGCTGCCCGCGCCGGTACTGATCAGCATCGCGACCCTGACCGCGTCGGGCGCCACCTGCAACGATTGGATACCGGACTTACCCGGCAGCAACTGCGAGGTGAGGACATCGGTCGCCACCGGGTGATCCGTTGGGTTGCTTCCCACTCCTCGGATCTCGTAGACCTGCATCCTCGTGCCAACCCACAGATTTCCGTACTTGTCCCAGCTCAGGGACGTGCACGGCGCTTGCGCGCCTTGCAACTTGGCGGTGATCGCCCGTCCGGCATGGGACTGCGGCATCAGGTAGACCGTCTTTCCCCTGCAGCCTGCGAGAACTGCTGATCCGAACGGTTCGAGGGATACCGCCATCGCGGTAAAAGGCTGACCAGCAAGGGCTTGCGGCAGCGGCACCGATTTCGTCTGCGAGGGCTTCCCGGCCAAGTTCGTCACGCTAGAACCCTGCGGGCCAGGCGGTGTCTCGTAGTACATCCTCCTATCCGGCGCGTGGGGCACCCAGCTCTTGTAATTCTGCTGCCGAACTTCCCGTCCGTTGATTTTGAGAACGACTGAGCTGATGGGGTTGGCCTCTTGGGAGGGATAGGGCTGCCGGTGTGCAAGCGACCAGTACAGCTGCGCGGCCATTCGCTGCTGCTGGCTCGGGCTCGCCTTCGCCGCAGCGCCGCCAAGGTTCACGACCGCCGTGATCCCGCCGACTACCTGGGCGCTGAGCAGCTTGGTTCCGGGCGGGAAGGCCGTCTCGGCCGCCCCGAACAGCCAGTTCTTGATCTTGGACAACCCTGGCTGCAGAAGCGTCTGGACCAAACCGTGCAGCCCTTGGTTGAGAACCTGCGCGGGAAGGTAGACCGGGTCAGACACGAGGGTAGAGCTGCCGTCGCCGTCTGCCGGATAGAAGTAAAGGTTGCGGGATTGGTACTCGCGCTCAAAATCCTGGCTTGACAGCAATAGCAGCGAAGGGTCCGCCGGCTTGCCGTCGAGGAAAATGTCATTAATGCGCCACTGCCCGTGCACCTGAATCAGGGCAAAGCGGATCGAGGTCGATGGCGGATCCACGACGATCGTGCCCGCCTGGTCCCTCCCGGCGGTAACCAACGTCGTGACGCGCTTGAAGGTGAGATCCACGAACTGCGCCTGCGAACCGCTTGGCTGGTTAAGTCGCGGATTACCTTGCTCCGGTCTAGGCAACGGCGCGTCGATTATCGTCGCCTGCCAGCCCGGCCTCCACCTGCGGGCAAAACCGTGCTTACCTCCGGTCAGGTATTTCCTGGCCGTGTGATTCGGGTCGTAGCCGTAGCTGGCGCTGGCTGCGAGGAAACCCCACACGAT
Source organism: Streptosporangiaceae bacterium (assembly GCA_036258115.1). Taxonomy (GTDB): domain Bacteria; phylum Actinomycetota; class Actinomycetes; order Streptosporangiales; family Streptosporangiaceae; genus Chersky-822. Next base: position 3,081 of record DATAEH010000102.1, read on the forward strand.
GTCCTGCGGACTCCAGTTCCGGCCCGGTGCCCTGGGCACGACCTGGACGCCGTTCTGGCCGCTGTTAGTGCTACCGTGCAGCGAGCTGACCGGGATGCTGCCGCTCGTCGGCAGGTTCGCGCAGGCAGTCATGGTTGCCGAAAGCGCCAGCGCGCCCAGCGCAGCGAGCCAGCTGGGCCTCCTCATCTGCGGTCCTCGACGGCAGCGGGCCTGCCATCTGCGAGTTCGACCACGGTTAGGTCAGCCGTCGAGTGACCGGCCAGTGCCTCTATGTTTGACTCGGCAGGTACCAGTGGGAGCGGCGAACCGGCCAATTCTGCGGCCGCGGTACGAGGCAGCGTGAGCCGGAAGACCGACCCACGGCCTGGCTTGCCCCAGGCCTCAAGCCATCCGCCGTGCAGCCTGGCATCCTCGAGCGCGATGGCGAGGCCTAGCCCGGTGCCGCCTGTGGTACGGGCCCTCGCCGGGTCGGCCCGCCAGAACCGATCGAACACGAGATGCTCCTCGCCAGACGCCAGCCCGACACCGAAGTCCCGCACGGCGACGGCGACGGCGTCGCGGTCTGCTGCCGCAGCCACGACCACGTCTCTGCCCTCGCCGTGTTCGACGGCGTTGCACAGCAAATTGCGCAAGATCCGCTCAACGCGCCGCCTGTCCATCTCGACCAGGCACGGTTCTGCTGGTAGCTGGAACTCGATCCGACAGCTGCGCCGTTCCGCGAGCTGCTGGGCTACGTCAGCCGATTGACGCACCACGTCGCAGACGTCCACGAGTTCTGCCTCAAGCGTTGCCGCGTTCGCGTCGTACCTGCTGATCTCAAGGAGGTCGGCCAGCAAAGACTCGAACCGCTCGAGCTGGCTCTGCAGCAGTTCGGCTGACCGTGACGCCGACGACTCCAGCTGCTCGCGAGCCTCGTATAGAAGGTCGGCGGCCATCCTGATCGTGGTCAGCGGGGTGCGCAGTTCGTGCGACACGTCGGATACGAACTGTCGTTGTACCTGGGACAGCTCTTCCAGCTCGCGCATCTTGTCCTGCAGGCTCGCCGCCATCTCATTGAACGACGTGGCGAGGGCAGCGATCTCGTCCTGCCCGTGCACCGCGAGCCTTTCGTCCAGCCTTCCTGTCGACAGCAGCTGAGCCCCTCGCGCCGCCCTTGCTACCGGCATCACGACCCATCGGGTGACGAGCCAGGCGATCCCGGCCAGCAGGAACACGAGGGCGAGCCCGACGAGAACGAGCGTGCGCTGGATGAGGTACAGCTCGTCCTGGAGCTGCGTGAGTGGAAAGAAGTAGTGGAGCCTGTACGCGCCACCGATTCCGAATGGCGTCGAGTACAGCAGGCCTGAGGTCTTCGGGCTGGTGGCCTGCGGGAACGGCAAGCGCGCAAACCTCAGCGGCCCAACTCTGATCGCCCCTGGGACGGTCGAGGTTTCCAGCTGCTGCAAGCTGCGGTAGTCGAGTTTGCTCTGCACAGCTGCCCAGTAGGCAGTTTGCGCAATTCTCGGGCGCACCGTGATTGCGACGCCGTAGTCAGCTCCCGAGCTCTGGGCGGTCGGCAGCAGACGCTCCAGGATCTTGGCCATCGCGTCCTGAGAGCCGGGCCCCGGCAGCCTGCGTGCTGCTGGATCGGACTGAGCGAACACCCGGCCGTCCCGGCCCTGCGTCAGGGCTTGGGCCTTGGCGCTGGCCAGCAGGTTAGACGCGATCTGCTGCATCAGGAAGAAGCCGAGCAACGACACGACCAACGCCGAGACGACGAGCGTCGTCGACACCACGCGCAGCTGCAGCGAGCTGCGCCACCGTGACTGGAACTGCCGGGTCAGCCGCACCATGCCCTCGCGAGCGGCGGCGACAGGATGATCGCCCGCCCGCCGGCGAACCAGACCAGGGACATCTCGGAGCCGGGCCCGCCTAGAAGGTACGAAGCCGACCGTTAGTCCTTCGCCGGTACTGTCTTCCTGCGTTCTGGGCAGGCGGAGCCGCCGGCCTGGTCGATCACGGTCGGCCAGCCAGGCCAGCCACGACTTGGACTGGCCCGCGGTACTCAGCCGGGGCCAGCCTTATATCCGACGCCGCGCACGGTCACCACGATGTCAGGCTGTTCCGGGTCTTTTTCGATCTTGGCCCGTAGGCGCTGTACGTGCACGTTGACCAGCCTGGTGTCTGCCGCGTGGCGGTAACCCCAGACCTGTTCGAGCAGGACCTCGCGAGTGAAGACCTGACGCGGCTTGCGGGCGAGGGCGACCAGCAGGTCGAACTCGAGCGGAGTCAGGCTGATCACCTCGCCGTTGCGGCGAACCGAGTGCCCGGCCACGTCGATCGACACATCGCCGATGGACAGCATCTCGGGCGCGGGGTCATCGGTACGGCGGAGCCTCGCCCTGACACGCGCGATCAACACTTTCGCCTGGAACGGCTTGACGATGTAGTCATCGGCACCGGACTCAAGTCCCAGCACCACATCGACCGTGTCGCTCTTGGCCGTCAGCATTACGATCGGGACGCCCGACTCGGCCCTGATCTGACGGCAGACGTCGATCCCGTCCATGCCGGGCAGCATCAGGTCGAGCAAGATCAGGTCAGGCCTGGTCTCCCTGAACGCCTCAAGCGCCCGGTCGCCGTCGGCGACGAACGTCGGCTCGAACCCTTCTCCACGCAGCACAATGCCCAGCATCTCGGCCAGGGCGGCGTCGTCGTCGACGACCAGCACACGACCTTTCATAATCCCCATCGTTCCATGGAAACTGCAGCACGGAAGCCCGCAATGTCACGAGCCGGTATCTAGCACACGCAGATTACCCGCTGTCACCGGCTGGATGACCATGGATTCCGTGACGATAGCGCTGATCAGGCCAGGTGGCGTCACATCGAACGCCGGGTTATGCACCGCACTGCCAGCCGGCGCAACTGGTTGCCCGCCAAGGTGCGTCACCTCGTCCGGTGACCGCTGCTCGATCGTGATCGACGCACCGTCGGCGGTGCTGAAGTCAATCGTCGACACCGGCGCTACCACCACGAAGGGCACGTTGTGGTGGCGGGCGAGCACGGCCAGACCATACGTCCCTACCTTGTTCGCCACGCTGCCATCTGCCGCGATCCGGTCAGCACCAACCACGACCAGGTCGACCTGACCCGCAGCCATCAAGGACGCCGCGGCCGAATCGGCAAGAACGCGGTGCGGCATCCCCGCGCGACCAGCCTCGTACGCGGTAAGCCGCGAGCCCTGCAGCAGCGGCCGCGTCTCATCTACCCAAAGCATCTGGAGCAGGCCGGCTCGGTGGGCGGCGAGCGCGAGGCCGAACGCGGTTCCTTCTCCGGCCGTGACCAGCGCGCCTGTGTTGCAGTGGGTGAGGATTCTCGCCGCGGGCGGCACCAGGTCCAGGCCGAGTGCGGCCATCTGAGCACAGGCCTTTTCATCAGCGTCGGCAATCGAGCGCGCCTCGGCGAGGGCAGCTAGGGGTGCGTCTTGTTCTGCCAATGAGTCCTCAGCGGACGCGGCGCGTTCATAGGCGGCGAGCGCCCGCCGGGCACCCCAACCGAGGTTGACCGCGGTTGGCCTAGCGGCCGCGATGACCTCGGTTGCCGCCGCGACATCCTCGCGGCGCGCGGCAGCGAGCGCGACGCCGTACGCGCCTGCGATACCGAGCAGTGGAGCACCGCGGACGACGAGCCTGCGGATCGCGTCGACGAGCGAGGTCACGTCCGTGCACGTCACGACCGCCTCCACGGCCGGCAACCTGGTCTGGTCAAGCAGTTCGATGGCCGGTCCGGCGGGCGGGTCCAGCCAGCGCAGCGCCGCGATGCTCACGCTTTAGAGTCTGCGCCACGTGGTGCCTGGCCCCTCGGCCGGGCCGTCCTGTAGGAATCTGGACGTTTATCGGCACATGTGTTGAGCCGAATAAGGATCATGGTCGATGTGGGTTCGCGTGCCACTATGGGCATGCGTCCTAGCTTCCCGCGGCAGGAGATCAGGCGATGAACGACAACGTTGGATGGGGCGACCCACCTGACCGGCCCCCTCCTGGCGGCGAGCCGCCGGCCGGGGCTCAGCCCCCGCCCTACGGCCAGCCACCGCCCTACGGCCAGCCACCGCCCTACGGCCAGCAACCCCCTGGGTATGGCCAGCCTCCCCCGTACGGCCAGCCTCCCCCGTACGGCCAGCCTTCCCCGTACGGCCAGCCTCCCCCGTACGGCCAGCCTTCCCCGTACGGCCAGCCTCCCCCGTACGGCCAGCGCCCTGGCTACGGGCAGTACGGTTACGGGTACGGGCCGCCGGCCGCGCCCGCTCCGGGAGGCGTACCCCTCCGCCCGCTCGGCGTCGGCGACATCCTGAGCGGCGCCTTCACTCTGATCAGGCGGAACCCGGCCGCCACCCTCGGTCTCGCCGCCATCGTCCAGACCATCTACGGCATCTGCGGCGCATTCCTTGCCTGGCGGGAGGTCGGCGCTGCCCATCAGTTCGGTGTCACTATCGGGCGCAATCCGACAAATGACCAGGCTGTCCGCGCGCTCGGCCACTTCTTCGCGTCGTTCGCGCCCTATCTGGGAATTCAGGTGGTCCTGGCCTTCCTGTTTCAGGCGGTCCTGACCGGCATGCTCACCGGAGCACTCGGCCATGGACTGCTGGGCCACAAGATCACGATCGCGGAAGCATGGCGGCTGGCGAGGGTGCCTGCTGTTTTGGGCGTCAGCCTGCTCGTCTCGGTGATCCTTATCGGCATCTGGGTGCCACTCGCGGCCATCGTTATTGGCCTGGCGGCAGCGAATGCAGCCGGTGCAGCGATCGCGCTCGGAATTATCGGCTTCCTGGCCACGTTCGTTGTCACGGTCTGGATCTCCATCAGGCTGAGCCTCGCCGTGCCCGCTGTCGTGCTCGAGGGGATCGGACCGGTCGATGGGCTGAGACGGTCCTGGCAGCTGGTTCGGGGAAGCTGGTGGCGCGTCCTCGGCATTACGTTGCTGGCGGGAATCGTCGTCGCGATCATCGGCTTCATCTTGCAGTTGCCGTTCAGCATCGTGAGCTCGCTGGCTGGCGGCGGTGGCAGTGGCGGCTTCACGATGTTCAACGCGGGATCGGGTACCGTCGGCGCAGCGGCTCCGACGGTCCTGGGTGTGGCTATCTCAGCCATTGGCAGCATCATCGCCGCCACCTGTACCAGGCCGATCAGCGCTGGCGTGACGGTGTTGCTCTATACCGACATGCGCATCCGCAGGGAGGGCCTGGACATCGCCTTGAATCAGGCCGCTCAGTCGCAGGGATTGACCGGCGATGAGTTCAGGGACCTCTGGCGGCCCGGCCAGCCGCCGTGGAGACAACCATGACGGACCCGCCTGCGTGGGCCTGGCACCCAAGAGCCGATCAGGGAGGCTGGGGCGGCCAAGCCGGTAAGGGAGGCTGGGGCAGCCAAGCCGGTCAAGGCGGCTGGGGCGGACAGGGCGGTTGGGTCAGCCGGAGTGGCACGACAGCGCCGGCCACCGGTTGGATCCCGCTCCGCCCGCTTGGTGCCGGTGACATCCTGAGCGGCTCGTTCACGCTGATCCGCCAGAATCCCGCCGCGACTCTCGGCCTGACCGCCTCGGTCATCACCGGGCTGGCCGTTGCCATAGTGGTCATCTTCGCAATCGCCGCCAACAGTTCTGGCGCCGTGGTGCTTCTCGCTCTGCCCACGGTGCTGGCAGCGTACGCACTCCAGGTCGGCGGGCTTGCTGCGGTTATGGGCCGCGGCTTGCTCGGCGGGAAGCTCGGCATCGCCGAGGCGGTCAGGCAGTCGCGAACCGGCTGGGTGCTGCTGACCATCCTCGTGCTCGGGCTGGGAGCCGCGCTCATATGGCTGCCGCTGATCGCCATGCTGAAGGGCTGGGGGATCATACCGGCCCTACTGCTGACAGCCTGGCTGGCGGTGATGTCCAGCCTCGTCGTTCCGGTGGTGGTGCTCGAGCGACGCGGTCCGTTCGCGGCGATCAGCAGGTCCTGGCGCCTGATTCTGAGCAGCTACTGGCGGGTCTTCTCGATCTACTTCCTGACCTACCTCATGACGTCGACGATCGGCTTCGTGATCAACTTTCCGCTTGGTTTCGCCAGCGGTCTGATCGGTGGTGTCTGGCTTGGCAACGACGCCGCGGTTTCTGTCGCGATGGTGATCTACGCCATTGCCGAGATCGTCATCGTCAGCCTGACCGCGACCATCCAGATCGGCGTCCTCGTGCTCGTATACGCGGACATGCGGATGCGGAAGGAAGGAATGGACCTGGTGCTCCAGCAGGCAGCGCTGAGCCAGCGGCTGACCGGAGAGGAGTTCGCGGCCAGCGGTTTCACCAGCGCCTACACGGGCGGCGCGGCACCAGGCGGAGTGTTCACCGGCGCTGCGTACCCTGGCGATGCGTACGCCGCCGCCGCCTACCCTGGCGATGCGTACACCGCCGGCGCCTACCACGTTGCCGCCTATCAGGCGGGTTTCGCGAGTGGCTACCACTCCGGGATCCCCAACGGAACCGCTTGGGACGTCCCCGCTGGGCCTACGACCCCCGCCCCCGACCGGCCGATGTGATCCCGATCATGCTCGAGTTTCCTGTCACGCTCGTGGTCAGGCGCGCCTTCGTTTCCGCCGGCCAACCGCTCGCCGGCGGACCGCTCATCGGCAGGCAAGCAGGTCAGCGTCTGGCCAGGAGCGAGCTCGCCGAGATGACCCTCTGGCAGCGAATCTTCAACTGGCTCGAACATTTGCCCACGAACGCAGGGCAGGTGGTCCCCGGCGGCTGGTTCGGGCTGATCGCGCTCGCCGTCCTCGCGGTACTCGCGGCCACGCTGGTTTTTTACTGGGTCAGGCCCACCAGGACCAAACGCGCTCAGGCCGAGTCCGTGCTGGGCGGCAAGCCGATGTCGGCGCGGGACTACCGGCGCTCGGCCGATCGACTAGCGGACGCAGGCGACTATGCGGGCGCGATTGTCGACCGCGTCCGAGCGATCGCTGCCGACCTGGAGGAGCGTTCCATCCTGCCGCCGCGACCGGGGCGCACCGCAGGGGAACTTGCCTCTGAAGCGAGCCGCGAGTTGCCTGACCTGACGAGTGACCTGCGAACCGTCATGCAGCTCTTCGATGACGTCAGGTATGGCGACAGGGAAGGCAATCTTGCCGGGTATCAGCTGGTCAGCCGCGTCGATAAGGAGGTCGGCGCGGCCCGGCCAACAGCGGCGCCTGGACCGCAGGCGGAGCTGGCCGGCTTCGGGGTGCCGCAATGACCGCCCCGATGAGCCCCCCGGTAGCCGGGGCCGATGAAGAGGCCCATGTGGCCGGGACCGACGAAGAGGCCGCCGGGCCAACCGGACGCGCGCGAAGTGCAGCGACCGGCACCGATCACGTCCCCCACGACGCCGAGGATGCGGTGGCGGCCGCGCGACAGGCCTGGCGGCGCTGGAAGGTTCCGCTGGCGCTGATCGGCGTCATCCTCCTTGGCGGGATCGCGATCGCAGCGATCAGCAGGCTCTTGCCGCCTCCCCGGCCTAACAGCTACCTGGATCCTGGCAGCAGCTCCGCGGACGGCGCTCACGCGCTCACCGACATTCTCGGCGAGCGCGGCTACACGGTCGTCACCACATACAGCGCGTCCAGCGCTCTCGCCGCTCTTCGGTCGGAGCCGACCGGCCAACGGACCGGCGCCTCTGGCTCTTCGACACTCGTCATCACCAGCCCGTACCTGCTCACCCATCGCCAACTCGCCCGCCTCGGGAAGGCCCATGCCGACTTGTTCGTGGTCGAGGCGGGATCCGGGTCGCTGCCGGTCCTTGCTCCCCGAGTCCGGGTCTACAAGCCTCTGACCGGGCCATTCGGCCACCTGGCACGACCCGGTTGCGCTCTGCCAGCGGCGAGGATGGCCGGAAGCGCGAACCTCGGCGGCGCCACCTACCGCGCACCGGCGTCTGCCATCGCGTGCTACCTGTCAGGCGGTTTCCCGTCGCTGGTCAGGTACCGGGGCGCGGGCCGGCAGATCACGATCCTGGGCAGCGGCGCTCCGCTGATGGACGGCTGGCTCGCCAGAAACGGGAACGCGGCTCTCACGCTGAACCTGCTGAGCGTGCACCGGCGCATTGTCTGGCTGACGCCGGAGCCGCCGCTCACACAGCCCCTGCCGGCCCGGCCGGGCGAGCCGGTCAGACCTGGGCCGGCCCTGATCCCGTGGCAGGCCTGGCTGGTGGCGATCCAGCTTGGCATCGCGGCCATTCTCGTGGCGCTCTGGCGTGCGCGCAGGCTCGGTCCGCTGATCACCGAGCGCCTGCCTGTGGTGGTCCGGGCATCGGAAACAGTGGAAGGGCATGCGGCGCTGTATCAATCGCGCCGCGCCAGGGGGCGGGCGGCGGCGGCATTGCGCGAGGACCTGCTTGCGCGGATGCTGCCGGTCCTCGGCCTGGCCAGGGACGCACCTGCTGAGGCGGTCACCGGCGCGGTCGCGGCGCGGTCGCGGCACAGTCAGCAGGCCATCGCCGACATCTTGTATGGGCAGGAACCGGGCACTGACGCAGAACTCGTCGCAATGGCCCGTAGTCTTGACGAACTCGAAAGAGAGGTATGCGCGCAGTGATCGCCGACAACCAGGTGCCTGCCGCTGGTTGGCCATCTGTCGCATCTGACGCGCCGCGCACGGCCCTGGCCCAGGTTCGGACCGAGGTGGCCAAGGCCGTCGTCGCCCAGGACTCGGTCGTCAGCGGGCTGCTTATCGCGCTGATCTGTGAGGGGCACGTGCTGCTCGAAGGCGTGCCAGGTGTCGCCAAGACATTGCTGATCAGGACGCTGGCCTGCGCACTGTCGCTGGAAGGAAAGCGGCTGCAGTTCACGCCTGACCTAATGCCGGGGGACGTGACCGGTTCTCTTGTCTACGACGCGCGGACGGCCAGGTTTGAGTTCCTGCCCGGGCCGGTGTTCACCAACCTGCTGCTCGCCGACGAGATCAACAGAACGCCGCCGAAGACTCAAGCCGCCCTTCTCGAGGCGATGGAGGAACGCCAGGTGTCGGTCGAGGGCGATCCCCGCCCGCTGCCCGCGCCGTTCCTGGTGGCCGCGACCCAGAACCCGGTCGAGTACGAAGGCACCTATCCGCTCCCAGAGGCGCAGCTGGACAGGTTCTTGCTGAAGCTGACAGTGCCGTTGCCGGAGCGCGAGCACGAAATCGCGATCTTGAACCGACATGCCGCCGGGTTTGATCCGCGCGATCTCGCCGCTGCTGGCATCAGCCGCGTCGCCGGTCCTGCCGATCTCGCCCAGGCCAAGGACGAAGCGCGCAAGGTGCACGTCAGCGCCGAGGTCACCGGCTACATCGTCGATATCTGCCGGGCGACAAGGACATCGCCTTCGCTGCGGCTCGGGGTCTCGCCGCGCGGAGCGACCGCCCTACTGGCCACCAGCCGGTCCTGGGCGTGGCTCTCCGGCCGTGACTATGTCTCGCCCGACGACGTGAAGGCGCTGGCCGGGCCGACCCTCCGGCACCGGATCCAGCTCAGGCCTGAGGTGGAGCTGGACGGCGCCACCGCCGACGGAGTGCTGCAGGGATTGCTCGCGGCCGTGCCCGTGCCGCGATGACGCTGACCGGCAGGGCGGCCTTGGTGGCGCTTGCGGGCGGGCTGGTGATCGCAGTCTTCGGAACAGGGCTGGCAGCCCTCGTCGTGAACGCGGTCATCGTGGTCATGGTCGCCCTCGACGTGATCCTGGCGGCTCGCATCGCCGCCCTGCGCCTGAACAGATCTGGCGACGTCAAGATTCACCTGGGCCAGTCCGGATCGATCAAGCTGACGGTCGTCAACGACGGTCGGCGCCCGCTTCGCGGTGTTGTCAGGGACGCCTGGCAGCCCAGCGCCATGGCCCGGCCCGGCCGGGCAAGGATCACGGTGGAAGCCGGGCTGCGCGCGACCGTGACCACCACGCTGACACCGCAACGGCGCGGCGACTTCGAAGCGGGTCAGGTCACGGTCCGCTCGCTCGGACCGCTGGGCGTTGCGGGGCGTCAGCGCAGTCGGCCTGCGCCTTTCACATTGAGGGTGCTGCCGCCGTTCCTGTCACGCAAGCATCTGCCGGAAAAGCTCGCCAGACTGCGCGAGCTCGATGGCCAGCACAAGTCAATGCTCCGCGGCCAGGGCAGTGAGTTCGACTCGCTCCGCGCCTATGTGCTTGGCGACGACGTCAGGTCGATCGACTGGCGGTCGTCGGCCCGGCGGGCGGATGTCCTGGTGCGAACCTGGCGCCCCGAGCGGGATCGCCGGATCGTGATCGTGCTCGACACGGGACGCACCTCAGCCGGCCGGGTCGGCAACATCCCGCGGCTCGACGCGGCCATGGACGCTGTGTTGCTGCTCGCGGCGCTGGCGGTCCACGCCGGCGACCGTGTTGACCTCCTGGCCGTCGACCGGCGGGTGCGCGCACGGGTGGTCGGAACCGGGCGCGGCGATGTGCTGGCCGCGTTTACGACGGCGCTTGCGTTGCTCGAACCCGACCTGGTCGAGCCTGACATCGAGCTGATGATCGCGACGGTGCTCGGTATCGCCAGGCAGCGGGGCCTGGTCGTGCTGCTCACCGATCTCAACCCGGCGTCGATTGAGCTTGGCCTGCTGGCCCACCTTGGGATGCTGTCCTCCCGGCACCAGGTGCTGCTCGCTGCCGTTGCCGACCCGCGAGTCGCCGAGATGGCGACTAGCCGCGGCGACACCACCGCGGTCTACGAAGCTGCTGCCGCTGTCACCGCGCAAGCAGGACGCGCCCACATTTCGGCCCTGCTGCGCAGGAACGGGGTGGAGGTCGTAGACGCGCCGCCCGACCGGCTGCCCCCGGCACTCGCGGACGCGTACCTGAGCCTCAAGGCCGCCGGGCGGCTGTAGGCCGTACGCTTAGCCGGCCACCGGTACCACATCAGGTGCCTTGGCGACGTCACCAATCTGACCTGCCGCCACTGCCCGGCGTCCAAGCACGATGACGTATCCGAGGAACGCAACCTCGGCGATCACCCCGATGCCGATCCTGGCCCACGTGGGCAGGGGCGTTGGGGTGACGAACGCCTCTATCGCGCCGGAGACCAGCAGAACCCCGATGAGGCCGACAGCGACGGTGATCAGGGACCTGCCTTCCTCGGCAAGGGCTCTGACCCGCGGCCGGTGCCCAGGGTCGATAACCGTCCAGCCAAGCCGCATCCCGACGCCCGCGGCCAGGAACACGGCGCTCAGCTCCAGGATTCCGTGCGGCAAGATGAGGCTCCAGAACTCGCCTGACCGGTGGTACGCGGCCATCAGGCCGCCGACGATCCCGACGTTCAACGCGTTCTCGAGCAGGACGAGCAGGACGGGAATGCCCAGCAGCACACCGAAGGTGATCGTCTCGGCCGCGACCACCGCGTTGTTCGTCCATACCTGCGCGGCGAATGACTGCGCATCGTGGGCGGAGTAGTAGTGCCGAAACTGATGGTGCACAAGATTGGCCGCCGCCGACTTCGGTAGCAGGCTCGCCTGGAGGGCGCGCGAGCCGGCTACCCGCCAGCCGATGAGCACAGCAATCAGGGCCGAGCCAGCCGCGCATCCCAGCCACCACCATCGCGCCCGGTACGCGGCGGCAGGGAACGAAACCGTCGCGAATCTGCCAACCGCGCTCCAGCCGCCGGACGGCGCGCCACTGACGGCCGCGCGCGACCTGGCCAGCAGGCTGGACAATCTGCCAGCCAGAACCGGGTCCAGTCCCGACGATTGCAACGCGGACAACTCGGTCGCCGTGCGCTGGTAGAGCCGGATGAACTCGTCGATCTCCGTGCCGGTCAGCCGCCTGCGCCGCTTGGTGAGAGCCTCGAGCCTGGCCCAGTCGGCACCGTGTTCGGCAACGAAGACCTCCAGATCCACGGCTGGACTCTACAACCGTTGCCAGATGAGTACGATCCAGATTCATCAGGCAGCCTTCCGTTGCCGGCAGGCGGTCCCGGTGTTGCCCGCTTTGGCGGCGCCGGGTTCCTGCTTCATCCCGCTGTGCCCGGCCGAGCCGGGTCTAACCTGCGGTCCACGGGCGTTTAGCCTCTCCGCCCCACTGGCGGCGAGGTTGAGCAGGTTGACCGCTGCGTTCAGGTCCCGGTCCAGGATCAGGCCGCAGCCGGTGCAGGTGTAGGTGCGTTCGGACAAGAGCAGCTTGGCTTTCACTGCCCCGCAGCCCGAGCACGTCTTGGAGGACGGGAAGAACCGGCCGACCGTGAGGACCTGGCCGCCGTTCCAGGTCGTCTTGTAGTCCAGCATCCTGGCCGCCGCGCCGAAACCCTGATCAGCGATCGCCCGGGCCAGCCGCCGGTTCCTGGTCATGCCCGCCACGTTCAGGTCCTCGATGACGATCGTCTCGTACCTGGCGGCCAGGTCGCTGGTGGCCTTGTGCAGCGCATCGGCGCGG
>DATAEH010000103.1:0-13556 GCA_036258115.1 Streptosporangiaceae bacterium
TCTTCCAGAACCCCTACACCTCGCTCAACCCGAGAAAGACGGTCGGCCAGATCGTCGCGCAGCCTTTGGAGGAGATGCTCGGCCTGCCGTACAAGGAGCGATCCGAGCGAGCCGCGATGGCGCTGGAAGACGTGTCGCTGAATCGCGACTTCCTGTCCAGGTACCCCGATCAGCTATCCGGAGGGGAACGACAACGCGTGGCGATCGCGCGGGCGCTGGTCGTGGAGCCAAGCTTGCTGATCTGCGATGAGGTGACATCGGCGCTGGACGTCTCCGTTCAGGCGGTCATCGTCGAAGAGCTGCGCAGGCTGCAGCGGGAGCGCCATCTAGCGATGCTCTTCATCACGCACAACCTCGCCCTGGTGCGGTCGATCGCCCAGCACGCTGTCGTGCTCCGCGACGGCGCGGTCGTCGAGGCTGGCCCGGTCGAGCAGTTGCTGGAGCAGCCGGCAGATGCGTACACGGCCAGGCTCATGGCGGACGTGCCAAGGCTGTAAGCGGCGGCGGGCTTCAGATGGCCGGCGGATAGCTAGCCGCCCAGAACTCGGCGATGTCGATCCGCCGCATGAACGCCACGTCCGGCTGGCTCCGCGCGTACTCGATGAAATCGCGCAGGCCGGCGGCTCGGCCTGGCTGGCCGCTCCACCGCGAGTGCACGCCCACGGACATCATCCGGCCGCCGAGCCCGGCGCGAGCCTCCTCGAGCAGGTAGTCCAGGCTAAGGCGCAGGCTCTCGCCGAAGTGCCGCGGCGTCGCGTAGGTCGGCGCGATCAGGTAGCGGACGTCGTTGTGCACCTTGGTGTAAGGCACGACGAGGAACGGCTTTCCCACCGCGGTCACGAAGTACGGCAGCTCGTCATTGTTCGCGTCCGAGTCATACAGGAAACCGCCGTGCTCGACGAGCAGCTCCCTGGTGTGCACGGTCGCGAACGAGCGCACCATCCAGCCGCGTGGCCGCTGCCCGGTCGACCGCTGTAGGGACTCGACCGCCGTGGCTATCTCCGCCCTCTCTTGCTCCCTGGTCAGCGAGGTTCCTGGCCCGGCATCGGGGCCATACCAGCGGTAGCCGTGGCCAAGCACGTCGTGGTCGCGCTCCCTCAGCCAGTCGCACAACGGCGGGTTGCGCTCAAGCGCACGCGCGCAGGCGGCGAACGTCGCCGCGATCCCGTAGCGGTCGATGAGCCGGCACAGCCGCCAGATTCCGACCCGGCTCCCGTACTCCATGTGAGTCTCGGTGCCAAGGTCGCGAATCTCGGGCCCGTACTGGAAGGTGTACTCGCCCCAGGTGTCGTTATAGCCATCGTCGCCGAGCGCATACTCGCCGCCCTCTTCGTAATTGACCACGAGGTTGATCGCTACCAGCGCGCCGCCGGGCCAGACGACGTTCGGCGGCTGCGGCCCGTACCCGACGAAATCGCGCTCAGGGCCGGCTGTTGGCCACGGGCCCTCCGGGCCGGCTGTTGGCCTCGGGCCCTCCGGTGACGCAATCGAGGAGTTCATGGGGCGATCCTGGCACACGTATGCTCAGGTCATGGGCGTGGCATTCGTGGCACATTGCATGCTGAACCAGAACTCGAAGGTCGGCGATGGCGCGCACTGCGCGGGCGTCTACTCCCCGATCGTCGACGTGCTGCGGGAGAAAGGCTGGCGGATTGAGCAGATGCCCTGCCCCGAGCTCGCGTTCGCCGGGCTCAACCGGTTCTGGGCCGTTCGCGAGCAGTACGACACCGCCGCCTTCAGGCGCCACTGCGCCAGGCTCGCGACGGCCGTCGCCGACGCGATTGCTGTGCGCGTCAATCAGGGCGAGGACATCGTGCTGATCGGTGTCGAGGGTAGCCCCTCGATGGGCGTGACCATCACCAGTTCCGATCCGCGCCGCGGCGGCCGCCCAGAGTGGGCAGAAGGGACGACTGAGCAGGTCAGTGGCGAGGGCATCTTCGTCGAGGAACTCAGGAAGGAACTCGCCAGCCGCGGAATCGGCTTTCCGAGGGTGGCGGGCGAGACGCACGCGATCCCTGGGCACGACGAAGCCGCCCAGCGAGCGGCAGTCGAGTCAGCGCTGCTGGCCCAGGGGGACAACCCCCCGGAACCCCACGGCGTCGGGGCGGAGAGCTGATGGAACGCGACGCACGCTCGTTCCGGGTCGCGCTGGTCGCCGACGAGTTCGTGAACCCTCCGCCAGGAGGCATCGACGGCATCTCCGCTGCCGCCCAGGCTGGCTGGGGCGTGGTGCAGCTTCCCGCAGCCGACTACCCGGCCAAGGTCGCGGACCGGCTCCTGTTCGAGGTTGCCGAGCAGTCAGAGGAGTTCGCCAGGCACGGCTACGACATCGTGCTCGTCGGCCAGCACGAAGGGCTGGCCGACGCACTGGCCAGGGTCGGACTGGCGGTTCCGGACGGCATCAACCCCGCGAGCCTTGTTCAGCTCAAGGAATTTCTCGACGGCCGGCCGAGCCCGCTGGCCGCTCGCGGGTTCGACCAGGCCGCCGGATAGGTTCAGGTTTCGCCTACAGCTGGCCGGGCAGCAGCGGCAGCCCGGTGGCGTCCGTCTCGACACTCCAGAACGAGCCTGTGCGCTCGGAGGCCTCGATGTCGGGCGTCCTGGTGGCCGCGACGTAGAGCGTCGAGCCGTCGAACACGACATTCGTCGCGTGCTCGTTCAGATCGATCTCGGTCAGCACCTCGCCATCCGGTGACAGCACAGTCACGCCGCCGAACGTCGTGTTGGCCACGAACAGCCGGCCGTCCGCCGCGAACGCCATTCCGTCGGGGACGTGGGTGTCTGGCAGCTGGCAGAACGTGACCGCCTCGCCGTTGTCCAGCCGGCAGACCCGGTGCGCCTTCGACTCGCTCCAGTAGAACCGGCCCTGTTCATCGAACGCGATCCCGTTGGGGTAACTGCCCGGACGCTCCAGCACCATCTCGCCGGTCCCCGACGCGTCGCTGACCACGAACAGTCTGCCGGGGCTAGGCACCTCGACGCGGTCATCGAGTTCGGTGCCCGAGTCGGTGATCCACAGCCGCCCGTCCGGCCCGAAGGCCGACTGGTTCGGGCCGGCCAGCGTATAGCCGCCCACCTCGGAGAACAGGAACTCCACGGATCCGTCCATGCTTACGCGCTGGATACCTGGTACGGCGCTGAAGTCGCCGCTGCCAGGAACGTCGCCGCCCTGGTTCACGTAGAGCTTGCCGTCCGTCCCGAGATAGGTGCCCCATGGCGAACCGCCGGTGTCCGCGAACTGCGACATCGTGCCGTCGGCCCAGACGAGAAGCTCGCCGGTGTTGCCGTCGCAGAGCACGATCCGGCCGTCGGGGAGCACGGTCGGGCCCTCCGGAAAACCGAGGCCGGAGGCCAGCATCCTCGATTGCATGCGCTTGACGTCCCTTTCCCTAGGCGAACGAGTAGTGCTCGAAGTCAAAGTCGGACAGTGGCTGGCCGACCTTGGCAGCCGAATAACCGGTGATCTTGGTGCTGTACGCATCGAGCGCGTCGATGAACGCCGGGATGATGTAGCCGCCTTCGTTGAAGTCGATCTGCTGCATCTCGTGCTCGATCTGCTTGCGGGTCGCCGCGTTCGTCGTGGCGTTCGCCTGGTGGTACAGGCTGATGTACTTCGGCTGATGCCAGTGCGTCTCGTTGAACGGGGAGGTGGGCAGCAGCGACTGCGCGACCTGCGCCAGGTACGGGGAATAGTTGTAGAAGTCCTGCGAGAAGGCCCACTGCAGGTAGTTCGGCCCGAAGAAGGTCGTCGGATCGACCGTCTTGAGGTTGATCGTGACGCCCGCGAGCTTGGCCTGCTGCTGCAGAACCGTCGCCATCGCGACCGTTCCGGTGGCGACCGCCGAGGTGACCAGTTGCACGGTGAGGTTCTCCTGCCCTGCCTGCTTCAGCAAGTGCTTGGCCTGGGCGATGTCCTGGACTCTGTGCAGGGAGGTGTCGTAGTTGGGGTCATAAGGCGAGGAGACGTCCGAGCCGACGGTCGCGTCCCCGTTCAGCGCGGAAGTGATCAGCTGCGGCCGGTTGACCAGCAGGCGCATCGCCTGGCGCACCCGGACGTCGTTGAACGGCGCCTGGTCGACGCGCATCGTGAACGGCGTGATCGCTCCGGTGTGTGACACGACCGTCTGGATGCCCGAGGTCGACTTGAGCGCGGTGATCTGCGGGCCCTCGAGCGCGCCGGCTCCGTGCACAACCCCGGTCGTCAGCGCGTTCTGCAGCGATGCGCTGTCGCTGAAGTCGATGATCGTCAGCGTGTCGACGTAGGGCAGTCCCGCCTTCCAGTAGTCGGGGTTCCGCACGAACACGCTGTTCTGGCCGGGCGTGAAGCTCTTGTACTTGAACGCCCCGGTGCCATTGGGGGTCTTGGGATCAAAGCCGACGGGCACGATGTACAGGTAGTACCAGTACGCGAGCTGGTCGAGGAAGCTGCCGTACGGGGTGGTCATCGGCACCTTGACGGTGTGCCTGTCGAGCGCCTTCAGGTTCTTGATGTCGATCGGGCCGAGCGGGGTGGACCCGGTGAGCTTGCCCGTGATGATCCTGCGCAGCGTGAAGATGACGTCGTCGGCCGTCAGCGGCTTGCCGTCGTGGAACGTGATGTCGGGGCGGAGCTTGATGATCCACTCCGACGTCGATCCGTTCGGGCTGATGTCCTCGGCGAGCACGAACTCGGCCTGAGCCTGCGTGTTCAGCTGGAGCAGCGGCTGATACAGGGACTGCGCGCGGGCAGTGTCGAGGTAGGTAAGCCCCTTGTGCGGGTCGAGGGTGTCCGAGCCAGATCCGCCGGTCAGACCGACCTTGAGGTTGCCGCCCCGCCGCGGCGCGCCATTCGATTTCGGGGTCGACGAGGAGCCGGTCGAGCCGCCTCCTCCTGACGAACAGGCGGCGAGGAAGCCGCTGCTGCCGGCCAGCGCGCCGGTCGCGGCAAGACCGCGCAGGAACTGACGGCGGCCCAGGGGATCAGGCTGCTCGGATGCCTTATTCAGCCGGTCATCGTACTCACGCTCGGGCATGAGCTTCACCTCTCAATTGGGCCTGCAGGCGAGCCCGCGGCCGCCATCCGCGGAAATGCCTGCAGCCTGAACTGACCAACCATGTCGACGTGCGAAAGCAGGAGACAATTCAGCCCCCAAGAGGCCGCCCAAATCCTGCATGGATGCGATGCAACACCCACGATAAACGTTACGCGGCATATGTTGCCGGAATTGCTCCCGGAATGTCCCGCAGGCGCCCGTGTTTCTTTAGTTGGCCCGTGGTTAGTGGTCCCGTGGTTAGTGACTGGGCCGCGGGACGGCCGACCCTGAACTGCCGACGAGGAAGTCGAGGTCGCATCCTTGGTCGGCCTGCAGGACGTGCTCGGTGTAGAGCCTGACCCAGCCGCGGTTAGCCTGCTGCGGCGGCGGTGACCAGGCGGCGTGGCGGCGCTCGAGTTCGGCGTCGTCGACTTCGAGGCGCAGCGTCCGAGCGGGCACGTCCAGGCTGATGACGTCGCCGGTCTGAACGAGCGCGATCGGGCCGCCTACCGCAGCCTCTGGCGCGGTGTGCAGGACGACCGTGCCATACGCGGTACCCGACATCCGGGCATCGGAGATCCTGACCATGTCCGTCACGCCCGCGGCAAGCATCCGGCGCGGCAACGGCAAGTTGCCGACCTCGGGCATGCCCGGGTAACCACGCGGCCCGGCGTTTCGAAGCACGAGTATGTCTTCGGGCGTCACATCGAGGTCATCATCGTCGGCTGCCTTCCGGTAGCTCTCCGCCGAGTCGAACACCAGCGCCCGGCCGCGGTGCTTGAGCAACGCCGGCGTGGCGGCCGAGACCTTGATGACGGCGCCGTTCGGGCAGAGGTTGCCGCGGAGGACGGCCGTCGCCGCGCCGGCGGGCTGCACCGGGTCAGCGAGTGTCCTGATCACGTCGGGGCGCCACGTCCGCGCGGCAGACGCGTTGGCCGCCATGTTCTCCGCCACGGTGTGGCCGGTCACCGTGCGCGCGTCGCCGTTCAGCAGCCCGCCCGCCAGCAACTCCGACGTGATGACCGGGAGCCCGCCCGCGTCGGCGAAGTCCTCCATCAGGTGCTTGCCGGACGGCTGCAGATCGGCCAGCAGCGGAACCGGCCTGCTAAGACGGTCAAAGTCATCCAGGCCGATCGTCTGGCCGCAACGTCCGGCGATCGCGAGCAGATGAATGATCGCGTTGGTTGAGCCGCCGAGGGCGGCCAGCGTGACGATCGCGTTCTCGAAAGCAGGCTTTCCCAGCACGGCACTCGGGCGCAGGTCCTCGCGAACCATCGCGGTGATCCGCTGCCCTGATGCCTGGGCGATGCGGGCACGGCCCGCGTCGACCGCGGGGATGGCAGCGGCTCCAGGAAGGCTCATCCCGAGCGCCTCGGTCATGCACGCCATCGTGGACGCGGTGCCCATCGTCATGCAGTGGCCGTGCGATCGGCTCATGCAGCCCTCGGCGAGACCGAAGTCGGCCTCGGTCATCCGCCCGCCGCGCACCTCTTCCGACAGGGCCCACACCGCCGTGCCGGACCCGAGCGTCCCGCCCCTGAACCTGCCGTTGAGCATCGGACCGCCGGTGACGACGATCGCCGGCAGGTCGACGCTGGCCGCCGCCATCAGCATGGCCGGCGTCGTCTTGTCGCAGCCGCACAGCAGGACCACGCCATCCACCGGGTTGGCCCGGATGGACTCCTCGACCTCCATCGCCATCAGGTTCCTGTACAGCATCGCGGTGGGCCTGATCAGCGACTCGCCAAGCGACATCGTCGGGAACTCCAGCGGGAACCCGCCTGCCTGCCACACGCCGCGCTTGACAGCCTCGGCGAGGTCCCGCAGGTGCGAATTGCAGGGCGCGAGCTCGGAGAAGCTGTTGGCGATGCCGATGACCGGCCGCCCGTCGAAAACCTCCGGCGTGAAGCCCTCCGCGCGGACCCAGGATCGATGCAGGAAACCGTCTCTGCCCGGCGCACCGAACCACGCGGCACTGCGGCGCGTCGGCCCGGCCGGCGCGCTATCCGCCTCGTGCGGTTGGCTCATGGTCTGTCCTGGTTCGTGCGCCATGGTGCTCATCTTCTCCGAGGCAGATCGGGGTGTCCATGCCGGTGAGCGCTGCAGGCTGAGCCGCGGTGCCTGCTTGATCAAGCTGGTGACGGACGACACTAGGGTGATCCTTGTGAAGCCGTTCCTGCTGCTGGCGACCCGCGGCGAGGATGCCGCCGCCGACAACGAGTACGAGTCGTTCCTGCGCTTCTCGGGACTGGACGAACGCGACCTGCGCAGGTTCCGGCTGGAGCGGCGGCCGCTCGGCGACGTTGACCTGCGGGACTGGTCGGGGATCCTGCTCGGCGGCGGACCTTTCAACTCCAGCGACCCCCCGTCCTCGAAGTCTGCTGTGCAGCTACGCGTGGAGGAGGACCTGGACAGGCTGCTCGGGAAGGTGACCGCGGCGGACTTCCCCTTCCTCGGGGCCTGCTACGGCATCGGGACGCTAGGCACTCACGAGGGCGCGGTCGTGGACCGGCGGTACGCGGAGCCGGTTGGTCCGGTCCGGATCACGCTGACCCGGGAGGGCGAGAACGATCCGCTGCTGGGCGTGCTGCCAGTGAGCTTCGACGCGTTCGTCGGGCATAAGGAGGCGATCAGCGAGCTGCCGCCGCACGCGGTCCTGCTCGCCAGCTCTGCCGCCTGTCCTGTGCAGGCATTCCGGGTCGGCTCGCACGTGTACGCCACTCAATTCCATCCTGAACTAGACGCAGCAGGACTGTGTACCAGGATCGACGTCTACAAGCACGCCGGTTACTTCGAGCCCGAGCAGGCCGGCGAGCTCAAAGCTCAGGCTCGCCGCAGCCGGGTCACCCACCCGCCCGCGATCTTGCGCCGCTTCGTTGACCGCTATGCCAACAGCGCGACGGCTGGCTCGGTGAGGCAACCGGCCGTGGCGCGGTCGAGGTCGCGGACGCCGGGTTAGGTCCGCCGGAGGCGCCTGGTCTTCACCGTCTCTTCACCAACGTCGGGCAATCATTCCTGCCAGCGGTGACGCAGCGATGAAGGAGCCATACATGAGACAGAGCAAGCTACTCGCGGCCGGCGCGGCCGCAGCGGCTGGCGTAGCGGCCTTCCTGACGGTGCCGGCGGCGACGGCATCTCATAGCCCCGGATACGAGCCCAAACTTAACCCCGCGGATTTCGTGAAGGTCATCGACAATCCCTATTTCCCGCTCCCGGTAGGCCGCACCCTGATCTACAAGGGCATCAAGGATGGCCGCTCACAGATCGACCGCGTCCACGTCACGTCAAGGACGAAGAAGATCGAGGGCATCACGGCGACGACCGTGACCGACGTATCGACTCATCGCGGCAAGCTGCTGGAGAAGACCACGGACTGGTACGCACAGGACAAGCATGGGACGGTGTGGTACCTGGGCGAGAACACGGCGGCATTCCTGCCGGGCGGGAAGGTCGACAGGTCTGGATCCTGGCAGGCCGGCGTCAAGGACGCTGAGCCCGGCATCATCATGAAGGCGCACCCGGCCGTTCCCCAGGCCTACCGCCAGGAGTTCATGAAGGGCAACGCTGAAGACACGGCCTGGATCGTCATTGTGGGCGGCAAGGTCACCGTTCCAGCCAGGACGTTCCGGCATGTCCTGACCTCGCTCGAGTTCACCAAGCTCGAGCCCAACGTCATCGACAAGAAGATCTACGCACCGGGCGTCGGCATCATCAGCGAGCAGGCGGTACACGGACCAAGGGAGGTAGCGACCCTCGTCAAGGTCATCGGGTAGTGCCTGAACCCGTAGAGCGAGATGCTGGCTGCATGCGGATCTTGGTCGTCGAGGACTCGGCAAAGATGGCCGGGCTCCTCAGGAAGGGCCTGGAGCGCGACGGGCACGCCGTCGACGTAACCGGTTCCGGTGATGAAGCGGCCTGGATGGCGGTTGAGAATGACTACGACGCGATCGTCCTTGACATCATTCTCGACGCCAGCCGGCCGGGCATCGACGGCTTCGAGGTTTGCCGCCGTGCCCGGCAGGCTGGCTGCTGGACGCCCGTGCTGATGGTCACCGCCAGGGACGCCGTATCAGACCGCGTACGCGGCCTGGACACGGGTGCAGACGACTACCTGCCCAAGCCTTTTTCGCTGGAAGAGTTCCTTGCGAGAGTGCGGGCACTCATCCGCCGCGGCGCCGCCCCGCGGCCCGCCGTGCTGAGGGTCGGTGACCTGGCCCTGGACCCCGCGACCCATGAGGTATGGCGCGGCAACGTCCCGATCAGCCTGACGAGCACGGAGTTCGCGCTGCTCGAGTACTTCATGCGGCATCCTGACGAGGTCCTCGCCAGGCTCCGGCTGGTCGGCCACGTCTGGGACGAGGCCTACGACGGTGATCCTCGTATCGTGAACGTCTATGTGCGCACGCTGCGCGAGAAGATCGACCGCCCGTTCGGACGGGCGACGCTCGAGACGATCCGCGGTGCCGGCTACCGGATCAGTGATGATGCCCAGGATCCGGATACCGATTAAGTTCTGGGTGACGGCCGCGTTCTCCATCAGCGTCGCCTGCGTGATCGTCGGCCTCAGCGTGTTTGTGTACTGGCGGACAGGTGCCGACCTGCTGAGGACTATTGACGCCGGCCTGAGGTCGCGTGCAGAGCTACTCCAGGCAAGCGTCGAGCACGGTAATCCGGTAGGCCCGATCAGGCCGACGCTCATCGAGAGCGATGAGGTCTTTGCTCAGGTCATCAATCCAGCGGGGCGCATAAGCCGCTCCAGCCCGGTCCTGGCAGGAAATCGGCTAGTGCCGCAGTCGCAGGCGCGATCCGCTGCCCGATCCAAGCTGTTCACCCGCAAGATCCCAGAGATCGACAACATGGCCCGCATCCTGCTGGTGCCGGTACATACGCCTCGCGGCCGGGTTGATGTCTTGGTTGGGGTGTCACTGCAAGACCGCCGGGACGAAATGATCCAGCTGGCGACCACCCTGGCAATCAGCGGAGCTGCAGCAGTGTGCTTGCTCTGCGCAGGTTCGTGGCTCGCCTTGGCCGCCGCGCTGCGACCCGTCGAGCACATGCGCCGGCAGGCCGCTGGCATCTCGGAATCAGGTTCAGAAAGCCGACTGGCGCTGACCAGAGGCAGCGATGAGATCACGCGCCTTGGGCACACGCTCAACCAGATGCTCGATCGGATCGAAGACTCGGTTGAACGGGAACGCCGGCTCATCGACCGAACCAGCCACGAGCTGCGTACACCGCTGGCAATCCAGCGCATCGACTTGGACCTGGCCCTGTCCGGCCGGCAGTCTGCGGAGGAACTCGCGGCGGCTCTCGCCAGCGTCTCCGAGGAGAATGAGCACGTCACACGGCTCACCGAAGATTTGCTGGTCCTGGCGCGAGCTCGGGGCGGGACTCTTCCTGTCCAGCTAACAGAGACCACGCTTACCGACCTCCTTGACGATGCGCGGGCCACGATTCTCGCCGCCTCGAGAAACGGGGCCGGTGCGCATGTCACCTTTCAGGCTGTCGACGCGCGGGTGCGCGTCGATAGCGCATGGTTCCGCCAGGCAGTCATCAATCTCGTCGACAACTCGATCCGGCACACTCCGGCCGATGGCCGCGTCGATGTCAGGATCGGCCACGGCGACGGTACGGTGACGCTGGTGGTCGAGGACACAGGCCCCGGATTCGATGACCAGTTCGCGGGCCAGGTTTTCGAGCCGTTCGTCCACCGCGGCTCTGGCGACACCGGCAGCGGATCCGCGGGACTCGGGCTCGCCATCGTCCAGGCCATCGCCGCAGCCCACCAGGGACGAGCTTGGGCGGAAAATCGGCCGGAAGGCGGATCCCGCGTCACCGTGGCGGTCAGCGATGGCATGTCCGCCGCCGATGGATCACGGTCAACCTAGCGGCTGATCAAGCCGCCTCCGCCAGACCCGCGTACTCCGAAGGTAGCTGACCGACCAGATGGCGGTACTCTTCCTCGCCCGCCACCTCGCGCAACTGCGCAAGGACTGCTCCCGAACCAAGGCGCACGTCGTTGTCGTTCAGCCCAGTGCGCTCCCTGACCTGCCTGAAGAACTCCTGCAGCCTGATCGGCCGTGCCTCCTTCTTCCGCCGGCGGCGCGCCCGCAGTTCCTCGCCCAGTTCAGGGAACGCCGTGGCGAGACGCTTGGCCTCACCCCCGCTCAGCTGGTCAGCGAGCCCTTCTAGCACCGCCCACGTGACATCGGCCGATTCCTCCCGCGACAGCCCAGTTCGTTCCGCCACAGAGCGGGCGAATCCCCTCTGGTCCATTGGCGACGGCCCCCTTCTTCGGTTACCGGCCAGTGTCCTGCGCCGGACCGGCCGCCGAGCGCTTGGGGGGTGGCCTTTTTGTCGAGCGCTTCCGCCTGGCGCCAGAACTAGCGGCCGGCCAGCAACTCCACCACCGGGGCGAACTGCCCGGCGAACGCACCGTTCACGCTGATGTAGGAGATTCCGGTGGCTTCCCGGCGCCGACGGAGCTCATCGGCCATCTCCGTGGCGGTGCCGCGCAGGATGTAGGGCGAATCGAGCGCCACCAGCGTCGCGTAGTCAACCTGGAGGAACCGCGCCACCCAAGGCGGCGCCTCGTCGCCGACGACGAAGAGCGGCGCCGCGAACTCGAGCTGGCTGGCGCGGCCATCAGCGGCCTGGATTGCCTTCGCGACCATCGCGGCGACCTCGTCGCGGTTGGATAGCGGGCCGGTTGCGAGCGTGATGATATCGGCCTTCGCAGCGGCCAGGGCGATCGCTTTGGGTCCGGCCGCGGCCATCAGGACCGGGGTGTGCTGGTTCTGGTCGAGCCTGCGCAGTTCGTCGATGGTCTGTTCGGCCAGCGCCAGGCGCTGCCTGCCGTCCGGGGCCGGCCGTTCCAGCAGACGCACGGACTGCTCGACTGCCTCAGGTCGGCCGGTGCCGATACCCAGCTCGAAACGGCCGCCGGTCAGGACCGACAGGGTATGCGCGTCCCATGCCGCCAGCCGCGGCGGCCGCAACGGGCTCGCCAGTACCCAGGTGCCGACGCGCAGCGAAACCGTTGCCCCGGCGGCCATGGCGAGCGCAGGCAGCGGAGACAGAAGCTGCGTACCGTCCGGCATGAGCAGAGTTGAATACCCCAGGTCCTCAGCGCGGCGGGCGGCTGCCAGCCACTGTTCGCCATCGGCGGGTGTGGCCTGCATGGCGAACCTGAACGGTCTGCTGGTCATTGTCCGAGGCTAGCGGGAGGGGAGCGCGGCCGATCTGCGCGGCAACATGTCGATCTGGCGCGGCACCGATCGTGTAGGTGGTGACAGCAGGGACAGCAAGCCGAGAGGAAGGCAGCGCGATGCGCAAGCTGGCAATCGTTGAGTTCGTGACCTTGGACGGCGTGATGCAGAGCCTGGGATCGCCTGATGAGGACCGGGAGGGCGGCTTTGCCTACGGCGGATGGTCCGCGCCATACGGTGACGAAATTGCGGCGCGGGCGGCCGGGCAAGGGTGCACTGAAACCACCGCGTATTTGTTCGGCCGCAAGACATTCGAGAAGATGGCGGCGCACTGGCCGCTGGAGCCTGATACGAACCCGATCGCGGCGCACCTGAACGCCACTGCCAAATACGTCGTGACCAAGAAGCTGACCAGCGTCGAGTGGTCGGGAACGCAGATCTTGTCGGGCGACCCCGCCGCATCTGTGCGGGACCTGAAGCAAGCCGGAGACGGCGGCATCACCGTCCTCGGCAGCGGCGTTCTCGTGCAGACGCTCATCGAGCAAGATCTCATCGACGAGTTCCGCATCTTCGTGCACCCGTTGGTGCTCGGCGCCGGAAAGCGGCTGTTCCGCGAGTTCTCCCGGCCGCTGCGGCTGCACCTGATGGAGTGCGTGCAGACCAGCACGGGCGTGCTCTTGTTGACCTACCAACCGGAATCTCGGTGACCGTCACAACCGCAGGCGGTGGGCTTAGCGGGTGCCGAAGTACGAAGGGAAGCGGAACGGTCTTAGTTCCGGCGGAGCCGTTCGGCTGCTGACAAAGCTCGCCATGTGGGCGCCGGTGACCCCGGCGAGGGTGATGCCGAGGGTGGAGTGGCCCGTGGCCAGGTACGCGTTCTGGAAGCCAGGTACGCGGTCCAGGACGGGAAGGCCGTCGGGACACAGCGGGCGCATGCCCGTCCATTGTTCGGCGGTCGACGTCCAGTCAAGGCCCGGCAGGTAGCCCCGCGCCGCTAGCTTCAGCGCCTCGATCCGGCGCGGGTCACGGTACGCGTTCAGTCCGGAGAACTCGATCGTCCCGGCGATCCGCACGCGTCCGCCCATCGGCGTCACCCCGGCCCGCGTTTCCAGCAGGTACATCGGTGTGCCTGGTGCCTGCGGGCCGGATACCGAGAAGCTGTAGCCCTTGCCGGCGGTCATCGGCAGCCGCACGCCGAGCATTCTCGTCACCGGCACCGAATGCGCGCCCGCGGCAATGACGACGCTCGCTGCGGGTATCTCGCTGCCGGCCACCACAGCCGCGATGCGCTGATGCCCGGTGACAAAGCTCCGCACCGGTTCGCCGGTGCGGATGG
>DATAEH010000104.1:0-4309 GCA_036258115.1 Streptosporangiaceae bacterium
TCCGGCCGTGGTCCGGCCACATCCTCGAGCGTCACCCAACCAAGCGCCCTGCCGACGAGCGCCGCCAACGTCGTCATGAGGATTGCGACCACAAATCCCAGCACGAGGGTTCGCGCGGCACGTGCCAGGAGGGTCAGTCGAGCCCGAACCAACGCGACTCCCAGCGCGGCGACTGCCCCGAACTCTGGACCGAGCACCATGGCGCCGATGACAAGGATCTGCGAGTCCAAGATGATCGCAATGCCGGCGATCAGCGTTGCCATGGTCATGAAGCTCACGTAGGTCCAGTTGAACTCCGACTCCGCGTAGGCCTGGTGTGTCACGTCAACCCACACCACAGAATCCGCACTGCTTCCCGGTGCCAGCTGCTCCGCATCCAGGCCGCGCTGAGACAGCCACGCCCGCACGTGATCGATGTCAAGGCTTCCCTCGCGATGAAGTTCCAACGCACGCAAGCGGTCGACAACGTCATTCGCTGCTTCCCTGGCGACATCTGCAAGAACGACATCACCAGCGGGACGCACCGAAGCCCCAGGCAACACCGCGAGACAGCTAACCGCAGGGTCATTTGACAAAGCCGTAATCACAGCGTCGCTCATCGCCGCGGGCGACCAGATCCTCAAGTGCAGCATCCGCTCAGTTTGCACCAGGCGATGATCGAACGACCGCCGCCGCGAGGCCTCGACGCGACGACACCGCCTGCCAGAGGCGCCTCTCGCGGGGAATCAGCGGGTCGGGGCCCGTGACCTCCAGCTGGTCAATGCCGTGCCACGCCCGCCGCGGGACCTCGACGACGTTGAGCAGGTCGAGTTCGGTGAACTGATGTGAAGGAGATGTCGCGGTCGTTTGTGCTCTGCGAGCAGCGCTCGGCCTCAGCTGAACTTGCGACGGTAGATGGCGATGGCGGCGGTGTAGCCGATGACGAGGATGCCGACGAGCCAGGCGAGGGCGATCCGATGTCATTGCCGACGGGTTGCTGGGCGAACAGGGCCCGGATGGTGTCCACGATCGAGGTCACGGGCTGGTTCTCGGCGAACCAGGCGACCGGGGCTTGGCATCGAGTCGGTGGGCACGAACGCCGAGCTGATGAACGGCAGGAAGATCAGCGGGTAGCTGAATGCGCTCGCGCCGTCGACGGTCTTGACGCCACCATCGCCGCCGCCGGCAACGCGCCGGCGCCGCTCCGCAAGGCAAAGGATCACCGACCAGTCCTTGACGGTTCTCTGGGCGGTGCAATGATGCGCCGGAGGCGGTGAGAGGCCACCGCAGCCCGGCTCGTGGCAAAAACACGCTGAGGCGGGCGGCGGATGCGAATGGGCCCCCCGGCTTACAGCGTGAGGACCAATGGCCCTAGCAGGGCGGCATCTCGTCGCAGGACGATTTGTCGCAGGACGATTTTGTTGAAGTGTTAAGAGAAGAGAGGTGTGAGATGGCACAGTCCAAAGACTTTTCCACCCGACTGGATGAGCTCCAGCAGCGGGTCGCGGCGGTCAGGTCGACGGTGCAGGCTGCCGCCGCCGAGTCCCGTGAGCAGCTCAAGCAGCGAATCGAAAAGACTCAGGCCGACCTTCAGCAGGCCGGCAAGGACGCCCAGCAGAAAGCCACCGAGGCCGCCGACAGCGCACGGACCAAGTGGGCACAGATGAAGGCAGACGCCGCCGCCAAGATGGAGGATGTCAAGGCCAAGATCGACAAGCGGACCCGAGAGCTGGACGCCAAAGACGCCGCTTTTGACGCCGACTGGGCCGAAGCTGACGCCGCCGACGCCCTCGACTTCGCGGAATGGGCGGTCGACAACGCGCAACTGGCCATGCTGGACGCCATCGACGCCCGCGCCTACGCCAACGAGCGAGCCAAGGTAGCGAGCTCCTAGCACCGGCCCCTGGCCGGCTGGCGTCACGCATTACCACTGTACGTATGTAAGTAGCCTCGCCGCCGCTGGCTCGTGGTATTCGGCATCGGGCCGGCCGTAGCGGCAGGCGTTAAAGGAGTTGCAATGACAAGCAATACGACTTTATCCAGGAGCCCCCTGCGGGAGGCTATGCGCGGCGGCGCCCGGGAGATATCCGGCTACTGGGGATGGTTCCTGGTCCTTGGGATCCTGTGGACCCTGCTCGGCATGTACGTGCTGTCCTACCGAGTCGGCAGCCTGGCCGCAGTGGCCGGTCTCGTCGGTGTCGCTTTCTTATTCGGCGGCATCACCCAGCTGGTGGTGGCGAGCCGGGTCCGGAGCTGGCGCTGGCTGTACATCGTCTCCGGGATCCTGGGGGTGGCCGCTGGGATCCTCACCTTCGTTTGGCCCGGCCTCACCCTCTATATCGTGTCGATCCTGGTCGCCTGGTATCTGATCATCTTTGGCATCGTCAACCTGATCAGCGCAATAGCCGGGCCCAAGCTCGGCTGGTGGTGGACCGGGCTGCTGCTCGGGATCGCAGAGCTGGTCCTTGGCGTGTGGGCTGTGCGCTCCTCCGAGCGATCGTTGGTGACGCTGGTCACTCTTGTGGGGGTGTGGGCCATCTTCCATGGGGTGAATGAGATCTTCGCCGCCTTCACGTTGCGTGAGGTCGGCGAACGGGCCGAGCGACTGGCGGCTGATGCCACCCGCTGAGCGGACATCGGAAGACCCGTCAACGCGCCAGGCGGTGACTGTTGGCTGGCTTCAGCCGGGCTGTGGCCACCGCAACGCTTGGTCCTATAGACAGATGACCTACAGCGGCGCATCACCAGTGCCCGGGTACGGCTGATTCCGTATCCAACGCACCCTAGGTGCAGCGGGGTCCGACGCTTTGGGCCGGGGTTATTCGACCAGTTCTGGCGCCACACCGCCGCTGCTGCCGGTAGAACTGGGCCTAAGGTCCGGAAGGTGGGCCGCTGAGATGCCACTATCATTTGCCAACGGATTCCCTTAATGAGCCAAAAGCAGCTCGGACCGATGCGATATGGGTGGCGTCCGGTTTCCCCACCGAGACGGCCAGTACTGTTTGTCAATCCACGGTCGGGCGGTGGCGCCGCTGCTCGCGCGGGGATTGCACAGCTGGCGTGTGACCGCGGAATCGAGGCCGTCACGCTGGAGCCGGGCGAGAACTTGGCAGCGCTCGTCGACGAGGCGGTCGCAGGTGGCGCGGACGCGTTGGGGATGGCAGGTGGCGATGGCTCCCTGGCAGTCGTGGCAGCAGTCGCCGCGGCGCGTGGGCTGCCGTTCGTCTGCGTCCCCGCCGGGACACGAAACCACTTTGCGCTGGATCTCGGAGTGGACCGGCATGATCTGGTCGGCGCCCTGGACGCCTTCAGCGATGGAGTAGAGCGTCGGATCGACGTGGGGGAGCTGAACGGGCGCCTGTTTCTCAACAACGTCTCGTTCGGGATCTACGGTGAGGCGGTGCAGCAGTCGGCCTATCGTGACGCCAAGCTGCATACCTTGGTGCAGACGGCAGAGAGGGTGCTTGGTCCCAGCAGGGAGGCGTCGGCGCTGCGCGTCGTGGACGATGCTGGGCGTGAGCACGTTCGACTCGCTGTCATGCTGGTGTCGAACAACCCGTATGCGCTGGACCGGCCAGTAATCGGAACCCGCCCTTCGCTTAACAGCGGTTTCCTAGGAATTGTCGTTCTCGACGTACCTGACACCGGACAACATCCTCCGGGCCGAGCCTGGAACGCGCCCTACGTGGAGGTTGTAGCCACCGGGCCGTTGCACGCTGGAATTGATGGCGAGGCAGTAACCCTTAGCCCACCACTGAAGTTCGCCAGCCGCCCGGCGGCGCTGGTGGTTCGGATCTCCGCGCGACATCCGGGTACCTCGCCATCAGCGCGCTTCCCGTCCGCTAAGTCTGAGCGCACCGGATCGCATCCCTTCCCGGGCGCGGAAGCGTCACCGTAGTCAGCTCGATACAAGACACTTCACGGGTGGGTTCGGGACATCCGGTCGCTCGCCGCTGCCACAGTGGCGGCAGTGCCGGCTCCGATGATGGAGCCGAAGACGACATCGCCTGGATAGTGCACACCGGTGTGGACTCGCGAGTAGGCAACCGCGCCGGCGAGCAGCCGAATCGGCACGGCCAATCCCGGCAGATGCCGGCCCACGGTATATGCGAAGGCGAACGCCGATGCGGCATGGCCGGAGGGGAACGATGCAGATTCCGGCGTCCTCACAGAACGAGACTCTGACACCGGGTGAGCGCGCTCCGGTCGCCGCCTGCCGAAAAGGGGCTTGATGCCGAGGTTCACCGTCGCTGAGGCAGCGGCGATCGAGAGCACACCTTCGAGGGCCACACGGCGCCCACGTCGACCGCCGAGCATGGCGATCACGGCC
>DATAEH010000105.1:0-11103 GCA_036258115.1 Streptosporangiaceae bacterium
ACGGCTCGCCCAGCGGCATCGCCACCTTCGCGCCGACGATCCCCATATACCGCTGCAAGTCCTGCAACGTCACCGACTCCGGCGGCAGGCACTCCCGCTCCAGCCAGCGCAGGTGATCGACCAGCAGGTAGGCATACGTCCGCTGCGTCCCCGATCCTTCATGCGCCCGCAGGAACCGGTCGGCCTGCTCGTGCACCCGCCCCTCCGGCCACACGATCGTGAACGACCGGCCCCGCCTGCCGTCCACGTGCTGGACGCGCAAGTCCCCGATGACAAGCCCCTGCCCCATGAGTCCCCCCGGCTTCACGGACGTGACGTACACCCTCGACACGAGAAGGTAATTAGTCAGTCACGTTCAGTGTGGAGGCTTGCCGGACGTACCGGACACCTCGCGGGCCGCTCGGAAAATGCGGCGACTGCATGCGCTGGGATGCGGGCGACGGTACTCGGGATGGAACCGGGTCGCCGGTCCGCCAACAACTTCGGCACGCATTCGGCACAGCGGGCCGGTGACAGCCACCGGCCCCCGGGGTCAGCCGGACACTCGCGAGCAATGCAGGGCTGCCAGCGAGGTCGCCTCAGACTGACGAAGCCGCAGGCCAGGGACGGGATGCGCAGGTCAGGCGGGATTCGGCTACCATGCAGACGTCCCCCCGCCGGTGTAGCTCAGTAGGCAGAGCGGCCGTCTTGTAAACGGCAGGCCAGCGGTTCGATCCCGCTCACCGGCTCCATCAATCCAGGTCATCGTTTATGTGGATCTTGAAGAGATCAACCGTTGGGACCAATCTGGTCTCAACGGTGCAGCCGAACAGCGTAGATCCCGCCCATGTTGCAACAACGCGCCGGGCCCAGCGCCGCAGCAAGCTTGAGCACCGACCACAGGTCGTCGATCCCCGTGTCGCGCGACATAGGTGCCACGGTTCCGACAACCCAGAATGGTGTGGGCGATCATGGGCGTCATCCTCCGGCCCGATGGGCAGGCCTTATGGGCCGCCGCTTCGGCGATGAGCATAGGCGTGGGGCTGGCCTACTGGCCGTCACCGGGTTTGACTAGGTGTCCGTGCGTACCAGGCTTCACAATTCTTAATCGATCTGGTGAACGCAGGCGAGCACCTTGCGACCCGCTGATCGCGGCCGACACGCCGCTACTGTGACCAGCATGGGGAACGGCCACGCGAACGCCGCGCCCATGGTGCTCAGGTGCTGCTGCTGACGGCGAGACGGCCGGCCAGCAGGACGTAAGTGGCGGCGAAGGTGCGGCGCATCCAGGTCAACACGTGCGGCCGGGCCAGGACCTCGCGGCGCATCGTGGCGGCGAAGATCCCGTACAGCGCGAACACGATGAACGTGGCGGCCATGAACACCAGGCTGAGCCCGGTCATGCGCAGCCAGGCGTCGCGCTCACTGGGGGGCACGAACTGCGGCAGGAAGGCGAAGAAGAAGATCGTCAGCTTCGGATTCAGGACGTTGATGAGCACTGCGGTGAGGATGACCCGGCGGGCCGAGGCAGGCGCCGGGGCGTCGTCCACGGTCAGCTCGGACTTGTCGCGCCAGGTCTGCCAGGCCAGGTATAGCAAGTAGACCACGCCGAGCCACTTGATCGCCTGAAACGCCTGCGCGCTAGCGTTCAGCAGCGCGGCCAGCCCCGTGATCGCGGCGACCATGTGCGGCAGCACGCCCAGCGTGCAGCCGAACGCGGCCACCATGCTCGGCCAGGTCCCGCGGGACAGCCCGGCGCTGATCGTGTAGACCGCCCCGGTCCCCGGAGTGGCCACAACCACCAGCGTCGTCACCAGGAACGCCACGCTCATTTCTTCGGCCTCGCAATCGGCGCGACGCCTCAGCCTAGCTAGCGGTGGCGAATACCGGCAGTTCGCGCAGCACCGTGATGCAGGTGTCCAGCCCGGCGCAGCTGGAATGGGACCGCGATAACGGGCGCGGCCCGCTCGCATGGCGTGACGCCGTCACCCTCGCGCACTGACCACCGGCGTCGGTCCATGATCAAGAAGCGCGTCTTGGCTGCGCACGCTCCGCAACGACCGGGTGGCCTCGGTCCAGTTCTCCGCCTGCGGGCACCCCTACTAGCCTTCGAGCTGCATGACTCTGATGTCTGAGATCGACTATCGCCGATTGGCCCAACTTGCGGCTCTGTCGGCGAGCCGCATCTGATGCCGCTGGCGTGATGCGGGCACCGGATGGGGGGACAACTGAGGCGAGCCTGGGTTCGTGCCTGTCCGCAGTTCCTGGGCGGCTGAATCTCAGCCGGGAATCACGTGTCCAGGGGAGTAGCCATGCCAGTGTCGACATCAGCCGGGACAGGCCGGCCGCATTCGCGCGCCGCCAGGCTCGCCGATGTGAATGGTCTTATCGACCCTGCCGAGCCGCAAGATGCCGAGCGTCGGTTCAGGGCGGGAAGCTTTGTGTGGCTCGACCTGGAAGATCAAGGCGACCGCAGGCTGCGGGCGTTCAGCGAGAGCCTGGACATAGACGACCGGGCCCTTGGGGTCCTAGCGGCGGTCAGCCGGCGTCCGTCGTTCGACGTGGCGGGCGATTCCATCCAGGCTGTCGTCCCCAGCAGCAACTGGGGCCGCGACACGGACGACATCCTCGGCATCCGGGTCATGTTCACCGGCAGATTCTTGCTGACCACCCACCCCCTGCCCTGCCGGGCACTCGAGAGCGTGCACCGCGGCTGGGATGACGTACCGGACAAGGTGAAGGCCAACGGCCCGTCGCTGCTTTTTTTCATCCTCCACCAGATCGTCGGCAGCTTCGAACCTGACCTGTTGCACCTAGACAAAGAGCTCGACCAGATCCAGCGTTCTCTAGTCCGCGTCTCGCCATCAGGCACGGAGAATGAACTTATTGCTATGCGTCGCCTGCTGTCCGAGACCATCCAGGCACTCGGGTGGTACCTCGGCGACCTTCATCGCTACCACGGTGCCCGCCAGCTTCCCGGTATCAGCGCAGTTGTTGGGCCGCGCCTTGCCCTTCATGGCATCCAGGTCGCCCAGCTACAGAACGCGGCGAAGGGCTACCGCGACCAGAGCCAAGATGCCCTCGGACAGGTTGGGTCGGACGTCTCCAGCCGGCAGGGGGATTTCATCAACATTCTCACCGTATTCAGCACGGTCTTCTTGCCGCTGACGTTCCTTACCAGCTACTTCGGGATGAACTTCGGCGTCATTACCCGGGACCTGAACACGATCTGGTCGTTCGTGCTGCTCGGCATCGGGCTCCCGGCGGCCACCGTGGTCGCCACGCTCTCCCTCCTCCGCAAGCTGATCGCCAGGATGGGCCTCCAGTCAGTGCTACCTACACGACCGGCGGTCAAGGCGGAGACCCCTCCGCTTGGCCGCCAGCGTGACCTCGGGAGCTGAAACGCAGACCGTCCTAGCCGCGTCGTGCTGACTTGTTGGGCCAGGGGCCAATCGAGGCGTCATGACCTAGAACCCAGCGAGACGACTGTGGCCCGGGCGGACGGGGTCGTCGAGTCGGATACTGCGCCGACGCGAATTCCGTATTACCGTCGTCGCCGTCAGCGGGTTCCGGGGCCGGAGGCGGCATCTTCAAAGCCTAGGTATGCGGCCGACCTGCGGTTCCGAGTGGCTGAGCGCAGCGAGTAGCGCCTGTGATGTCGCGCCGATCGACCTCCCCGTTCGAAGGCGAGGTGGTTGCGGGCTTCCAGCAGGTACGCATATCAACGGGCGTTCGCGTCGTGCGGCCGCGGCGGCCACGGTACATAGCGACCGATCGCCACCGGCCAGCCCCAACGTGTCGGGGTCGCTGGGCCGCCGCCTGCCATGCCAGCGGTGCCAGGCCCTGACGCGCAGCCAAGATCGTCACCTCGACGCCCCATTTGCGTGCCCGCTCGGCGATCCTTGGTCCGCCACCCCGATGACCCGGTAACCGGTCCACGGGATGCCGAAATGGGCGGCGGCCTTCCGCACCCTCGGCTGGCCCAGCACCTTGGCCAGGCCTGGCACGAGGCAGCCGCGCCAGCAGTAACGAGATCGATGAACACGCCATCCTGCTCAGGTTAGATCACGGCGCGGATGTCGCCGGCAGCGTCAGCTGCTCTCCGGGCGCCTCGATGTGGGCGGCCGACCAGTTCGCCGAGGCCGTCATGCGCATGCCCGGCGTCCCGGACCAGAAACCGCTCGCCTCGATGTCTGCAACTCCCGCCGAGCAGCCCCTGGTAGAAGAAGGCCCGCTGTACCTGCGTCGTTTCGAGCTGCGCAATGCCTGGAAGACCGTCAGGCGGTGAGGTGCGCGGGCCTGGCTCGGGCACGTCGGACATGAAGCCGCCGTCTCTTTGAAGAGCCGTCGGCTCTCGCGCGCGGCCAACAGCGGTCGCTCATCCAAAGGCCGTTCTGCGACCGCATCAATGGCGATCGTGAACGTCTCTGGCGCCCTCGGATGCGGCTCCGAACCATGTCGGCAGGTGGCGGAGCAGGTCGTTCTGGTCGTCGCCGATCCATGCGACGTGGCCGTCCGGTCGGAGCAGGACTGCGGGCGCGTCAAGTTCCCCGCTGACGGCCACGACATGGTCGATCCGAGCCGTCCATCCTGTCACGGAGAGTTCGCCGGTCTGGTCCAGCAGGAGGCCGCGGCCTTCGTGGGTGAGCTCGTAGAGACGGCCCAGCGACAGCGGGATGTCGCGCAGTCGTCTGCCGAGCAGCTCCGGTCCTTCGCCGAAGTCGTAGCGGACGCCGATCGCGGTGATCTTCTCGGCCAGGAAACGGCTGACGTCACCAAAGTCCATCAGCTCGGTCAGCAGCCGGCGCACGGCCTGCGGGCCGGGCTCAGGGGAGACCAGCTCGCTCTGGGCGCGGGTCAGGGTCAGCACGTCTTCGGCGACCGGGTGACGCTCGGCGTAATAGCTGTCCAGCAGCCCATCTGGTGCCCACCCGTCGACCTCGGCGGCGAGCTTCCAGCCGAGGTTAAAGGCGTCCTGGATGCCGAGGTTCAAACCCTGCCCTCCCAGCGGCGGGTGGACGTGCGCCGCGTCGCCCGCGAGGAGAACCCGGCCCACTCGATATCGTTCGGCAAGCCGGGTGGCGTCGCTGAAACGGGACAGCCAGCGCGGTGAGTGGACGCCAAAGTCGGTGGCCGCATACGCGCGCAGCTGCGTCCTGAACTCCTCGAGGGTCGGAGGGACCGAGCGATCCTCGGCCACGGTCGCCGCGGGCACGACGGCTCGGTGCAGGCCGTTTCCGGCGGGGCCGATGCCGAACCCCTTGTGGGTCTTGCGAACCTCGTCGGCCACCTCGGCCAGCTCGTCCGGCGCCGCGGTCACCTCCACCTCGCCGAGGATCCACTCGGTCTTGGCGGGCTCGCCAGGGAAGCCGACGCCGAGCAGTCTGCGGACCAGGCTGCGTCCGCCGTCGCAGCCGGCCAGCCAGCGCGAGCGCAGCCGCGTGCCGTCGGCGAGCTCGACGCTTACGCCGTCCTCGTCCTGATCGACACCAATCACCTCGCAACCGCGGCGGATCTGTGCGCCGAGCTCGCCGGCGCGCTCGGCCAGCAGGCGATCGGTGACCGGCTGGGGGATGCCGAGGATGTAGCCGTGCGCGGTGTCCAGGTTCGCCGGCGGAGGTTTATCGATCGCGGCGAACCGGCCGACGCCGCCCGGATACTTCTTGCCGTGTTTGAGGAACCGGTCCAGCAGCCCGCGCTGGTCCATGATCTCGATGCTGCGCGGATGCAGGCCGAGCGAGCGGACCGCCTTGCTCGGCTCGGCGTCCTTCTCCAGAACGAGCACGTCCACATCGTGCAGCCGCAACTCGCTGGCCAGCATCATCCCCGTTGGCCCGCCGCCGCTAATGATCACGTCGGACATGTGAGACCCCAATCCAAACTCACCTTCCAGCGCGCGGCCCCGAATTGCCGAATCCGGTCGAGCGCAAGAACTCGCGCCGACTTAGCCTGACAGCAGTCAAATCTAAGGAAGCGGGGCAGGTCGCTGTGACCGAGAGTTCTGACCGCTGGCACAGGTGGCTACTGAACGTTCGCCACGGCGGCGACGCGGGCGCCCGCGAGCGGGACCTCCTCGACTTCTTGTATCCCGTCCGTGACAAGGTCCTGGACGGAGCGCAGTTGCGGCCGGAAGACACGCTGCTCGACGTGGGCGCGGGCGACGGACTGATCGCGTTCGGGGCTTTGGATCGGCTAAGTCCGGCGGGCAGGGTGATCTTCTCCGACATCTCGGCGGACCTGCTCGATCACTGCCGTCAGGTCGCCGAGGCCGAAGGGCTGCTCGACCAGTGCCGCTTTGTCCAGGCAGCAGCTGACTCGCTGGACGGCATTCCCGACGAGTCGGTTGACGTGGTCACTACCAGGTCCGTCCTGATATACGTCAAGGACAAGGCGTCAGCGTTCCGCGAGTTCCACCGATTGCTGCGGCCTGGCGGCCGGATCAGCCTGTTCGAGCCGATCAACGTGCTGATGGGTGGCTACGATCTTGACTCGTTCTGCGGTTACGACATCCGTCCTGTCGCTTTGCTGGCGGCCAAGGTAGGCGCGCTCTACGAGTCGATCCAGCCTCTGGGCGAAGATCCCATGGGTGACTTCGATGACCGTGACCTCGTGCGCCATGCCGAAGACGCCGGCTTCCCGGTTGTCGACCTCGAATTGCGCCTTACCGTGAAGCACACGAAGCAACCAGTGCCATGGGACCGGTTTCTGCGCACATCAGGAAACCCGCTTATCCCGCCTTTTGGCGAGGCTTTCGACCGCACGCTCAGCCCGGATGAGATCGACGAGTTCACCGCGCACCTGAGGCCACTCGTGGAGTCTGGTACCGGACAAGATCGCACGGCGCTCGCCTATCTGACCGCCGCCAAGGCACCGTAAGCAGGCCGGACAGGCCGTGGACTACACCTCACACCGGCCCTTCGCGCATCAGGTTCGTGATTGAGCCAATGTCGTCAGGCTGGGCCGTATCACTGGCAATCCGGTTGGCGCGGCTGAACCCGCATCGCACGCAACCGTGAATGATCACCAACCCCTTGCCCGGGCGGTGGTCCATTCGCTCAGGACGCATCAGGCCCTGGCATTGTGATGCGCGATCACCTGGCGTGACGTGGACGTGCTTTGACCACAAACACAGCGGACAGTGATTGCGATAACTGCCGTTCGTCAGCGGCGCTACCGAAGCGCCGCAATTCTCGCAGATGAAAGCCCGATTCTGGGCAGACCTGCTGATCGCTCTGCCTCTCGATTGAAGAAATGATCTTCAACCGGAGCGCAGGGTTCCGTTTCGTTCTCTCAGCGATCGCCAGGACGGACCTGGCCGCTGCTCCCAGGCTTGGTGTGGGCGAGGGACCGATTCACCGCCCGTTTCCCCTCGTCAGGGATCGGCGATTACTTTCCGCTTCCCGCTTCACCGGGGCATCTCTCATCCCGCGGATCCGTTACCACGACCGGGTTTACGTGATTGCCCCGGTCACTGTCGGCCAGGTCACCCCAGCCGCCAGCGGTAGGTGTCAGCCCGCCCTCACTGGCGTCGGCGTCGTCCCCTGGGTCAGAGCCGACCTGTGACCGCCATGCCGTCTGCTAGCTGCACTCGCGCCTCCTTCCGATCGCTTACGGGATCACAGCAGGCACGCTGTCGACCCGCAACTCATATAGCTAGCAATGTGTCGTGCTGTAGAACGAAACGTGTGGAGTCCGAAACAGCGAAAATCAGGGTCTACCGGCAAGAAGATCGCGAGGACTTGTACCAGATCTGCCTGCGTACCGCCGATAGCGGAAATGACGCCACATCATTGTTCCGCGACCCGCGGTTGCCAGGCCACGTCTGGCTCGGTCCGTATCTGGCCTTCGAGCCGACCCTGGCCTTCGTGGCGGAGGACGGCGAGGGCGCGGCTGGGTACGTTGTTGCGGCGCTTGATACGCCCGCCTTTGAAGACCGCCTCGAGCGTGACTGGTGGCCACCACTGCGGGTCCGTTACCCAGAACGTCCGCAGAGCGCGGCTGAGGTTGTCTCGCCGATCGAGCAGGCTGCCCTGAATGACATGCATAGCCGCTGGGATGTCTTGGGTGAGCTAGTCGCGCGCTATCCCTCGCACCTGCACATCGACCTGCTGCCGCGGATACAAGGACGCGGGATCGGCCGGAAGCTGATGGCGGCAGCCATGTCGAGCCTCCGGGATCGGGGCTCGCCAGGACTGCATCTGCTCGTGGCACGTGGCAACGATCGAGCGGCCGGTTTCTACCGGCACATCGGCTTCAGTGAGCTCCCGAACAGCTACGTGCGCGTCTTCACGATGGACCTGAGCTGATAAGCGTCGGCTAGCGCGGGAACGGGCTCAGCGGCGACTTGTCGCCCACCAGCCAGCGGTGACCGAACGGGTCGGTAAAGCCGCCCTGCCGGTGCACGCCCCAGGGGACCACGTGGTCCTTCGCTCCCTCGGGAGAGCCGTCCGCCCCTGCCGCTACCGCCTTGGCGATGAGCGCATCGGGATCATCGCTGAACACCTCGACTCGCACGCTGGTCGTGCCAAGCGCGCCCGGGTTGACGAATCCGGTCGTGTCCTCGTGCAGGAAGAACGGAGCCCCGTCAAGTTCCAGCCCGACAACGCTGCCCAGGCTCCAGAGTTCTCGCGCGCCGAGAGCGCGCTTGTACCAGTCGGCGGCGTCGGGGGCGGACTGTACCGCCAGCATCAGCGAGATGTGCGTACCGGCGGTCATGGAGAGTCCCCTTTCCGTGGTCCAGATAGTCCGTCCTGTTGGGAGCCTAGACCCGCAGACGGCCCTTGCTGGGTGCGGGATACTTGG
This sequence comes from Streptosporangiaceae bacterium, assembly GCA_036258115.1. Classification (GTDB taxonomy): domain Bacteria; phylum Actinomycetota; class Actinomycetes; order Streptosporangiales; family Streptosporangiaceae; genus Chersky-822. The sequence goes on from DATAEH010000105.1 coordinate 8,782, forward strand.
CCGGGAGCTTCGGTCTGGCAATGGGGGCAGGCGATGCGGCGGAATGGTCCGGTAGTAATCGGGCGACTGCCGGACGGGCCGGGCGTCTACCGTTTCAGGGACGACCGGGGCCGCGTCGTGTACATCGGCCGCGCAACCTGCCTGCGCAGCAGGGTGGGCTCGTACTGGTCTGACCTGCATGACCGTCCACACCTGGCACCGATGGTGGCTCGCGTCGCCAGAGTTGAGGCGGTCAGCTGCGACTCCGTGCACGAGGCCGCATGGCTGGAGCGGAATCTCCTTGAGACTTCACTACCACGGTGGAACAAGACGCAGGGCGGCCAGGAAAGCGCGATCTACATTCGCCTGGACGCAGGGCCGGCCACGGCCGGCCTCACTGCGGTCTACCGGCCAGAGCCCGATGACCAGGTGCGTTACTTCGGCCCGTACCTTGGCGGCCTGCGCGTGCGGCAGGCGATTGCCGGCCTGCATAGAATCCTGCCGCTGTCCTATGCCAGGGCGAGGCTGGCCGGAGCTGAGGCAGAAATGGCGCGCACACGAGGCGTGGCCGCGTACGACCGCACACAGATTGTCGATTCGCTCACGGTGCTGCTCAACCGCGAACCTAGCGCGATCAGCGCGGTTCGCGGCGAGTTGGATAAGCTGCGCGACCGCGCCGCCTCGGAGCTGTCCTATGAATTCGCGGCTCAGATCCAGCAAGAGATCGCCGCGGTGGACTGGGTCACCTGCCCGCAGCGGATCAGCACCATGGACGCCGTCGACCGCACGGTTGCCGGCTGGTCGGACGGCATGCTCGTGCAATTCAAGATCCGCGCCGGGAGGGTGTGCGGCTGGTCCCAGCGGGTGTGCGGTCAGGCCGCCGCGGTGCGTGCCCTGGCCGAGACTCCGCAGGCGTGGACCGGCTTCATGAAACGCAACGCGGAGCTCGCTGCGAGCTTGACCGAGCTTCGGGGATAAAGATGTACGCCGAGAGTTCGGTTCCGCCTGATCGAACAGTCGGATCGCTGGGGCGCGAGCCGGCCGGCGGTCCTCAGCCTGCTGCCTTCCGTTCCTGCTTCCGGCCCCTTCAGCTGTCGGCGAGCACCTGGGTAAGGCCGTGCGATGCCTGCCTCACCATTCCCGGATTGGTGTCCCAGTAGTACGCGAGTGCCATAACCGTCTGGTAGAGCACAGTTCCGCGGCCGCGCAGCCAGCAGGCATCGTCGGCGCGGACCTCAGCACGAAACCGCAGCCGGCTCTCGCCAGCGAACATGTTCCACGCTGGCTGCAGGTCGGCTGCCGGATCTCCAATCTGTAGTGCCCCGAAATCGATGATCGCGGCCAGGTGCCCGTTCCTGACGAGCACGTTGCCAGGCAGCAAGTCGCCATGCACCCAGACAGCGGGGCCCTGCCAGTCTGGAGCCGCGAGCGACTCCTTCCACGAGCGCAGGGCAGTCTCGCCGTCGATGCGGTTGCCAAGGTCGCTGATCGACTTCCTGACATGTTCATCGTGCTCGGCCAGCGGGCCCCCTCGGCCCGAATGTGAGTGCGGCGGTGCGCCGGTGGTGTCGATCCGCCACAGCGCGTTGACGAACCCGGCGAGGTCGACGGCGGCCTGGACGAGGTCGTCAATCGTGCCGCTCGCGTCCTGGCCAGCCAGCCACTCGTACACCGACCATGCAAACGGGTATCCCTCCGCAGGTTGCCCGGTCGCCAGCTGGACCGGGACCTCTAGCGGAAGCAGCGGAGCGAACCTCGGCAGCCACGTCGCTTCCTTCGCCGCCTGCTTTGTCGCGTAGGCGACCCGCGGCAGGCGGACAGCTAGCCCGCTGCCGACCCGGTAGATCGCGTGATCGGTCCCGTAAGACGGCACCGGCTTGATCGCGAGGCCCGCCCATTGCGGGAACTGGCCCGCTAGCAGCCTTCGCACCAGCGCCGCGTCGGTATACACCTCATCGGCGTGCATCTTGACCGGGCTCACCGGCTCATCCTGAGCGAGACGCACCCACGATGACAATCGAGATTCCGCGTCGGGAAGGCCCGCCAGCAGTCCGGGTACGAGCCCCGCGCGCACACCCGGGCGTCTATGACATGCGCGATAGCTGCGCCGTGGCAGGAAGGCGGGCGTCGCGGAGCGCAATGACCAACCAACCACAACCCGGATAAGTTGTACTCTGACGGCAACCTCCCTCAGAAGGGCATGGACAAGGACAGGCCGATCGCAGCCCAGCAGGAAAGGGCAGCAATGGCTGACGAGACCTCCGATGCCGTGACGCGCGAAGCCGCGTGGCTTGCGCAGTCATACGACAGCCTTCCGGCGTTGCTCAAGTCCGCCGGCGGGCA
>DATAEH010000106.1:0-11098 GCA_036258115.1 Streptosporangiaceae bacterium
CCGAACTGGCGGGCGCAGTAGCGGGCCACGAGTTCACGGCCCTCGAATCCGAATGGCTCCGGAGGCATCGCGATGAAGACGTCGTCGGTCAGCAGGGCCACCAGCGCGTCGAGGTCGGCCGACTCCCACGCGCGGGCGAACTTGGCCACGATCGCGTCCTCGGCGGATGAGCCGGCGGCCGGCGGCGGTTGGTGGCCGGCGGCCGGCTGCTGCCGGCGCTGCAGGCTGGCGCGGGCCCGTTTGAGGGCGCTGTTGACCGATTGGACGGTCACCTCCAGCATGCCGGCCACCTCGCTGGAGTGGAATCCGAGGACGTCGCGCAGGATGAGGACGGCGAGCTGGCGCGGCGGCAGCAGCTGCAGGGCGGTCACGAAGGCCAGCGAGATGGCTTCGGTCTGCTCGTAGCGGGCCTCCGGCCCGGGCGGCCCGCCGGCGGCGCGATCGAGGAGGGCGTCAGGAAACGGCTGCAGCCAGGCGGGCTCGTCGCGCGGCGTCGGCACGGGCGGTTCGAACTGCGACATGTCCCACTCCGTGGCCTGGCGCCGGCTCGCTGCGCGGCGTGCGTTGAGGCACCGGTTGGTGGCGATCTTGTACAGCCAGGTGCGCATCGACGCGCGTTCCTCAGTGAACCCGCCGATGCCGTGCCAGGCGGCCAGCATCGTCTCCTGGACAGCGTCCTCGGCGTCGGCGAAGGATCCGAGCATCCGGTAGCAGTGCACCTGCAGTTCCCGCCGGTGGGACTCGGCCAGCTCCCGGAACGCCTCGCCATCCCCGGCCCGCGCCCGTGAGAGCAGATCGCCTGTCGCCATCCCGTGCTCCTTCCTTCCGCACCACGCCTACCTCCGCCCGGTATATACACCGCCCGGCGCGCGAACTGGGCGGCTCGCGGGCGCCCAGTTTCCCGGCGCCGCGGTGTATGCACTACCGACCCCCGGCGATCCGCCCGCCGGATCGTGCCGCAGCAGCCGGGAACGACCCTGGAAGGTTGACCATGGAATCGTCCGCATCGGCTGGGCGCGTAGCTTCCACCGTTCTCGATCGTCGCCGCCGCGGGCGAGCGCTTGCGCTGTGGTGCAGCGCGTTTTTCACCGTGCTCCTGGATGGAACGATCACGATCGTGGCGCTGCCCTCGATCGGGGTCGGCCTGCACTTTTCTGAGCAGGGCTTGCAATGGGTGCTGAGCGCATGCGCGCTCAGCTTCGGCGGCCTGCTGCTGCTCCGAGGGCGAGCGGCTGACCTGCTCGGGCGCCAGCGGGTGCTCACGGCAGGTGTCGTGATCTTCACGGCTGCGTCGCTGCTGTGCTGGCTGGCCTGGTCGCCAGCACACTGGCGGCTGCCCGCGTGGTTCAAGGGATCGGCGCGGCGATCATGACTCCAACCGCCCTGTCGATCATCTCCGCGACCTTCACTGAGGGCTCGGAGCGGAACAAGGCGCTGGGGATCTGGAGCGCACTTGGTGGCGTCGGCGCCGCCACGGCATGGCTGATCGGCGGCCCGCTCGTCGACGGCCCCGGGCTGGCGGTGGATCTTCTTCATCAACATCGCCGTCGGCCTCGCCGCGCTCGCGCTGTAGCCCGTACTGCTGCGCGACAGCTGGGCCGTGCTGCCCCGGCGAAGCTACGACCCGGCCGGGGCGCTGACAATCACCGGGGCGCCGGTCCTGCTCATCGTCCGCGATGGAGCCCGTGGTGTGGACCTGACGAGGTCGGCAGCCGAGGAGGCCAGTTGACATGCACCGGTACCTGTCGCGGACGCTGATGAACGCGCGAGTCTCGGGCATGCACGGGAAAGCAGCCAACCGCAGGAAGCGTTCTGACCAGCCGTACTCGGATGGCCCTGCCGGAATCGGCCAGGAAGCCATGCCCATTATCCGAATCTCCCCGGCGACACGCCTGTTCCTGGCGGGCAACACGGTGTCGATGCTCGGAACGGGCCTGATCGTAGCGTTCACCCTCATCTACCTGCACCAGGTGAGGGGCATCGCCCTGCCGGTCGTCGGCGGCCTGCTGGCCGCCGCAGGCGCGGCTGGCCTGCTCGTCGTCCCGCTCGCCGGCATCCTGCTCGACCGGATTGGCGCTCGCCGCGTACTCAGCGGGATCCTGGTCGGCCAGGCCGCCGCTCAGGTCCTGCTGGCGTGGGCGCACGACGCGGTTACGGCGTTGCCGGTCTTGCTGCTATATGGCGCGACCTGGGCGCCGATGTTCCCGGCACTGCAGACCATGATTGCCGGCCTTAATCCGGAACCGGAGACCCAGCGGCGGGCGTTCGCGATCAACTTCACAACCCAGAACGCCGCGATCGGCCTCGGCTCGACGGTCGGCGCGATTGTCGCCAGGGTCCACCATCCGGGAACCTTCCAGGCTCTCTTCCTGGCTAACGCCGGATCCTGCCTGCTGTTCGCTGTCGCTCTCCCCTTCCTGCCGAGCCTGCACCGGCCCAGGAGCGCGGATGAGCCGCGAGTCGGCTACCGCGACGTGCTGGCGGGCCGCGCGCTGCGGCTGATGCTGGTCGCCTCGCTCCTCATCCATTTCACCGGTTTCCCAGCGTTTGACTCGGGCCTGCCCGCTTACGCCACGGTCGAGGCACACATGTCAGCGCACATCGTCGCATTGTCGCTCACCGTCAATACCGCCGTTATCGTCGCAATGCAGCTGATCGTGCTGCGGCTCGTCCGCCGGCTCCGGCGCAGCCGCGCGCTGGCGCTGGTCGGCCTTATCTGGGTCGTGTCGTGGGCGGTGTTCGGGCTGGGGGCGCTGCCGATCCCGCTGGCGAGCCGGGTCGCCTGCGTGTTCACGTTCACCGCACTGTTCGGGCTCGGCGAAACTTTCATGGCGCCGACTCTCGGACCCCTCCTCAACACCCTGGCCGACGACCGGGTCCGCGGCCGGGCTAACTCGCTTTCCGCCTTCGCTCAGTCGCTGGCACTCATCGTTTCGCCTGCGATCGCCACCGGCCTGATCGCCGCAGGCGCGGCGGCGGTCTGGATCTCGCTGCTATGCGTCGGCTGCCTCGGCACGGTCGCCATCGGTGCCCGCCTGAGCCGCACGCTTACCAACGGGCAAGATCTGCCGAACGCCCGCTGGCGGTCGCCCCCGCCAGGCTCAGCGCGACCGGGCCGGAAGGGGGCGTCCGACACTCTGTGTAAGTGATCGTGGCGGTCTGGGGTTGGGATGCGTCCGTGGAAGTAGATCGTGAATACCTGCGGAGCCTGCTTCGTGCGCCGTGAGGCGCTGTTGATTCGAGTGGAGCTGGGAGACCTTCGCCGCCGGGTGTCGCAGCGGCCTGGTAGGAGCTGGGGACAGCCTGGCCCGAGAGACGCCGGGTTGGGTGCATCTTGAAGCCCCGGGCTCCTGTTCGGTGAGCGAATCGCAGTGAACACGGGAAACGTTCCTGGCTTGCACAGCCGGATAAATAGACGGAGATGGAATGTCACTGGCCTACGTAATCGTCGATGTATTTACTGACACGCCACTGCAGGGGAACCAGCTGGCGGTATTCGAAGACGGGTCGGCGCTCAGCGACGACCAGATGCAGCGCCTGGCCCGGGAGATGAATTTCTCCGAGACCGTCTTCCTGCTTCCGGCCCAGGACGGCAGCGATGCTCGCATGCGCATCTTCACCCCCGCCGCTGAGCTGGCATTTGCCGGTGCTCCAGTCCTTGGCACAGCGTTCGTCGCAGCCGAGGCACGGCAGCTGACGAGCGTGCAGCTTGAGACTGCCGCCGCGGCTGTGCCGCTGAAGCTCACTCGCTCCCGGCAGCATGGGGGCAGCGCGGACGACATCGGTCAGATCACCTTCGCCTGGATGCGCCAGCCGATCCCGGCCTGGGCGCTGTTCCCCAGGACGGCACAGCTGCTTGCCGCAGTCGGGGTCCCGGCATCTGGCTTGCCGGTCGAGTCGTACACCAACGGGCCGACGCTCGTGTACGTCGCGCTGCCCGACGAGGCGGCCGTTACCGCTCTGAAGCCAGATATCACCGCGCTGGCTGGGTTCGCCGGATCGTACGTGTACTGCTTCGCGGGCTCTGGCCGGCACTGGCGGAGCCGGTTGTTCGCGCCGGCGGCCCTTGGCGTCACGGAAGACCCGGCGACCGGCTCTGCGGCCGGCCCGCTGGCCATTCACCTGGCCCGCCACGGCCGGATCGAGTTCGGCGAGAAGATCGAGATCAGGCAGGGCGCTGAAATCGGCCGGCCATCGGTCTTGCATGCGCGGGTGAATGGCTCGTCGGCAGGCATTGAGAGCGTTGAGGTGGGCGGCGCGGCGGTGATCGTGGCGCGGGGCGAATTCTGCCGGTGGTAGATGCCGAGCCCCGGCTCTGTCCGACAAGGGGTCTATCCCCCGGCCAGATCGGTCTCGGGACGGCTGGTCGCCGGTGCGGTTACCTTGTACGTGATTTCGCGCGCCGAAGCGGTCCGGGTTGCCCGCGTGCGGGGTTCAGACTGTTAGTGCGGCCGGTGCGGGCACGGGGAACGCCGGCGGGCGGTAGGCGCGCCATGCCGCAGCCAGGCGCTGCACGGCCTCGGTCAGCTCGTCCGGCGAGGCCAGGAAATGAAGGCGCAGATACGCCGCGCTGTGCCCGGATGCGTCGAGGCCGTTCCCGGGCAGTACCGCGACCTGGTGGCGCAGCGCGGCCTGCGCGAATGAGGTCCCATCGCCGCGCGGCAAGCGCACCCAGAGGGTCTGCCCGCCCCGGACTGGTGGCACATCCCAGCCGGGAAGATGCCGGGCCAGTTCCCCGCGCAGGTGATCATGGCGGGCTTCACGCTCCACCGCCCATTGTTTCGCCAGCGGCTGGAGGCGGGGCAGCAGGTCGGCGGCTGCTAGCTGCGCGGGGATGTTCCCGCCTAGGTCGTGGACGGCGAGCAGCCGGGCCAGCCGGGCGATCGCCGGCTGGGGGGCACGTACCCACCCGATGCGCAGCCCTGCCCAGATGGTCTTGCTGAGCGAGCCCACCGACATCACCGAGTCTCCGAAGGCGGCCAGCGGCGGCGGCACCTGCTCGCCGGGGAAACCGAGATCGCTGAGCGCCTCGTCGTCGATCAGCGGGATGCCGGCGGCCACACAGATCTCCACTAGCGTGCGCCGAGTGAGCGGGGACAGCACCGAGCCAGTCGGGTTGTGGAAGGTGGAGATCACGTAAGCGAGGACGGAACGGTGCTGGCGGGCTGCCGCTTTGAGCCCGCTGAGCCCGATCGGCAGCGCCTGCAGTACGGCTACCTGCTCGCGGAACACCTCCAGCGCGCCATGGTAGGTGGGCGCCTCGACCAGCACCCGGTCGCCAGCGGTGAGAAAGGCGCGGGCGAGCAGCGAAAGAGCTTGCTGGGCGCCGTTGGTGACCAGGATGTGATCCGGGTCTGTGTGGAGTCCCCGTTGCGTGTAGTGGTCGGCTATCGCACGTCGCAGAACGGGATGACCGGTCGGGTGGTAGCCGATGTCGCCAGAGATACCCGCCAGTGCTGGGAGGATACGTGCGTAGGCGTCTGCCAGCTCCGGTGGCGGCTTATCCGGGGCGGCGCAGGCGAGCAGGATCACGCCGTCTTGTGGTTCCAGCAGATGCAGGAAGACAGGCGCGGCCGTGGTCTGCCGCCGCGCGCGTGTGGCACCGGCCACTTGGGTGCCGCTGCCCTGGCGCCGGACGATCCGTTCTTCCTGGCGCAACAGCTCATAGGCGGCCACGACGGTGCTGCGCCCAACTGCGAGAGCGGACGCGAGGGCACGGTCGGGTGGCAGCGGCTCCCCAGAGGGCAGCTCACCTTCATCGATCAGCTGCCGCAGCCGGGCCGACAGAAGCACGTACAGTGGCCCGCGCCCCGATGACCAGCGGCCCAGGCGCTCGCCCACCTCGATTGGGTTCATCTGCAAACCAATTCTGCGGCATTGGCTCTATGGCCGCCACCCGAACGCGCCGAGCATAGCCGGGTAGCACCCGGCAGAAGCTTCTGCCGAGCAGCCCGGGGTCAATCCATCGTCAGGCCCGCGGCCACCCGAGGGAGCAAGCATCATCATGGATCACCAAATGTTGCAGCACCGGTTCGCAGCCCTCACCACAGCTCACGTGTCCGACGCCTGTATACGCGCGCGAGTCCCAGTGCGTTGCGCTTCTGCGCTCTTGCGTGCCGTAGTGCCTGGCAGCCGCCTGGCCGGTCGTGTCTGTCCCGCCAGGCATGCCGGCAGCGTCGATGCCTTCCTGGAGGTATTCGAAACGGCAGCACCGGGCGACGTGCTGGTAGTCGACAACGGCGGGCGCCTGGATGAAGCATGCGCCGGTGACCTGGTGGCTCTGGAGGCCCAGGCAGCCGGTCTGGAAGGCATGGTGATCTGGGGACTGCATCGCGACACCGCTGACATACGGGCGATCGGGCTGCCGGTCTTCAGCCTGGGTGCGATCCCCACCGGCCCCCTCCGGCTCGATGCCCGCGCGCATGAGGCGCTGGCGTCCGCCGTCGTCGGAGACTGGGCAGTGAGCCGGCAGGATCTGGTCCTCGGCGACGATGACGGCGTCCTCTTCCTGCCCAGCCCGCAGGCCGAGGAGATCTTCACGCTGGCCGAGACGATCAGGGATACCGAGCGGCACCAGGCCGAACGGATCCGGGCAGGTGTCTCACTGCGCAGCCAGGTACAGTTCCGCGCCTACCTTGCGAAGCGCGAGAAAACGCCCTCCCTGAGCTTTCGCGAGCATCTGCGCACGGTGGGCGGGGCCATAGAGGAATAACCTCTTCTCGGGCCGGCCGGGGACCTGCGCGGCACGGGCGACGGCGGCAGCCGTTCATGGCACTCGCTGCTGTGGCACCCGTGGGTCGCCGCACTCCGCACCGAAGCCGCCGTCCTCGCGCGTGACCCCGGCGCGGCCCGCCACCTCGCGCAAGCCAAAGCGCACGCCGATCGCGACCTGATCGCGGGCGCCCCCGCCCAGCGTGCCGAAGCGCTCCTCCGAGCCGACCGCGCCGAGCTGCTCGCCGCCGCGGCCCCCTTCGAGCATGCTAGCTACCCCTACCAGCGGGCACGCACCGTCATCCTCGCCAGGAACGGCGAGCGCGCAACTGGCGAGGGCGAACTCGCCCGCCATGGGCGCCACGCCCATAGCGGCATACCGCTAAACAGACCCATCACCTGGGCTGCGGACGTGCCCGCGATGCCTGCCTGAGTCGGCATGGCCGCAGGGGCCGTGGGTCACGCTTGGCATGCTGGCCGGGGTGGCACCCTGCCTGCGGCTCGGCACGCTGGTCAGTCCCGTGACGTTCCGGCGGCCTGGCGTGCTGGCGAAAGCCATGGCAACACTGGACGTGATCACCGGCGGCCTTGCCTTCTGCGGGCTCGGCGCGGGCTGGTGGGACCGCGAGCATGCCGCCTTCCGCCTGCCCTTCCCGCCAGCCAAGGAGCGGTTCGACCAGCTCGAGGCGGCGATCGAGACGCTCAGGGCGCTGTGGGACCTGGCACGAAGGCGTACGCGGGCTATCGGGTGTCATTTGCTCGAGACGACCTGTTACCCGCGGCCCGTCTCGGCCATCCCGATCATCGTCGGCGGCTCAGGTGAGCGGAGGACGCTGGACATCGCCGCCAGGCTCGCCGATGGCTGCAATCTGCCCGCCGCCAAGCATGTCCTTGAGCACAAGCTGGCGGTGCTGCGCAAGCACTGCGAGCAAGCTGGCCGTGACCCAGCCGAACTGCAGGTGACCGTGCTCGATGTCCCGGTCCTCGGCAGGGACCGTAATCACGCGGGCGAGCTGGTCGAGCTGCTGCGGGGCCGGACGTCCGCCACCGCCTACGCTCGCCAGCACCACGCCGGCACGGCAGCCGATCTCGTCGGCAGGTACCGGCAGCTCGCCCAGCGCGGCGTAAGCACGGTCTTCGTGTCGCTGCCCGACCCGGGCGGGCCGGATGACGTCTTGCGGCTGGCGCCGGTCGCGGCGGCTTTTGCCTGACCCGATCCCAGCCGGTCGCCCGCAGAGCTGCTCCGAGCCCGAGCAGGGACCGGCTCAGAGCCCGAGCAGCCGCTCCGGATTGAGGTAGCAGACTCGGCGCAGCCAGTCATCGCCCAGGTCCAGCCTCGCGAGCGCGTCCAGCTGCGTCAGGTAGGGATACGGAATGTTGGGAAAGTCGGTTCCGAGGACGATCCGATCCGCCGCCGCTGCGAGCCTTGGCACCAGGCTCACGGGGAACGGCGCGATCCGGTTCATGAAGTCGGTGCACGCCATCGTCGTGTCCAGGTAGACGTTCGGATGGCGGTCAGCGAGGTCAAGGAACTCCTGATACTCCGGTGCTCCGAGGTGCGCGATGATTACTACCAGGCGCGGGTGCCTCGCCAGGACGGCCGAGATCGGATCCTGGCCGGTGAAAGCGCCGGGCGTAGGGCCGGAGCCGCAATGCACGACCGCTGGTATGCCGGCCTCGGCCAGCACGCCCCACACCGGGTCAAGCAGTTCGTCGCGGGGGTCGTAACCGCCTACCTGCACGTGCGCCTTGAAGAGCCGGGCACCCCTCTCGATCGCGGCCGCGACGTAATCGGCCGCTTCAGGCTCGGGAAAGAAGGTGCCACTGTGCAGAGCATCGGGGGTGCGGGCGGCGAAATCCGCGGCCCAGGCGTTGAGCCATGCCGCCATGTCCGGCTTGTGCGGGTACAGCAGCGCGCCGAACCGGCGCACACCGAACTGCCGCAGCAGGGCCAGCCGGTCCTCCTCCGGCAGCCGGTACGCGATCGGCCAGGCATGCCCCGACCGCCCCCGATCCCCATCAAAGTAAGCCCAGACCTTCGCGAGCACGTTGGCGGGCATGAAGTGGGTGTGCACGTCAATCAGGCCTGGCAGGCCGAGTGCGCGCCAGAAGGCGGTCACGGCCGCCGTCTCCGCAGCATGGGCTGAGCCGTCATGCGTTCGGACTCCGGCCGACGCGGACCAGGTCGGCGAAGCCTGCCGTGCCGCGATCGCAGGTTCTTCCTTAGCCATTCCCTCAGTCTGGCAGCGGGCCGCCGGGCTTACTTGAGTCCTGAACCGCGCTCTGCGCGTCTCGCCGAAGCGCGGGAGCACGCGCCGTGCGGCCCGGCCAGCTCGGCGAGGGTGAGCCCGAAGTCGCCGTCAGGGTCTGTCCAGAACTTCAGTGTCCGGAAGCCGGCGCCGGCTAGCTCGGCTCTGACACCGGCCGGACGAAATTTCGCCGAAACCTCAGTCCGCATCTCCTCGCCCGCATCGAAGAACACCGTCAGGCCGAGGTCGCCGACGGTCACGACCTGCGCCCCGACCGAGCGCAGCCGCATCTCTATCCACTCGTGCTCGGCGTCCCAGATCGCGACGTGCTCGAACTCCTCGACATCGAAGTCGGCCCGCAGCTCCCGGTTGATGACCTTGAGGACGTTGCGGTTGAACTCGGCCGTGACCCCGGCCGAGTCGTTGTAGGCGCGCAGCAGCCTGCCGGTGTCCTTCACCAGGTCGGTGCCGAGCAGGAACATATCCCCGCCGGCCAGCCCGTCGGCGACGTTCCGGTACAGGCTGGCGCGCGCGGGCGGCTCAAGATTTCCGATGGTCGAGCCCAGGAAGGCAATCATGCGGCGACCCTGCGCCGCGGGAATCTCCGCCAGGTCGCGCTCGAAGTCCCCGACGAACGGGACGATCCGCAGCCCCGGGTACTGCGTTGTCAGCGGCCCGGTCGCGTCGGCGAGGACCGCGGGATCGACGTCGAACGGCATGAACTCGCGCAAGGTGCCACTTTCGCGGAGCGCCCGCAGCAGCAGGCCGATCTTGGCCGAGGTGCCGCTGCCGAGCTCGACCAGCGACTCGCACCGCGAGAGTTCGGCGATCTCGCCCGCGCGCGCTCGCAGGATCGCGGTCTCGGCCCTGGTCGGGTAGTACTCGGGCAGCCTGGTGATCTCCTCGAACAGCTCGCTGCCGCGCTCGTCGTAGAAGTACTTAGGCGGCAGTGACTTCGGCTCCGCCGTGAGGCCCGCGCGGACGTCCGCACGCAACCCAGCCACATAGGAGTCCGGATGAGCCTGGACGCGGTCTTGTGCCGGCATTCGGTCATGCCTCCAGTTCGGTGACGGTCACCACGCCGTCGGCCATGTCGGTGAGGTGATGGCGGGGACGTCGGCCCAGCCAGGGTCGTCGTCATAGGGCTCGCTCGCGACGACGCCGGTGCGCAGGATGAACAGCGGCCGCTCCAGGCCGGCCTCGGTCCGGTGCGCCCAGCCGCGGGCGGACCACTGCTCCTGCCGCTGGTACCCGCCGTCGGCGATGAACTCGCGCCACTGCCGGTTACTGACCGGGACCCGGCCGATCCAGAAGGGCCCGACGTCCACGGTGTGCGCTGGCCGTTCGTTGTCGAGCGAGAACGGCTCACTGGCCGCGTCGACGCCAAGCGTGCACGGCCCTCCGCCCACGAAAACGCGATCCGGCTCGACGTGGCGGCCGGGTCGCAGCGGCTGGCGCCCCAGCAGCACGGGCGGGCCCTGCCGCAGTTGCAGCGTGGCCAGCATCGTCTCGTCGTGCTGTTCCTCGTGCTGAACGACCATGCCCGCCGTGAACAGCTCGTCGGCCGGAGTGTGCTCGATCAGGTCAAGGACCCGCCCGCGAACCTCGTGGTCGTATGCCCGCGCCTCGACCGGGGGCAGCAGCGGCAGCGACGGGCGCTCGGCGCGGGGGTGCTTGAACGCGTCGTAGAGCGCGTCCACCTCTGGCGGGAGCATTCCGGGCCGGGCCGCCGGCCCGCAGCCACAGCTCCTCCTGCTGGCCGACGTGCGCCAGGTCCCACACCAGCGGGCTCATCAGCGGGTCGCGCTGCGTGACCAGCGTCGGGTCGTCCAGGTCCGTCAGCCCCAGCGTCCGGTTCCTGGCCTGCTCAAGGTCGCGGACGACAAGATCATGCATATGCCATCTCTCCCAGTGCGGCGAGCGGGCCGATCTCGCCCGCGCGCTCGGCCAGCAAGTCGCCGGGACAGCGACCCGACTCAACCAGATCAGCCAGGTCCGCCACGGCCGGCCTGAGCTCGGCCGGAACACGGCCGGCGGCGATCGCCAGACAGCGGCGCGCGGACGTGGCCAGCGTGGCGTTGGCGAGCCCGTCCCTGGCCGCCTCGGTCCACAACTGCGCCGCCGCCTCGGCCGCCTCG
>DATAEH010000107.1:0-33519 GCA_036258115.1 Streptosporangiaceae bacterium
CTTCGACGAGCTGGTCGGCCGGGTCCGCGCCAGAGGTGGCCGGATGGTCATCACCCACGGTGAGCCCGACGCGGCCAACGTGCTGAAGACACCGGCCGGCTTCGTCTTCGTGGACTGGGAGTCCGCGCTGCTGGCACCGCCCGAACGTGACCTATGGGCGCTGGCGGAGTCCGATCCCGGCGTGCTGGATGCGTACAGCGCCGCGACCGGTACCGCCATAGACACCGACGCCTTGGCGCTGCACCGCATGTGGTACGACCTGGCCGAGATCTCCGGATACGTCGGCTGGTTCCGGAACGGCCACGACGACACGGCCGATGCCGCCGAGGGCTGGCAGAACCTGCAGTATTTCCTGCGGCCCGCGCAACGCTGGCCGGACTTGCTGGCTCGTCCGGCCGGAGGCAGCACCTAGCCTGGTCCGGTTCATCCTGCGAGCAGCCGTATGAGCTACCGCAACCCTCTTACGGCGAGAACTCGAGCCGGCCGGTGACCGAGCCGGCCGCGAAGACCTGCGCCAGCCGGCCGGCTTCCGCGCCGAGGTCACGACCGCCCGCGCCTTCCACCGGACGGAACACCGACCTGATGCCGGCCACGAACTTCCTCAGCGGGGGAGCGGGCTGCCGCCCGGTGGCATACAACGCTTGGCTCGCCACCAGGGCCAGGATCGCCTGCGAGCTGTGGAACGCGTCGGCTGCCTGCCGCTCGCGCTGGTGCGCAAGGGACGTCGCGGTTGCCAGGTCGTTCTGGGTGTCGACGACGACCGCTGGCATGAGGGCAGGCGCGGCCGCAGCTCGTGCTGTCTCCACGTAACTGGTCGCAACCCAGCCGAACAAATTGGTCGCGCCGGACAGCGCGCCGTCATAGCCGGGCGGGTTCAGCAAGTGCGGCAGCCCATAGGCGGCGCCGCGGTGAAAGGCGGCGATCTGACGCTCCGCCGTCAGCGCGAGTTCCGCCCACGAGGCCGACAGTGACTGAAGGACAGGGCAGACGGTCGCGTTGTGGAAGCCTCCATTGGATGCGACCTGTCCCATCGGGTGGTCGGGATCGGGCGGCAGATACACCGGGTTGACCGTGACGGAGCGAAGCGACACAGCGGCGGAGCGTTCGGCCTCCGCAATGGCACGCCGGGTCTCCCCAAGCAGCCTCGGAAGAATCCGGAAGCTGACAGGTGCCTGATGCGCGAGCCGATCTGACGTCTCCGCACCGGCCAGATGCATCCGAAGCGAGCGCAGCGCCTCCAGCTGATGCGGATCGCCCCACAGATCTTCGAGGGGTTCTGCATACGCCTCGAGTGGCGCCCGGAAAGCGTCAACCGAGAGCGCGAACAAGAGCTCGGCGTGGGCGAGCCGGTTCCGCGCCCGGATTGCGGTGTCTGCGAGGACGGCGGTCGAGTAGGGGCTGCCGTTGATGAGCGCCATCCCCTCGCCCTCTTCAAGATCGAGATCCTGGAGCGCATGGACGAGGTGCAGCATCGGCAGCACCTCACCCGGGCCAGCCTGCCCGCCGAGCGGCAGCGCTGGCATGGGGGCGCCGAGCATCGCGGCCACGCGCTCGGCCGTCTCCGGACGCACCTTCGCGTGGCCTTCGAGGAAGTCGGCCAGCCGCGCGAAGACAATCCCGCGGACCACCTGCTCGTCATGCCATCCAACGCCGAAACCTTGTCCGGAGTGCTGGAGGAATGACCGAGCAAAGGCGCGCTGAAGCTCAGGCGGGACCTTCACGGAGACCTCGATGCCCGGCCGGCGTGTCACGCCATAGATGAACGCCGTCCGGTCGGATTCGAGGAGGGCAACGAAAGCGGTGCGGGCAGCGGCCATGGCTGCACGTGCCACCGGGCCGATCTCAACGAGCTCTCCCGCGAATGCAACCCTGCGGAAGTTGTCGAGCGTGAGATCGGCCCGGCGGTTTAGTTCTACGGTCATTCCGGCGTCCCCGGCCACATCTCCGGGGAACTATGCGCGCTCGTCAGGACGGCCCTCAGGACTTCACCGTATTCCACAGGAAGAACTGGCCCTGAGCCGTCGGGTATGTCCCTGACACGGTGCTCGATGAGGCGCTCAGGTAGTTGTAGAAGTAGGGGAAGATGATGGGCGTCTCGTCGAGCAGCAGGCGCTGGATCTGCCCGGCTAGCTTGCTTTGCGTGGTGACGTCCACCGCGGCGATGTAGTCCCTGGACAGCTTGTCGTAGGTGGGGTTGTTGAAATGGGCCGCGTTCCAGGAGCCCTGCCCCTTCTTGGCGTTGATGGACTGCAGCGGCGCCGCGAGGTACACGTTCGGAACGGCGCGGGCACCGTAGTCAACGAGGCTCATCTCGCCGTCGAGCCAGTCTGACTTGCCGAACACCGCCTGACCGTAATACTTCGTCGGCGTCTCTATCGTCAGAGCGATGTCGACGCCGATCTGGGCGGCCGATTGCTTGACGATCTGCGCGAGGTGCGGGAGCTCCTGCGTCGTCTCGGTGAGCAGCGGCGTCTTGAATCCCCTTGCGACTCCCGCCTGAGCAAGCAGGTGCTTGGCCATCGTCAGGTTCTTGGCCCGTTGCGGCACGCTGGTGTCAGTGGACGGGAAGTTGGGCGCGAACGGGCTGTCATTCCCGATCACAGCCTGGCCCTTGAAGAGCGCCTGCACCAGAGCCGGGCGGTCCAGGGTCAAGGCGACAGCCTGACGCACCAGCTTGTTCTTGAAAGGCCCGACATCGTTGCGCATGGAGAGCTCGCGATGCGTGGCCGCCTTGATGCTCGTCACGTGGAAGCTGCTGTTGCCCAGCAACTGCGGGCTGGTAGCGACCGAGAACTGGTCGATGCAGTCGATCGAGCCCGCCTGCAGGGCGGCGACCATCGGCCCTTCCTCGGGATAGAACGTGAAGTCGACCTTGGACGGCTTCGCCTTCGACCCCCAGTAGTGCGGGTTCCTGACGAACGTTGCCCCGACGTTCGGCGTGTAGCTGGACTTCATGAACCGGCCGGTGCCGACGAAGTCCGTCTGCCAGTTCCCGTAGTCGTAGTTGTCCGGGACGATGATCATGTTGTAGTTGTCTTCGGACACCGCGTCCACAAAGCCCCCGTCAGGGGTGTCGAGGTGGAACGCCACCGTCTTGTCGTCGACCTTCTGCACGCCGTCAGGGGAGAGCACGCCGCCGAAAACCGACAGCGCATTGGCCGAGCCCTTCGGGTCGCTCTGCGTCTTGAAGCTGTAGACGACGTCATCAACCGTCATCGGGTTGCCGTTGTTGAACTTGACTCCCTGGCGAATCTTGAATGTCCACACCGAGGCGTCCGAGTTCGCGCTCCAGCTCTCCGCTAGCCACGGGTGATAGTGGCCGGATTGGTCAGTAAAGACCAGGAATTCGCCGACGTTGCCCAGCAGCTCCAGGCCGCCCTGATCGGCGATGGTGATCGGATTGATCGCTCCGGCGGGCACGAGCAGGCCGGCCTTGATATCCGCGCCCGCCTGACCCGGTCCGGTCGAGCTCGAACTGCTGGGAGAGCCCGAACTGCCGCAAGCGGCCAAGATCCCGCCGAGGATCGGCATGGAAATGCCGACCATGCTGCCCCTGCGCAGCAAATCCCGCCGCGACAACCTCCCGGCGACGTACTCGTCAATGACATGTTCCTGGACTGCTCCCCGCCCCCGGCGAAGATCATCTAGCCGTGCGTGGTCCACATTTGCGGAACGGCTGGTGTCCATCGGACCCCTCCGAATAACTCGTTGTCGCCAACTCTATGGCGTCAGGTATCAAAGGCGGATAATTCGGTCCACTCCCGTAACACAAGCTACAGCAGTAACCCTTCGTGCTCAACGATGTTTACTGAGTTTCAACATTCTGGAGTTCTCGCAATTCTTCTGGCGGGATGTGGCAGCGCATGAAGTGGCCGGATTCGGCCTCGGCAAGGGGTGGTTCCACCGACTCGCAGATGCCGCTCGCGAGACGGCGCGGGCACCTGGTGTGGAAGACGCATCCGCTGGGCGGGTTAGCCGGGCTGGGGATCTCACCGGAGAGAATGATCCGCTCGGCTGGAGTTCCCTCAAGGCTTGGCACCGCCGACAACAGCGCCTCAGTGTAAGGATGATGCGGTGCCGTGAACACCGTCTCGGCCTCGCCATACTCCATTAGCCGGCCGAGATACAGCACGGCGATCCGGTCCGAGAGGTAGCGGACCACGCCGAGGTCGTGGGAGATAAACAGGTACGTCACCTGCTTGCTCCCCTGCAGCTCGCTGAGCAGGTTGAGTATCGCCGCCTGAACAGAGACGTCCAGCGCCGAGGTTGGCTCATCGCAGACCAGGACGTTGGGGTTGCCGGCAAACGCGCGGGCGATGGCGACGCGCTGCTTGAGCCCGCCGGAAAGCTGGGCGGGACGGAGCCCGAGGTGTCGGTCTTGCATCCGGACCGAGCTGATGATCTCGTGCAGCGAAGCCTCGCGCTCGGGCCCGGACAGGCCAGCCAGCTTGGTAAGCGCCCGGCTGATGATGTGCCGGACGCTGTGCCGCCGGTTCAGCGCTGAGTCCGGATTCTGGAAGATGATCTGCATGGCTCGCAACTGGTCGCGGCTGCGGCGCAGACCCAGCTTGGATCCGGACATCTCAAGCACTGAACCCTGGTCGGCCGCGGTGAGGCCTAGCAGCACTCGCGCCAGGGTGGTCTTGCCGCTGCCAGACTCGCCTACGAGGCCGAGCGTCTCGCCACGATGCAGATCGAGGTCGATCCCGACGAGGGCGTGGACGCTTTCGTGGCGGTCGACGAATGTCTTCGACACATCGCGCAGCGAGATGACGGGCTGTGAGGCGAGATCTGGGGCCGGGAGCTGAACGTTCTCTGGCGTGACCCGCGGGAGGGTTGGCGCCTTCTCGTGGTAATGGCAGCGCGAGGCCCGGTGGGCGCCGGTCGGATCGGGCCCGACCGGGTACATCGGCGGCGCTTCGTCCCTGCACCGCTGCTCAGCAAGGGCGCAGCGCGGCTCGAACACGCATCCGCCGGACATCGAGCCTGGGGCGGGAAGGAAGCCTGGAATAGTGTCGAGGCGCCCACGGTCCCTGCGCTGGCCGCGGCGCGGAATGCACCGCAAGAGCCCCACCGTGTACGGGTGTCGCGGCTGGTCGAAGACTTCCTGCGCGGGCCCCTGCTCCACGAGCTCGCCCGCATACATCACGCCGACCCGGTCGCACATCTTCGCGATCACCGCGAGGTTGTGGCTGATGAACAGCACCGCGGTGTGGAACTCCTCGCGCAGCGCCGAGACCAGTTCGAGGATCTCCGCCTCTACCGTGGCGTCGAGCGCAGTTGTCGGCTCATCCAGGATGAGCAACGACGGTTCCGCGGCGAGGGCCATGGCAATGATGACCCGCTGCAACATGCCGCCCGATAGCTGGTGCGGGTAGCGGCGAAGCACCCTGCCAGGATCAGAGATCTGGACGGTGCGCAGTGCCTCCTCGGCGCGGTCAGCTGCCTCCTGCTTGCTGAGGCCGGCAATCTCGAAGACTTCTGCCACCTGGCGGCCGATCCGGATGGACGGGTTCAGTGCGCGGCCAGGCTCCTGGTAGACCATGGAGATCGTGCGAGCCCGTAGCTTGCGCAACGCCTCGTTGCTCAAGGACCCGACGTCTTGCCCAGCTACCGTGATCGACCCGGAGCTCACCCTGCCGTTACGTGGGAGGTAGCGGGCGATGGCCAAGGCCATCGTCGTCTTGCCGCATCCAGATTCGCCCACCAGGCCGAACGATTCCTGACGGCCGATCTGGAAGGAAACGTCCTTGATCGTCAGCCTGTCTTCACCGCGCACCGCATAGGTAACGTCGACATGGTCGGCGTCAACCACTAGCCCTTCGCTGAGAAGGCTGTCGGCCTGGGCAGCAGCATCGATGATCATCGAATGAGCACCGCCTCGATGGAGTCGGCAATTAGGTTCACAGCAACCACTAGCGAGGCGATCGCGAGCGCTGGGAACAGCGTCTCCCACCAATAGCCTGCAGCCAGATACTGGTAGCTGCCCGCGATGTCGGCGCCCCAGTCCGGCGTCGGCGGCTGAATGCCGAAACCCAGGAATGACAACGTTGCGACGGTAAAGATCGCGTACCCGAGACGGACGGTGAACTCGACCAGGATCGGCCCGAGCACGTTCGGCAAAATCTCGACGAACATGATGTGAAAGCCGCTCTCATCGCGAAGCCGTGCCGCGGCCACATAGTCGAGTTCACGCTCCTGCAGGACGGCGGTCCGCACCGTTCTGCCGATCAGCAGCCCGAACACCAGGCCGATCACGACAATCAGTGTGGGCGTCGACGGGCCGAGCGCCACCACAAACAGAAATGCAACGATGACGATCGGCAGTGCGAGGACTGCATCCACGAACCGGCCGATCACGTTATCCACCGCGCCGCGAAAGTAGCCCTGCGCTAGGCCGATGCTGGTGCCGAGGAGCGTGCCGAGCAGGGTCGCGAGCGGCGCGATAATCAAGATGTCCCTGGCGCCGACGATGACGCGGGACAGCACATCACGTCCTAGTGAATCGGTGCCGAACCAGTGCGCACCAGACGGAGCGGTGTTGAACGCGGTCAAGCTCCCTTTAACAGGATCAAAGGGGCTGAACGACCTTCCGAACAGCGCGCACACAATCCAAAAGAGCAGCAGCACAGCCCCGACCCAGAAGGCTTTCGAGCGGAGCAGCAGGCGGAGGTTGTCGCGGCGGATGGACGCTGCCGAAGAGTCGAGCGTGCCTGCTGTGCCGCCCGCACCGGGCGCCAGCGCGGCGATTGCGGCAGGATCACGTAGCAACTCCGGCGCCGCGACGATGCCGTCGGTGCGTTCGTCCGAGCTCATCACTCGGCCCGCTGCAGTCTGATCCGGGGATTCAGCACCGTGTACAGCAAGTCGGCGATCAGTGTCGCCGCGAGGTACACCATGCCGATGATGAGAACGCCCGCTTCCAGCATCGGGAAGTCCTTGTTGTTGGCGGCAGTGACGATCAGCCTGCCAAGACCTGGATAGTTGAACAATGTCTCGACGATCACGAGGCCGCCGATCAGGTACCCAGTCTGGGTGGCGATCACGGTGATGGTCGGCAGCAGAGAATTGCGCAGGACGTGGCGGCGAATCACCACCGAGCGAGGCAGACCCTTCAGGGTCGCCGTCCGCACATAGTCAGAATCGAGGGCCTCGATCGTGCCCGCCCGAGCCATCCGGGCGATGTAGCCGAAAAGGACAAGCACGAGCGGGATCGCCGGCAATATCAGGTACCGCAGCTGCTCAAGCGGGGCCGTCCCGGCGGGAGGATTCCCGGTGACCGGCAGGGCCTTCAGCCCGATCGCGAAGACCACGATGAGCACAACCCCGGACACGAACTCCGGCACTGTTGACAGCGAGAGACCCGCCACGCTGATGGTGCGGTCGATCGCTCGGCCGCGGTAGAGCGCGGCCACTACGCCGGCCACGATGCTGACCGGGACCACGATGACGAACGCGACCGCCGCCAGCTTCAGTGAGCGGCCCAGGGCCGGGAACACGAAGGAGCTGACGGGTGCGCGGAACTGGTAGGACATGCCCATGTCGCCGTGCACGAAGCCCGTTGCCCAGGACCAGTACTGGGTGACCAGAGGACGATCCACGCCCAGTTGCCGGTTCAGCGCTTCGACGGCGTGCTGGGAGGCAAACGGACCGAGGATCGCCCGGCCGGGGTTGCCCGGCAGGATGCTGCCCGCGAAGAAGATGATCAGGCTGAGGATGATCAGGGTCAGCAGCACGAGACCTAGGCGCTTTAGCAGGTACTGGGTCACTCTTGCCTCCCCGTTCCCCGTCTGGCCCCGGCTACGTCGGCTCCGCGGTCGTCGGCTCCGATGTCGCTGGGTCTGATGTCATCCGCTGCTCTGTCAAGGCTCCGGTGCTTGCCCTCAGTCTGGTGAAGATTACGTGAATTGACATCCACTGGCGCTTGATTGTTACCTTCAGCGCTCAGGAACGCAACGAGTCGGCGTGAACCTCGTCACATCGGGGTCGTTGGGAAGGGCTCGCCAGGCGGCGGCCGGCCCGGGATAGTTCATCAAGTGCAGGCACAACCACCCGCCGGCCGCGGCTTCCTCACCGGCTCGCGCACGCTCGTGACCGGCGCCGCATCGGGAATCGGACTGGCTGTGGCGGTCCGCTGCCTGGCTGAAGGCGCCGAGGTCGTTCTCCTGGACCGGAACGGTCCCATGTTGCAGCGTGCCATCGAGGGCCTGGGACCGGCGGCGCGGGCGCACGCGCACGTCGTTCAGGCCGATGTGTCCGACGCCGGAGATGTGCGGGCCGCCGTAGCGGAAGCGGTCGGGCCGTCTGGACGGCTCTGGGCCGTCGTTACTGCCGCGGGAGTGGGCGGGTACACCGGCGACATCGGCCAGACGACCATCGAGCAGTGGAGCCGCACGCTCGCCGTGAATCTGTCCGGCATCTTCAATGTCTGCCGGGAGACATTGCCGTATCTGCGCGCCGCCGGCGGCGGAGGCAGGATTGTCACGGTGAGCTCGCAGTATGGCCTGGTAGGCGGAGCGGGCAGCCCGGCTTACTCGGCGGCCAAGGCAGGAGTAATCGGCCTGACCCGCGCCATGGCCGTGGACCACGCGGCAGAGGGCATCTTGGTCAACTGCGTCTGTCCCGGGCCGATCGACACGCCAATGCTTCGCGCCTCGACCGTCCATACCGACCTGGCCCGCCGTGAAGAGAGCAGAACCGCCGGACGGGTTCTGCTCGGCGGCCCGGGACGCCCGGAAGACGTTGCTGGCCTGATCGCGTTCCTGCTTGGTCCGCATGCAGGCTTCATGACGGGCTCCGTCATTTCCTGCGACGGCGGCTGGACCGCCTCGTAATCCGTCAGGCTGGATCGGTGGATTCACCCGCCAGTAGGAGCGCTGCCAGCCGTGAGCCGTTCAGGACGCCCCTACCGCGACGGCTCGCGACGTCTCGAGTGCGCGCTCAGCGGCGATCGCCACCGCAAGGGTGCCGGCCGCGTCGCGCGGAGTGCACGCGACCCCTGCCGGATCTCCTGCGCTGGCTGCCGCCAGGAAGAGCCGCATCGACCGCTCGAGCGGATGGAACGCTGCCTGGCGGCTGACGGGCTGGCCGTTGCTCACGCCGGTGAGGCTGAAGTCGGGATCGAGCGCAAGCCTGAGGGTGGCATCTGACGCGACAATGTCGAGACCATACGAGCCTGGCTGGCCCGGTCGCGTCCACGCGACCACGATCGTCGCCAGCGCGCCAGATGCCAGTTCGAGCATGAAGGTGAGGGCATCATCGATGTCCCCGGCATCGTCGGCGCTCCGGGCCAGCCGGACCCGGCCAGCGCCAACCTGAACTGACACGACCTCGCCGCCGACCCTGCGGGCCAGATCCAGCTGGTGGCTGCCGCGTTCCAGCAGGTTGCCGCCGCCCGCACGCATATCAATGAACCATGGGCGGCTCTGCGTCGGCCCGATGCTCGTTCCGACCAGCAGCCCGATCTGCTGGCCCTCCAGCAGCCCCGGCAACTCGTCCAGCAGGTCGAGCGCATGCCACTGGTATCCGATCGCGCAGACGGTACCGGTCCGCTCGGCCGCCGCGACGATCTCGGCTGCGTCCTCGGCAGTGCGGGCGATCGGCTTCTCCAGATACACCGGCAGCCGACGCTCGAGCGCGGCAATCGCAGGCTCGCGATGGATTCTTGGCGGAGTGCAGACGATCAGGGCACCAAGGTCTTCGTCGTCAAGCAACTCATGCCAGTCCAGGTACGCGCGTGCGCCGGCGCTCTCGGCAAGCGTTTCAGCCCGCTCCTTGTCGACGTCGCAGACGGCCACTAGCTCGGCGTCCGGCAGCGAATCCAGGACGCGCCGGTGTTCTTGCGCTATCCACCCGGCTCCGATCATGCCTACCCGGATGCTGTCCATGCTGCCTCCCACGCTGCCGTCCCGCGTCGCCCTATCGGCATGACACCATAACGGAGAAATCGCCTGTCGCTCTTGGCGGCACCGCGGGAACCGCGTCTCTGTCATAGGGCAACTGCCGTGCCGGTGGTCGCGCGCGGTGACACCGAGTGAGGTTCGCTAGCGTCGAGTAATGGGCGCTGCCCTGATTCTCGTGGCCCTCTCCGTCGGCTTGTCGAACCTGGCAGCCTCGGTCGGCATCGGCGTCGGCGGCGTCGACCGGCGGACCAGGCTGCGGGTGGGGATCATTTTCGGCCTGTTCGAGGCGGCGATGCCGGTAGTCGGCCTGCTCATCGGCCGAGGCCTGGCCGGCGGCCTCGGGCGCGCCGCGGACTGGCTGGCGGCAGTCCTGCTCATCCTGGTCGGCGGCGCCGGCATCGTGGGCGGAATCCGCGCCCGCACGAGCGCGACATCGCGTGCGTCATCGGTCGGCAGAGCCGCGAAGCAAGATCAGCCAGGAGTCGTACAGCTGGTCGTCAGCGGGTTCGCGCTGAGCCTGGACAACGTCGTCGCGGGATTCGCGCTCGGTTCCTATCAGGTCGGCGTGCTGGCCGGGGTCGTTGTGTTCGGTGTGGTCAGCGCCGCCATGTCGCTGGCAGGCCTGGAGTTCGGGGCGCGGATCGGCAGCCGGGCCGGGCAGGCCGGCCGGATTATCGGCGGCGTTCTTGTGGCCGGCGTGGGAGTCGCGATCGGAGCGGGTGCGCTCGGGTGAGGCGAGTCAGGCGTGCGTCTGGTTCAGGCTGTGCCTGGGTCTTTACTCGCTGAGGCTCAGCGCGGCCTTCGGGCAGGACCGCACGGCATGCCGCACCTGGTCGGCGAGTGCTGGCGGCACGTCGGCGACCTTGATGTGCAGGACGTCTTCGTCGTCGACCTCGAAGACTTCAGGTACCAGTCCGGCGCAGACCGCGTTGGCCTCGCAGGCGTCGCGATCGACTTCAACCCTCACGCCGCGCCTCCATCATCGGATCACTTCCGTCGGTCACTACCTTAATGTCCTGGCCGGGGCTGGTTTACCTGGCGCTCGCCGCGAGGTCGAGGCGCTCGTGCGGCGTTGACGGCAGACTAGGCACATGACGCATGTCCTGCCAGATCACCATCGCCTCGCCGCCGAGGCGGCCAGGGGCTTCATGCCCCCGGCGGAGGGCGAGGCGCTGTTCGCCACCGCCGCCGCGTACGGCAGCGTGGGCCCGATCCTGGAGGTCGGCACCTACTGCGGCAAGTCCACGATCTACCTGGCCGCGGCGGCGGAGCAGACCGGGCAGGTCGTTCTGACCGTCGATCACCACCGCGGGTCAGAGGAGAACCAGCCGGGCTGGGAGTACCACGACGCCGAGCTGGTCGACCCGGCTGTGGGGCTGATGGACACCTTGCCGTGGTTCAGGTCCACGCTCGCCGCTACCGGGCTCGAGCAGCATGTGATCGCGATCGTCGGCAGGTCCTCGACCGTCGCCAGGCTGTGGCACGAGCCGCTTGGCATGCTGTTCATAGACGGCGGCCACACCGACGCCGCCGCGACCGCTGACTACGAGGGCTGGGCGCCGCGAATCAGCCCTGGCGGGGCGCTGGCGATTCACGACGTCTTTCCTGACCCGGCCGACGGCGGCCAGGCGCCGTACCGCGTCTACCTGCGGGCACTGGCCTCAGGCGCGTTCAAGGAAGTTGCCGTCCACGGATCGCTCCGCGTGCTCGAGCGGACCGGCGACGGCATCTAGGCGCGAGGCCACACGCATCGGGCCCGCGCAAGCCGCCCGGCCTCCTGATCTACGCGACGCGGGATCGTCAGCCGATCAACTGCTTGGTCTGGGTGACCCAGGTGTCCTGCACGGTGAACCCGGCCCGCTCATAGAGGCCGACCGCTCCGGTCTGCGAGTCCGAGTCGACATCGAGCGTCATGCTGATGAAGCCGGCTGCCTTGGCCGCGTGCATTGTCTGCATCAGCAGGGCGGTCGCGATGCCGCGCTTGCGCCCGATCCGGCGTGTACCGACCGTGGGGATGTAGAGCTCGAGCCTGCCCGTGGCGCGGGTGTAGGAGTCGTACTCGTGCGCGAGCACCACGCCGAGCGGTTCCCCGCTGTCGGCGTCGTAAGCGACGAAGCTGTACGCCGGCCGGAACGCCTGGAACCCGATGAAGTGCGCCCAGCTCTCGTCCGTGTTGTCGGTCGAACGCCAGTGATCGCGGAACGCGTCGTCCCTGACCAGGCGGGCGTCGTGCGACCGCTCAGGCGTGTAGCCGACGATCTCGACCCCTGGCGGTACCTGCATGGCCGGCAGCTCTGAGGTGAGCGGACGGCTCATCCGCAGAAACCAGCGTGACGGCTTGTAGCCATGGTCCTCGAAGAGCATGACCGCACCTTCGTTCCTGGCCTGGCACCTGCCGTCCAGAGAGAGCGGCCGTCCGGGAAACCGACGTTCGTGCAGGATGACAGCTGCATTCTCGGACCAGTCAAGAATCGCCGACCCGATCCCGCGGCCCCGGTACGCGGGATGCACCGCTCCCATCGTGCCCATGTCATGAATAGGTTCAGCGGCGCTACGCATCCCCAGGACGCCCCAGCCGACCATCACCGCGCCGTCGTAGGCGGCGATGGATCCGGCGGGGAAGTCGCAATCCGGATCGTCGAACTCCTCGATCAGGTCGTCTTCGGCGACGTGCTCATCCTGATGGTCGACGGCCTCGGTGGCTGCGACGAGTTCTGCCCACGCTCGCACCTGGCCGCGATCGATCGGCCGCCACTCGAATTCCTGGCTCCAGCTCACCCGCCCGATTGTGAAAGCCGACGGCGCCTCCCGGCAAAGCAATTTCGCCGGGAGGTTGGCCCGGAAGCGTCTGCTGGCAGCAGCCGCGCGTGGTCAGACGAGGTCGGGGATGTCGTCGGGGGCCGGGTCGCCGGGGTCCCGACGGTCGCCGGGGTCCCGACGGTCGCCGGGGTCGCGCGAAGCGTTGAGGTCTCGCTCGTCGCAGCCGCAGGCGGCGTCGCCGGAACGCCAGACCACCGCAGGGTCGGCGCCGATCTCTCGGAACAGGGACGACCCGCCGGTCGCCCCGGATAGGGCGTCGGCGGCGAGGACGATCGCCGCCGACGTGTAGCTGCTCTGTTCATAGGGGTAGCGGCGCTGGTTTTCGAACTGCCACCCGGTCCAGTAGGCACCGCTCGGATCGCGCAGCAGCTGGATCTGCTCGAGCAGGTCGAGCGCTCCCGCCGCGTCGCCGATCGCATCGAGCGCGATCGCCAGCTCGGCGGTCTCGGCCGCCGTTACCCAGGGTTCGTCGTGCACGCAGCGCACGCCGAGGCCAGGTACTACGTAGGTGTCCCAGCCCTTGTCCAGGTGATCGCGCGCGCCCTGGCCGCGCACCGGCCCGCCCAGCACCGGGTAATACCAGTCCATCGAGAACCGGCTCTTGTCGGCGAACGCCTCCGGATGACGGGCGACGACGTGGGCGAGGAGGTCCGCGGCGAGTTCCCAGTCGGGCTGCGGCTCGGCGAAGTAATCGGCCAGCATGATCGCGCAACGCAGGCTGGAGTACATGCTGGAGCTGCCTGCGAGCAGGGCGTAGCTGTCTGGTGTGCCGTCGGCGGCACGGCGCCAGATGATCTCGCCGCGCGGAGTCTGCAGTCCGAGGACGAAGTCGACGGCTGCCTTGACCGTCGGCCACATCCGCTGGGCGAACCCCTCGTCGCGGCTCACCAGCAGCTCGTGCCAGACGCCGACCGCGCAGTAGGCCGCGTGGTTGCTCTCCGTGGTGAGGTCGGGGCCCGTGAGATCGGGCCCCGTGACAACGGCATCACCGGGCGGCATCTGCTTGTGCCAGGACCCGTCGGGCCGCTGATTCGCCCGCAGCCACTCATAGGCGCGGCGGCAGGAATCGCGCTGCCCGCACACGCTCAGCGCCATCGCGCACTCGACGTGGTTCCAGGCATCGACATGGCCGTCCGGCCAGCCGATCGCTCCGTCGGGCTGCTGGACCGCGGCAATGGCCTGCCCGGTCAGCGTGATCTGGTCGGCCGTCAGGATGCCGGCGACCTCGGGTATCCAGGCGGCCGCGCGGGACCGGCGGGATGCGTCAGGCTGCCACATGCTTATCCGCATAGACGACGAGGCTCTTGCCGATCAGCGGGTTCAACGCGCGATCGGCGTACCGGGTAAGCGCGGGCTTGCGCATGATGTCCCAGACGAGGACCTTGTGGAATGCGCTGGCCAGCGGATGATCATCGTTGTGGACGCCGACCGCGCACTTCAGCCACCAGTACGGCGAGTGCAGCCCGTGCGCGTGGTGATGGCCGGTGACCGTCAGGCCCGATCTGGTGAGCTTGGTCACTAGCTCGCGCCTGGTGAAGATCCTGATGTGGCCGCCCTCGACGTTGTGGTAGTCGTCGGATAGCCGCCAGCAGATCCGCTCGGGAAGCCACATCGGGACGGTCACGGCGACCATGCCGCCCGGCCGCACGACGCGCGTGATCTCGTTCATCGCCACCTGGTCGGCGGGCAGATGCTCCAGCACCTCCGCGGCGATCACCTTGTCAAAGCTTCCATCGGGGAACGGGAGCGCGGTGGCGTCTCCGGCCACAGCGAGCCCGGACGCGCCGGCCGGGATTTCGCCCGCCTCGGCCATTGCGGCGAAGGTCGCGGTGACCCGATCAAGTTCTGCCCGGTCGGTGTCCAGGGCTACCACCCAGCCGCCGCGTCGGGCCGCCTCGAATGCGTGCCGCCCTCCGCCGCAGCCTAGGTCAAGCACCCGGTCGCCCGCAGAGATCGGCAGCCGGCCGAAGTCAACGGTCAGCAACAGCGACTCCCGTCTTGCAGATCGCCTCGCCGCTCGTCGGCGATTCGCCCGCGACCGAACCCCAGGCGGAAGCTGTGGCGGCGATCGCCTTGCGGTACTCGGCGACGGTTGCCTTCGCGACAGCTGACCAGGCGAACCGCTGCTGCACTCGCTCAAGGGCGGCGGCCGATAGCCGCTCGCGCTCGGCAGGTGAGTCCTGCAGCCGGCGCAACGCGGCCGCCAGTTCCTCCGGATCACCAGGGCTGACCAGCACCGCGGCATCGCCAACCACCTCGGGCAGCGCTCCGGTCCTGCTGGCGATCAGCGGAGTTCCCGAGGCCATGTGCTCGACCGCGGGCAGCGAGAACCCCTCATACAGCGACGGGACGACCGCCACCTCGGTGCGGGCGACCAGGGCGGCGAGATCGTCGTCGCTGATGCCGGTCACGAACCTGACCCGCTCTCCCAGGGACAGCTCGCCGATCAGCTTCTCGGTCGGCCCGCCGGCCGCCGGCTTGCCGACGACTGTCAGGGATGCGTCCCGTTCCGTGGTGAGCTTGGCGAATGCTCGCAGCAGTGTCGGTATGCCCTTTACGGGCGAATCGGCGCTGGCCACCGCGATGATGCTGCCAGCCACCCGCGGCGCCTGGCGCGGATGGAACAGCCGCGTGTCGACGCCGAGCGGCACCACGCGGATGTTGGCCGGCGGCACCTTGAAGTCGCGCAGGATGTCCTCGCGCGAGGACTCAGAACCGGTCATGATCGGGCCGACGCGTCGCGCCACCCGGGCCTGCATGCGGACGAAGGAGTACCAGCGCCGCTTGGTCAGCCGGGACCAGCCCGTCGCCTGGGCCAGCTCGATCCTGCGATCCACGCTGATCGGATGATGGATGCTGGTGACCAGCGGCAGGCCAAGCCTGGGTATCTTGAGCATGCCGTAGGCCAGCACCTGGTTGTCGTGCACGATGTCGAAATCGCCACGGCGAGCCCGCAGCGCACGGAGCGCCCTGATCGAGAACGTCAGCGGCTCGGGGAACGCGGCGGTCCACATCATGCCGACCTCGAGCAGGTCGATCCAGTCGCGGTATTCGCTGGGCCGCGGCGTGCGGAACGGGTCCTCGTCCCTGTACAGATCAAGGCTCGGCAGCGTGAGCAGTTGCGGGCCCGGTTCTAGCTCTGGATACGGCTGGCCGGAGTAGACCTCGACGTGATGGCCGAGCGCCGCCAGTTCGCGGGAGACGTGCCGCAGGTAGATGCCCTGACCGCCGCAATGCGGTTTGCTGCGGTAGGACAGCATCGCCACCCTAAGCGGCCGGTTCGCGCTCGGTGCATCGGTCGCTGTGGTCACGCGGTGTGCCTCCTCCTCGCCGGCGCCGTCCGCGGCTTGTGTGCAGGCGCATCCGCTGACGCTGCTTCGCAGCGACATTATCACTGGCCACGCTGGGACTCTGACGCCCCAGACAGGCCAGGTTACTCGCGAGTTAGGTCCGCCGGGATCGGAGGTCTGTCGGAGATGTCACCGCGTCAGCCATGTGCGGATATGCTGCCGCGACGAGGCCGGTACCGTGGCGCCGGCCGCTCATTGGCGCGGCAAGCTCGAGGCAGCCCACAAGGAGGCAACACTGTCACGACGTGCGCTGATCACCGGGATTACCGGTCAGGACGGCTCGTATCTGGCCGAGTACCTGACCGAGCAGGGGTACGAGGTCTACGGATTGGTGCGGGGCCAGCAGAACCCGCGGGTACGCCAGCTGCGGCAGTTGCTCGGGGACGTCAGGTTGATCCGCGGCGACCTGCTCGACCAGGGCAGCCTGATCTCCGCGGTCGAACGCGTCCAGCCCGATGAGGTTTACAACCTGGCGGCGATCTCGTACGTGCCGATGTCCTGGCAGCAGGCCGAGCTGACCGGCGACGTGACCGGTCTCGGCGTGCTGCGGCTGCTCGAGGCGATTCGGGTATGCAGCGGCATCAGCGCCTCGCGCAGTCCCGGCCGTGGCCAGATCAGGTTCTACCAGGCCTCATCGTCGGAGATGTTCGGCATGGTCAGGGAGTCGCCGCAGACCGAGCAGACGCCGTTCCACCCGCGCAGCCCCTACGGCGTCGCGAAGGCTTACGGCCATTTCCTGACCCAGAACTACCGCGAGTCCTACGGCATGTTCGCGGTGTCGGGCATCCTGTTCAACCACGAGTCGCCCAGGCGCGGCGCCGAGTTCGTGACCCGCAAGATCTCGCTCGGTGTCGCCAAGGTCAAGCTCGGATATGAACGCCAGCTCAGGCTCGGCAACCTGTCAGCGCGCCGGGACTGGGGTTTCGCGGGGGACTACGTCAGGGCCATGCACCTGATGCTCGGCCAGGAGGAGCCGGTCGACTACGTGATCGGCACCGGCGTGACGCACTCGGTCGAGGACCTGCTCGACTACGCCTTCAAGGTCGCCGGGCTGGACTGGCACGACCACGTGGTCACTGACGCCGCGTTCATCAGGCCGGCCGAGGTCGACAAGCTCTGCGCCGACCCTTCGCAGGCCCGCGAGCGGCTCGGCTGGGAACCGAAGATGACCTTCGAGGAGCTCGTTGGCATGATGGTCGAGTCTGACCTCGAGCTGCTGTCCTCTGGCGGCCACGCCGAGGACTCGTTCCTCGACGTGTGGTGAGATTCGCGGGGCTGCCTTGGAGGCATTAACCAACCGCTGCGCCGACTGCCGCACCTATGCCGTATGTTGCTCCGGCGGCGGCGGCAGCCAATAGCAGCTGGCGGCTCGCTCCGCGCAGGAACGGCCGGTCAGTGATCCTGGCGACCATGCCCCCGCCGACGAACGCGGCGATCCCGGCCAGGATCAGGGCGGCGGCCAGCGAGTCGAAGCCCAGCAGGAACGGCAGCAGCGGGATCAGCGCGCCGACCGCGAACGTAATCAGGGAAGCGCCAGCTGCGACGAAGGGCGATGGCAGCTCTTGGTGATCGACCCCCAGTTCCTCGCGCACGTGGACCCGCAGGGCGGCCTCGGGGCTGCGCCCGATCTGGCGCGCCACGCGTTCGGCCAGGTCGGCGTCGACACCCTGGTGCCGGAACACCGCTGCTAGCTCCCTGGCCTCTGACTCCGGGTTGGTCGACAGCTCGTGCCGCTCCTTGATGACCTCGGCCTCGACGAGCTCGTTCTGGGAGGACACCGAGACGTACTCGCCGGTCGCCATCGAGAACGCGCCGGCGGCGAGTCCGGCCAGGCCGGTCAGCAGGATTGTGTGGCCGCCGACGCCGCCGCCCCCGACGCCCGCGATCAGCGAGACGTTCGTGACCAGGCCGTCCATCGCGCCGAAGACAGCGGGCCGCAGCCACCCGCCTGAGACGTCCCTGTGGTGATGACCGTGCGCCTCGCCCCTGCGCAGCGGCTCAGGCCGGTGACGCCGGCTATCGGGATGCTGCCCGGCCGGGGCCCGCTCGGCGCGCTCGTGCGGAGGCCCTATCTGGTCCTCAGCGGATGTCATCGTCACCTGCCTGTAGGGCTACGGGTTCGGCCTGCCTGGCTCAGCTGCCCCGGCTCAGCTGCCCTCGGAGCCTACGTCGGGGGAACTACCAGGATATTCGGGCGCGACACGTCCCGTACCTGCCCGCTGTGCCGCCCAGCCAGACGCCCGGCGGCGCTGCGCAAGTCGGCCCGCTGCAGCTGGCCGATCAAAGGGTTGCGTGGGGCCAAGTTTCAGGTCCCGGATGTCTGGCGAAAGTGGCCGATGTCTGGTTAGCCTCATGGCATCGGCGTGCGGCACGCCTGAATGACCGAAGGGCGCGGGGGATGGGCATTCTGCCGGCGATGGCGTTGGGTGAGAGCTTCATCGGTGACGGTGCGGAAGCGGCGCACATCAATACGATCCTCGGGCGGCGCAGCGGGCCTGTCGGTACGGCGTGGGCGACCGCACTGGCGACCCCGAGCCATGGGCATACGCCCTTCGTGGCGGTCGTCAAACCGGGGATTCCCGCTAAGCCGATGACCTTGTTCGTCAACAAGGCGCCGATCGGCAGTCCTGAACACGGCACTCTGACGTGGGGAGCCGCCCAGGCCGGAGTGGCATCGGGTGTCGCCGATGCCGTGGCCGGCGGGCACATCGATGCCGCCGACTGTGACGAGCTCGTTCTCATCGCCGCGGTATGGGTGAATCCCGAGGCGTCAGACGCGGAGCTGGTCTACGCGAACAACCGCACGGCCGTGCTCACCGCGATCCGGGCCAGCGTCGATGGCCTCCCGCAGCTCAGTGACGTTCTTGCAGCCCGTCATCAGCCGAGCAACCCGTACTACACCGCGAAAGCCCTGCCCGAGGGCCGCGCCGGGCAGATCGCGTCCTGACGACCAGGTCCTGACGTGAAGATCACCGCGATCGGCCTTGCCCGGCTGAGGCTGCCTCTCGACCCAACCTTCGCAGCAGCGTGGGACCCGGTTCCGCGCCAGCATTTCGACGCCACCGTTGTCCGTGTGCATACCGATGAGGGCATTACCGGCTACGGTTCAGGCGACACGATGGACGGCTTCGGGTCTTACGCCGACCTTTTCATCGGCAAGGATCCGCTCAGGATCGCTCAGCACGTCAGGGCCATCGAGACCATCGCGTTCCACGCGGGCCGCTACTGGCCGCTCGAGGCCGCGCTATGGGACATCGCCGGCAAGGCATGTGGCCAGCCGGTCGCCACGCTGTTCGGCGGAGCACTGCAGGAACTGCCGTGCTATGCGTCCTTCGGCGAAGCGAAAGGCCCGGAGGAGCGCGCCGATGCCGTTCTCGCGGCGATGGCGGCCGGTTTTCGTGCGGTCAAGATCCGGATCCCGCGAGAGGATCCGGCCGCGGGGCTGGCGGCGGTGCGCGCCGCGCGGGAAGCCGCCGGTCCGGAGCTAGCGATCATGACTGACCTGAATCAATGGTGGCGGATGCCTGGCGATATCTCGGTCGCGCTTGACCTGGCCGCGGTCCGCCAGATCGCCGACGAGCTCAGGGAGCTGGGGGTTTTCTGGCTGGAAGAGCCACTGCCCGGCGACGACCTGGAAGGCATGCGCGCGCTTCGGGATCAGTCACGGGTGCGAGTCGCGGGGGGCGAGATGGCGCGCACGCCAGCCGACCTGCTTCGTGCGCTGTCGGCGGGTTCGCTGGACGTGGTGCAGCCGGACGTCGTGCTCGCGATCGGCATGTCGCGGGCGCGGACCGTGGCCGAGGTGGCGTTGCTCAGCGACCGCTGGTTCACGCCCCACACCTGGACCAACGGCCTGGGGCTGCTGGCCAACCTGCACGTCGCCGCCGGAGTCGGCGGCGGTCCTTACCTGGAATTCCCGTGGGACCCGCCCGGCTGGACCGAGCAACGCCGCGACTTCTTCCTCGCCGAGCCGCTGACCATCGATCAGGACGGGTGCCTGCGGGTCCCGGACGCTGCGGGTCTCGGCGCCGAGATCGACGAAGATGCCGTGGCGAGGCTGACGCTAGCCGATCGCTCGGTCTGGCCATGAGGGCAGGCCCAGGTGGCTGGCGATACAGGTAGCGAGAGGCGGCTGCGATGAAAGTCGGATTCATCGGCCTCGGCCAGATGGGCGCGCCCATGAGCGGCAACCTGCTCGCCGCGGGCCATGACTTGATCGTCCACGACGCACGTCCGGCCGCGGCCGGACCGCTGCTTGAGGCCGGTGCCTTGTGGGCCGCGACGCCGTTCCAGGCAGCCGCTGGACGCGATGTCGTGATCACCAGTTTGCCCGCGCCGCGAGATGTCGAACGGGTACTGCTCGGAGCTGGCGGTCTGCTCGACGGCCTGGAGCCAGGGTCCATCTGGGTTGACATGTCCACCAGCGTGCCTGAGGTCGCCGATCGGGTCAGAACCCTTGCCGAGCCCCGGGGTGTCGGCGTCGTCGACGCACCAGTTAGCGGGATGACGACGGGCGCTCGAGCGGGGACGCTGCAGATCTTCGTCGGCGGGACCGACCATGACTACGGGCGGGTGAGGCCCGTGCTCGAGGCTATGGGGGATCCCGAACGGATCAGGCATGTCGGCCCGCACGGTGCCGGGTACACGATCAAGCTCATGCTCAACCTGCTGTGGTTCGCGCACGTGTGCGCGACAGCCGAGGTGCTCTCCATCGGCGTTGCCGCGGGGGTCGACCTCGGCATTCTGCACGCCAGCCTGCTGGCGAGCCCGGCCGCCAGTCACTTCGTCGAGGCCGACGTGCTGTCGGTTCTGCGTGACGGCGATTACGACGAGGGATTCGCGCTGGCGCTTGCCTGCAAGGACCTCGGCCTCGCGATCGACCTGGCCAGGGTCAACGGCGTACCCGCAGAACTGAGCGCGCTCGTTGAGCAGATCTACCGGCGTGCCCGCGCGCAGTACGGCGACTCAGGCGGCGAGATGCTGCCGATCAGGCTGCTCGAGGACCTGACACAAAAGCCGCTCCGGCTGAATGACGCTCCTGCTCACACCATTTCGACGCGGGGGTGACCAATGACCGACACTCTGTCCGGCCTCCAGCTGGACCTCGGCGCCAGGCCCGCCGCCCACTTCGGGACGGGCAGCGTAGCCAAGCTCGGTCCGGCGGTGACCGCGACCGGAGGCTCGGCGGCCGTGATCGTCACCGACGCCGGAATGCTCGCCACGCCCGTCATCGACGCGGTGCGGGACGAACTCGACGCGACCGGAGTCAGGTTCCTCGAATTCAGCGGAGTTCATGCGAATCCGAGCACCGACGACCTGGCCGCGGGCGCCGACACGGTGGCCGCCCTGGCGCCTGCGCGCAAAGCCGTACTGGTCGCGGTCGGTGGCGGATCGTCGATCGATGCCGCGAAGGGCATCGCGCTGGCCGCCGTGAACCCGGAACGGGGCAGGGCGCTGGACTACAGGAACGAGTTCGCCACGCCCGGGCTGCCGATCGTCGCGGTGCCGACCACCGCGGGCACCGGCGCGGAGACCAACGCGTTCGGCGTCGTTACTGACCCGCTGACGCAGAGGAAGTTCTACGTCGGGCATTCGAGCACGTTGCCGGCGGCGGCGATCCTCGACCCGGCCCTGACCATCGGCCTGCCGCCAGCGCCCACCGCCGCCACCGGCATCGACGCGCTCACGCATGCGATCGAATCGTTCCTGTCGGTCCGGCCGAATCCCTGGTCCGACGGGATCGCCCTCCAGGTCATCAAGATGATCGCCGGTCACATGTCGCGGGCGTGCGCGGACGGTTCTGACATCGAAGCCCGGGCACAGTTGCTGCTCGCGTCGCACATGGCGGGGGTCGGAATGGCGGCGACCGGGCTCGGCATGGTGCACGCGATCGGCCACGCGCTGGGCGGCCGCTATGACATATCGCACGGAGTGACCCTCGCGCTCGTGCTGCCGCAGGTCCTGGAGTTCACCGCGCCGGGGAGGCTCGACAGGCTGGCCGCGATCGCATCTGCGCTTGGTGTCGGCGATAGTGGCAAGGACATCGGCTGGAACGCGGCAGCGGCGATCGACGCAGTCCGCGAACTGCGGGCCCAGGTCGGGCTGGACGTTAGGCCGGCCGGCGTCGGTGTGGACGCGGCGGATTTCCCTGGGATCGCTGCCGATGCGCTCGCCGACGAGGTGCTGGTCAACGCCCCGCGGCAGCCGGATGCCGCCGACATCGAGGCCGTGCTTCTGGCCGCTGCAGCTCCCTGATGAGCGGTTCGCCTATCGTTGCTGCATGACCAACCCTGGCGCGGGTACGCGGTGGCCGACCCGGCGCAGCGCCCAGGCGGCCATGGTGCTCGTCGCGGCCGCCGTCTTGTCTGCCGCCACGCTCCTCGCGATCCACTGGGCTTCAGGTCCGAACGCCAAGGCAGCAGGACCCGGCAATCCGAGCGGGATCGGCTTCGTTAAGTTCGACCATCCCGCCCACCCGGTCAACCTGCCCGACCTGCGCGGGCGCGGGACCTTCCACCTCACCAGCGTCGCTGGCAAGCCGATCGTGATGAACTTCTGGTCATCGTCTTGCCCGCCATGCAAGCAGGAGACACCAGCCATGGCCAGCGTCGCCAGGAGCCTGGGCAGCAAGGTCACGTTCGTGGGAATCGACACGGTGGACACCCGCGCCAAAGCGATCGGGTTCATCAGCAAGTACAAGGTCCCCTACAAGATCGCTTTCGATCCTGACGGCAGGATGGCAGATCAGTACGGCGTGCCCGGTCTGCCGGTGACGTTCTTCCTGTCTCCGTCGGCCACCACGGTGATCGGGGAGAACATCGGCGCGCTGACCGCGCCGAAGCTTCGCTCGATCCTGCGCCACCTCTACGGCGTGCACTAGCCCTTCGGCGGATGCGCTCGCAGGGATGCGGGCTGGTGAGCCGCTCTGGCGGCAGGGAAGATGTTGTCCTAGTTAATGCAACGCGCCGCTGCGATGAGACCGATCAGAACCGGTCAGTAAGGAAGCTGGCGATGACCGCTGCACGTACCCAAGGTCAGGGGCCGGCCGGGCCACGGCCGGTGCGGGCACCCCGAGGCACCGACCTGTCCTGTCGCGGCTGGCCGCAGGAGGCCGCGATGCGGATGCTCATGAACAACCTCGACCCGGAGGTCGCCGAGCATCCTGACCAGCTGATCGTCTATGGCGGATCGGGCCGGGCCGCCCGCAGCTGGGACGCGTTCGACGCGATCGTCGGCTCGCTGCGCGACCTCGCGGGCGATGAGACCCTGCTGGTCCAGTCGGGCAAGCCGGTCGGCGTCTTCCGCACCCACGAGTGGGCGCCGAGGGTGCTGATCGCCAACTCCAACCTGGTGCCGCAGTGGGCGACCTGGGAGGAATTCAGGCGGCTCGAGTCGCTGGGCCTGACCATGTTCGGGCAGATGACGGCCGGCTCGTGGATCTACATCGGCACCCAGGGCATCTTGCAGGGCACCTACGAGACATTCGCGGCGGTGGCCGCCAAGAGGTTCGGCGGCTCCCTTGCCGGGACGATCACGCTGACCGCTGGTCTTGGCGGTATGGGCGGCGCGCAGCCCCTCGCCGTCACCATGAATGGCGGCGTCGTGATCTGCATCGACTGCGATCCGGCCAGCATCTCGCGCCGGATCGAGCACGGCTATCTTGACGAACAGGCCGACGACACCGACGACGCTATCCGCAGGGCGGTCGCCGCGGCCGGCGCCGGGCGGCCGCTCTCGATCGGCCTGCTCGGCAACGCCGCCGACCTGCTGCCCGCACTGCTGAAGATCGGTGCCCCGATCAACGTGGTCACCGACCAGACATCGGCGCACGACCCATTGACGTATCTGCCCTCGGGCGTGGCATTCGAGGACATGGCTGCGCTGCGCGCCGAGGACCCCGCGGGCTTCACCAGGCGAGCCGTGGAGTCCATGGCGACGCACGTCGAGGCGATGGTCGGATTCATGGACGCCGGCGCAGAGGTGTTCGACTACGGCAACTCGATCAGGGGCGAGGCTCAGCTCGCCGGGTATGAACGGGCCTTCGCGTTCCCCGGCTTCGTCCCCGCCTACATCAGGCCGTTGTTCTGCGAGGGCAAGGGCCCGTTCCGGTGGGCTGCGCTGTCGGGCGACCCGGCCGATATCGCCGCCACTGACCGGGCCATTCTCGAGCTGTTCCCCGGAAACGACCAGCTCGCCAGGTGGATCAAGATGGCTGGCGAGAAGGTTCATTTCCAGGGCCTGCCGGCCAGGATCTGCTGGCTCGGCTACTGCGAGCGGGACAAGGCGGGCTTGCGCTTCAACGACCTTGTCGCCAAGGGCGAGGTCAAGGCGCCGATCGTGCTGGGCAGGGATCACCTGGACTGCGGGTCCGTCGCCTCCCCGTACCGCGAGACCGAGGGGATGGCCGACGGCTCGGACGCCATCGCCGACTGGCCGCTGCTGAACGCGATGGTGAACACCGCGTCCGGAGCGTCATGGGTTTCGATCCATCACGGCGGCGGCGTCGGGATCGGCCGCTCCATTCACGCAGGCCAGGTCTGCGTGGCCGACGGGACGACGCTGGCGGCAAGCAAGCTCGAGCGGGTCCTGACCAATGACCCGGGCATGGGCGTCATCAGGCACGTCGACGCGGGCTATGACCGCGCCCGCGAGGTATCCGCCGAACGCCACGTCAGGGTCCCGATGCAGGAGCAGCACCGGTGAGCGAGCCGTCCTCATGGCAGCTCCCACTCTGGCAGTCGCTCCTGCCGGTTGGCAGGAGCGAGGCGACCGGCGGTTACCGGCGCTACTCCTTCACGCCCGCCGAGACGGAGTGCCGGGACTGGTTCCGGCGCGAGGCCGCGCGGCGCGACCTTCGCGTCGAGACCGACCAGAACGGCAATCTCTGGGCGTGGTGGGATCCGGCCAAGGAGACAGAAGGCGGGGCCGGTGCGATCATCACCGGGAGCCATCTCGACTCGGTCCCTGACGGCGGGCCGTTCGACGGGCCGCTCGGCGTGGTCTCGGCGTTCGTGGCGATCGACCTGCTCGCCGAGGCCGGGCAGGTCCCCGTCAGGCCCTTGGGCGTGGTTGCCTTTACCGAGGAGGAGGGCGGCAGGTTCGGCGTCTCATGCCTGGGAAGCCGGCTCCTGACGGGCGCGATCGCGCCGGAAGCGGCACGGGAACTGACCGACGCTGACGGCGTGGACCTCGCGACGGCGATGACCCAGGCCGGGATCGACCCGGCGGCGATCGGGCCCGATCCGGAGCGGCTGTCGGGCATCGATGCGTTCATCGAACTGCACGTCGAGCAGGGCAGCGCGCTGGCCGGGATGGACGCCGCTGTCGGAGTGGCGGAGGCGATCTGGCCGCACGGCCGCTGGCGGATCGACTTCACCGGCCAGGCCGATCATGCGGGTACCACGAAGCTGACCGATCGGCGCGATCCGATGCTGCCCTACGCCGCCACGGTCCTCGCCGCCCGGACTGTCGCGACCGAGCTCGGGGCACGCGCGACTTTCGCCAAGGTTCGCGCCGAGCCGGGAGCGGCCAACGCGGTCAGCTCAGCGGTGCACGCCTGGCTCGATGCCCGCGCCCCCGACGAGGACACGCTCAAGGAGATGGTCAGCCAGATCACAGCGGTTGCCGAGTTGAGCGGCAAAGGTCACGGTGTGAGCGTGAGCAGCCGGTGCGAATCGTTGACCCCGATAGTTGAGTTCGACCTTGATCTTCGTGGCCGGGTGGTGGCGGCGCTGGAGCGGCGCGGCATCGATGCGCCTGTGCTGCCGACCGGGGCCGGCCATGATGCCGGGATCCTCGCCGCCGGCCTGCCGACCGCGATGTTGTTCGTGCGCAATCCGAGTGGCGTTTCGCACTCGCCCGCCGAACATGCCGATCCGGAGGACTGCGAGGCCGGCGTCGTCGCGCTGGTCGCCGTGATCGAAGAGCTTGCCTGTCAATGACGCACAACGGGCCAGCCGCCGCGCGTGCTTGGCATGCCGAGCTTGCCTGGCTGCCCGGCGTCGGCGTGCTGCCCGACGTGCTGATCGAGGCGGCGGGGGACCGGTTCACCACGATCACGCCGCGTACTCCCGCCGCGGCGCTTCCGCCCGGCGCCGTCCGGCTGACCGGCCTGACCATGCCAGGGTTCGCGAACGCGCATTCGCACGCGTTCCACCGCGGCTTGCGGGGGATCACGCAAGCCGGGAGGGGCACGTTCTGGACCTGGCGGGAGCGGATGTACCAGGTCGCCGGGCGATTGGACCCGGACAGCTACCTGACGCTCGCCCGGGCCGTCTACGCGGAGATGGCGCTGGCCGGGATCAGCTGCGTGGGCGAGTTCCACTACCTGCATCACGCGCCTGACGGGACCGCGTACGCCGACCCGAGCGCGATGAGCCGCGCGCTGATCGAGGCGGCCGGGCAGGCCGGACTCCGGATAACCCTGCTCGACACCTGCTACCTGTCCGGCGGGCTTGATCAGTCAGGCGGGTCGATCCCGCTGGAAGGCCCGCAGCGGAGGTTCGGCGACGGGACGGCGCAGGCGTGGGCTGAGCGGGTCGGAGCGCTCGGCGCTGACGAACACGGCCTGCTGGGCCCGGCGGCCAGGGTCGGGGCGGCGATCCACTCGGTGCGCGCTGTTCCGCCCGATCAGATGGGCGCCGTGGTGGCGTGGAGTCACTCCTGCGGCGCGCCGCTGCATGTCCATCTGTCTGAGCAGGTCGCGGAGAACGACGCGTGCCTCGCCGCGTACCGGAGCACGCCC
Organism: Streptosporangiaceae bacterium; assembly: GCA_036258115.1. Classification (GTDB taxonomy): domain Bacteria; phylum Actinomycetota; class Actinomycetes; order Streptosporangiales; family Streptosporangiaceae; genus Chersky-822. The sequence continues at coordinate 26,817 of DATAEH010000107.1, forward strand.
ACCGCTGTGCTGTACGACGCCGGCGTCCTGGGGCCGCGCACCAGCGTTGTGCACGCGACGCATTTGACCAGCGCCGATATCAGGCTGCTGGGTGGGAGCGAGGTCTTCGCTTGCGTCTGCCCTACGACCGAGGCCGACCTGGCTGACGGCATTGGGCCGTTCGGCGAACTCGCCGCCGCGGGGTGCAGGCTGAGCGTGGGCAGCGACAGCCAGGCCGTGATCGACCTGTTTGAGGAGGCCAGGCGGATCGAGATGTACGCGCGGCTGTCCAGCCAGGAGCGCGGCCATTTCACCGCCGAAACGCTGGGGACCGCCCTGACGTGGGACGGGCACGCGAGCCTTGGCTGGCCGGACGCGGGTGAGATCGCGCCAGGGTCGCTCGCCGACCTGGTGACGGTCGCGCTCGACTCGCCCCGCCTGGCCGGTGCCTGGACCGCGAGCGGGCGGCCGGAAGGCGGCCAGGATCTGGCTGGCGAAAGGACCGCGAGCGAGCAGCCGGACGGCAGCGACCCGGACATTGCCGTGCTGACGGCGGTCATCTTCGCCGCCACGCCGGCCGACGTGCGCAACGTCGTCGTAGGCGGACGCGACGTCGTCGTCGACGGCCGGCACGTGCTGATCGAGGATGTTCCCGGTGCGCTCGCCTCCGCGATCCGGGCGGCGCTCGGATAAGAGCGGTTAGTTCTCGCCGGACGGTCCAGTCAGCAGGTGCCGGCCTTCGATGAGGGCCTTCGCGGCCCGCGCGGCCTGGTCGGCGGCAAGCTCGATCGCCCGCGAGCCATCGCCGAAGTCGCCGTCGAGCAGAAGCAGCGCGAATCCCCTGGCAGCGGCCTCAACCGCGGTCGCGAGGTTGTCAGCCTGCAGGTCGTCATTGCCTGTCAGGGCGCTGACCACGTCCCGGAGGGTCTGGGTGAGCGGCTGCTCAGCGGCTTCGATCTCGGGGTGCGTGGCCTTATCCACGCCAGATTCATAAAGGACCGCGAAGAGCGCGCGATTGGTGGCAGCGAACCGGACGTACCCGCCAGCCATCGCGGCGAGCCGGTCACCCGGATCGCTGATGTCCGCAAGCGCGGGCTGTATCGCGGCGAAGAGGGCCTGGTAAGCACGGACGGTCAAAGCGGCCAACAGCTCGTCGCGGTCCGCGAAGTGCGCATAAGGAGCGCTGGCCGCGACGCCAAGACGCCTGCTCGCCTCCGCGACCGAGAAGTCGCGGACGCCGCGCTCCGCGATCAGCTCGATGGCGACTTCGATCAGGGCTGTTCGAAGGTCACCGTGGTGATAGCGACCGCCCTTGCCCGCGCGTGGCATGGCCCCCAGAGTAAAGGTTTCTTGAGAGATCAGCGGCCCGAGCCGACCCGGCCAGGTCGGCGGTCGAGGCGGTAGCGCACCCCCGACAGGCGTTCGGATTCCCGCCACAGTCGCCGCCGCGCCGCGACGTCGCGGGAGGCGGCGCTGGAGGAGACCACGACCGGGCGGCCCGTGTACTCGTTTCGCCCGCCTGGGCCGTAGTACTCGCCGCCGCGGGCGGCCGGGTCGGTCGCCGCGCGAAGGGTCGGCCATGCTCCCTTCCGCGGGCTCTGCGCGAGCCAGAACGTCAGCGGGCCCATGACGGGGCTGGCCAGGATCCTGATGTGCAGCGGGTCCCACCGCCAGAGGCTGGTCCGAGCTAGGCCCGGGTGGGCGGCGGTCGCGATCGTGCGGGAGCCGGAGTCCTGAAGGCGGGCTTGGAGCTCGTACGTGAAGAGCAGGTTCGCCAGCTTGGATTGCGCGTAGGCGTCGTCGGCCACGTAGCCGTCCTCGAACTGCAGATCGTCCCAGCGCATGGCGCCGTCCCTGTGACCGACGCTGCTGACCGTCACGATCCGCGAGCCCGGTGCGGCCTTGATGCGGTCGAGCAGGAGCCCGGTCAAGGCGAAGTGGCCGAGATGGTTGGTGGCGAAGGTCAGCTCCATGCCGTCGGCCGACAGCTGAAATGGCGGCCGCATCACGGCCGCGTTGTTGATCAGCAGGTCGACCCGGTCGAACGCCGACTTGATCTGGCCGGCGGCCTCGCGGACCGAGTTCAGCGAAGAGAGGTCGAGCTGCACGACGCGGACCTTCGCCGGGTCGGCGCCGGTGCGAGCCATGATCTGGTCTGCTGCGCTGCGAGCTTTGTCGTTGTCCCGGCAGGCGAGCACGACCGTCGCTCCCCGGGCCGCCAAGACCGACGCTGTCTCCAGGCCGATGCCGGAGTTGGCGCCGGTAACCACGGCGACCCGCCCCTCAAGGGCAGGCAGCGCCGCGGTAGTCCAGGGCCTCCGACGTCCTCTCGCTGTGCGGCCATGAGCCGAGGCTCTCTTACCCCGAACTACTGTCTCCTGGCCCGGCGTTTTGAGATCGTATGTCTCGTTCATCAGTGAGTAGATCGGGGTAAGAGAACTCGCCCCCTCGCCAGCCGACGTCCCGTCAGCGTTGGGTCGTGCCATGGTGACTTCCTCTCGATGTCACGAGTCCGATCTGAGAGATACTCAGAATCTGAGAGTAATTCAGATCGCATCTTCTGTCCAGGTCCGACTGCGGGGCTCTAAGCCTGCGAAGCCGGAATTGTGCTCCGGCGGCCCCAGCCCTTGCGTCGATCCAGTTCGGGACGCGGTTCGGTCTCGGAGTCCAGATCGTGGCAGAAAGTACGGAGCCGAGGGCCGCTCGCATGGCGTCGAAGTTCTCGAGGGTAAGGAGCCGATGAATGCGGCGGGTGGCGGCGCTAACGGTCGTTGGCTGCATCGCGGCGGTTTCATCCGCGTGCGGCAACGGCGGTTACGTGGTCTCCTATCAGGGATATGGCGGGACCGCCATCGTCAGCACGGACGGCCGGACGATCACCGTAGGCGAGTTCGGGGCGTCGTCGTGCGGAGGCACGGTCAAGGCGGTGGCGCGGGAAAGCGCGAACCAGGTCGCCCTGCTCTTGCGGTTCTCGACCCCCCGCAACCCGCCTGACTGCCCGAATATCGCGGCAAGCGTTATTACCTCACAGCAGATCAGGTTGCGCGCCCCCCTAAGCAGCAGGAAGCTGGTCGAAGGACGGACCGGCCGGGCGACGGCGTGGATCAGCGCCCGGCTTGTCCTGCGGCCCACGACTCTCCCGCCCGGATACCGGCCGGCTGGACTGATCCCGGCGGCGGACCTGGCCCGGGGGCAAAGCCCTGGCCCGGCCGGCTGCACGCAGTACTACCGGTCGCCGAACAAAATCGCCTGGCTGGTAATCATCCAGACCGCGGGTAAGTTGCGGCGGTCCGAAACGCCTCAGGTCGTCGGCGGACACCCGATTCGGGTACGCGGGCACCCCGGCCGCGCCAGCCGCAACGTGATCACCTGGCGCGAGGACGGGCTCACCGACTACATCCTGATGCGTGGCAACCAGAGTCCACAGGACTCGCCGCAGTTGCTGACTACTCAGCAGCTCATCGCCATCGCCGACAGTGCGCTTGGGCGCGGGTAGCGACGTCCGCCCACTAGGTATCGACTCGACATTCGAGAGCGCGTTCTGCTTCCTTGGCTGGGACTTAGCTGCCGGGCTTGACCGCGGACTTTGGTTAGTGCAGACTAACGGTTAGTGGAAACTTACCGAGTAGATGCGCTCGGCGCACTGGGTGATCCGACCAGGCGCGCCATCTTCGAGTGCCTTGCGCGGCGGCCGATGGCGGTCGGGCAGCTCTCAGCGGAGTTGCCGGTCACCAGGCCGGCCGTGTCGCAGCACTTGAAGGTCCTCAAGCAGGCTGGACTGGTAACTGACCAGGCAGACGGCACGAGGCGGATCTACCGGATCAACCAGGCGGGAGTGCAGGCCATCCATCAGTACCTAGACCAGATGTGGAGCGAGGCGCTGGCCGGATTCCAGCTGGCAGCCGAGCAGATAGCCCAGATCGAGCAGAACACAGCGAGCAGCGAATCACAGGAGGAAGCATGAGTCAGGCGACCATCGCCCCGGTCAGGTATTCGGTCACGGTGCCGATCTCGGCCCAGCGGGCGTTCACCCTGTTCACCGAGGGCTTCAACACGTGGTGGATCGGCCACCATATCGGCGAGGCGGAACTGGCCGAGGCGGTGATCGACCCTCGTGTGGACGGCAGGTGGTACGAGCGAGGCGTGGACGGCACGGAGTGTGAGTGGGGCAAGGTCCTCGTCTATGAGCCGCCCAGCCGGCTGGTGATGACATGGCAGCTCAATAGCGACTTCAAGTACGACCCTGACCTGTCCCACGCCAGCGAGGTCGAGGTCCGGTTCACGGAGTCCGACGGCCAGACGACCGTGGACTTTGAGCACCGGTACATCGAACGGCTCGGGGCGGGCGCAGATGAGCTGGCCAAGTCAGTCTCGTCCGACGGCGGCTGGCCGGCCATCCTCGACCTGTACGCGAAGTCAGCGGCCGCGGCGGCGTAGTTCGCGACGGCGGTCCCGCCGGGCCCCACGCCCGGCGGGACTGTTACGGCCCGGCGAGCTGCCGGTAGCCGCTCCACAACCTGCCTCCGGCCCTCGCGAGGACGTCGTCCGCGAGTGGCGCCAGCCGGGCAGGATCGTCTCTTGCTGCTATGAGCTCGCGGGCCAGCTGCGGATCTGCCGCGCGGAGCTCGCGCAACAGCCATTTGCCGGTGCCGAGCCAGCGGCCTCCGGTTACCAGGGCCAGTTCAGCCGTATCGCGTACGACGCATGCGCAGATCATGACTCGCTCGCCTTCGTCCTCGTTTCCTGCAAGGTCATCGAGCAGATCGGACAGCCCGTAGCGGCGGCGGTCGAGTTCCGCCGGATCGACCGGCGGCGGACCGGCTGCCAGCACCGCCCGCGCCTGGTTCCGCACGGTCGCGGCCGTGCCGTCAGAATCGGCGAGGACCACGCCGTCGGTACACATCCGCGCCAGGGTCGGTCGCCGCCTGGCGAGGTCCTTGGCGAACCAGGCGCCGATCGTATCGGGCCGGTGCACGAAGAGCTCTGCTGGCCAGTTCCGCCAGGTCATCGACTCGCGATAGGGAGACGACAGGCCCCCGACGATGACGACGATGTCGAGGTCCGAGGTCGGTGTTCTGCGATCAGAAAGCACGCCGCCACCCAGGAACGCGGCGAGCGCGGTCGGGAATCGCTCGCTGACAAGCGCTCGCGCATCGGCAACTGGGCCCATGCCCGTGATCCTGGACCCGGCACGGGGCTGCGCGCACCCGGATTTCCGCACGCACCGAGCCCGTCCTCTCTCGCCCGGGTGGCGGGGCTGCGCGGCCTGGCATGGCCTGGTGTGCCTGGAACCAGTGCCGCCCTGGCCGACGTGGCAGGATGCGCTCGTGAGCACGCTGATCACGAACATCGGTGAGCTGGTCACCAACGCACCCGCCAGAGGCGACGAGCCCGCTCGCGAGGGGCACGGCTTCGCTGCGCTGGACAACGCCGCGCTGATCATGGACGACGGGCGGGTCGCGTGGACCGGCCCGGCAGCTGCGGCGCCGGCGGCCGACGAACGCGTCGACGCGGCCGGGCGGGCCGTGCTGCCCGGCTTCGTGGACTCCCATGCCCACCTGGTTTTCGCGGGCGAACGAGGCGCCGAGTTCGCGGCCAGGATGGCCGGCCTGCCGTACAGCGCAGGCGGGATCCGCAGCACTGTCGCCGCGACCAGAGCCGCCACCGACGCTGAGCTGCTCGGTAATCTGCGTCGCCTGGCCAACGAGATGCTCGCGCAGGGCATCACGACGTTCGAGTGCAAGTCTGGATACGGGCTGACCATCGCCGACGAGGCCAGGAGCGTGGCGCTGGCGGCCCAGCTGACACCTGAGGTGACCTATCTCGGTGCGCACGTCGTGCCGCCGGAGTTCGAAGCCGACCCCGCCGGATATGTCGAGCTGACCTGCGGACCGATGCTCGATGCCTGCGCACCGCACAGCAAGTGGGTGGACGTGTTCTGCGAACGTGGCGCGTTCGATGCCGAGCAGGCCAGGGTGATCCTCGCTGCTGGTCGTTCGGCTGGCCTGGAGCCCCGCGTGCACGCGAACCAGCTTGGCCACGGCCCGGGCGTCCAGGTCGCGGTCGAGGCGGGCGCAGCGTCGGCCGATCACTGCACCTACCTGTCCGGCGCCGACATCGCTGCCCTCGCGGCCTCGGGCACGGTTGCGACGCTGCTGCCCGGAGTCGAGTTCTCCACCAGGCAGCCGTACCCGGACGCCAGGCGATTGCTGGAGGCTGGTGTCACGGTCGCGATCGCCACCGACTGCAATCCGGGATCCTGCTTCACCTCGAGCATGCCGTTTTGCGTCGCGCTGGCGGTCAGGGACATGCGGATGACCACGCAGGAAGCCGTGTGGTCGGCCACCAGGGGCGGGGCTCTGGCCCTGCGCCGTGACGATGTCGGCCATCTGGCCGCGGGCGCCAGGGCGGACGTGGTCATGCTGGACGCGCCAACGCACGCCTACCTCGCCTACCGGCCTGGCGTGCCGCAGGTCGCCGCCGTCTGGCAAGGCGGCAGCCTCGTGGCCGGGAACCCAGGCTGAGCAGGCAGGTCGGGCGGTACCAGCCATGATCGGTTAGCGGCTTCGTAGGTCTAGAGTCGCGTCCATGTTGCGTCCTGAAAACTGGACCAGACCTGCGGGTGGGAGTCCCGTCCGGGTAATCGCCGGAGAGCCCGGTAGCAGGCCCCGGTTCGCCGTTGAGAGGCGGCGGGCTGAGCGGGGCGTCGAGAGCCTCTTCGGAG